>DASYEQ010000037.1:0-35407 GCA_036498945.1 Burkholderiales bacterium | reverse complement strand
CGCCTTGGCGGCGGATACGGCGGTACCGGTTCATCTCACCGACACCATGGCATTCATGTTCGAAACGCGGCAGGTCATTCAACCCACGCGCTCGGCGCTCGCGGGGGTTCCGCCTCTGCAATCGGACTACATGAGCTATTGGCTGGATCTCGAGAAACATTTCGACCCGAAGCGCCCGTGAACCCATCCTCCGCATCGCAGGATCAGTGCTCGCTGGACGAGACCCACGATCCGCAGGCGCGCAGTTGGCTGGCGTCGGCCAATCGCAGCGGGGAATTCCCGATCCAGAATTTGCCCTTCGCGATATTTCGCCGCCGCGGCTCGAGCGAGACTTTTCGCGGCGGCGTGGCGATCGGCGATCAGATCGTCGATCTGGCCGCGCTTGCCGCGCGCGATGTGTTCCAGGAGCAGGCCGCGCAGGGCATCCGCGCCGGCGCCCTGACATCGCTCAACACGCTGATGCAGCTCGGGCCCGAGGTGGCGAATGCCCTGCGCCGGGGCTTGTTTGCCGGCTTGCTGGAAGGCTCGCGCCTGCAAGGCGCCCTCGAAGCGTGCCTGGTGCCGCAACGCGACGCGCAGTACTCGCTGCCCGCCCAGATCGGCGATTACACCGATTTCTACACCTCCATCCACCACGCCACCGCGGTCGGCCGCATGATGCGTCCCGACCATCCCTTGATGCCGAACTACCAATGGATACCCATCGGTTACCACGGCCGAGTCTCCTCCATCGGTGTCTCCGGACAAACCTTTCACCGCCCTCGAGGCCAAAAGCTGCCTGCCGGGACCACGCAGCCCGTGATGGCAGCGGCAGAGCGCATGGACTATGAGCTCGAACTCGGTGTGTTCGTGGGCCGCGGCAATGATCCCGGCGCGCCCATCGCAATGGCGCAGGCGGAGGCGCATATCTTCGGGCTGTGCCTGCTCAACGACTGGTCGGCGCGCGACATCCAGGGCTGGGAATACCAGCCGCTCGGCCCCTTCCTCGGCAAGAACTTCGCCACCACCGTGTCGCCGTGGATCGTCGGCATCGAGGCGCTGGCGCCATTCCGCGCGCCCGCCTTTGCGCGCCCGGCCGGCGACCCGCAGCCGATGGTGTATCTCGACGACGAAGCCAACCGCAACGCCGGCGCCATCGACATGCAGCTTGAAGTGCTGCTGCTGACGCAGCAGATGCGCGCCGCCGGCGAAGCGCCGACGCGCCTGTCTTCCAGCAATTTCAAGGACTCCTACTGGACCGTCGCGCAGATGGTGGCGCATCACACCGTCGGCGGCTGCGATCTCAACGCCGGCGACCTGTTCGGCTCCGGCACCATGTCCGGCCCCGGCAAGGACCAGTATGGCTCGCTGCTGGAACTGTCCTGGGGCGGCAAGAACACCCTCATGTTGCCGAACGGCGAAACCCGCACCTTCCTGCAGGACGGCGACAGCGTGATCCTGCGCGCGCATTGCCAGCGCGAGGGCTATGCGCGCGTCGGTTTCGGCGATTGCGCGGGAACCTTGCTGCCCGCGATACCCTGACCGTCTGGTCGCACGACGGCCGGCCGCTTTTGCATGCGGGCCGGCCGTTTATTTTTTGGAAAACCCATGCAAAGCAACCAGATCAATCTCTACGGCCGCAAGGCCATCGTTACCGGCGGGGCCAGCGGCCTGGGGTTTGCCGCCGCGCGGCGCCTGCTGCGTTCCGGCGCCAACGTAGCGCTCTGGGATCTCGACCTCGACCTGATGCAAAGGCTCAAGGCCGATCTGGCCGCCGAAGGGCCGGTGCACGTGGCGGTGGTCGACGTTTCCGATCCGCTGGCGGTAAAGCGTGCTTTCGAGCAGTCGCTGGAAGACCTGGGCGAGGTGGACATCCTGGTCAACAGCGCCGGTATTGCCGGCGCGGCGATGCCCGCCATTCGCTACGGCGCGGCCGAGTGGCAACGCGTGATCGACGTCAATCTCTCCGGCGTTTTCTATTGCTGCCAGGCAGTGCTGCCGCACATGCTGGAGCGCAACTATGGGCGCATCGTCAGCATCGCCTCGGTGGCAGGCAAGGAGGGCAACCCAAATGCCGCCGCCTACAGCGCTTCCAAGGCGGGCGTGATCGCGCTCACCAAGTCGCTCGCCAAGGAAGTGGCGCAAAGCCGCGTGCGCATCAATTGCGTCACGCCGGCGGCGGTGAAGACGCCGATGTTCGAGCAGATCACGCGGGAACACATCGACTTCATGCTGTCGAAGATTCCGCTCGGCCGCCTGGGCGAACCCGGCGAGGTGGCGGCGCTGATTGCCTGGCTGTGCTCGGAGGAGTGCTCGTTTTCCACCGGTGCGGCGTTTGATCTCTCCGGTGGGCGCTCGACATACTGACGCCTTGTTGGTAACCTCGCCGGATGATCAGGCAGCTTGACCAACTGCCGCAGCAGCATTGCATGACACAAAGGAGAAGTGGCGGATGGCCAGGCCGGGAGCACAAGAAGACGAATCGCACGAAGAAAGCAGCAGCACCTTCGGCCGCGCCGCCACCGACCCCACCTGGCGCCACACCACCGCCGGGCGCCTGCTGCACAATGCCGCGCGCAAATTCGATGCGCGCGTTCTCGACATTCTGGCCGAGCGCGGCTGGCAGGACGTGCGCCTGGTGCACGTCAACCTGACGCGCTGCCTGGAACTTTCCGGCACCCGCCTGACCGAGCTGGCCAGGCGCGCTGCAATGACCAAGCAGGCGATGGGCGAACTGGTGGATGAATGCGAGCGCATCGACCTGGTGGCGCGCACCGCCGACCCCACCGACGGCCGCGCCAAGATCGTGGTGTTCACCACGCGCGGCAAGCGTTTCATGACGGCCTTCCGTGACGCGGTTGCCGCCGCCGAAAATGAGATGACGGCGCAATTTGGCGCCACGCGCCTGCGCGAGCTCAAGCAGGCGCTGGCGCAATACGCCGGCGAGGCCGACGAGGCTCGCGAGGAATCAGGCGAGGAGCAGGCGGCGCCGGCGCCGCGCGCCCGCGCGCGCTAAGCGTTCGAAAGTGGCTGTTGCATTGCAGGATGCAATTAGTAAGGTAACCTGATAATATAGGTTTGTCGAATCCCGCCGGGCGGGCGCGGGCTGGTATCCGCGGCCATGCAGCCCGCAGGCGTAGAATCGTTTCATTCCGTCAGCCTCACGCGGCAAAGGAGACAAGCAATGGAAATGAACAGCGGCGAAGTGGTGCGCAACGCCCAGGAGCGCAAGGACTTTTACGCCAAGATCGATCCGCACAATCTCGCCCCCCTGTGGGAAGTGCTCAAGGGCCTGGTTCCCGGTGAGCCCAAGCCGAAGGCGGTGCCCCATGTATGGGACTTCCAGAAAGTCAGGGGCCTGGTGCATGAATCCGGCGGCCTGCTGACGGCGAAAGAAGCCGAGCGCCGCGTGCTGGTGCTGGAAAATCCCGCGCTGCGCGGCCAGTCGCTGATCACCGACGTGCTCTACGGCGGCTTGCAGATCATCATGCCGGGCGAAGTGGCGCCGGCGCATCGCCATTCGCAATCCGCGCTGCGCTTCATCATCGAAGGCAGTGGCGCCTACACCGCTGTGCATGGCGAGAAGACCACCATGAAACCGGGTGACTTCGTCATCACCCCGGCGTGGACCTGGCACGACCACGGCAACGATGCGCCTGATCCGATGATCTGGCTGGACGTGCTGGACATCAATATCGTGGCGCTGTTCCATGCCCAGTTCCGCGAGGAGTGGCCCGACGACCGCTTCCCGGTGTCGCGTCCCGAAGGAGATGCGCTGGCGCGCTACGGTGCCGGCCTGATGCCGATCGAATACAAGCCGACGAGCCACGCTTCGCCGATTTTCAACTATCCCTATGAGCGTACGCGCGAGGCGATGCACCGCATGTCGCTGGCGGGCGACCCCGATCCGCACTTCGGCTACAAGCTGCGCTACATCAACCCGGCCGACGGCGGCTGGGCGATGCCGACGATTGCCACGGCGATGCAGTGGCTGCCCAAGGGCTTTGCCAGCCAGCCATATCAAAGCACCGACGGCCTGGGCTTCGTCTGCACCGAGGGCAAGGGGGAAACCCGTGTCACGCTGCCGGACGGCAAAGAAGTTGCGCTGCCGTGGAAGGCGCAGGACGTGTTCGTGGTGCCGGGGTGGCTGAAGCACACGCATCACGCGTCGGACGATTCCGTGCTGTTCAGCTTTTCCGATCGCTCGGCGCAGGAAAAACTCGGCCTGTTCCGCGAGCGCAAGCACTAGCCGCGCCGCGTAGTAGCCCGCCCGTGCACGGGATAAAATACGGTTCCCGAGTGTGCAAAAAGGCCCGGTTTCACCGGGCCTTTTTGCGATGCGCAGCTGCCGGCTGCGATAGAACCAGAGCAGAGAGACAAGATGCCCCTGAATGCCGCCGAACTCATCCTCGCCCGTTCGCTGGAGCCGGCGATCCGCGTGCGGCCGGCGATTCATTTCAACGGCAGCGTGGTGACCTATGCGGAATTGCATGCGCTGGTCAATCGTGCCGCCAATGCCTTCCAGGGATTGGGCGTGGCGCGCGGCGAGCGCGTGCCGCTGCTCTTGTCTGACAGTCCGCTATACGCCGCGTGCATCCTGGGTTTGATGAAAATCGGCGCGGTGCCGATTCCGCTCAACACCAAGCTCAAGCCCGAGGATTACAAGCACATTGCCACCGACTGCGGCGCGCGCCTGCTGGTGCACGCGCAGGAGTTCGCCGAGGGATTGGCGGAAGTCGCCGGCGTCAAGCTCCTGCCCGCCGCGGGCAGCAGGGACTCGATCACCCGGCGCATGGCCGCCAGCGCGGCGCATGCCGAATTCGCCCAGCTTGAGGCGGAAGATCCCTGCTTCTGGCTGTATTCCTCCGGCACCACCGGCGCGCCGAAGGGCATCATCCACAGCCAGCGCGCCGCTGCCGAATCCTCCAAGATCATGCGCGAGGTGCTGGATCTCGACGAGACGGCAGTGGTCTTCAGCACCTCCAAGCTGTTTTTTGCTTTTGCGCTCGACAATGCTTTGCTGGGTGTGCTGCGCATGGGCGCTGCCACCGTGCTCAACGAAGCATGGGCCGACCCGGAGAAGATTGCCGCGCAGGCCGCGCGCATCGCGCCCGACGTGTTTCTCACGGTGCCGACCTTCTTTCGCCGCCTGCTGGCGCTCGGCGAGGAGAAGCTGGCGCCGTTTCGCGAATGTGTCCATTACATGACGGGCGGCGAGCGTGTGCCCGACTCGGTGGCGCAGAAATGGCTGGAGGCCACCAGCCACGAGCTGATTCCCTGTTACGGCATGAGCGAAACATTTTGCAACGCGCTGTCGAATTTTCCCGGCGAGGTGCGCCAGGGTTCCTGCGGCAGGCCGCTGGCCGGGGTCGAGACCATGTTGTTGCCGCGCGACGGCCGGCCCGGCGCGGTCGAGCCGCTAGGCGTCGAGGAACCGGGGGTGCTGTGGGTCAAGCACCCAGCGCTGGCGTTGCGCTACAACAGCGAGCAAAAGACCGCGGAGAATTTCGCCGACGGCTGGTTTTGCACCAACGACTTGTTTCGCCGCGATGCCGACGGTTACTGGTTTCACGAGGGCCGCGCCGACGAACTGCTCAAGGTCGCGGGGCAATGGGTGCGCCCGCAGGAAGTGGAAGATGCGGTGCTGAACGGCGTGGTGCGCGAGGCCGCCTGCGTGGTGGTGCCGGATACCGACGGCTTCGAGCGCCTGGCGCTCTACGTGGTGGCCGAAGGGGAGCCAGATATGGCGCAAATCGAAGAGGGTGCGCGCGCTGCGCTGCCCCAGCATTCGTGGCCCAAGTGGGTGCGCGCGTTGAGCGAGTTGCCGCGTACCCCCACTGGCAAAGTGCAGAAATTCCGTTTGCGGCAAATGTTGCAGGCGGAACTGTCGCCGCCTGTCGAGCAGGAGGCGCCCATGGCGGAGGCGCCCGCGCAGGCTGAGGCGCCGGGCGCACCTTAGCAATCCGTGCGCCGGCAAAATGCCGGATTGCCCCTGCCTTGTCCCTCTTTTCGGCGCAAGCCTCATTGCCTGCATCACTAAAATTCCTGTTGCCTGCTGTGAAGGCAGCGGTATAGGATGTTTTTTCAGGTAGGTGGAGGCTATTCCGTTGGCATGTGCCGCGGCTCCCGGTACCGGGCGCAAGCCCGCGCTGCCGCGTGATTCCTCCCATCATGCGGATTCGAACGAGAACGCAATGGCCGAGGTAATCAGGGTCCTGCATGTCGAGGACAGCCCGGTAGACGGCGAGCTGCTGATGTATCAGCTCCAGCGCGCGGGCCTGGCGAGCGAATGCCGTCGCGTCGATTCCGAGTCGGCGTTCCTGCGTCAGCTGGAGGAATTCCAGCCGCATATCATCATGGCCGACTTCACCATGCCGCAGTTCAGCGGGATGGAGGCCCTGGCAATCGCCCGCGATCGCACGCCCGATATCCCTTTCATTTTCGTTTCCGGCACCATTCGCGAAGACATCGCGGTGGAAGCGCTCAAGGCCGGTTCCGCCGATTACGTGCTCAAGGACAATCTGGTGCGTCTGGTGCCGGCGATCAAGCGCGCGCTGGCCGACGCCGACCTGCGCCGCTCGCATCGCGCCGCCGAAGAGGAGCGGGCGCGCCTGGAGCAGGGCCTGCGCGACAGCGAAGCGGGCCTGCGGCGCGCGCAGGCGATCGCGCGCCTGGCCCACCTGGTGAGCGGACCGGAGGGGCGTTTTGAAAGCTGGTCCGAATCCCTGCCCTCATTGATGCACCTGCCGAAGGAACGCATGCCGGCGGGTTTCGATCAATGGGTGGAGGCGCTGCATCCCTCTGACCGCGAGCGTTTTCGCGCCGGCGTCAGTGCGGCGACGCTGCGCGGCGAGCGCTGCGACATGGAATACCGCATGCGCCTGCCCGGCGGCACCTACATGACCGTGCGCCAGGTGATGGAGCCGACCGGCGGGGTGGGCGTGGCCGGCATCCGCTGGTTCAGCACCATCCAGGACGTCACCGAGCAGCGTCGCAGCGAGGAGAAAATCCGTCGCCTGAACCGCGTGTACGCGGTGCTCTCCGGCATCAATACCCTGATCGTGCGGGTGAACGACCGCACCGAACTGTTTCGCGAGGCCTGCCGCCTGGCGGTGGAAGAGGGCGGCTTCCTGCTCGCCTGGGTCGGCCTGGTCGATCGCGAGCTGATGCGCCTGCGCCTGATCGCCTCCCACGACACCACCCAGGGCTACGTCGACCTGCTGCCCCTGGGCCTGGACCAGGGCGCGCCCGGCGGCCTGGGCTTCGCCGGCCGCGCGGTGGCCGAACGCCGGGCGCTGGTGGCCAACGACATCGCCACCGGCGCGCAACTGAGCGTCCTGACGGAAGAGGCGCTGGCGCGCGGCTTTCGTTCGATGATCACGCTGCCCCTGGTAGCGGGCGACGAGGTCAAGGGAGTGATGTCGCTGTATTCGGACACGCCGGGCTTTTTCGACAGCGAGGAAATCCGCCTGCTGGAGGAACTGGCGGGCGATGTCACCTTCGCTTTGGGTCACCTCGACCAGGCCGACCGTCTCGAATACCTGGCCTATTTCGACCCCCTTACGGGACTCGCCAACCGCCGCCTGTTCGAGGAGCGCCTGGAGCAGATGCTGGACGCGGCGCAGCGCGATGGCCACAAGCTGGCGGTGCTGATGGCCGACGTGGTGCGCTTCAAGACCATCAACGATACCTTCGGGCGCCAGCAGGGCGATGTGCTGATCAAGCAGGTGGCCGAGCGCGCGCTGGCGCGCATCGGCGACGCCAACCACCTGGCGCGCGTCGGCGGCGATCATTTCGCCTCGGTGATGCCGGCGGTGGAAACGGCCGACGAGGTCGGGCGGAACCTGGAGGAACGCATGAGCGCGATTCTCGGCGAGCCGTTCGCCGTTGGCGATGCCGAGCTTCGCGTCACGTTCAAGGTGGGCATTGCCCTGTACCCGGATGACGGCGAAGATGCCGACACGCTGCTGAAAAACGCCGAGGTGGCGGTCAAGCGCGCGAAGTCGGCGCCGGAGCCTTACCTGTTCTTCAACCAGAAGATGGCCGAGCGGGTGGCTGAAAACCTGATGCTGGAGAACCGCCTGCACAAGGCGCTGGAGCGCGGCGAGCTGGTGCTGCACTACCAGCCCAAGGTGGACCTGGAGTCGGGCGCGATCGTCGGCGCCGAGGCGCTGATGCGCTGGCAAAGCCCGGACCTGGGCCTGGTGCAGCCGGCGCATTTCGTGCCGCTGCTGGAAGAGACCGGGATGATTCTCGAGGCCGGCGCCTGGGCGCTGCGCCAGGCGGCGCGCGACTACGCCCAGCTCGCCGCGCGTGGCTTGCGGCCGCCGCGTATCGCGGTGAACGTCTCGCCGGTGCAGTTGCGGCGCGCGGATTTCGTCGATACCGTGCGTGCCGCCCTGGGCGAGGGCGCGGGTGCCAGCGGCATCGATCTCGAACTCACCGAGAGCCTGGTGATGGAAGACGTCGCCGGCAACGTCGACAAGCTGAAGGCGATCCGCGAACTCGGCGTGTCGATCGCCATCGACGATTTCGGCACCGGCTATTCGTCGCTCGCCTATCTCGCGCGCCTGCCGGTGCAGACGCTGAAGATCGACCGTTCATTCGTCATCACCATGCTGGCCGAGCCCGACACCATGACCCTGGTGTCAACCATGGTCTCGCTGGCCCATTCGCTGCGCCTGAAGGTGGTGGCCGAGGGGGTGGACGCGGAGGAGCAGGCGCACGTGCTGCGTGGCCTGCGCTGCGACCAGATGCAGGGCTTCCTGTTCTCGCGGCCGCTGCCGCTGGAAGACCTGGTCGCGCTGATGCTGCGGCACGGCCAGGGGACTTGAACTCCTGGCCGCTGCGCGGCCAGGGCACCTGAATCTACGCGGCGCTGCCGGGGATGATGCCGGGCGGCAGGCTGTAGCAATAATCGGCGACGTCGCAGGGGCGCGTTACCCACACACGGTCTTTCAGCTTGTGCTCCAGGCAATGCCTGAGTGCCTGGCGCAAGCCCCGCAGGCGGAACGGCTGGCCGAACACGTTGGGGTGGACGGAAACGTTCATCACCAGCGGCGCTGCTTCGCATTGCTCGATCATCTCGTCGAACTGGTCGGTGATCATGTCGCAGAACTCGCGACCGTCCTGCTTGCGGTGGATGATGATCTGCGAGTCGTTCAGCTCGATCGGGTAGGGCACCGAGAGCAGCGGGCCGCTGCGGGTGCGCAGCCACACCGGCTGGTCGTCCATCGGCCAGTCCATCACGTACTTGAAGCCGGCTTCCTTCAGCAGGTCGAGGGTATGCGCGGATTCGTAGGCGCCGGCGCCCATCCACCCGGTGATCGGCTTGCCTTCATGCTTGACGAAGATTTGCATGATGTCACCGAGGATACGTTCCTCGTCCGCTTCCCACATGCCCTTGTGGTTTTCCGCATTGGTGCGGCCGTGGCCGATGAATTCGTCGCCACGCTTGCGGATCGCGTCCATCACCTGCGGCGCGTATTCGTACAACAGGCTGTTGGCGTTGTGGCCGGCGGGAATCTTCAGTTCGTCGAACAGATCGAAAAAGCGCCAGATGCCGATGCGGTTGCCGTAATCGCGCCAGGAATAGTTGCGATGGGTCTGCGGCTCGCCGGTCTTGGCGGGGTCGTGGCCCAGGCCTGCGCCGAAGGCGAAGCATTCGACGTTGGTGGTGATCACCAGCGCCAGGCGCTTGCCCTCGGGCCAGCTGTAATCCTTGCGTTCGGGCAGGGGGTGGAAGTCGTAGCGGTTGTGTTTGGGGAGCAGGGGACGGGGCATGATGTGAATGTTTGGGGACAGTGCGCCCCCTTCTTTGCTGTTGACGTTACTTTAACTGATTGGGTTCAAGTTGCTTGCTGGCTGCGATGCGCCCAGCGCGTGGATCGCCTTTCGATAAAGGCGAACACTTCGTACATGGCCATCGCCATCACCGAGATCACCAGTACCCCGGCGAACATCAGCGGTGTCTTCATCTCGGAAGACGCGTGCATCATCAGATAACCGATGCCGGCGTTGGACGCCGAGATCTCGGAGATCACCGTGCCGACGAAGGCCAGGGTGATGGCGACCTTCAGGGACGCGAAAAAGAACGGCAGCGAGCGCGGGAAGCCGACTTTGCGCAGGATTTCCAGCCTTGTTGCGCCGAGCGCACGCAAGACATCTTCGAGTTCGGGTTCCAGTGTCGCTAACCCTGTGGCGACGTTCACCACGATGGGAAAAAAGGAGATGATCAAGGCGGTAAGGACGGCCGGAATGGTGCCAATGCCGAACCACACCACCAGGATCGGCACAAAGGCAGCCTTGGGAACCGAGTTGAACCCCACCAGTAGCGGATAGCAGGCACGGTAGATCGCGGCCGAGGAACCCAGCAGGCAGCCCAGAAAGACGCCCACCACCACCGCAATCGCAAAGCCCACCATGGTCGTCCAGAAGGTCTGCCAGCTATGCTCGGCGATCGGAACGCGGTTCTCCACCAGCGAGGTCCAGATGGCGGAGGGCGGCGGCAGGATGAAGGTTTCGATGTGGAAAATCCGGCATACGGCTTCCCACACCACCAGCACCGCGATGACCAGCAGCAGGGGAGAATATTTTCCGGCGAGTGCTTTCATGTTTGCTCCTCAATGTGCCCGCAAGGCACCGATGTACTCGCGCAACTCGGCGACGATGGCAGCGAAGGGCGCGGAGTACGTCACGTCGAGATCGCGCGGGCGCGGCAGGTCGATGGGCCGCGTGGCGAGGATGCGCCCGGGCCGTTTGCTCATCACGTAAACGGTATCGGCGAGAAAGGCGGCTTCGCGCAAATCGTGCGTCACCAGCACGACGGTGAACGGATTGGCGGCGTGCAAATCGCGCAGCACGCACCAGAGTTCCTCGCGGGTGAAGGCATCCAGCGCACCAAAGGGTTCGTCCAGCATCAGGAGCTTGGGCTCGTGGACCAGGGCGCGGCAGATCGACGCGCGCTGTTGCATGCCGCCGGACAATTCCCAGGGATATTTTTTCTCCCAGCCCTTCAGCCCCACGGTCTCGATCAGGTGCATGGCGCGGTCTACATACTCCTTGCGCCGGGTGCGGAAGTTCGACTTGTAGGGCTCGACGATTTCCAGCGGCAGCAGCACGTTGTCCAGCGTGCTGCGCCAAGGCAACAGATTGGGCGCCTGGAAGGCCATGCCGGTGATCTTCAGCGGCCCACCGACCTGCTTGCCGTCGACCATCACCGTGCCTTGCGTCGGCGGCCTCAAGCCGGTGCACAGCTTCATGAAGGTGGATTTGCCGCAACCCGAAGGACCGACAATGGCGACGAACTCGTGCTCGCCGATGCCGACTGAGACATCCTCGATGGCGAAGTCGCTCTGCGGGTTGTACTTCAGCCAGACGTGGTCGAAATCGATGAAATTGCTGCTGCTCATGGCGCCTAAAAGAGCGGCTCGCATTTGCGAGCCGCTATTCACTTATGTGAGAGAGAAATACAAACCGTTGCGCCGCTGCCCTACTTGCCCATGGCGGGCACTGCCCGGTCGGCGGCGGGCGGCAGGTATTTGTCGGTCCAGACGACGTCGGCCGCGGGCATCGGCGGCAGCTTTTCGGATTCGGCGACGTTGTCGATGGTGCGCTTGACGCGTTCGGCGGTCACTGCCGACAAACCATGTGCTTTAGTCTGCTTGGTGATGACCTGCGCCAGGGCGATCTGCAGCCGCTCCAGTTCGATCTTGGTATCGGTCAGCGGCTCGCGTTCCTTGACGATGGCGATCGCGGCGGCCGGGTCGGCGATGGTGTCGCGCACCGCCCGGTTCATTGCCTTGGTGAAGGCAGCGACCGTTTTCGGGTTGGCCTTGATCCAGCTATTGGAAGCCATCAGCGATAGTCCGTACATGTCGACGCCGAAGTCCGAATACTTGAAGACCGACAGTTCAGAGTCCTTCACGCCAAGCGCCTTGATGCCCATGATCATCGAATTGGTGAAGCCGCCAATGGCGTCAGCCTGGCCGCGCAGCAGCAGGGTCGGCATCAGCTCGGGCGTGGTGTTGATCCAGTTGATCTTGGCGTTCGGCTGTTTCGCCGCCTTCAGCAGGATCGGCATGGTATTCATGATCGCCGCGCCGGGCGGCGAGGCGACGCGTTTGCCGTTCAGGTCCTGCGGCTTGCGGATGGTGCCCTGCTTGGTCAGGCTGACCAGGCATAGCGGGGTCTCGTCGAAATAGACGTAGAACGCGGTCAGCGCCTTTTGCGGATTGATGGCGTCGAACTTCACCATCACGGGGAAGTCAGACAGGCCGATCTCATAGGCGCCGCTGGCCACCGCATTGATGGTCGAGCCCGCGCCGCCGCCACGGTCGATCTGTACCGAAGTGAAGCCGGCTTCCTTGAAGTAGCCTTTCTTTTCGGCGACGAAGAACGGCGCGTGCGTACCCTGCACCGCCCAGTCCAGCATCACCTTGAGTTTGGGCTGCTCCACCGACTGTGAAAAGGCCGGCGCTGCCGCCGCCAGCAACATTCCCCCGAGGCAGACGCCCGCCCACTTGTGCAAACTGATCATGATGTCTCCCATCTGTGTTTCGAAAACCGGCTTGTCCGTGATGGATCTGCCGGCGCACGCGTACAGCGGTTGGAACTGTTATTTCTTTTTGTAGGCCAGCAACTTCTTGTCGATCATCGCGTGCACTCCCTTGACGTTGTTCACCGTCTGGGTGATGTGCAGGTCGACCACGAAACTCGAAAACTGATAGGCATCGTCACGGCTGATCGACAGCTTTTGCGCGATGAAATCCACCATGCGCGAGAGCGCCTGCTGCGCCGCCGTGTCGAGGTCTGCGTTCAGGCCCATGGTGATCAGGTGCGTGGGCGATTCGGCGAAGGGCAGCTTTTCCTTCAGGTCCTTGCGCACGATGAAGTCGAAAGTGCCCGACAAGGCCGTCTCGATCGCGGTACCGCACACTTCGCCGTCGCCCTGCGCCGCATGGCCATCGCCGGTGGAGAAAAGCGCGCCCTTGGCCCATACCGGCAGGTAGATCACGCTGCCGGCGATGAGCTCCTTGTTGTCGAGATTGCCGCCGAACTCACGCGGCTCCTTCGAATTCTGGCGCCCATATTCGGGGCGCGGCGCCACCGCCAGCTGCCCAAAAAAGGGATTGATCGGAATCTCCTGGCCCCAGGGCATGGTGGCGGTCCGGCGCTGCGCATCCAGCGGGATATGCATGCGGCGGTGATACGGAAATTCCTCCGGCAGGGTGCCCATCAGGCCGCGGAAGATGTTCCAGCCCCAGTTCTGGCGCAACTGGATGTCGAGGATGCGCACCTCCAGGATGTCACCGGGCTCCGCGCCTTCGACATACACCGGCCCCGTGAGGATGTGGTTGCCGGTGCCCTTGGTGACCTCTTTGTGCACCGCCAGCAGATCGGGCAGCAGGTTGAAGCCGCGATCGGCTGTCGGCAGGTCTTCCGGATTGCCGGAAACGCAATCGATGGTGACGCGGTCGCCCGAAGCGATTCTCAGCACTGGCGGCAGCGCCGCATCGAAGAATCCCCAATGAGCGGTCTTGGGCGAAGTCTCCAGATGATGATGCCGCGCACCCGCGGCCAGCGGCGGCAGGTTGGCGGTGTGCGCGATGTTGCGCGATTCGAGCGGCTGGTTCATGACGTGCATCCTTGCAAGAGCCGGGCCATGTCCCGGCGGAATTGCGCTACAAGCAGAAATCGGCGGCGGTGATCAGGGGATCAGGCCCGGCGCCATCTTCATGCAGTAATCGGCGATGTCGCCGGCGCGGGTAAACCACACGCGGTCCGCATGCTTGTGGGTCACGCAATGCTTGATCGCCTGCTTCAGCGGGCGGAAGCGGAACGGCTGGCCGACGATGAAGCCGTGCAGCGACAGCGGGCACACCAGCGGGCGCTCGACGCACTCTTCGATCATCTGCTCGAACTGGTCGACGATCATGTCGGCAAACTCGCGGCCGGTATGGTCGCGCCCGACCTGATGGCCGGCGTCGTTCTGCTCCAGCGGATAGGGCACCGAAAGAAAGGGGCCGGTGCGCGTCTTCATCCAGAACGGCTGGTCGTCCGCCGGCCAGTCCAGGTTGAAGGTGTAGCCGGCTTCCTTCAGCAGGTCGGAGGTGACATTCGATTCCAGCGCCGCCGGGCCCATCCAGCCCTTGGGGCGATAGCCGATGTGCTTTTCGATGGTGGAACTCACATCCTCGATCAGGCGGCGCTCGTCGGTCTCCCACAGGCCTTTCAACGATTCGGCGTTGGTGCGGCCGTGGCCGCAGACATCGTCGCCGCGGCGCTTGATGTGCGCAATGATTTCCGGGTAGTGCTCGCACACCTCGCTGTTGAGCAGGATGGTCGCCGGCAGCTTCAGTTCGTCGAGCATGCGGAACAGGCGGAAGTTGCCGACACGGTTGCCATAGTCGCGCCAGGCCCAGTTGCGCTGGCTTTGCGGGCCGCCGCGGTTGGTCGGGTCCATGCCGATGCCGGTACCGAAGGCGAAGTGCTCGATGTTGAGCGCGATGTAGAAGGCAAGGCGCTTGCCCTGCGGCCATGAATAGTCCTTGCGGCTTTCAATGGCGGAATAGTCGTAGCGGTTGTGGAAGGGCAGGGTCAGCATGGAAGGAGTCGCAAAGCAAAAATGCACCAAGGAAAAGCACCGATGAAACCGGTGCGCTGCGATCCAGTGTAGAAGAGCAAAAATCCAACTGTCAACAAGATTGTATCCAAAACTCCTTATTGGCCACCCATGTTTCCCCGTAAAGCGCGTCAATGCGGCAAATTTCAGTTCTATTTGTATACAATCTATTCACGGTACGATAGCGGGGAAATGCGGCTCCTAACAAGATGACATCATCAAAAACCAAAACCGCGCGACACAACAGCGCGAGCAAGAACCGTGCACTAGGCCTATCGCGAGACGGTACCGAAGCGGTAACGCTCTCGCAGTCAGTCACCGAAAAATTGCGTACCGCCATCCTTGAGGGGCGCTTTGCCTCGGAGGCCCGCTTGCAGGAGGAATTGCTGGCGGAGACGCTGGCGGTTTCGCGTACGCCCATCCGCGCGGCGCTGCATACGCTGTCCAACGAGGGGCTGCTGGACTACATCCCCAATCGCGGCTACTCGGTGCGCAAGGTCGATACGGAGCGCCTGGGCGACATCTTCGATGTGCGCGAAGCGCTGGAGTCGCTGGCGGCCCGGCTGGCGGCCGAGAAGGGAATGAGCGATTCCGACCAGGAGGAGTTCATGCGCACGCTCAAGGATGGCGACCGCATCCTCTCCAAGGGCAAGCTATTGCCCGAAGGGCGTGAAGGATTCAGCGCGGTGAATGAGCGATTGCACGAGGCGATCATCCGCGTGGCGAGCAACCAGATGCTGACCGACGCCATCCGGGTCTGCTACAACATTCCCATGTCGTCGGACCGCAACGTCCTGTGGCGCAGCTACGAATGGATCAGGCGCAGCCATGACGACCACCATCGTTTGTTCGAGGCGATTTGCGCACGCGACGGCGGCCGTGCCGAGCGCCTGATGCGCGAGCACATGCTCAGCGTGAAACAGCACATGCGCGAACAGCTGGATGCAGGCGAGGGCGCCGGGGCGGCGGCCGGGCCGGCGCCCCGCCCCGGCCGGTAGCGGCGCCGGTCAGTCGATGCTGGCGCCGGAAAGCTTCACGGCCTTGATCATCTTCGGAATTTCGCGATTGATGTGGGCGGCGAATTCGGCCGGCGTGTCGGTGAGTTGTTCCGCTCCGAGGTTGAGGTAGATCTGGCGCATGTCGTCGCTATGCACCGTCTTGGAGAGTTCGCTGTTCAGGCGGGTGACAATCGCCGGGGGCAGGCCCTTGGGCGCGAGAATGCCGCTATAGAGCACGAACTCGAAGCCGGGCAGGGATTCGGCCACTGTCGGCACGTCGGGGATGGTGGCGACGCGCTTGGGCGTGGTGACGCCCAGGCCCACCAGCTTGCCTGCCTTCACCTGCGTCAGCGCGGGCGGCATGGTGGAAAAGGTGAACGCGGTGTCGCCCGCCAGCACCGCCTGGATCGCCGGCGCGCTGCCCTTGAAGGGCACATGCACGAAGTCGGCGCCGGCCAGGCTCTTGAAAGTTTCGGCGGCGAGGTGCGGCACCGTGCCATTGCCGGAAGAGGCATAGGCAAGCTGGCCTTTTTTCGCCTTGGCGACGGCGATCAGCTCTTTCACGGTCTTCGCTTGCAGGTTGGGATTGTCCACCATCAGCAGCGGGGTGGAGGCAACCAGCGACACCGGGGTGAAGTCCTTGACCGAATCGTAGGGCAGCTTCTTGTACAGGCCGACGTTGATCGCGTGCGTGGTCATGTCCTGCAGGAACAGGGTGTAGCCGTCGGCGGGCGACTTGGCAACGTACTCGGCGGCGATGGTGGTGCCGGCGCCCGGCTTGTTGTCCACCACTACCTGCTGGCCGATCTGCATCGACAGCTTGGCGGCCAGCGCGCGCGCCAGCACATCCGAGATACCGCCGGCGGTGAAGCCCACCACCAGATGCAGCGGATGGTCCGGGTAATTGCTTTGCGCGCAGGCGCTGCCGGCGGCGGTGCCCAGGGCGGCAAACAGGGCGGCGCAGCGCGCCAGTTTGCGAGCGGTACTTGAGGCGCGGGTGCGCTTATAAGAATTGTCCAACACAACCTCCAGGAAAAAGAACCGGTCAAAAGATTTCAGGGGAATGATGCGGGCGGATTGTCCCATCAGATCGCCTAAAAAACATAATGCCAGCCGCATGCCAGCTTCACCCTTTTCCGCGAAAAGAGTAATATCCACGTTGCGCTGCCGCAATCTCTCGGCGCGCTCCACCGGGTCTCATTATGGGCACTTCAGAACAAAAATCTGGCACCGCGGGGTCGGGTGCCACGGATACGCGTATCCAGGAGCCCTACCTCAACCAGTTGCGCAAGACGCGGCGCAACGTGGTGATTTATTTGCTGAGCGGGGTGCGCCTGACAGGTCGCATCGCGTCTTTTGATCAGCACTTCATTGCTTTGCAAGGCGCCGATTTGCAGGTGATCAATAAGGACGCGATCGCCTCCATCATGCCCGGACCGCCGACCGCGGCCAAGCGCCCCGGTCCCAGGCCGCCGATGGGCCAGGGCGCGCCCATGCATCGCGCCAATACGGCGCCGCCGGCGCAGCCGCGCGTGGTGACGGTGACCACGCGCCGCTCGCGTATCGTCAGCAGTTGACGTTGGCCGCGCGCGGCGCGGCCTGAAGGCCTAGAGGATCTGCCGGCCGAGAAACCAGGCCACGGCGGCGATGAAGGCCGAGCAGGGGATGGTGAGGATCCATGCCCATACGATGTTGCCGGCCACCCCCCAGCGCACCGCCGACAGCTTGCGCGCCGAGCCGACGCCGACGATCGCCCCGGTGATCGTGTGCGTGGTGGAAACCGGGATGCCGAGCGCTGAAGCCAGGAACAGCGTGATGGCCCCGCCGGTCTCGGCGCAAAAGCCGCCCACCGGCTTGAGCTTGGTGATCTTCTGGCCCATGGTCTTGACGATGCGCCAGCCGCCGAACATGGTGCCTGCTGCCATGGTGATGTAGCAGGCGCCCGCCACCCACAGCGGCGGCTCGTCCTTGCTGGTGTGCATCCAGGCCGGCAGGCCGTGCGGGTTGGCGAGGTTGGCGGCGAGCAGCAGCATCCAGATGATGCCGATGGTTTTTTGCGCGTCGTTGCCGCCGTGGCCCAGGCTATAGAGCGAAGCGGAGACGAACTGCAGGCGGCGGAACCATTTATCGACCTTGTACGGCGTGGAGCGCACGAAAATCCACGACACGCTGACCATCAGGATGGAGCCGAACAGGAAGCCCAGCATCGGCGAGAGCACGATGAAGACAATGGTCTTGATCAGGCCGGCCGCCACCAGCGAGCCGGTACCCGCCTTGGCCACCGCCGCGCCCACCAGGCCGCCGATCAGCGCGTGCGACGAAGAGGAGGGGATGCCGTAAAGCCAGGTGATGATGTTCCAGGCGACGGCGGCCACCAGCGCGCCGAACACTACGTAGTGGTCGACGATGGAGGCGTCGATGATGTCCTTGCCGATGGTCGCCGCGACGTGTAGGGGAAACAGGAAATAGGCGACGAAGTTGAAAAACGCAGCGAAGGCGACCGCGTATTGCGGCTTCAGCACGCCGGTGGAGACGACGGTGGCGATCGAGTTGGCGGCGTCGTGGAAGCCGTTCATGAAGTCGAACGCCAGCGCGATCACGATCAGCAGAAGCAGGATTTCAAAAGTCATTGCTGGACCGGGTCAGGGGCCATGGCGCGCGGCGGCGTCGTGGCGGGAGGGCATGGCGGGACGCGCGCCGGCGCGGCCGGCGGCGCGGTTTCAGGCATTCTCGACGATGATGCCTTCGATGATGTTGGCAACGTCCTCGCATTTGTCGGTGATCATTTCGAGGAGCTCGTAGATTTCCTTCAGCTTGATGACGTTGCGCACGTCCGGCTCCTCGCGAAACAGCTTGGCCATGGCGGCGCGCATGACGTGGTCGGCGTCCGACTCCAGCTTGTCGATGTCGGCGCACAGCGCCAGCATCTCGGTGGAATTCTCCATCTTCGGCAGCAGGGCGACGGTGGCCTTCACCTTTTCGCCGCAGGCCACGCAGATGTCGGCCAGCTTCTGCGCTTCCGGGGTGACGGCGCGGATGTCGTAGAGGAAGATCGAATGGGCGACGTCCTCGGTCAGGTCGAGGATGTCGTCCATGGTGGTGATCAGCTTGTGGATGTCTTCGCGGTCCAGCGGGGTGATGAAGGTCTTGTGCAGCAACTCGACCGTCTGGTGCGTGACTTTGTCGGCCTTTTTTTCGATTGTTTCAATCGAATAGGCGCGGCGTTCGAGGTCATCGAACTTTCCCATCAGGTCGGCCAGTTCGCGCGCGCCATCCACGATGAATTGCGCGTGCTGGTTGAAAAACTCGAAGAACTGGCCTTCTTGCGGCATGAATCGGCCGAACATGGAAACCCCTGGGAGATCTTGGCTATGCCGCACCAAGACAGTGCGGGTCACCGCTGTTGCGGCGCGGCGCGAATTATAGCCGGAAGCCCGTCTTTACCCGGGCGGTGCCGCGGATACGGTCGGCGGCGGTCGGTGGCTAGGGACGGCGGTCGGCCGACGTATAGCGGCTCGCCAGGCGGTCGGCGGCGACGC
Source organism: Burkholderiales bacterium (assembly GCA_036498945.1). Lineage (GTDB taxonomy): Bacteria > Pseudomonadota > Gammaproteobacteria > Burkholderiales > JAEUOS01 > JAQGMJ01. Next base: position 16,268 of record DASYEQ010000037.1, on the reverse strand, counting down.
GCAGGCGCGAGGAAACCTCGGCGTTGCACGGCCCCTTGATCTGGCCGGCGAACCAGACCCAGGCGCGGCGCCGCAGCTCCAGGGTGGCGCGTTCGCCGGAATCGACGTCTTCCAGGGCGAAAATGCGGGTATCGCCGCGGGCGCAGTCGCGCGCATAGCTGGCCACGCAATGGCGCATTTCCATGCCTTCGCGCGCCAGCATGAGGGAGTCGGTCAGCGGCACCACGCGCAGGCCGGCGGTTTCGTAGGCCGGCAGGGCGCTGTCCCAGGCCTGCATATGCTCGGGGGAGCGCAGGATCATCAGCTGATGCCAGCGCTGCTGGCGACGGATCAGCGAGGCATAGGTGGCGTTGTGTCCGATCATCGGGCTGACGCGGCTGCTTTCGTCAAGCCACCAGTCGATCACATAGCCGGCGTCGTCGCGCAAAAAGCGCAGCGGCTGGCCGCGCCGGCTGCGCTCGCGCGCCTCGCGGATCAACAGGCGCATCAGGCGCGCCAGGTCATCGAATTGCGCCGGCGGCACGCCGGCCCGGGCCAGGGTGGCCAAGGCGCGGCTCAACGGTCCGCCGCTGTGGTCGAGATCGAGGATCGCGCGCGGCAGGCGCTTTTCGCCGCTGGCAGCGTACAGGCGCAGGGCGAGGAGATCCGGGGTTTCGGCGCCTTGTGCCGCATCCGCGGGCGTGCACAGGCGGCGCACCACGCCGTTTGGCTGGTGCGCCAGCCATTTCCAGTCGCGCGGCGCCAGGCCTTGCGGATCGGTCAGCAAGGCGGTGCGGACGCGGCCGATGGCGTCGGTGCCGAGCGAAGCCACCTGCTTGCGCGCGTGGGCGCGGATCAAGGCGATCAGTAGCGGCGCCAGGTTGGGTGTCTCGCCGGTGATGCACACCAGCGCGTCCAGCCCGGCGGCACGCGCTTCATTGAAATCGCGAAAGCGGGCTTGCCGGCCATGGACCAGGAACACGGCGCGCCGGGCGCGCGGCTCGATGATTTCGGTAAGCAGCAGCGCGCGCACGTGGTGGGCTGCCGCGTGGGTAGCGGCCGGCGGAAACAGGTCGCTGCGCAGGCGCCGCTCGGCATAGGCCTTTTGTTCCGGCGCAAGGGCGGCATCGTCGAGCCCGCACCAGGCGATCGCATGCCCGAGGTAGGCGCGCGCGGCATGGGTCAGCGCGTGCTCGATCAGCCCGGCGGCATCCAGCACTTCGAAATTTTCCAGATGAGGCGCGTCGCGCCAAGGGGTCTCCAGGCTGGCGCGGGTCTGCACCGCGATGCACCCGTGGCGATCGCGCCGCACGCGCAGCGCCGCACCCAGCTCCAGCGCCAGGCTGCCGCGCTCGTGTTGCAGGCGGGCGAAGGCGGGGCGTGGTTCGGCCAGCGCGGCGAGTACGGCCAGGCCGATCTCCGGCGAAGGACGCAAAGGCTTTTGCTTGCGCACGGGCTGCATGTGGAGGGAAGCTGAGGCGGAGGCTGGGAGAGCGGACTGCGGATTGCTGGCTGGGGGCGCTGACGGCCGATGCAAGGCGGGGCTGAAGGCAAAAGACGGCCACGGGTTACTGTAGCACGCACCGGCCAGGGGGCTGTGGAGGGGCCGTGGAAGCAGCTATACTGCGCGGCCCGAAGCACGCTTCATGGAGAAAAAACATGGCAGGACTGATCATCGAAGACATCAAGGTCGGCGACGGCGACGAAGCCAAGGCGGGCACCCATATCGAGGTGCACTACACCGGCTGGCTGTACAACGACGGCCAGCAGGGCGCGAAGTTCGATTCCAGCAAGGACCGCGGCGAGCCGTTCAGCTTTCCGCTGGGCGCCGGGCATGTGATCCGCGGCTGGGACGAGGGCTTTGCCGGCATGAAGGTCGGCGGTGTGCGCAAGCTGATCATTCCGCCGGAGATGGGTTATGGCGCGCGCGGCGCCGGCGGGGTGATTCCACCGAACGCGACCCTGCTGTTCGAAGTCGAGCTGCTGGGCATCTAAGCGCCACGTTGCGGTTTATCGGGCGTGGGCGGCAACCGGGCGTCACCACCGCCCGGCCGGCCCTAGGGCGGGCGGAGGCGGTGGGCCGCGAGCAGCATGTGCGCCAGGTCGGGGCGGTCGGTGATCAGGCCATCGACGCCCAGAGCGATCATGCGCTCGATGTCCTCCTGGCGATTCACCGTCCAGGGAATCACCTGCAGGCCCTGCGCGTGGGCCTCTCCTAGCGACTGCGCATCGACATCCTGAAAATTCGGCGACCAGGCCGCGCAGCCGGCGCTTTTCGCCAGTTGCGGCAGGCTGCCTGAAGACGCCAGGCCGGCATTCCAGGTTGGTGCCACCGTGTTGAAGTCGGGAAAGCGTGCCGTCAGGCAGATGGTGGGTAGCATCGGGCGTTGCCTCTGCACCAGTTTGAGCGTGCGCCAGTCGAAGGACTGGATGCTGACGCGCTCCTGCATGCCGTACTGGTCGATCACCTTGAGCAGCGCGCTCACCATTGCCTCGGGTGCCACCGTGTCGTCCGGATGATCCGGCGTCAGCTTGGTTTCGATGTTGAAGCGCACGTGGGTATCGCGGCGCTTTTGCACCAGTTCGAACAAATCCGCCAAGCGCGGAATTGCTTCCTGCGCGCGCCCGACTTGTTGCGGGAACTGCGCGGCATAGGGCGTGCCGGGCTTGAGCATGCCGACGTTGTAGGTGGCCAGCTCCGCATAATCGAGATCGTGGATGCGCGGGCCCGGAGCGCCTATCCACGCGCCCTTGGCATCGCGCGTGATGGCCGGGTTCAGGCGCTCGTCGTGGTGGATCACCACCACGCCGTCGCGGGTGACGCCGATGTCCAGTTCGAGCGTGCTGACGCCGGCCCCCAGGCCGCGGCTGAAGGCGGCGAGTGTATTTTCCGGCGCCAGGCCGCGCGCACCGCGATGGCCTTGCAGGTCGAAAGCTTGCGCCTGCGCCACAGCCGAGCACAAGAAAAGGAGGCAGGCGAGGCGGCGCATCATGGGAGCAGGCGCATCAGCGCGCGCAGCGCCGGCAGGTATTGCGGAAAGGTATGCAGGTTGCTGTGCACGCCGCCTGCGACCAGCAGCAGGCGCTTGTCGGAAGAGGCGCTGGCGGCGTAGAGGCGCTCGCCCATCTTGGCTGGGATCAGCGGATCAGTGGTGCCGTGTATGTAGAGCACGGGCAGCTTGATCTGCGTCACCTTGTTGATCGAATCGAAACGCTCGGTGAGGATGAGGTCGATCGGCAGCAACCGGTAGGCGGCGCGCACGGTGGACATGCCGAGCATCGAATCGAACGAGGACTCGATGAACAGAGCCTGCGCTTCCGGGCGGTGCAGCGCCAGGTCGATGGCCACGGCGCCACCCAGCGAATGGCCGTGAATAAGGCGCTTGTGGAGGTCCGGCTCGCGGCGCTCCAGTTCGTCCAGCGCGGCGCGGGCGTCCTCGTACAGTGCGGCTTCGTAGGGACGGTCGCCCTCGCTGCTGCCGAAGCCGCGGTAGTCGATCGTCAGCACGTTGAAGCCGCCTTGCGCCAGCGCCACCACCTTTTCAACGTTCAGCCGCGCGCCCATGTTGACCGCGTTACCGTGCAGGAAGAGTTCGCTGACGCCGTTGGGGTGAGGCGCGGGGATCCACCACGCGGTGATTTTTTCCGTGACACCGGTGGCGCGGTGCACCTGCAGATGCAGTTCCTCATAGGCCAGGCCATAGTCGCGCGGGGTGCGCGCGATCGCGTGCGTCGGCAGGTAGACGATCTGTCCCTGCTTTTCGTAGACGTAGGCGGTGATACCGCCATAGGCCAGCATCGCGACGGCCGCCAGCGTGGCGAGGCCACGTCTGAGCCACTTCATCGCGGTATACCGGCGTTGGCCTTCGCCGTCTCGTCCATGTGGGCGTCGCCGCGGCCGCCGATGCGCCGGCCGGCGAAAACGCCGGTGGCCGAGAGCGTGCTGGCCACCAGCCAGAAGGCGGGCACCACGCCGATGGCGACACCGAGGGTGCCGATCAACAGCGGCATCACCGTGCTGCTGGCGTTCATCACCATGGTGCGCAGGCCGACCGCTTCACCGGCGCGGCCGGCGGGCGAGGTGGCATGCAGGAGCGTCATGACCATCGGCTGCGCGCCGCCCAGCCCCAGTCCGAGGATGAAGGCCAGCACCATCAGCACCGGCACCTGCGAGAACAACGGGAACAGGAAATACACCACGGCGGTGATCACCACCGAGCCGGTCAGCGCCTGCCATTCGGAAAAGCGCCGCGCGATCCACGGCATGCCGGCGCGCACGGCGAAGGTGGCGATGCCCATGCAGCCCATGATGGTGCCGATGGTCGAGGCCGACAGGTGCAGGCGCGAGCCGTGCAGCGGCACCATGAAGTTGAACAGGTCCCAGCCCATCGAGATCATGCCGCTGACGATGAATACGGCACGCAGATGCGGCATGCGCAGCAGGTCCATCACGTGCACCCGGCCCGGGGCGCTGGCGCGCGCGGAGGGCGCCGGCATGCGCGCGCGCACCACCAGCCAGACGAAAAAGGCGAAAAAGCTGAACGAAGCCAGGATGATGAAAGTGGCGACGTGGCCGAACCAGTCGATCGAAAAGCCCGTGATCACCGGACCCATCATGCTGGAAAAGGAAAAGCCCAGCGCCAGGTGGGAAAACGCCTGGGTGCGGTTTTCCGGCGACGCCGTGTGCCCCACCGCGTTGTTGACCGCGATGTGGGCGATGATGAAGCAGGTGCCGATCACCACGCTGGTGAGGAACAGGATCGGCAGGTTGCGGAAGATGGCCGGCAGCAGCGAACCGATCAAAACGCCGGTGATGGCGATGAGCGCCGGTTTCACCGGGCCGATGCGGTCGGTCAGGCGCCCGACGTGGACCGAAAGGAACATCGGCACCACCGCCAGCAGCGACATCAGCACGCCCACGGCCACGGGCGAGGCCTGCATGCTGAGGGCGTAGAGTTGCAGCCCCACCCGGCAGCCTGCGTAAGTCAGGTGCACCAGCACCATCATCAGGATGAGCGGGATGGTCGGCGGCATGAGGTTCGGGACGGGTGGGATCGGCGCTTGGGGAGCGCTCTGGTTTACGGCAGGGGCATTATACGGGGCAAGGTGCCCGATATCGCCGGGGCGCGCGCTAATGGGCTTCTTACGCAGCCGGCTGATTTGAAGAGGGGCTGGATTCACGCTTTCGCGGGAATCACCGTGCGGGCAGGTGCCTAAATTTTCATCCCGAGAATCACCATCTGCATGCCATCCAGGTGCAATCTCCGCTGCGAGGCCAGCGCCGCCTGGGGGGAAAGAAACCAGGCCTCAGATTTTCATTCCGAGAATCACCATCTGCATGCCATCCAGGTGCAATCTCCGCTGCAAGGCCAGCGCCGCCTGGTTGTGCAGGAAGCGCGTCACCCAGTTCTCGTTCTCGAAAATCAGCTTGCTGGTGAAAAAGATGGCGTTGGGGAATTCGAGCAGGATCTTGCTGGCCATGCCGGCGATTTCGCCTACCGGGTCGGTGCCGTAGACGGCGTAGGAGCGCGAAGCCATGCCATTACCCTGGCAAAAGCGCACCAGGTAGTCGAGGTTCTCGGCAGCGCGCTTTTTGAGCGTGGCCAACATGTCCTCGCCGCCATAGGAGCGCACGTCCACGGTGCGTGCATTGACGAACAGGAAATTCTTGAAATGGCCGGGAAAGATGCGCTGCACCCACAGGAGGGTATGCAGCGCGCCGCCGCGCGAGGAGCCGACGAAGAACACGGCGGTGGGTGCGTCCGGTTCGAGGGCCGGCGGGTTCTCGTTGGGCGCCAGGTCCGGCATGGCGCCGAACACCTTGTCGATTTCGCGGATCTTGCGTCGCGTCTCGTCGTAGTGGCGATGGATCCAGATGCACAGGGCGCACAGCGCGCCGATGATCAGGATGGCGAGCCAGCCGCCGTCGGCGAATTTCTGTACCACCAGCACCAGGAAAATGCTGGCGCAGACGACAAAGCCGATGGCCGAGAGCGCCAGCCGACGGCGCCAGTGGTCCAGCTCCTTGCGGTGGCGCCACCAGTAGATCATCAGGCCGAACAGCGAAATGGCGAAGGTGAGGAACACGCTGATGCTGTAGAGCACCACCAGCAGGGTGACGCTGCCGCGGGTCCACAGCAGGATGGCGAGCGCCAGGACGCCCAGCACCAGGATGCCGTTTTGCGTCACCAGTCGCTGCGAAAGATAGCGGAACTGGTGCGGCAGCCAGGAATCCAGCGCCATGTTGGAGAGCACCGCCGGGCCGCCGAGAAAGCCGGTGTTGGCGGCGACGAACAAGAGGCCCGCCTCGAAGGCCAGGGTGATGGTGAGCAGCGTCTGGTTGACGCCGGAAGACAGGCCGAGGTTGCCGATGATCTGGCCGAACACCACGGCGTTGAGCGTCTGCCCCTCCTGCGGGTGTACGCTCCACAACAGGTACAGCATGATGATGCCGCCGGCCGTCACGGCGAGCGATACCGCCATGTAGAACATGGTGACCTTGCCGGTCTTGACCCGCGGCTCGGCCAGCACGTTGACGTTGTTCGACACTGCCTCCAGGCCGGTATAGGTGCCGCCCCCCTGCGAATACGCCACCAGCAACAGGCCGATCAGCGGCAGTACGCCGATGCTGCCCGCCATGCGCGAGGTTTCCGCGAGGGTGGAGGGGATCAGCGACGGCAGTACGTCGAGGTGCACTACCGTGCCGTAGAACAGCAGGATGGCGTGGGTGAAAAGGAAGCCGAGGAAGATCGGCAGCAGCACCTGGATCGCTTCCTTCAGCCCGCGCAAATTGAGTACCAGCAATATGACGATGAAGACGCCCTCGGCGAACAGCTTCGTCCCCTGCCAGGAAGGCGGCAGCAGCGAGAACAGCGCATCCACGCCCGCCGCCATCGAGATGGCGATGGTGAGCACATAGTCGAGGATCAGCGCCACGCCCGACACCAGGCCGGGGTAGGGTCCGATGAGCGAGGTGGCGACGCGGTATCCACCGCCGCCGGTGGGGAACAGCTCGATCACCTGGTTGTAGGCCAGCGCGATGATGAACACCGTGATCACGGTGGCGAATACCAGGTACAGGCCGACCCCGGTGTTGCCGGAAAGCGCGAGAAAACTTTCTTCGGGGCCGTAACTGGCGGAGGAGAGGCCGTCGGCCCCCAGGCCCACCCAGGCGAGAAAGGCGATCAGCGCGGACCCGTGACGGGTGTCGGCCGAGAGCGGGTCCAGTGGCTTGCCGATCAGGGCCTGGCGTATCCGGGCTAGGTTCATCGGGGTGTTGCGGGTGTCCCTTGGAGACGAGGGCGGCAAGGATACTCCGTTTCGCCGCCTTGCGTTCATCGGTCCGGACATGTTTGCCCGTGCACAGCGATGGCCTTCCGCTAAACTGGCACCTTCACGAGCAGCCAGGCAACAGGAATCCGACATGGCAAAGACACCCGTTTCCACCGACCGCGCCCCTGCCGCCATCGGCACATACAGCCAGGCCGTGCGCGCCGGCAATACCTATTATCTTTCCGGGCAGATCGGCCTGGACCCGGCCACCAAGGACATGGTGCCAGGCGGCATCGAAGCGCAGATCATGCGTGTGTTCGATAACCTTAAAGCCGTAGCCGAAGCGTGCGGCGGCAGCCTGGCGCACGCGGTCAAGGTCAATATCTATCTCACCGACCTGGCGCACTTTGCCAAGGTCAACGAGATCATGGCGAAATATTTTTCCGAGCCCTATCCGGCGCGCGCCGCTGTTGGCGTGGCCAGCCTGCCGCGCGGCGCGCTGGTGGAAGCAGACGCGGTGTTGGTAGTCGATTGATGGCGCCGTTCCCCTGCATGGAGCGCGATGCCTGCGCGTAGCGCCGTCGTCAAGCGCGCCGCCCCGGTCAAGCGTGCCGCGCCGGCCAAGCGCGCTGCGGTGAAAAAGGCCGCGGTGAAGGCAGTGGTCAAAAGGCCGCTCGCCCCTGGCGCCTTTCCGCCGGTACTCGCCGCCAAGCTGGAGAAGCTCGGTATCCACAACAGTGCCGACCTGGTCCTGCACCTGCCGTTGCGCTACGAGGACGAGACGCGCATCACACCGATCGAGCAATTGGCCGATGGAGTTTTCGCCCAGGCCGAGGGGGTGATCGTTTCGGCCGAAATCATGTACCGGCCCAAGCGCAGCCTGGTGTGCAAATTGCAAGACGACAGCGGCGTGCTTACCTTGCGCTTCCTGAATTTCTACGGCAGCCAGCTCAAGCAATTGCAGGAGGGCCGCCGCCTGCGTGTCTGCGGCGAGCCGCGCAGCGGCTTTTTCGGCGCCGAGATGATCCACCCGCGCTATCATGAGGTGCAGGAGGGCGATCCGCTGCCGGCTTCGCTGACGCCGGTCTATCCCGCCACCGCCGGCCTGGGGCAGGCGACCCTGCGCAAACTGGTGGTGAAGGCGATCACTGAGGCGCGCCGCGCCGGGCAACTGCGGGACACTGCGCCCGCCGATGTTTCGGCGCAGCTGCACCTGCCGTCCTTTGCGGACGCGCTCAACGCATTGCATTTTCCAGTGCCCGGCGCGGTTACCGCGGCGCTGGCCGAGCGCGGCGACCCGGCGTGGCGGCGCATGAAGTTCGACGAATTGCTGGCGCAGCAGTTGTCGATGCAGCGCGCCTATCACGCGCGGCGCGTGCAGGGGGCGCCGGTGCTGGACCGGCCGGCGGAGGCGAAGGGCGAGAGCCTGCTGGCGCGTTTCACCCATGCCTTGCCGTTTGCCCTGACGCGCGCGCAGCAGCGCGCGGCGCTGGAGATCGCCAACGATCTGCAAAGCCCGCATCCGATGCGCCGCCTGCTGCAGGGCGATGTGGGGAGCGGCAAGACCATCGTTGCCGCGCTCGCAGCCTGCCGCGCGATCGACGCCGGCTACCAGGCGGCGTTCATGGCGCCCACCGAGATTCTTGCGGAGCAGCATTTCCGCAAGCTCACGCAATGGCTGGAGCCGCTGGGGGTGAAAGTCGCCTGGCTCGCCGGCAGCCTGAAAAAACGCGACAAGGAAGCGGGCGCGGCGGCGCTGGCCGCAGGCGAGGCGCAGCTGGCAATCGGCACCCATGCGCTGTTCCAGGATAAGGTGGCGTTCGCGCGCCTCGGGCTGGCGGTGATCGACGAACAGCACCGCTTCGGTGTCGGCCAGCGTCTTGCCCTCACCGGAAAGGGGAGCGATGCGTCGGCGGATCTGCGCCCACACCAGTTGATGATGAGCGCGACGCCGATTCCGCGCACCCTCGCCATGACCTATTACGCCGACCTCGACGTTTCCGTCATCGATGAATTGCCGCCGGGGCGCACGCCGGTGGTGACCAAGCTGATCGCCGATACACGGCGTGACGAAGTGGTCGCGCGCATCCATGAAGCCTGCCGCGCGGGCTTGCAGGTTTACTGGGTATGCCCGCTGATTGAAGAATCGGAGAGCCTGCAGCTGCGCACCGCCGAGGAAACCTACGAGCGCCTGTGCGCCATGCTCACCGAACTCAAGGTGGGCCTGGTACATGGGCGCCTGAAGCCGGAGGAGAAGGCGGAGGTAATGGCGCAATTCGCCGCCAACCGCGTGCAGGTGCTGGTGGCGACCACCGTGATCGAAGTGGGCGTGGACGTGCCGAATGCCTCGCTGATGGTGGTGGAGCATGCCGAGCGTTTCGGCCTGTCGCAGTTGCATCAGTTGCGCGGGCGGGTCGGGCGCGGCGCAGCCGAGAGCGTGTGCATTCTTCTGTACCAGGCGCCCCTGGGCGAGAATGCGCGCGCGCGCCTGAAAGTGATGTTCGAAACCACCGATGGCTTTTTGGTCGCGCGCGAGGACCTGCGCCTGCGCGGCCCCGGCGAATTCCTCGGCCGCCGCCAGAGCGGGGCGGCAATGCTGCGCTTCGCCGATCTTGAACTCGATCTCGACCTGGTGGAGGCGGCGCGCGACTGCGCGCAGGCCATGCTCGCCGCGGCCGATCCGCTGGCGGAGGCACATTTGCAGCGCTGGCTGGGCGGGCGCGAGGCCTTTCTCGGTGTCTGAAGGCCTGCGGTTGGAACCGGCGCACCCTGGTTCGAGGGCGCTGCCTTTCATCGGGCATTCCGGCCCGCCGGGAAGCCGCCGGCCTGCCGGCCTTGCCGCAATCTGCTTTAATGGCGCGCCATGAACCTGCAAGCGATCATCGCGCGCCTGAACGCGTACGAACGCCTGATGCGGCTGCACAAGCCGATCGGCACTTTGCTCCTGCTCTGGCCCACCCTGTGGGCGCTATGGATCGCGGGGGACGGGCGTCCCAATCTCTGGCTGGTGTGGGTTTTCTGCCTCGGCACGCTCTTGATGCGCTCGGCCGGCTGCGTGATGAACGATTACGCCGACCGCAAGTTCGACAAGCACGTAAAACGCACGCACATGCGGCCGCTGACCACCGGTGAAGTCAGCGGCAAGGAGGCCTGGGCCCTCACGCTGGTGCTGGTGGTCTGCTCGTTCGCGCTGATCAGCAAGCAGAACATGCTGGTGTGGAAGCTGTCGGTGATCGCGGTCCTGCTGGCGGCGACTTATCCCTACACCAAGCGCTTCCTGTCGATTCCGCAAGCCTATCTCGGCGTGGCGTTCGGCTTCGGCATCCCGATGGGCTTCGCCGCGGTGCTGGATGCCTTGCCGCGCAACTGCTGGTGGCTGCTGGCGGCGAACATCTTCTGGGCGATTGCCTATGATACGGAATATGCCATGGTCGATCGTGATGACGACCTCAAGCTCGGCCTGAAGACCTCGGCGATCACCTTCGGCAAGTTCGACGTCGCCGCGGTGATGCTGTGCTACACGGCGATGTTTGGCATCATTGCCTATGTCGGTGCGCAGGCCGGCCTGGGCATGTGGTTTGGCGTGGGAATGGGCGTGGCGATGTGCATGGCGCTGTACCACAACGTGCTGATCCGCGAGCGCAGCCGCGAGGGCTGCTTCGCGGCCTTCAACCACAACAACTGGCTGGGCGCGGCGATCTTTGCCGGCATCATGCTGGACTATGGCTTCCGGCTGAAGGCGTGGCCGACACTCTGAGCGGACAAAAGTAAAAACCTACTTTTGTCCGGGCCTAATATGCGTGAAATCGCCGGCGGAGCCGGTCAATTTCACGACTGAAAGGCTACGTAGAAGCAAAAGCCTGTGCGCGAAATTTCTCGCGTTCAAGAGACTTTTAGCCCTTGCCCATTTCTTCGCCGAGTTCCTTGCCGCGGGCGCTGGCGGCTTTCAGGGCTTCGATGAAGGCTTCGCGTATCTTGTGCTGGTTCATCACGGCCAGGGCAGCGGCGGTGGTGCCGCCTTTGGAAGTGACGCGCTCGCGTAGCGTCGCGAAGGTCTCTGGGGACTGGGCGGCCAGGCGCGCGGCGCCGATGAAGGTTTCCAGGGCAAGTTCACGCGTGGTCGCATCAGGCAGGCCAAGTTCGCCTCCAGCCTGCTGCATCGCTTCGAGGAAGTAGAAGACGTAGGCCGGGCCGCTGCCGGAAACGGCGGTGACCGGGTCGATCAGGGCTTCGTCGTCCACCCATACCGCCCGGCCGACCGCGGCGAGAACCTGCTCGGCGGCGGCGCGGCCTGCGCCGTCCACCGTCGTGTTGGCGTACAACGCGGTGATGCCGGCGCCGATCAGCGCGGGCGTGTTGGGCATGCAGCGCACCAGGCGGCTGTAGCCGGAAAGCCAGCGCGACAGGTCGGTCAGGCGGATGCCGGCGGCGATCGACACCACCAGCTGGCTTTTCAGGTGCGGGACGATCGGCGCGACGGCTTCGCGCATTTGCTGCGGCTTCACCGCGAGCACGATCACCGCGGCCTGCGCCAGGGCGGCATCGGCCTTTTCGCTCACGGCCACGCCGAATTCGCCCGTAAGCCTGTCGCGGCCCTGCGCAAAGGGCTCGACCACGTGCAGGTCGCTCGCGGCGAAGCCCTGGCGTTTCAGGCCGCCGATGATGGCGCTGGCCATGTTGCCGCCGCCGATGAAGCTGATTTTCATTTGGTGAGACTCTGAGGAGGGTTGGGCGCCGTAGGGCGGATGAGCCGGCATTTTGTCAAAAATACAACAGCCGTGCTTTATTGTTTTTTATGTCGCCGAATAGTCGCGATGACCGAAGAGCGCCGTGCCGATACGCACCATGGTCGCGCCTTCGGCAATCGCCGCTTCCATGTCGGCCGACATGCCCATCGACAAGGTGTCGCAATCCAGGCCGGCGGCTTGCAGTTCGTCCAGCAATTCACGCAGGCGGCGGAAAGGCGCGCGCTGGGCCTCGAAGCCTTCGAGAGGCTCGGGGATGGCCATCAGGCCGCGCAGCCGCACCCGCGGCAGCATGGCAATGCCACGCGCCAGCTCAAGGGCCCGGGCCGGCGCCACGCCCGCTTTGCTGTCTTCACCGCTGATGTTCACCTGCACGCACAGGTTCAGCGGCGGCAGGTCGACTGCGCGCTGGGCGGAGAGGCGCTCGGCGATCTTCAGGCGATCCACCGCGTGGACCCAGGCAAAGGACTCGGCGACCTGGCGCGTCTTGTTGCTTTGCAGGGGACCGATGTAGTGCCATTCGAGCGGCAGATCGGCCAATTCCATGATCTTTTCCGCGGCTTCCTGCACGTAGCTTTCGCCGAACGCCAACTGGCCGGCGGCATGGGCGGCACGCACGGCGGCGGCGGGGAAGGTCTTGCTCACCGCCAGCAGGCGTACGGACGCCGGATCGCGCCCGGCGGCCGCGCATGCGGCCGTCATTTTTTGGCGTACGATGCGGATGTTTTCACCCACGTTTTCGGCGTGGTTTTGCCCGCCGGATGCTGAAGACATGATAATCTGCGGAAATTCGTTACTCAGGCGGGGTTTCCGGGGGGATCCGGTATCTCGCGTACCCGGTAACCAAGAGGGAGAATTATAGATGGACATTTCCGAACTTCTGGCCTTTGTCGTCAAGAACAAGGCTTCCGACCTGCACCTGTCGGCCGGCCTGCCGCCGATGATCCGGGTGCACGGCGATGTGCGCCGCATCAACCTGCCGGCGATGGATCATTCCGAAGTTCACGGAATGATCTACGACATCATGAACGACTCGCAACGCAAGCACTACGAGGAAAACCTCGAGTGCGACTTCTCGTTCGCGATTCCCAACCTGGCGCGCTTCCGCGTCAACGCCTTCGTGCAGAACCGCGGCGCCGGCGCCGTGATGCGGACGATTCCGTCGAAGATCCTGTCACTCGAGGAGCTGGGTGCGCCGCGCAGCTTCGGCGACATTGCCAACCAGCCGCGTGGCATCGTTCTGGTGACCGGCCCCACGGGCTCGGGAAAATCGACCACGCTGGCGGCGATGGTCAACCACATCAACGAGCAGGAATACGGCCACATCCTCACGGTGGAGGACCCGATCGAATTCGTGCACGAGTCGAAGAAGTGCCTGATCAACCAGCGCGAAGTCGGCCCGCATACCCTGTCGTTCAACAACGCGCTGCGTTCGGCCCTGCGGGAAGATCCGGACGTGATCCTGGTGGGCGAAATGCGCGACCTGGAAACCATCCGCCTGGCGCTCTCCGCCGCGGAAACCGGCCACCTGGTGTTCGGCACGCTGCACACCTCCTCCGCCGCGAAAACCATCGACCGTATCGTCGACGTGTTCCCGGCGGCGGAAAAGGAAATGGTGCGTTCGATGCTCTCCGAATCGATCCGCGCGGTGATTTCGCAGACCCTGCTGAAGACCAAGGACGGTTCCGGCCGCGTAGCGGCGCACGAGATCATGATCGGCACCCCCGCGATCCGCAACCTGATCCGCGAAAACAAGATCGCGCAGATGTACTCGTCGATCCAGACCGGCCAGCAGTACGGCATGCAGACCCTCGACCAGAACCTGCAGGACCTGGTCAAGCGCAACATCACTTCTCCCGCCGAGGCGCGCAACAAGGCCGCCAACAAGGACAACTTCCCCGGCTAAGGCCGGCCGGCGCCGCCGCTGCGCTTTGGCGCAACCGCGCGGCGCCCGACCCCGAGTACAGGCAACAAAAAAGCTTCAGGAGCATTCAATGGAACGCGACCAGGCAACAAAATTCATGTACGACCTGCTGAAGCTCATGCTCAGCAAGAAGGGGTCGGACCTGTTCATCACCTCGGGCTTCCCGCCGGCATTCAAGATCGACAGCAAGATGACGCCGGTGTCGAACCAGGCGCTGACGCCGCAGCACACCGCCGATCTCGCCCGTTCGATCATGAACGACAAGCAGGCCGCCGAGTTCGAAGCCACCAAGGAATGCAACTTCGCCATTTCGCCGGCGGGCATCGGCCGCTTCCGCGTCAACGCCTTCGTGCAGCAGGGCTCGATCGGCATGGTGCTGCGGACCATTACTTCGCACATCCCGAGTTTCGAAGACCTGAAGGTGCCCAGCGTGCTGAAGGACGTGGGCATGACCAAGCGCGGCCTGGTGATCATGGTCGGCGGCACCGGCTCCGGCAAATCGACGACTCTGGCGGCGATGATCGGCTACCGGAATGAAAATTCCTACGGCCACATCATCACCATCGAAGACCCGGTCGAATACGTGCACCCGCACAAGAATTGCGTCATCACCCAGCGCGAAGTGGGCGTCGACACCGAATCCTGGGAGGCGGCGCTGAAGAACACCCTGCGCCAGGCGCCCGACGTCATCCTGATCGGCGAAATCCGCGAACGCGAAACCATGGAACACGCGATCGCCTTCGCCGAAACGGGCCACCTGTGCCTGGCCACGCTGCACGCCAACAGCGCCAACCAGGCGCTGGACCGTATCATCAACTTCTTCCCGGAAGAGCGCCGCCAGCAGCTCCTGATGGACCTGTCGCTGAACCTGCGCGCGCTCGTCTCGCAGCGCCTGATTCCGCTGAAGGATTCCAAGGGCCGCGCCGCGGCGGTGGAGGTCATGCTGAATTCCCCGCTGATCGCCGACCTGATCTTCAAGGGCGAAGTGCACGAGATCAAGGAGGTCATGAAAAAGTCCCGCGAGCTCGGCATGCAGACCTTCGACCAGGCGCTGTTCGACCTCTACGAGCAGGGCCGCATCTCCTACGAAGACTCGCTGCGCAACGCCGACTCGGTCAACGACCTGCGCCTGATGATCAAGCTGCATTCGAAGGACGCGAAGACCAAGGACATCACGTCGGGTATCGAGCACCTGAATATCGTCTGAGCGCCCAAAAGTAAAAACCTACTTTTGGGCGGCCTGGCCTGCAAAAAATCGCTGGCAAAGCCAGTCGATTTTTTGAGTAAAAGGCACGGAAAGGCAAAACGGCTGGGGCGATGCTCCGGCCGTTTTGTTTTGGCGCATACTTCCGGCCATCACGTTTCCGATGGAGCCATGCCATGACCACGATGTATGACTTTTCCGCCCAATCACTCGGCGGCAAGGAAGAGATTCCGCTGTCGCGCTACCAGGGCAAGGTGGCGTTGGTGGTGAACACCGCCAGCCAGTGCGGCCTGACACCGCAGTACACAGGCCTGGAAGAACTGCACAAGAAATATCACGCTGAAGGCCTGGAGGTGCTGGGCTTCCCGTGCAACCAGTTCGGCAGCCAGGAGCCGGGCACGGCGGACGAGATCGGTGCCTTCTGCACCAAGAACTACGGCGTCACTTTCCAGATGTTCGACAAGATCGACGTCAACGGCGCGAATGCGCATCCGCTGTACAAGTGGCTTACCAGCAGCGCGCCTGGCATTCTCGGCACCGAGGCGATCAAGTGGAACTTCGGCAAGTTCCTGGTGGGCAATGATGGCAGCATCATCAAGCGCTATGCGCCGACCACTTCACCAAAGGATGTGGCGGCCGATATCGAAAAGGCGCTTGCCGGCTGAGGGTTGCCAAAACCCTATTCGCGATTGGAGCCGGCGACGACCTTGAACTCGTAGAGCCGGCAGTCGAGATCGCCGTTCATCAAGGGAACCTTGCGGCTGCATTTGAGGCGCAATGCCTTTTCCATGCGTTTGTCGGCGCTGATGAAGTGGCAACTCCAGCCGGCGTAGTGCTTCTTCAGGGTGTCGCCCAGCTTGGGGTAGAAGGCGCCCATGGTCTCCTGGTCGGAGAGGCGCTCGCCATAGGGCGGGTTGCACACCATGATGCCGGAGGGCGCGGGCGCCGGCATGTCGAGCAAATCGCCGCTGCGGATGCGGATCACCTCATCGACGCCGGCGGCGGTGAAGTTGGAGAGCGCGGCGCGCAGCGCATCCTTCGAGATGTCGCTGCCGTGCACCTGTAGCGATTGTGGCGCCGCCTGGCGCGCGATGTCGCGCAGGCGCTGCCACGCCGGCGCGTCGAACTGCTTGAGCTTGTAGAA
>DASYEQ010000036.1:0-86279 GCA_036498945.1 Burkholderiales bacterium | reverse complement strand
ATGCCCTAGCCACGAAGCTCCCAACGGAACATCAAGGTGGCCAGCGGCGGCAGGCTCAAATTGAGCGCATCGACGCGACCGTGGGCACTCACCGGCACCGATTCCACCGCGCCGAGGTTCCCCCAGCCGGAACCGCCGTATTCCCGCGCATCGGTATTGATGATCTCGCGCCACTGGCCGGCCAACGGCACGCCCACCAAGAAATTGCTGCGCGGCACCGGCGTCAAATTGCACACCACCAACACCGGCGCCGCATCGGGTGTCTTGCGCAAGAAAGCGACGACGCTTTGCTCACCGTTGTTGGCATCCACCCATTCGAAGCCCTCGGGGGTGAAGTCGACCCGATGCAGCGCAGGCTCGCGCACATAGGCGCGGTTGAGATCTGACATGAGCCGCTTCATACCGGCGTGCTCCGGGCGTTCGGACACCCACCACTCGAGCTCACCCTCATGGGTCCACTCGCGCCGCTGCGCGAATTCACCACCCATGAACAGGAGCTTCTTGCCGGGGTGCGCCCACATGTAGCCGAACAGCGCGCGCAGATTGGCGAACATCTGCCAGTCGTCGCCGGGCATCTTGCCGATCAATGATCCCTTGCCGTACACGACCTCGTCGTGCGAGAGCGGCAGCACGAAGTTCTCATTGAAGGCGTAGATGAGCGAGAACGTGAGCTGACCATGGTGATACTTCCGATACACCGGATCCTGCTGCAGGTACTTTAGAGTATCGTGCATCCACCCCATGTTCCATTTCAGCCCGAAGCCCAGTCCGCCGACGTGCGTCGGCCTGGAGACCATCGGCCAGGCGGTCGATTCCTCGGCGATCGTCAGCGCGCCGGGGAAGTCGCGGTGCACCATGACGTTGAGCTCGCGCAGGAATTCCATCGCCTCCAGGTTTTCGCGCCCGCCATGCTTATTTGGCAGCCACTCGCCGGGCTTGCGCGAATAGTCGAGGTAGAGCATGGAGGCGACCGCGTCCACCCGCAGGCCGTCGGCGTGGAATTCGGACAGCCAGTAGTGCGCACTGGAAAGCAGGAAGCTTTGCACTTCCTTGCGGCCAAAATTGAATACGTGGGTGCCCCAGTCCGGGTGCAGGCGCATGCGCGGGTCTTCGTGCTCGTAGAGCGTGGTGCCGTCGAAGTGCGCCAGGGCGAAATCGTCGGCCGGGAAATGGCCCGGCACCCAGTCGAGGATCACGCCCAGGCCGGCGGCATGGCAGGTGTCGATCAGGAAGCGCAGGTCGTCCGGCGTGCCGAAGCGGCTGGACGGCGCGAAAAATCCGGTGCACTGGTAGCCCCAGGATTCGTCCAGCGGGTGCTCCATCAGCGGCATGAATTCGATGTGCGTGTAGCCCTGCTCGCGCGCATAAGGCACCAGGCGCGCGGCCAGTTCGCGATAGCTGTAGAAGCGGCCGTCGGCATGGCGCATCCACGAGCCGGCGTGGACTTCGTAGATCGACAGCGGCGCGTGCAGCCAGTCCCACTGGCCGCGCCGCGCCATCCAGGCGGCGTCGTTCCATTGATAAGCGGAGGCGTTCACCCGCGCCGCGTTGGCCGGGCGGAATTCGAACTCGCGGCCGTAGGGGTCGGTCTTGCGCAGGATGGCGCCACTTTCGCGCTGGCGCAATTCGTACTTGTAAAGCGTGCCGGCGGCCAGGCCCGGAATGAACAGTTCCCAGACGCCGGAGGCACCCAGACTTGCCATCGGGTGTACCCGGCCGTCCCACTGGTTGAAGTCGCCGATCACCGAGACGCGCGCCGCGTTCGGCGCCCAGACGCGAAAGCAGACCCCGGCGACCCCCAGGCGCTGTTCGATGCGCGCGCCAAGCAGGCCATAGGCCCGCAGGTGGCGGCCTTCGTTGAACAGGTAGAGATCGTCGGCCACCGGCTGCGGGGGAAATGCGTAGGGGTCGTGCGCGACGACGCCATCCACCCGCAAGGTGTAAGGTACGCCGTGATTCAGCGTTTGCGCCGGCAAGCGCAGTTCGAACAGGCCGGCGCGGCTGCGCTTGAGCGGCCGCAAACCCGCTTCCACCTCGACTTCCACTTCGCGCGCATGCGGCTGGAATACCCGCAATACGGCTTCCGGCGCCTCTGCCGCCCGCGGCGGCACGGGATGCAGGCCGAGGAGCTGGAATGGATCGTGCATGCGGGCCTCAAGCAAGGCCTGCAAGGCGGGATCCATCTTCCGGGAAGTTGTCATGGGGGTGGAAAACTGGTGGGGCACAGTAGGCAACGAACAGGCAAACAGCCGGCCAACAGCATGGCCGGCTGCGGGAATCGAATGACAATCAAGGGAAAAAGGCTGCAAGGTGCCGGGGCGACAGGTCCGGCCAGGCACATTGTAGCCACGCAGGAGACCGCATGAATCCGCAAGCCATCCCCTCGCCCCTGGCCGGCCGCAGCGCCGGCTCGCTGGCGCGCGCCACCTGCGCCTTCGTGCTGGCCGGCGGGCGCGGCACCCGCCTGATGCAATTGACCGACTGGCGCTGCAAGCCGGCGGTGCCCTTCGGCGGCAAATTCCGCATCATCGACTTCACGCTATCGAACTGCGTGAATTCCGGCATCCGGCGCATCGGCATCGCCACGCAGTACAAGGCGCAAAGCCTGATCCGCCACATCCAGCGCGGCTGGAGCTTTCTCGATGGCCGCTTCCAGGAGTTCGTCGACATCCTGCCGGCGCAGCAGCAGGTGACCGAGAACTGGTACCGCGGCACGGCGGATGCGGTATTCCAGAATCTTGACGCGCTGCGGCGCAACGATCCGCGCCTGGTGCTGATCCTTTCCGGCGACCACATCTACAAGATGGACTACGGCAAGATGCTGAGCCGCCACGTCGAAAGCGGCGCCGACCTGACGATTGCCTGCATCGACGTGCCGGTGAAAGAGGCCCGCGGTTTCGGCGTGGTGAGCGTGGATGCGGAACATCGGGTGCGCGACTTTGTCGAAAAGCCTGCGACCCCCCCGGAAATCCCCGGCAGCCCCGGGCGGTCGCTCGCCAGCATGGGCCTGTACGTGTTCAACGCCGACTTCCTCTACGAACAATTGATCCGCGATTCCGCCGAACCCGATTCCAGCCACGATTTCGGCAAGGACATCATTCCCTACCTGGTGCCGCGCTGCCGCGTGGTCGCGCACAACTTTTCGGACAGTTGCGTGGACGCGGGTGCCGCAGGAGAAATGCGCCGGGCGCCCTACTGGCGCGACGTCGGCACCATCGACGCCTATTGGGAAGCCAACATCGAGTTGACGAAAATCTCGCCCGAACTCAATCTCTACGACGAGGACTGGCCGATCTGGACCTACCAGGAGCAATTGCCGCCGGCCAAGTTCGTGTTCGACGACGAAGGCCGGCGCGGCATGGCGATCGATTCGATGGTCTCCGGCGGCATCATCGTCAGCGGCGCGCAGGTCAGGCGCTCGATGCTGTTTTCGCGCGTGCAGGTGCATAGCTATGCGCAGATCGAGGATTCGGTGATCCTGCCCAGCGTAGACGTGGCGCGCAACGCGCGTCTGCGCCGCGTGGTGATCGACCGGCATTGCCGCATCCCCGCCGGCATGTGCATCGGCTACGACGTGGAGGAAGATCGCAGGCGCTTTCACGTGAGCGAAGGCGGGGTCACGCTGGTGACGCCCGAAATGCTGGGCCAGCAGGTGCACCATATCTTGTAAATCCGCCTGACCATCCGTTTTCCCAACAACAAGCAATGAGCGAAAAACTCGACCTCGTATTTCTCTGGCACATGCACCAGCCGGATTACCGCGACCACACCAGCGGTGAATTCATCCTGCCCTGGACCTACCTGCATGCGCTCAAGGACTACACCGACATGGCGGCGCATTTCGAGCGCCACCCGAAGGTGCGCGGGGTGGTGAACTTCGTGCCGGTCCTGGCCGAGCAGATCGAGGACTACATCGCGCAATTCGACCAGAAGCGCTTCCGCGATCCGCTGTTGCGCATGCTCGCCGCGCCCGACCTCGATCACCTGGGACCGGAGGAGCGGGTGAAGCTGGCGCAGGCCTGCTTTCGCAACAACCACCAGACCATGCTCACCCCGTTCGCGCCGTACAAGCGGCTCTACGAGGTGTATCGCAGCCTGGCGAACGATCCGGAGACCAACGGCGACGGCCCGGCGCCCGATCTTGGCTATCTCTCCGGCGGCTATTTCACTGATCTGGTGGTGTGGTATCACCTGGCCTGGACCGGCGAGAGCGAGCGCCGCGCCTGCCCGCTGATCACCGACCTGATGAAAAAAGGCGCGGGCTTCACCCTGGATGAGCGGCGCAACCTGCTGACGCTTCTGGGCGACATCCTGCGTGACCTGCTCAAGCGCTATCGCCGCCTGGCGGAGTCGGGCAACATCGAGCTGTGCTGCACGCCGCAGACCCACCCGCTGTCGCCGCTGTTGCTGGATTTCGCCACCGCGCGCGAAAGCGTGCCGGAAGCGCCGCTGCCGCAATCGCCCGGCTACCCCGGCGGGCCGGCACGCGTGGACGCACAGATCCGCGCCGCGCAGGCGAGCCACGCGGCGCGCTTCGGCGCGGCGCCAGCCGGCATGTGGCCGGCGGAAGGCGCGGTATCGCAGGATTTCGTTGCTCGCCTCGGCACGCAAGGTGTCGGCTGGGCCGCCAGCGGCGAAGGGGTATTGCGGGCCAGCCTGACGCGCTCCGGCATCGAAGATCCCGCGCCGGCCTACCGCCCCTGGCAGCCCGTGGCCGCGCCCGGGCTCACCATGTTCTTCCGCGACGACCGGCTTTCCGACCTGATCGGCTTCGAGTATTCGAAATGGCACGGCGAGACCGCCGCGCGCCACCTGATCGGCGAACTGGAAGGCATCATGGCGCGCGCCCCGGCGGGCGAAACGCCGGTGGTGTGCATCATCCTCGACGGCGAAAACGCCTGGGAACATTACCCGTACAACGGTTATTACTTTTTCGAGGAACTGTACTCGCGCCTGCAGGCGCACGAGCGTATCCGCACCACCACCTTCCGCGATTTGCTGGCCGAAGGATTGCCGGCGGCCAAACCGTTGCCGCAACTTTCGGCGGGAAGCTGGGTCTACGGAACGCTGTCCACCTGGATCGGCGATGCGGACAAGAACCGGGCCTGGGATTTGCTTTGCGCCGCCAAAGGCGCCTACGACCAGGCTTTGCCGGGGCTTTCCGAAAGCGAACGCGGGCTCGCGCAAACGCAACTTGCGGTCTGCGAAAGCTCGGATTGGTTCTGGTGGTTCGGCGATTACAACCCGGCCCCGGCCGTCGCCAGTTTCGACCGTCTTTACCGCCGCAACCTTACCAACCTGTACGAACTGCTGAAACTGCCGCCCCCCACCGAACTCGAACAACCGGTCTCGTCCGGCAGCCGCCACGCGACGCACGATGGCACCATGCGCCGCGCCCAGGAAAACTAAAAATCCCCCATGACCATCGCCCTGCTCTTCGGCGTCCATGCGCACCAGCCCGTGGGCAATTTCGACGAGGTGATTGCCGAGGCGCACGTGCGGTGCTATGGCAAGTTCCTGCAGGTGATGCAGCATTACCCGGACTTTCGCTTCACCGTGCATTTCTCCGGCTGGCTGCTGGCCGAATTGCAGCGCCGCTACCCCGCCGACATGGAATTGCTCGCGCGCATGACGGCGCGCGGCCAGGTCGAATGGTTCGGCTCGGGCGATACCGAGCCGGTGCTGGCAATGATCCCGGAGCGCGACCGCTTGACACAGCTTAACGGCCTGTCGGACCGTATCGAGCGCATGACGGGGCAGCGGCCGAAGGGCGCGTGGCTGACCGAGCGGGTGTGGGAGTCCAACGTCGTCGGCTCGCTGGCGAAGAGCGGCATCCGCTTCGTGGCGGTGGACGATTACCATTTCCTTTGCGCCGGCACCGACCCGGCGCAGCTCGACAGTTTTCACAGCACCGAAGACAACGGCCATACCGTCGACCTGTTCCCGATCTCCGAGCAGTTGCGCTACCGCCTGCCGTTCTCGCCCGCTTCGGAGGCCGTGCGCTACATCGAGGAACTGGACGGGCGCGGCCAGAGCGCGGCGATCTATTTCGACGACATCGAGAAATTCGGCATCTGGCCGGAGACGTATGACTGGGTCTATGAGCGCGGCTGGCTGACGCAGTTCGTCGAGGGCGTGCTGGCTTCGCCGCGCATCCGCACCATGAGCTTCACCGAATATCATGCCGCGCACCCGACGCGCGGCCTCACCTACCTGCCGACCACTTCCTACATCGAGATGAACGAGTGGTCGCTGCCGGCGCGCGCGGCGCGCGACTACGCGGCGCTGGTGCAATCGCAAAAGGACGCAGGCCTGTTCGAGCGCAACAAGGCCTACCTGCGCGGCGGCATCTGGCGCAATTTCATTTCGCGCTACCCGGAATCGAACTGGATGCACAAGCGCATGCTGGGGCTTTCGGCACGCTTCACGGCACTGTCCGACGGCCAGCGCTCGTCCGCCCTGCTGGAACTGCTGCACCGCGCCCAGGCTAACGACGCCTACTGGCACGGCTTGTTCGGCGGCCTCTACCTGCCGCATTTGCGGCGCGCGATCTGGAACAACATCATTGCGCTGGAAGCCGGGTTCAACCGCCTGGCGGCGCCGCTGCCGGTCGAGACCGTTGACCTCGACCTCGACGGTCGCGCCGAGCATTTCCTGCGCAACCCGCTGGCAGCGGCCGTCGTCCGCGAGGATGGCGACGCCTGCGTGGTGGAGTTTTCCAGTTACCCGCTGAAGCACAATTTCGGCGACACCCTGCGGCGCCACGAAGAGAGCTACCACGCGAAGCTGGGCCAGGCGGCGAGCACGCACGCGGCCGAAGGCGGCATCGCCTCGCCGCACGAGCGCGTCAGCTTCAAGCAGCCAATTACCCTGGCGGACGCGGCGCCCGATACGCGCCCGCGCGGCATCGGCGTCGATGCCTGGGTGGATGCGGGCGGCACGACGCATGCGCTGGATGCCTACACGCTGGAAGAAGCCAACGCCGGCGGCGCGCGGTTTACCGCGGCCGCGGGCGAGGGCAAGGTGCACAAACATGTGAGCCTGGCGGGCGCGGCACTCAAACTGGCCTACCGCACCGGGAACCTCGAGGGTACCTTGCAGGTCTGCCTCAATCTGGCGATGCCCAGTTGCGACGGGCCGGCCGGACGCTATGTCGAAGCGAATGGCAACGTGCCGGGCGGTTTCGGCGCGCCCCTGGCGCTGGAGAATTTTTCCGGCGTAACGCTGGAGGATGCGGTGCTGGGCGGCCGGCTCAAGCTCTCCGCCGACCCGCCGGCGCAATTGCGCGCGCAGATGCACCAGACGGTTTCGCAGTCCGAAGCCGGGTTTGAAAAAATCATGCAAGCGGTGGAAATCACCCTGGCCTGGCCGGCGTCGCCGGCCGGAGAATTTAAAATCAGCCTTGAAGCGGCTTCCCTTACTCCCTCCCCCAACACTCATCAATAAACGGAGTTCATCATGGCGGGCACGCGCTATCAGATCGAGATCAACCCGGAGATTCCGCAGCGCCTGGCCCGGCTCACCGAGCTGGCCGACAACCTCTGGTACACCTGGGACCGCCACGGCCGCGGGCTGTTCGCGCGCCTGAACCCGCCGCTTTGGGACCTGGTCGGGCATAGCCCGAAGGCGTTCCTGAAACGCATCGACCAGAGCTACCTGCGCCAGGCCGCGGACGACCCGATTTTTTTGGGCACCATGAACCGGGTGCTGTCTTCCTACGACACCTATCACCAGAACCTGGTGAAGGTGGACCTGCCGGGCCGCCCGCCCTTGCAACATACCGACCTGATCGCGTATTTCTGCGCCGAGTTCGGCTTCCACGAGAGCCTGCCGATCTACTCCGGCGGCCTGGGCATTCTCGCGGCCGACCATTGCAAGGGTGCCTCCGATCTGCACCTGCCCTTCATCGCGATCGGCCTGTTGTATCGCCAGGGCTATTTCCAGCAGACCATCGACCGCAACGGCCGCCAGCACGCGCAGTACAACGATACCGATTTCGACGACCTGCCGATCACGCCGGCGCGCCGCCCGAACGGGCCGGACGAAGACGTAAAGGTGACGGTCGAGATGCCGGGGCGCACGGTGTCGGTCAAGGTGTGGAAAGCGCGCGCCGGCAACACAACGCTCTACCTGCTGGATTCCGACCTGCCCGAAAACTCCGAAGCCGACCGCGACATCACCCACCAGCTCTACGGCGGCGACCGCACCATGCGCATCGAGCAGGAAATCCTGCTCGGCGTGGGCGGAGCGCGTGCGCTGCGCGAACTCGAGTTGAAGCCGACGGTCTGGCACATGAACGAGGGCCATGCCGCCTTCCTGGTGCTGGAACGGGTGCGCGGGCTGGTGGCGCAGGGCCTGCCGTTCGACACGGCGCTGGAGGCGGTGGCTTCCAACACGCTTTTCACCACCCACACGCCGGTGCCGGCGGGGCATGATCACTTCAGCAACGAGATGATCGAGCAGTACTTCGGCCCCTATTGCGCGGGCCTGAAGATCGAGCCGCAGCGCCTGATCTCGCTGGGCAATGCGCCGGATTCGCCCGAGTTCAACATGACGGCGCTGGCGATCCGCGGCTCGCGTTTTCATAACGGGGTGTCGCGCATCCACGGCACGGTGTCCTCGAAGATCTGCGCGCCGTTCTGGCCGGACATCGATCCGGAAGAAAACCCGATGGACTACGTCACCAACTCCATCCACGTGCCTACTTTTCTGGCCACAGACTGGTACGAGGTGTTCGACCGCCACCTGGGCCTGGGCTGGATGCACCGCATGACCGACCATGGCCACTGGGCCGGCGTCAACCGCATTCCCGACCAGGTGTACTGGGCGATCCGCCAGTCGCTGAAAGCCCAGTTGCTGCACCTGATCCGCCATCGCGTGCGCCAGCAGTACATGCGCAACCAGGCTTCCGAAGCGCACGTGGACCGCGTGCTGCGCTATATCGACCCGACCAATCCGTCGGTCTTGACCATCGGCTTCGCGCGCCGCTTCGCCACCTACAAGCGCGGCACCCTGCTGTTCAACAACCGCGAATGGTTGAAGCAAATCCTCTCGGACGAGCAGCGCCCGGTGCTGTTCGTTTTCGCCGGCAAGGCGCATCCGGCGGACCAGCCGGGACAGGAGCTGATCCGCCAGATCTACGAGCTCTCCCGCGACCCGGACTTCGAAGGCAAGGTGCTCCTGCTCGAAGGCTATGACCTGCACCTGGCGCGCCGCCTGGTGGCGGGGGTGGACGTGTGGCTGAACAACCCGGTGTACCCGCTGGAAGCCTCCGGCACCTCGGGCATGAAGGCGGCGATCAACGGCGCCGTCAACCTCTCGGTGCTCGACGGCTGGTGGGATGAAGGCTACGACGGCAAGAACGGCTGGGCGATCAAGCCCACCGGCGAGGGTGACGGCATCGATGCCGCGCAGCGCGACGCCGAAGAGGCGCGCACGCTGTACGAAATCCTGCAGGACCGCGTGATTCCGCTCTACTACCGTACCGGCGCGCTGGGCTATTCGCCGGAGTGGGTGGCGATGTCCAAGCATTCGATCGCCACCATCATGCCGCGCTTCAACATGCATCGCATGGTGACCGAATACGTCGGCAAGTTCTACTCCAGCGCGGCAGCGCAGTGGCGGCGCTACGCGGGCGAGAATTTCGCCGGCGCACAGGTGGTGGCGGAATGGAAAAGCCGCATCCGCGGCGCCTGGGGCGGCGTGCGCCTGCGGCGCATCGACGTGCCGCAGACGCGCATTCGCTACGGCTCGCCGCTGCACTTCGAAGTGGCAGTCTTCCTCAACGGTCTCGACCCGAAGGACATTGCCGTCGAACTGGTGTTTTCGCGCCAGGGTGAAGACAGCCTCGCCAAGGCCAAGCGCCAGGTGCTGCGCCCGGTGAAGCCGCTGGAGAATGGCGAATACCTGTTCGGCCGCGAGCTGACGCCGGAGCATTGCGGCAAGCTCGACTATCGCATCCGCGCCTATCCCGAGCATAAACTCCTGACCCATCCGTTCGAGCTGGGCCTGATGACCTGGCTGTAAGCGCCGCGGGCCGTGGGGGCGGCCCGGCGCATCACCCCCGCACCCTTTTCCGAAAGCAACGACTTCATGAGCAATCCCCTGATCGGCTCGGCGCCCTGGAAGCGCCTCTCCGCCCTGGCCGAGGCGCAATCCACCGTGCTGCTGCGCCAGCGCTTCGCTTCCGACAAGAAACGCTTCGACAACTTTTCGCTGCGCGCCGAGGACATGCTGCTGGACTATTCCAAGCAGCGCGTCGACGCCGCCGTGATGGAGGCGCTGCGCGACCTTTATGCCGCCGCCGACGTACCCGGCTGGATCAAGCGCATGCGCGCGGGCGAGCCGATCAACAACAGCGAACAGCGCTCGGTGCTGCACATCGCGCTGCGCCACCAGGGCGACACGCCGATCATGAGCGAGGGCCGCGACGTGATGCCCGAGGTGCGCAAGGTGCTGGGACAAATGCGCGGGTTTTGCGACGCCATCCATTCCGGCAAGTGGAAGGGCGGCACCGGCGAGACCATCACCGACGTGGTGAACATCGGCATCGGCGGCTCCGACCTGGGCCCGAAGATGGCAACGCAGGCGCTCGCCGCCTATGCCCATCCAGGCATGCACGTGCATTACGTATCGAACCTGGACGGCGCTCATCTCGCCGGCATGCTGAATACCCTTGACCCGGCACGCACCCTGTTCGTCATCGCCAGCAAGACCTTCACCACGCTGGAGACCATGCGCAACGCGCAGTCGGCGCGCGCCTGGATCGTGGCGGCCAAGGGCCTGGGCGAAGCGGCGGTGCCCAAGCATTTTGTCGCGCTCTCCACCAACCTCAAGGAAGTGGCGAAGTTCGGCATCGCGCCGGAAAACACCTTTGCCTTCTGGGACTGGGTCGGCGGGCGTTATTCGATGTGGTCCGCCATCGGCCTGCCGATCGCGCTGGCCGTCGGTTACGCCAACTTCGAGCGGATGCTCGCCGGCGCCTACGCGATGGACCAGCACTTTTTCAGCGCGCCGGTGGAAAAGAACCTGCCGGCAACGATGGCGCTCATCGGCATCTGGAACGTCAACTTCCAGGGCGCGCCCACGCTCGCCATCCTGCCCTACAGCCAGTCTCTCGAGCACCTCTCGCGCTACCTGCAGCAACTGGAGATGGAGAGCAACGGCAAGCAGGCCGGGCGCGACGGCAAGGTGGTCGGCACCGAAACCTGCCCGATCGTCTGGGGCGAGCCCGGCACCAACGGCCAGCATGCGTTCTACCAGTTGATCCACCAGGGCGGGCGCCTGATTCCCTGCGACTTCGTCGCCTTCAAGCATGCCGACTTCGACCTGCCCGGCCACCAGGTGCCGCTGCTCGCCAACGTGCTGGCGCAAAGCGAGGCGCTGATGCACGGCAAGACGCTGGAAGAGGCGAAGGCTGATCTCGCGAAGTCGGGCGCGGACGCCGCCACCGTCGCGCGCCTGGCGCCGCTCAAGGTGTTCCCCGGCAACCAGCCTTCCACCACCCTGCTGATGCCGAAGCTGACGCCGCATTCCCTCGGGCAACTGATCGCGATGTACGAGCACAAGGTATTCGTGCAGGGCCTCATCTGGAACATCAACTCCTTCGACCAATGGGGCGTGGAACTCGGCAAGGTGCTGGCGATGCGCCTGATCCCCATGCTGGAGCCCGGCAGCAAGGCTGCCACCGACGCGCTCGATTCCTCCACCGCCGGCCTGATCGCCGCCCTGCGCAAGTAGGCGCACAACACCGCGGCGCGGGTACACTGCGCCGCGCGATAACCACAACAAACCATTCATGCGCATTCTCCTTGCCGCCTCCGAAATGGCGCCATGGGTGAAGACCGGCGGCCTGGGCGACGTCGTCGCCGCCCTGCCGCCCGCCCTCATCCGTCTCGGCATGGACGTGAAGGTCCTGCTGCCGGCCTACCCGGGTTTGACCCAGGACTTTCCCGACGCCCCCGTGGTTGCGCGCATCGCCGCCCCCGGCGGCGAACTGCCGGCCGCCACCTTGCGCGAAGCACGCGGCCCGCAAGGTGTGGGCCTGCTGATGGTCGACTGCCCATCGCTCTACGCCCGCGCCGGCAACCCCTATCTCGGCGCCGACGGCCGCGACTGGCCGGACAACGTGCTGCGCTTCGGCCTGCTCTCGCGCGTCGCCGCCCTGCTGGCAAGCGAAGACACGCCGCTTTCCTGGAAGCCCGACATCCTGCATTGCCACGACTGGCAAAGCGCGCTGGCCCCCGCCTACCTGCACTACCTGCACAAAAGCCGCGCCGGCACGCTTCTCACCGTGCACAACCTTGCCTTCCAGGGCAAGTTCGCGCGTGACACGCTTGCCACGCTGGGCCTGCCGCCGGCCGCGTGGAGCATGGACGGCGTCGAGTTCTACAACGAGCTTTCCTTCCTCAAGGCCGGGGTGCAGTTCGCCGACCGCATCACCACCGTCAGCCCGACCTACGCGCGCGAGATCCAGACCGACGCCGAAGGCATGGGCATGGCGGGCCTGCTGCGCAATCGCAGCGAGCGCCTCTCCGGCATTCTCAACGGCATCGACGACGCCGTATGGAACCCCGCCACCGACCCCCTGCTGCCGCAGCGCTACAGCGCCGGGGCGCTCGCCGGCAAGGCCGCCAACCAGCGCGCCCTGCGCCAGCGCCTAAAGCTCGAAGAACGCGAGGACCTGATGCTGTTCGGCGTGGTCAGCCGCCTGGCGCACCAGAAGGGCCTGGACCTGGTGCTGGAAGCCGCCGAAACCCTGCTGCGGCTGCCGGCGCAGCTGGCCATCCTCGGCAGCGGCGAAGAGGCCCTGGAAACCGCCTTTGCCGCCCTGGCGAAGCGCCATCCCGGCCGGGTGTCGGCCACCATTGGCTTCGACGAAGGCCTGGCGCACTTGATCGAAGGCGGCGCCGACTGCTTTCTCATGCCCTCGCGCTTCGAGCCCTGCGGCCTGAACCAGATGTACAGCCTCACCTACGGCACCCCGCCGGTGGTGCGCGCCACCGGCGGCCTGGCCGACACGGTGATCGACCTGCCGGCGGGCGCCACCACTGCCGGCCGGGCCAACGGCTTCGTCTTCCGCGAAGCGGCCGCCCCGGCCCTGGCACAGGCCATCGGCCGTGCCCACGCTGCCTGGCGCAACCCGGCCCTGTGGCAGGGTTTGCAGGACAATGGCATGGGCACAGCCTTTCACTGGGGCGCCCCGGCCGGGCAATACGTCGAACTGTACCGGCGCACCCAGCGCCCCACCGCCTAGGGGCCGCCCCCTTCCTCTCACCTCCCAGCGCCCCCGTCCTGCCATTCCTCGGCGCCCCCCACCGGCGCCAGACAGGGCGGATAACCAGGCAGGGATGGCGCGGCGGCGCCATTCCTTTATCATTGTCGGGCCACAAATTAAAAGGCGCCCCTTCCAGGCGCTCGGGTCACTCGCGAGACAATGAGCCCATTCCGCCTGAAAGCCATTCCCGCCAGCCGCATGCCGCTGGTCTTTGGCGCGATCTTGCTTGTGGCCATCGCGGTGGCCTGCATCACTTCGGTGCTGATGCTCAGGCGCCAGGCGATCGACGAGTGGAGCCAGCATGCCGACAACCTGACGCTGATCCTGGCCGAGCACGCCGAGCAGACCATCACTTCGGCCGACCTGATTCTCACCGGCCTGGTCGAGCACGTCAGCAGCGCCGGCATCGCCGACGAAGCCACGCTGCGGGCGATGATGTCCACCTCCGAAGTGCACCAGATGCTGCGCGACAAGGCGAGCGGCTCGCCGCAGGTGGAGTCGGCCTCTATCGTTGCCGCCAACGGCGACCTGATCAACTTCGCCCGCGCCTACCCGCCGCCGCCACTCAACTTCGCCGACCGCGACTTCTTCCAGACCCACGCCACCGAGAGAAGCCCGGACCTGTTCATCAGCGTGCCGGTGAAAAGCCGCGGCGGCAACACCTGGACCTTCTACCTGAGCCGGCGCCTGAACGGCCCCGACGGCCGCTTCATCGGCGTCGCCGTGGTGGGTATTCCCTGCCACTTCCTCTCGGGCTTCTACGACCGCATCAGCCTGGGGCCGGCCGCCACCATCAACCTCACGCGCAGCGACCTGGTGCGCCTGGCGCGCTCGCCACAGCGCGAAGACCTGCTGGGACGCTCTGCCGCCACCGGCGGCATCCAGCGCGTGCTCGCCACCGGCGCCCCCCACGGCGTCGCCCTGCTCAACGGACCGCGCGAATCCGAGGGCGGCGCCGCCGCGCCGCGCCTGACCGCCGCGCGGCGCATCGACAAATACCCGCTGATCATCGGGCTCACCATTCCCGAAGACATCTACCTCGCGCAATGGCGCCACACCGCCGCCTTCATCGCCATCCTGTCGCTGATCACCGCCCTGGTGGTGGTGATCTCCGCCTGGCTGTCGCGCCGCCTGCTCACGCGCCACGAGGAAGACCTGCAATTCACCCGCTCGCTGATGCAGCGCGCCGAGGCGGCCAACATGGCGAAGTCCGAATTCCTCGCCATCATGAGCCACGAGATCCGCACGCCGATGAACGGCGTGATGGGCATGTCCGAACTGCTGCTCGCCACCGAACTGACGCCGCAGCAGCGCGACTACGCGCTGACCGTGCAGCAATCCGGCGAGATGCTGCTGGCCACCATCAACGACGTGCTCGACTTTTCCAAGATCGAGGCCGGGCGCATGGAACTGGAGGCTGCGCCCTTCGACGCGCGCAGCCTGGTGCGCGACGTCGCCGCCCTCTACGCCGAGAATGCGCACAAGAACCGCGTGCGCATCAACGTGCAGGTCGACGAAGAAGTGCCGGCCTCGCTCACCGGCGACGCCATCCGCCTGCGCCAGGTGCTGGGCAACCTGGTTTCCAACGGCATCAAGTTCACCCGTGAAGGCACCGTGCTGGTCACCGCCGCGCGTACCGACGGCCTGGAATCCGGCCTGCGCGCGCGCCTGCGCTTCACCGTGCGCGACACCGGCATCGGCATCAGCCCGGAGACCCTGCAGCGCCTGTTCCGCCCCTTCACCCAGGGCGATGGCTCGATCACCCGCAAATACGGCGGCACCGGCCTGGGGCTGGCGATCTGCAAGCGCCTGGTCGAGCTGATGGGCGGCACCATCGGCGTCGACAGCAAGCCCGGCGAAGGCGCCCGCTTCTGGTTCGAAGTGCCGCTGGAAATCGCCGTCGCGCCCGATACCATCATTCCCATGCCGGTGACGCCCGCCGCGCCGGCCGAGGCCAGCCCCACCGGGCGCGTGCTGGTGGTCGAAGACAACGACATCAACCGCAAATTCGCCGAAGCCCTGCTGCGCAAGCTGGGCTACGGTTTCCGCTCGGTCGGCAACGGCCGCGAAGCCCTCGACGCCCTGGAACGCGACGCCTACGACATCGTGCTGATGGACTGCATGATGCCGGAGATGGACGGCTTCGAAGCCACCCTGCGCCTGCGCGCCCGCGAGCAGGCCGCCGGCACCCCGGCGATCCCGGTGATTGCGCTCACCGCCAGCGCCTCCTCCGGCGACCTGGAAAAATGCATGGCCGCCGGCATGGACGATTACCTCTCCAAGCCCTACACGGTGGATGCCCTGCGGCAGAAGATCGGCCGCTGGGTCAGGCAGGAATTCCCCGCCGCCAACGCCGCTGGCTAGACCGCGCAGCGGCGCCCGGCGGTGGCTGACCGCCTCAGGTCCCACCCACCATCGCACGGTTTCGGCCGCGCGCAGTGGCACCCTGAGAAACCCTGAGAATTTTTCGAAAAATCGCGGGCGCGGCCATCACACCTGTGGTTGCGCCATGAAAAACCACGGTAAACAACGGAGGTTTTCCGGAAAACGCGCATCCCGGTTACCACACTTGTATTAGCCGGGGCCGCGCCGTTACCGCGGCGGGCAGGCGGAAAAAACAACCACAAACGTGTTGCCCCGGCCTTTCCCGCGCCGGCCCTGGACGGCGTGAGCACACAGCGACACATGACACCAAAGATACCAGCTTGCGCGCCGATGTCCAGGCGATTTTCACCTGGCTGCCGCGCCCCGGATTTTAGTTGACATGGAAACTACATGCGATATAATTTCCTGGTCAACCAATTATCGTGCATCGTGACCGCCCCTATCTCCCCGCTCAACGCCCATCTCGGCTATTGGCTGCGCTACGTCTCCAACCACGTCTCGCAGGGGTTCGCGCGGCGCATCGAAGAGCGCGGCGTGACGGTGGCCGAATGGGTGGTGATGCGCGAACTCTACGATGCCGACGCGCTTGCCCCCAGCCTCCTGGCCGAGCGCATCGGCATGACGCGCGGCGCGATCACCAAGCTCGCCGACCGCCTGATCGCCAAGTCGCTCCTGCGCCGCCGTGCCGACCCCGGGGACGGTCGCGCGCAGACCCTCGCGCTGACCGCATCGGCGCGCCGCCTGGTGCCGCAACTGGCGGCGCTGGCGGACGCCAACGACGCCGATTTCTTCGGCCACCTGGGCAAGGCCGAACGCGCGAAGCTGCAAGGCCTGCTCGAAGACATCGTGAAGCGGCGCAGCCTCTGCGCCGTGCCGATCGACTGACCCACCTTCCCTCGAGGAGACCCGCATGAACCCGAACGTCGCCGCCGTCGCCCGTGCCTGCAACGAAGGCACCGAGAACAACACCCTGAGCTTTCCCGCGCAACTCGGGCGGCTGGCCGAGGCCGGCATCGAAGGCTATTACGTCGACTTCCGCCAGGGGGTGCGCATTTTCCACCTTCCCGACGGCAGCGCCCTCGAATTGCCCGCGCACAAGGTCGACGCGAACATCGCCGCCGCCTTTACGCCCGCCGGCGTCGAAGCCGCGGTGCGCCGCGCCCAGGCCGGCGGCGCGGACTACACCTACCAGGGCTTTTGCCTCGAAGCGATGGCTTCAGGCTGCGCCGGCTACGTGGTCTCGCTGCCGGGCAGGCGCGTGGTGTATTTCGGGCGCACGGCGGAAACCCACGTCGAGCACTTCCCGCCCGCGCCCTGAAGCCGCTCTTTGGCGGGCGCATAATGCGGCGCATGTGAAGGAGAAGACCATGTGCCGCAACATCAAGACCCTGTTCAACTTCGAGCCGCCCGCGACCGACAACGAGGTCCGCGACGCTTCGCTGCAATTCGTGCGCAAGCTTTCTGGATTCACCAAGCCTTCGCAGGCCAATGAAGCGGCGTTCAACCAGGCAGTGGAGGAAGTGACGCAGGCGGCGCGTGCACTGATTGCTTCGATGGTGACGAATGCCGAGCCGCGCAACCGCGTGATCGAGGCGGCGAAGGCGCGGGCGCGCTCGGCGGCGCGCTTCGGTACCGGCGCCTGAGGCGCTTTACGCGCCGGCCGGCGGTGCCTTCGGCTTCTTTGCCGCAGGCGCTTTCTCGGCCTTTTCCCTGGGCGCGGCAGCACCTGCTTCCAGGCCGGCGGCAAGCAACTCGCCTACGAGGTCGTTCAGCGGCACCTGGCGCTCTTCGGCCAGCGCGCGCAAGCGGTTGATCAGCGCGCCATCGAGCTTGCAGGCGAACGCCACCAGGCCTTTTTCCTGGTCGAGCTTGCGCTGCTCGCGGCGGTCCGGCGCCGGCGGGGCGCCGCTGGGCTTGCCGATGGCGCCGTGCGGGCCGATGGCGTTGTTGATCTTCAGGCCCTTCTTCTTGTGCATGTCAGCGATTTTCATGCGGCCATTTTACTCCCCCTGCGCGGCTCGGCCGCCGCAGGCGCCTCCGGGCAGTCCTGTCGCCCTGGCGCAGGCTGCGAAATGCATCCGGCGCGCCGGGCCCGCACGTAGGCAGTATCAGGCAATCGGCGCATCGCCCGGCTGCCGATGCGGCTACGCGCGTCGTACGCGAAACACAGTTTTCCCACCCAAACAAACTTTAACGAGACTCTGACATGGAGGCCCGGTAAACTTGCGGATTGGCGCGGTGGCCCCCAAGCGCGGTTTGCCAAAACCCCCTGCCCCGCTAGCAACGCCCCCTCCTTCGCAGCACCATGCCCGCCAACGATAAATCCAATCGCCCGCTCGTCATTGCTTCGGTGATGTCGTCGATGGCGATGACGGCCTTCGAGGCGACGATTGTCGCCACTGCCATGCCGCAGATCGTCGCCCACCTGGGCGGCCTGAACCTCTATAGCTGGGTATTCTCCTCGTATCTGCTGGCACAGACGGCGATGACGGTGATCTTCGGCAAGCTGGCCGACATCTACGGCCGCAAGCCGATCGAACTGGCCGGCATCACCATGTTCCTGCTCGGCTCCATCCTCGCCGGTTTTGCCTGGTCGATGCCGGCAATGATCGTGTTCCGCCTGATGCAGGGGGTGGGCGCCGGGGCGATCCAGCCGGCCAACCTCACCATCATCGCCGACCTCTACCCGGCGCACGAGCGCGGCAAGGTGCAGGGTTACCTTGCCAGCGTGTGGGCGATCTCGGCGGTGATCGGCCCCATGCTGGGCGGCCTGATCATCCGTGAACTCTCCTGGCCCTGGGTGTTCTGGATCAACGTTCCGATCGGCCTGGCTTCGGCCGCCGGCTTTTACTTCCACCTCAAGGAAGATACTTCGACCCGCAAGCCCGCGATCGATTACGCCGGCGCGGCGCTGTTCGCCATCGCGGTCTCTTCCCTCATGGTGGCGCTGACCGACGTCAGCGGCGACAACACCACGATGATGTGGGCGGGCCTGGCCGGTGCCGGCTTCTTCGGCGCCCTGTTCGTCTGGCAGGAGACGCGCGTGAAGGAGCCGATGATTTCCTTCGCTCTCTGGGGGCGGCGCCCGATCGCGGTGGCCAACGTCGCCGCGCTGCTCTCCGGCATGGCGCTGATGGGCATCACTTCTTTTTTGCCGATGTATGTGCAGGGCGTGCTGCACCGCTCGCCGATCGCCGCCGGCATGGCGCTGACCATGGTGATGTTCGGCTGGCCGGTGGGCGCCACCATCGCGGTGCGCCTGCTCAGGCATTTGGGGCCGCGCCCCATCCTTATCACGGGCGGCGTCGGCCACGTGATCGGCTCGATATTCTTCGTGCTGCTGGGGCCGGAGAGTTCACCCATCTCCGCTGCCGTCGGCTCGCTGGTCATGGGCCTGGGAATGGGCCTGTTCGCCAATGCCGCGCTGCTGATGATTCAGTCGATTGTCGCGCCGGACGAGCGCGGCAGCGCCACCGCTTCCAATCTCTTTTCGCGCAACCTCGGCAGCACCCTGGGCGCGGCGCTGTTCGGCGCGGTGCTCAACTACGGCCTGGCGCATGCCGAAGGCACGCGTGTTTCCGCCGACGAGCTGAAGGCGCTGCTCACCGCGCCTGAAGGCTTCGCGGGAGATGCCATCGCCAGCCACGCCTTGCAGCATTCGCTGCACCTCACCTTCCTCACGCTGCTGGCGCTTTCCATCTGCCTGGTGAGCCTGACCACGCTGGTGCCGGCGGTGTCGATGTCGGCGGCGCGCAAGTCGCAGGCCCAGGCGAAGGCCTCGGGCGAGGCCAATGTCGGCGTGGGTCACTAAGGCGCCCGTACCGCCGCCTTTGGCCATTCATACCGGCGTCATGAGTTGAGGGGAGGGTTGGGTATAATTTCCCTTCGCAAGTTTCCCGATTCCTGATGACCGCAGCCCGCACCCTCATTTCCTGGACCGCCTGGCCACTACTGCTGGTCCTTTGCATCATCGCGACACAAATCGGCTTTGCCGCAGGTTCGCCGGTGATCGGCTTCAACATCACCTATTTCACGCTGGCCGTCACGCTCCTGTTGCTGGAGCGCTGGATGCCGCACGAGAAGACGTGGACCAAGCCGGACGGCCAGCTCAAGGCGGACATCGCGCATACCCTGGTGAGCAAGGGCGCGGTGCAGACCCTGATCGTCTTCAGTTCG
Source organism: Burkholderiales bacterium (assembly GCA_036498945.1). Lineage (GTDB taxonomy): Bacteria > Pseudomonadota > Gammaproteobacteria > Burkholderiales > JAEUOS01 > JAQGMJ01. The sequence continues at coordinate 66,442 of DASYEQ010000036.1, read as the reverse complement.
GCGGTGGGCCTGGCGTCGCTGATCACGCCGCTGTCGTCGCCCGGCAACGGCATCTGGCCGCGCCACTGGCCGATCTGGGCCCAGGTGGTGCTGGCACTGGTGGCGGCGGAATTCGCCCTGTACTGGGGGCATCACATCGCGCACAAGTGGAAGCCGCTGTGGCGCTTTCACGCCGTGCATCACAGCGTCACCAAGCTGTGGGTGGTGAACACCGGGCGTTTTCACTTCGTCGATTCGATCAAGAGCATCGTGCCGGCAATGGCGGTACTGGTAATGCTGGGCGCGCCGCTGGAAGTGGTGACGTGGCTCTCGGCCATCACCGCCTACATCGGCATGCTGACCCACTGCAACATCGAGATGCGCTTCGGCTGGCTTTCGCTGGTGTTCAACACGCCGGAGCTGCACCGCTGGCATCACAGCAAGGATTTGCGCGAAGGCGACAAGAATTTCGGTGAGAACCTGATGCTGTGGGACTGGATCTTCGGCACCTATTTCAACGAAAAGCGTCGCCCGCCGGTGGACATCGGCATCAAGGACGAGATGCCGGCGCGCTTCCGCGACCAGCTGGTGTGGCCGTTCCGCCGCCCGGCGCAAGCGCCGCGCGCTTAAGGCCATGGCGACGCCGGGTTTCCGGGTTCCCGAGCACGAGATTGAAATCAGCGCCGTGCGCGCGCAAGGCGCCGGCGGCCAGAACGTCAACAAAGTATCGAGCGCGATCCATCTGCGCTTCGATATTCCCGCTTCTTCGCTGTCGCCTGCGCACAAGGAACGCCTGCTGGCGCTGAACGACGGCCGCATCACCGGGGACGGTGTGCTGGTGATCAAGGCGCAGGAGCATCGCAGCCAGGAGCTGAACCGCGCCGAGGCGCTGGAGCGGTTGCAGGAATTGCTGGCGGCCACCGCCCGCGCGCCGAAAAAGCGTTACGCCACCAAGCCCACCAAGAGTTCGCAGCGAAAGCGCGTGGACGGCAAGGTGCAACGCGGGAAGGTCAAGGCGCTGCGCGGGCGGGTAAGCGATTAGCCCCGGCCAGACCAAAAAAGTAATCTAATACTTTCGTCTAGTTGCCCTGTTCTATTTACGGGCGCATAGTGTGCGCCACGCATCAGGCCGCCCGGCGCTTCTCCGGCCATCCTTGCGTATTGCGTGGCCCTTCCGCTCGTTCCTCGGGCGCAAGCGCAGGTGCCGCGCTGTCCTGGCCTGGCCTTGACTGGAGGTGATATGCCGAACGAGAAAAAATACGCCGATGACAAACGCCTGATCCAGGTTTGGGGCAAAAACAACCTGGATAAAAAAGAACTGAGCACCTACGATCCGAAGATAACGGACTTCCTGAAGGACGTCCCGCCCAAGGGACAGCTTAATGTCGCCAAGAAGAATTTTCCCGGCGCGACGATCACCACTCCGGTGGTCTATGAAAATATCACGCCGGAGGGGCTGAACTACTACGACCGCGTCGCCCGCCTGATGCTGGCAATCACTCATACCGCCCCCGGTGACAATGCGATCTCACCTACCGACATGCTCGGGCAGCAGATGATCGGCGCGCCCACGGTGGCAGTGGCGGAGTGCGGCGGCACGCTGTACGTAACAACGAACAAGATCGCGGAATTCCAGCACAAGCTGGTGAAAGGCGCGCTTGAGCGGGAAGACGTGGATGCGAAGATCGAAGTGCTGCCGGATCCAAAATCGGACAGCTACCATGCCGAAATGCAACTGGTCGACTATTTCAGCCACAAGGGCATACGCCTGGAGGGGGACACCATGGGCGTTTCCAAACCTTGCTGCAAGTCGTGCGCGGACCGCCTCGAAGCCCTCAGCATCGACTATTCTTACTGGCACGGTCAGAACGTCGGGAAGGATTGGAAGCCTTGCACGCCAAAGGAAAAGTGGTGGAAGAGCGAGCCGCTGGAAGTGAAAAAGTAAGGTCTTCCTTCGCGCTGCTTGCGGCTCAGTGAATGTTGTCGAGCTCCGGAATCACCGGGATTTCGACGCCGTACTGCCCCACGTCTTCGCGGATCTTGTTCATGCCGGTGCGGATGATCGCCATTTCCTCGTCCGGATGGGTGGCGCCCAGGCCGTGGCGCTGCGCCAGTTCGCGGTTTTTCGCCGAGCGGGCGCGCTCGTCCGGCGGCAGGTTGACCACGGCGTAGACGCCGTTGAGCAGGCTGCCGCGCAGCTTCTTCGCCACCTTGATGCCGATGTTCTTCTTTTCATCGGCGGAGAGTTCGTTGAAAAAGCGCCGCATGATGATGCGCCCGAACTGGATGTGCCGCGCCTCATCCCTCAGGATCAGGCGGCAGGCTTCCTTGATCGAGCCGAAGCGGGCGTTTTCATAGCGCGCCTGCAGCAGTTCGCCTGAGAGCTGCTCGAACAGGGTGTTGACCGAGAGGCCGGCGAAAAAGCTCATCGACTTCTCGTCCGCCTCGTTGTGGAACTTGGGGATGATGTCCTTGAAGTAATCGGCGCGCGGCGTCGGCTCGTAGCCGCCCAAGGCATCGGCGACGCGAAAGCTGGCCTCGTGGTGGCGCAGTTCCTCGGCAATGAAGTTGGTGATGTGCTGCTTGATCTCGAAAGGCTGGTGCATGAAGATGGCGTCGCGCAGGCGCTCGGCGCCGTAGGGCGTGGCGCCATGCTCCATCCAGGCGCGCAGGCTCCACCATTCGGCGCCGGCGTGGCGCACCTCAGGCGGCAGGTCGGCTTTTTCCAGGTCGGAGTAATCGACGTCGGTAACCGGGTCCCAGGCCAGTTCCCGCGCCTGGGTGCATAGGCGCCAGACGTCCGGGTATTCCATCTTGCTTACCACCGGGTAGGGGTTGGGCACCTGGGCCACTTCTTCGAGCAGTGAGGGTTGCATGGGTTACCTCGTTTCTGGGTGGGGCGCGGGCGCGGAGAGCGCCCGATACAACCATGCTATGGACAGGCTGCTGATTCATCCAATACTATTTATCTTCGACGGTAATAGCGCAGGTGAATCAGCATGATCGAACTGCGGCAGTTGCGTCATTTCGTGGCGGTGGCCGAAGAGCTCAATTTCCGCCGCGCTTCCCTGCGCCTGCACATGTCGCAGCCGCCGCTTTCGGTGTCGATCCAGCACCTGGAGGCGGAAGTGGGGGCGCCGCTGCTGGACCGCAGCCGGCACCACGTCAGGCTGACACCGGCGGGCGCCCTCTTCCTCAAGGATGCGCGGCGCATCCTGGCGCAGGCGCAGCAGGCGGTGGAGCGCGCCCGGCGCGCCGCCGGCGGGATGGAAGGCTCGCTGAAGATTTCTTTCGTTCCCAGCGCCGCGCTGGAATTGCTGCCGGCGCTGTTCAAGCGCTTCCAGCGCGAATATCCCACGGTGCATTTGCAGCTTTCGGCCGATACCACGGTGCGCCAGCTGGAGGCGCTCAACAAGGGTGATGTCGACCTCGCCATCGTGGTCGGGCCGCTCTCCGACACCAAGGGCTTGCGGGTGGAGACCCTGGGCGAGCAGCGCTTCGTGCTGGCGGTGCCGCGCGGGCATGCGCTGGCGGAAAGGAAATCGGTGCGCCTGCGCGAACTGGCGGCGGAGGCCTTTGTCGCCTTTCCCGCTTCCGAGGGGCCGGGGTTCTACGCGGCGCTGCTGCACGCCTGCCAGGCGGCGGGTTTTCATCCCAAGGTGGTGCAGCAGGCCTCGCAGATGCAGGTGATCCTGACGCTGGTGGCAGGCGGCGCCGGGGTGGCACTGGTGCCGGCCTCGATGCAGGTGATGAAAATGGGGGACGTGAAATTTCTTGAGCTGGCCGATCCCAAGCCGCCGACCTACGGCCTGGAATTCGCCCATGCGGCCGACGCCGACAACCCTGTGATCGAAGCCTTCCTGGCGACGGCGCGCCGCACGCTGATGCTGCCCGCGAAGCCGCGCGCGGCTTCGGGGCGCGCGGCGAAGCAAAAACGCGTGCGCCGGGCCTGAAGAGTCGTGCCCTGGTCCGCGCCGAATCGCCAATGCCGCGCTGCCGCAACTTTCACATCCGGTTTCAAGATCATGCCGGTGATCGTCATGACGTATTAAGCAAGGAAGGATTTCGTATTGGACAGGCTGTGTCGCGCGCCGCACTATTGCCTGCAATGGTTTGAAGAATTCTTAAGGCTCTGGGAGTTCCGAAGCATGCGATCGCCAATCGCCGCCGCCGCGGCAAACCTGTTCCCCGCCGCCGTGGCGGCAGCCCTGCTCCTCACGGCCGGCGCCAGCCTGGCGCAGACCTGGCCGACACGGCCGGTTACCCTGGTGGTGCCCTACCCCGCCGGCGGTTCGGCGGACATCCTGGCGCGCCTGGTGGGGCAGAAGCTGGCGGCGAAGATCGGCCAGGCGGTGGTGGTGGACAATCGCGGCGGCGCCGGCACGGCGATCGGCGCGCGCTTCGTCGCCGAAGCGCCGGCCGACGGCTACACGCTGCTGATGGGCACGGTGAGTTCGCAGGCGATCAACCCGGCGATGGCCAAGGTGGGCTATGACCCGGTGAAGGACTTCACGCCGGTGGCACCGGTAACCTCCATTCCTTTCGTGCTGGTGGCCAACCCGGCCTCGCCCTACCACTCGGTGGCCGAGGTGGTGGCGGCGGCGAAGGCCAAGCCGGGCGTGGTGGCCTACGCCTCCGCCGGCCCGGGCACCTCCAATCACCTGGCGGGGGAGATGCTCGCCAACGCCGCGCACATCAAGCTCCTGCACGTGCCTTATCGCGGCAGCGCACCGGCCCTGGCCGATGTGCTGGCGGGCCAGGTGCCGCTGATGTTCGACTTGCAGGCGACATCCCTCCCCCACCTGCGCAGCAACAAGCTGCGCGCGCTGGGGATGACCAGCGCGAAGCGCAGCCCGCTGCTGCCGGAAGTGCCGACGATCGCCGAATCGGGCTACCCCGGTTTTGAAGTCAGCGCCTGGTTCGGCATATTCGCGCCGGCGGCGGTGCCCGCGCCCGTCATCGCGCATCTCAATGGCGCGCTGGAAGCAGTCTTGCGGACGCCGGAGACGGAAAAGAGCCTGCGCGACCTGGGCACCGAGCCGGATACACGCGGACGTGCCGGCTACATCGCCTATGTCAGGGAAGAAAGCCGCAAGTACAGCGGCGTGGTGAAGGCGGCGGGACTGACACCCTGACCGGCGACAGCGGCCCGCACGTTCAGGCGGGCGCGAAGGTGGAGGCGAAGAAATCGAGGATCTGCTCGCCGATCCAGTCCTCGCCGCTGTTGAACTGCGCCACCAGCGAAATGTGATTGTGATCCGCCGCGATGATGAAGCGCGGCGCGCGGCCGCGCGCCCGGGCGACGCGGTGCGCCAGTTCCAGGTTGTAGACGTCGAGCAGCGGGTTTTCGTATTCGGCGCACACCAGCATCATGGGCAGCCTCGAGGCCGCGGCGTGGGTCACGGGCGAGCGCGATTCGAAGAGCCCGGTGTCCTGGCCAAAATAGGACTGCACGGCGGCGGCGTTAGGGTTGGACGGCAGCGCGTCGGCACGGGTGCGCGCGGACATCAGCACCAGGGCGCTGATGTCGCGGCCGAACTGGCCCAGCGCCGGGTCGAAGGCGTAGGTGGCGGCATGGGTACCGCCGGCGGAGTGGCCGATCAGGCAGAAGCGCTGCGCGTCGCCGCCATATTCCACGATCGAATTCTTTATCCACGCGCAAGCCGCGCCGACGTCGCGCCCGCCTTCGGGATAGGGCGCTTCGCCCGCCAGGCGGTATTCGATGTTGACGCCGATACAGCCGCGGCGCGCGAACCAGGTGAGCACGTTGCCGTAGATTTCGGCGTTGATGTCCTTGTCGCCGCGCACGAAGGCGCCGCCGTGGACGAAGGCCACCACCGGGGCATTGCGCGCGCCTTCGGGTGCATAGATGTCGAGCACGCAGCGCGCGTGCTGCGCGTAGGCAACGTCGCGCGTCAGCTTGACGCCGGCCTTCGGCGCGGCGGCAAGAAACGGCAGGTAGGCCTCCTTGGTCGCATCGCTGCCGGCACGGATGTCGGCCTGGTAGCGCGGGCCGATCTCGCGCAGGAAGCGGGTCAGCGGCTCGGGGCGAATGGGAGTGGCGTGCGGGGTCATGCGCGTTCCTTGAGGTGAGGCACCGCCTGATCGGCGGCAGGTGGGAGCCGCCCATCTTAGGCGCCGGCGCCCCGCCCTTCCAATACCATTTGCCGCCGATGCTTATACCGATTGCGGATCAGGCGGCGCCGATCGATCCGGCGCGCCCGGCTCAGCCGCCAAAGCGTGGCTCAGCCACGCCCTTGATCCCCAGCCCGGTGATGCGGAACAACGCGCCGGCGAGGTGCTGCGGCTTCACTTCCCTGGCGAACAGTTCGTGCACCGCCGGGTGCTTCACGCGCGCCATCGAGGTGACGTAGATTTCATCCAGCTTGTCGCCGCCGAACATCACGCTGGTGATGTTGCGCACCGGCATGCCGATGCGCCGCTCCACGCTACCATCGGGGGCGTAGCGCACCAGGTCGCCGCTGATCAGCGAGGCGTTCCACAGGCAGCCTTCGGCATCCACCGTGGAGCCGTCCGCCACACCGGCATCGTCTTTCATGTCGACGAACAGGCGCTTGTTCGACAGGGTGCCTTTTTCGATGTCGTAGTCGTAGGCCCAGTATTCCTTCTGGAACGTATCGGTGAAGTAGAAGGTCTTGTCGTCCGGGCTCCAGCAGGGGCCGTTGGAGCAGATGATGCCTTCGTCGACCTTGGTGACCGAGAGGTCGGGGTCGAGACGCCAGATGGCGCAGTTCTTCAGTTCTTCCTTGTCGTCCATGCCGCCGGCGAAAAAGCGGCCGCGGCGATCGACCTTGCCGTCATTCAGCCGGGTGCGCGGGTTCCCGGCGTCGATCAGGGTGATGAGGTCGAGCTTCTCCTTGTCGTAGTCGTAGAAGTAGAAGCCGTCGTCCAGCGCCATCACGGCGCCGCCGTTCTTGCGCAGGGCGAGCGCGCCGATGTCGCGGTCCAGGCTCCAGTGCTCGACCTTGCCTTTTTTCGGGTCCATGCGCCAGAGCGAGGGCTTGCCGACGCGCCTGCCGGTGCCGTCGACCCAGTAGAGGCGGCCTTCTTCGACATCCCACACCGGGCCTTCGCCGAGGTGGTTGTTGGCCTCGACCAGGCATTCGATTTTCATGCTCATGCTTCCGTCTCCTGCTTCTTGTAGGTGATCGCGCAGGCATTAGAGCATGGCGGCGCGCCGCGCTCCAAGGGCGCCGGGGCGATACAGCGGATTATTACAAGAAGCCTGCGAGGCGCTTCACAAGCAAACCGGCCAGGCGGCTTACAAGGAAGCGGCGGGAGCGCGCCCCTTGATGCGCACCAGGGTGCGCTGCAGGATCCTGGCGTCGCTGCTGGCGCGGTGGCGCGTCAGCTTGAGTTCGGCGATGACCTCGGCCTTGGCGGCGGCCCAGCGCGCGGCCTCGGCCTCGTCCAGCAGGGTGCGCAGGCTTTCGAGCTGGAAGCGCATCGGCATGTCAGCGGCGTCGAACAGGCGCGACAGCCAGGGATAGTCGTTGCCCCAGGCATCGGAAAACAGGGTCAGGCCGCGGGCGATGCGGTTGAGGTCGCGCGCCACCTCCAGCAGCGGCTTGCCGTGGATCTTCAGGATGGCGCGGGTGATGCCGTGCACGCGCTCGGCGGCTTCGTCCCAGGCGGCATCGCCGTCGCCCACCCAGTGCGGGTCGGGGGCGATCAGGGAGCAATACATGCTGCCTTCGGGGGTGATCAGGCCGACCTCGATCGGGTAGCTGCGCCCACCCAGGCCCGAAGCCTCGACGTCGATGAAGGCGGGCAGGCCAGCGCTCATCGGCGGCCCCGGATGCGCGGTGCCGGGCAAGCTCGCGCCGGCGCGAGCGGCTGCGGATGCGCGTTCACCGGCGCGCGCATATGCGTCCGGGTTCGCGCCCTGCTGCCAAAGGCTGTGCACCGCATGGTTTCTCCCTCCGGCGCCGCTGGCGGGCCGGTCAGCCCGGATTGTGCATGATCCGGGGTGCGGGCGGAAACCGGCCATGGCTGGCTGGGCGTCAGCGGCTACAGGCGGATGGTGGCAATGTCGGCGCCACGGCGCGCGGCGAGGATGTTGCGCGGCGTGGTGGCGAGCAGTTCTTCGGCTTCGCTGGCCTCTTCTTCCCACAGGGCGTCGATGGCGCCGCTGGTGTCGGTACCGAGCATGGATTCGTGCATCGCCACGCGCAGCTGCCGGCCGGCGCCGCCGCGCGCCACGGTGATGCGCACGGCGCCGGTTTCCAGTTCGCGCAGGCGCTCTTCGCGCGCTTCGGCATAGGCGGCGAGGCCGTCGGGATGTATTTTCATGCCGGCATCGAGCTTGAGCAGGCCGCGCTCCAGTGCCTCGGTATAGAGCTCGGCCAAGCGGGTGAAGCCCAGGTCGCCTTCGGACCAGACGGGGTCGATGCGGCTGACGAATTCCTGCAGGATGGGCGCCATGTCGAGCCCGCGCAGGACGGCGGATTCGACCACCACGGACATTTCCCAGGCGCCGGCTGCAGGCTCGGCGGCGGCCTCGCTTTCGGCGCGGCGCGCGCGCGCCTGGCGGAACTCGGCGTTGCAGTCGAGCAGCGCCAGGGTGACGTCATCGTTGGCGGCGCGCCCGGCGAGGTGCTCGACGACGGCGAATTTCAGCGCTTCCAGGCGCACCGCTGGCGGCGCGTCGGCCAGGGTGCGCAGCAAGGCGGCTTCGCCGAAGGCGCGGCCGCTCTCGTCCAGCGCCTCGATGGTGCCGTCGGAATACAGGACCAGTTGGCCATCGGCCGCGAGCGGGCGCACTTCGGGGCGCGGGTCGAGCTCGTCGGAGCCGACCACGCCCAGCGGCAGGTGGGTGCTGGTCCAGGTGTCGGTGACGTCGCCGATGGTGTCGATCATGAAGCAGGCGGGGTTGCCGCCGTTCCATACCTCGATCACGCCGTTGCGGGCGTCGATGTTGACCAGGGTGGCGGCGACAAAACGGTGCGAGGGCAGGTCGCGGCGGATCGTGTGGTTCAGCTCGACCACCATGGCCGACAGGCCGAAGCCTTTTTGCGCCATCGACTGGAAGGCGCGGCACACCGGCAGCACGTTGAGCGCGGCGGACAGGCCGTGGCCGACGCCGTCGGCCAGGAGCAGCTTCAGGGTGCCGTCGGGCGAGCGTTCGGCCACCATGGCGTCGCCGGAGAACTTGAAAGCCGGGGCGATCCAGGACTGCATCACGCTGGCGTGGTCGGTCTGCGTGCGCAGGAGCCGGTCCATGATGTTGCGCGCGGTCTTGATCTCGCTTTCGGCGGTTTCGAAATAGGCCTGCAGGTATTCGCGGCGGCGCGCGAACTGGCCCTGGCGCACCATGAAGCGGCCGATCTGCGCCATGTGCGCCTTCAGCAGCGGCTGGTGGATCGGGCGCGGCAGCAGCACGTCGGCGCCGTGTTCCAGCGCAATGGCCTCGTTGTCGGCGCGCGGGCCGCTGTCGGCCAGGCACCAGATCGGCACCCAGCGCGGGTCTTCGATGCGGCGCAGCGCCGCGAGCGTGTCGTAGCCGCCCGAATCCGGCGCCTCGAGGTCGAGCACCACCAGGTCGGGACGGTACTCGGCGAACAGTACCGGCGCCATCATGCCGGAGACGTGGCCGGCGCACACGGCCGGCAGCGTGCCGTCGTGCATGCCCGCGGGGCTGCGGTCGCTGACCAGCTCGTGCCCGAGATGCCGGAGAATGGTGCGCAGGATGTCCAGCTGGGGATCGGCGCCGCCGATCACCAGAACCTTCATGCGCTGCCAGTCGGCCGGATTGGAATTAGGCAAGACGCCCCCTATTGCAGGGTGAACAGCTTGTCGAAATTGGCGATCTTCAGGACTTCGCGCACGGTGCCGCCGCAGTTGACGAGACTTACCGGCCGCGCCGCCGCCCTGCACTTGTCGCGCAAGAGGAGCAGCATGCCCAGCGCCGAGCTGTCGAGATAATCGACCGCCTGCATGTCGATCACCAGTTCCCTGGTGCCCTCGCCGGCAAAGGCGGTGTCGCAGGCCTGCTTGAAGCTGCGGTGCGAGGTAAAGTCGAAGCGCCCGCGCAGTTCCAGGCGGGCCTGGCCGTCGATCTCGCGCACGTTCACATCCATTTGCTGCTCCCGTAAGTAATCGAAACCCCGCCCGGCGGCGGCGTTCAGGCCGACAGGCGCGCGGGCCGCGGCCCGCCTTTGATCAACTGCCCCACCACCTTTGATGCAATCTCGTCCAGCGGCGCCACTTCATGCGCGGCGCCGGCGGCGATCGCCTCGCGCGGCATGCCGAACACCACCGAGCTGGCCTCGTCCTGGACGATGTTGTAGGCGCCGGCTTCGCGCATCTCCCGCATCGCCACCGCTCCGTCCTTGCCCATGCCGGTCAGCATCACCCCGACGACGGCGGGTCCCGCCACTTCGGCGCCCGAGCGGAACAGCACCTCGACCGAGGGCCGGTGCCGGTTCACTGGCGGGCCATCGGACAAGGCGGTAACGTAGCCCGCCAGGTTGCGCTTGAGCAGCAGGTGATGGCTGCCCGGGGCGATGTACACGTGCCCGGGGAGCACCCGCTCGCCGTCGTCTGCTTCTTTAACGGCAAGCTTGCAGTATTTGTTGAGGCGCTCGGCGAAAGACTTTGTAAAACCCGCCGGCATATGCTGGGTGATGAGGATAGGCGGCATCTCGGCCGGCAGGCCGGAAAGCAGCTCGCGGATCGCTTCGGTACCGCCGGTGGAGGCGCCGACCAGGATGATGCGGCCGTCGGCCGGCACCTTGCCCACTATCGGCAGGCGCGGCGTGCGCACCGGCGCCGGATGCAGCGGCGTGACCGCGGAGGCAGCCGCCGGCGCCGTCACCGCGGGCCGTGCGGCGCCGGCGCGGGTACGCGGACGGGCGCGCGCGGCGGCGCGGATCTTGTCGGCCATCTCGGCGGCGTACTCGCCCATGCCCTTGTGCATGTCGAGCTTGGGCTTGGGGATGAAATCCACCGCGCCCAGTTCGAGGGCCCGCATGGTGGCTTCCGCCCCGGCTTCGGTCAGGGTCGAGACCATCACCACCGGCATCGGGCGGCGTTCCATGATGCGCTCGAGGAACTGCAGGCCGTCCATGCGCGGCATCTCGATGTCCAGCGTCAGCACATCGGGCTTGAGCTCGATCACCATCTGGCCGGCGATCAGGGCGTCGGCCGCCGTGCCCACCACTTCGAGATCGGGCTGCGCGCCGATGATGCGCGCCAGCAGGTTGCGCATCAAGGCGGAATCGTCCACCACCAGAACCTTGGTCTTTTCCATCTGCGTCCTTTCGCCGCTTTTTCTTACGCGTTGCCGCGCCGCGGGCCCAGCTTCGCGGCGTGCTCGGGATTGACCTGGTAGACGGTCTTGCCGAGCAGGTGGAACATGTCGCGCGCCTGCGAGAAATTCTCGGAATGGCCGACGAACAGCAGGCCGCTTTCATTCAGCAACGGGGCGAAGCGCCGCAGGATGGAGAACTGCGTCTCCTTGTCGAAATAGATCATCACGTTGCGGCAGAAGATGGCGTCGAAGCCATTGCGCAACTGCCACTGCGCCTCCAGCAGGTTTAGCTGGCGGAAATTGACCAGCGCCTGCAGCTCCGGGCGCACGCGCACATAGCCGGCATTGGCGCCGCTGCCGCGCAGGAAATACTTGCGCACGATCTCCGGCGGCAGGCGCGCCACGGTTTCGTCGCGGTAGGCGCCGGCGCGCGCGGTCTCCAGCACGCTGGTGTCGATGTCGGTGGCGAGGATGCGCACCGGCGGATCCAGCGAGGCGAAGGCTTCCATCGCCGCGATGGCGATGGTGTAGGGCTCTTCCCCGGTGGAGGCGGCGCAGCACCAGATGTTGATGCGCTCGCGCCCGCGCAACTTGCGCAGGTGCTCTTCCAGCACCGGGAAATGGTGCGCCTCGCGGAAAAACGAGGTGAGGTTGGTGGTGAGCGCGTTGATGAAGTCCTGCCACTCGCTGCCGCCGGAGGATTCGAGCCAGTCGAGATATTCCTCGAAGCTGTTCTTGCCGGTGGCGCGCAGGCGCCGCGCCAGGCGGCTATAGACCATGGTGCGCTTGCTGCTGTTGAGCGCGATGCCGGCGCGCCGCCGGATCAGCTGGCAAATGCGGTCGAAATCGCGCGCCGACATTTCGAATTCGTTGGGCACGGCGATCGGCGCGGCAGCAGCGGCAATTTGCGCGAACAGGGGGTTTTGCGGGAGATTCGCCATGGTTCAGCCAGTTGGAGAGAGTCGTGCCTGTCGCGGTGTCCCCGGGGGGCGCCGCGATACGCGCGACTCTCAAGTGTTTCCTACGGTGTATGCTTGCGTGCGTACAGGGATGCGAAAGCGGCCCGGCATGCCGCGAGGCTCCGATTTCGTATACTTGCAAGCAGCGTGCATGAATTCCTTCACTAATTATTCCGTAGCGCCGCGCGCAACCATGCAGGGAAATACGGCATGAAATCCCCCCTTTTCTTCCTGGCCGCCGGGCGCGGCCCCCGGAGGCTCGCCGCCGCGGCGCCCCATCTCCAGGAGGGCGCATGAAAGAAGAGCGCCTGGGCATCACCCAGCGTTTCCAGGTTCTCAAGAAGGCCGCCGACCCGGCCGCCAAGGCGCCGGTGCGCATCCTCTGCGTGGAGGATTCGGAGGCCGATTTCGAACTGCTGCTGTTCGAACTGCGGATGGCACGTTTCGCCCACACCGCCACCCGGGTCGAGGACGAGCCAGGCATGCGTCAGGCGCTGGACGAAGGCGCCTGGGACCTGGTGATCTCGGATCACAGCCTGCCGCGCTTTTCCTCGATGGAAGCGCTCAGGGTGCTGCGCGAGCGCCACCCGGATGTGCCTTTCATCATTGCCTCGGGCGCCATCGGCGAGGACGCGGCGGTGGCGGCGCTGCAATCGGGCGCCGACGACTACCTGCTCAAGCACAGCATGAAGCGCCTGGTGCCGGCGATCGAAAACGCGCTCGCCGCCGCCGAGGCGCGCCGCGAGCGCCGCCGCGCCACCGAGGAGCTGCGCTCGGGCCTGGGCTACCTGCGCGCCCTTCTGCGCGCCTCGCCGATCGCCATCATCTCGCTGGACAACGAAAACAAGATCACCCTGATCAACGCCGCCGCCGAGCGCATCTTCCGCATCCGCCGCGAAGAGGCCATCGGCGGGCCGCCGCCTTTGACGATGCCGGAAAACCAGGCCATCGTGACGCGCCTGATGGCCGCGCTTGAAGCCGGGCCGGTGGAAAACATGGAGGAGACCTGGCACCACCGCGACGGCAGCGCCAGCGACCTCTCGTTTTCGGCGGCACGCCTGGAAGGCGACGCCGGGGTGGTGCTTTTCATCAGCGACCTTTCCGAGCAAAAGCGCGCCGAGCTGGTGCAGCGCGAGACCGAGACGCGCTTCGCCGCGATCACCGCCAACCTGCCCGGCGTGGTGTTCCAGATGCTGGCGCGGCCGACGCAGGAAGAGTTCCTGATGCCCTACGTCAGTCCGGGCGCGGTCAATCTGTTCGGCGTCACCCCTGACGCCTTTCTCGCCCGTCCCGGCCTGTTCATCGAGCTGATCGACCCGGCCGACCGCAACGACCTGCGCGAGGCGGTGCTGCAATCGCTGCGCCATCAGGCGCCGCTGGAAGGCCAGTGGCGCGTCAGTCGCGAAGGCGCGACGCGCTGGATCCACCTGGTGGCGACCGCGCGCGAGGCCAATGGCGGCAACTGGCTGCTCGACGGCATCATCACCGACATCACCGCGCAAAAGGAAGCCGAGCAGGAGCTGATGCAGTCGCGCGAGGAATTGCGCGAACTCACCGCGCATGCCGAAAGCGTGAAGGAACAGGAGCGCCGGCTGGTGGCGCGCGACATCCACGACGAGATCGGCTCCACGCTCACCGGCATGAAGGCCGACCTCGCCTGGCTGAAAAAGCGCTTCGCAGAAGATGAAGAAGTGATGGGCAAGCTCACCAGCATGGGTGGACTGGTGGATGGCGCCGTGCAGACGGCCAACCGTATCATCCAGGCGCTGCGCCCCGGCATTCTCGACTACGGCATCGCCCCGGCGCTGGAATGGCAGGCGAGCGATTTTTCGCAGCGCATGGATCTGGAAGTCGCCTTCGAAACCAACGCGGAAGACCTGGCGCTGGACATCGAGCAGTCCACGGCGCTCTTCCGCGTGTTCCAGGAGTCGCTCACCAACGTCGCCAAGTATGCAAAAGCCACACGGGTGGAGACCGAGCTCTTCGCCACACCCACCAGCGTCACGTTGGAGGTGCGCGACAACGGCGTCGGCCTTTCCGACGGCGCGCTGGCGAAGACCGCCTCCTTCGGCATCCGCGGCATGATGGAACGGGTGCGGGCGCTCGGCGGCTGGCTGGACATCAATGGCGCGCCCGGCCGCGGCACTACGGTGATGCTGTCGATTCCGCGGCGGCGGCCGCGCGCCGGCGGTGCCCCTGCTGCCAAAGCGGCATGAGCGCAAGGAGAATCCGATGATCCGCGTCCTGATCGCCGACGACCACGCCATCGTGCGCAAGGGCATGGTGCAGATCGCCACCGAAAACCGCGAAATCGAGATCAAGGGCGAGGCCAAGGATTACGCCAGCCTGATGAAGCTGATGCGCGAGCAGGAGTGCGACGTGCTGCTGCTGGACATCTCGATGCCCGGCAAGAACGGCATCGACGTGCTGAAGATCGTCAAGGAAAGCTACGCCAAGACTCGCGTGCTGATTCTTTCGATGTACCCGGAGGACCAGTACGCGATCCGCGCCCTGAAGGCCGGCGCGCATGGCTACCTCACCAAGGACAGCGCGCCTGAGCGCCTGGTCGAGGCGATCCTCGCGGTATCGGCCGGCAAGAAATACATCACGCCCTCGGTGGCGGAAATGCTCGCCACCCACCTCACTTCCGATTCGGAGGGCGAGGCGCACGAGCAGCTTTCCGACCGCGAGTTCCAGACGCTGAAGCTGATCGCCTCCGGCAAGCAGCTGTCGCAGATCGCCGAGGAACTGGTGCTGTCGCCGAAGACGGTGAGCGTGTATCGTGCGCGGGTGCTGGAAAAATTGCAGTTGCGCAACAACGCCGATATCGCCACCTACGCCTACAAGCACGGCCTGATGGAATAGCGGCGGGCACGCCGCGCGCCGCCGGCTTTATGCGACGGGAGCCGGGACGATCGCGGTGACGACGTTGCCGTTGCCGCTGTAATTGACTTCGGAAAAGCTGACGATACGCGCCATGGCGATGCCGCGGCCGTGACTATCGTAGGCGCGTTCCGGGCTCATTTCGAGGTACTGGCGCCAGTCGAAGCCGGCGCCCCGGTCGGCGATCTCGAATTCCAGGCGATCATCCAGGCGGCGGAATTTCGCCGTCGCGTAACGCTCGCCGTATTGCGGCAGGGCGAGCCGCCGCTCCACTTCGGCGCGCCAGGTGCCGGCCTCGTTCAGAGCGGATTTCTCGGCGTAGGTGATGCCCAGGTTGCCGTGCTCGACGGCGTTGATCATCAGTTCGCAAAGCCCCAGGATCGCCTGGTCCGGCTGGTGCGTCAGGCGCGCCAGGAAGCCCGCCAGGCGGCGCGCTTCCTCCAGGGTGCGAAAGCGGAATTCGGCCGCCGTCAGGGTGGAATAATCCAGGCGCTCTTTGAGGAAGCTGGCGCGGATGCGCGTCTGCTCCAGCGCGGCCTCGACGATCGCCAGCAGTACCACGCGCTCGAACGGCTTCGTGAGGTAATAGTAAGCGCCCTGGCGCAGACCTTCGGCAACCTGGTCCTTGGCCGCCGCCGCCGTCTGCATCACCACCGGCAGGTGGCGAAAACGGCCGTCGGCCTTCACCTTGACCAGCATTTCCATGCCGTTCATCACCGGCATCATGCGGTCGAGCAGCACCAGGTCGAAGCGGGCGGGATCGCGGTCGAGCATCTCCCAGGCCTGCGCGCCGTTGGCCGCGAATTCCAGGGCGTAGCGCGTGTCTTCGAGATGCTCGCCGATGATTTCCAGGTTGAGCGGCTCGTCATCGACCACCAGGATGCGGGCATGCGGCTCTTCCGCGCCGGCTGCGGCGCCGGATGTACCGGCTGCGGAGGAGGTCATGACGTGATCCATTTCATCGTGATAACGGCGGGGCCGGAGCCAACTTGAGCCGCCCTACGCACCGGCGCCCGCGGCCTTGAGCGGCAGGCGCAGGATGAAGCTGGCGCCGCACAAGGGCGGCGGGTTGTTGCGCGCCACAATGGTACCGCCATGCGCCTGGATGATCTCGCGGCAGATGGCCAGGCCCAGGCCGGTACCGCCGGCGCCCGTCTTGGTCTTGGAGGATTGCACGAACTTGTCGAACACCGCCTCCAGTTCGGTTTCGGGGATGCCCACGCCTTCGTCCTGCACACGGATTTCCAGTCCGTCGGCGGCCGCGCCGCCGGCGCCGGCCACCCTCGCCGGCGCGAGCATGAGCAGCACGCGGGCGCCTCCCGGGCTGAACTTGATGGCGTTCGACAGCAGGTTGCCAAGCACTTGCAGCAGGCGCGGACTGTCGATCTGCGCCGTCAGCGGCGCGGCGGGAGCGTGCACTTCGAATGTGATCTCGTGACGCCTGGCCAGCGCCTCCGCCTCGACCATCGCCTCACGTAGCAGGTCGGCGGGATCGATGGCCTTCGGGCGCATTTCCATCTTGCCCGCTTCCAGCTTGGAGAGATCGAGCAGGTCGTTGAGCAGCACCAGTAGGCGGTTGCCGCTTTTCTGGATGTTGCCGAAATAGTGCGACAGCTTGGCGCGCTCGGCCTGCTGCGCCTTATCGACGCCGAAGGAGGCGAAGGAAAGAATGGCGTGCATCGGCGTGCGCAGCTCGTGCGACATGTTGGCGAGGAACTCGCTCTTCGAGCGGTTCGCCGCCTCCGCCGCCTCGCGCGCGGTCACCGCCTCCAGCCGCGCGGTTTCCGCGCTGGCGGTGCGTTCTTCGACCAGGCCGGCGAGGTTGTCGCGGTGGGCGCGCAGTTCCTCCTCGGCCAGCTTGGCGGCGTGGATGTCGGTCAGCGTGCCGGAGGTGAGAATGGGGTCGCCGGCATCATCGCAGGTGACAGTGCCGCGCAGGCGGAACCAGCGGTAGGACCCGTCGCGGCAGCGCAGGCGGCATTCGACCACGCCGCGCTCGCGCCGGCGCAGCATGTCGCGGATACCCTGCAAAAACGCGGACCAGTCCTGCGGATGCACGCGCTCGCGCAGGTAGCGGGTGTCGTTGGGGAATTCGTGGTCGGCGAAGCCGATGAGTTCCTTGAAGCGTGCGGAATAGAATACCTGGCCGCTGCGCAGGTCGCGCTCCCACATGCCGTCGTTGGCGGCATCCAGCGCGCGCTGGTAACGCTCCTGCGCCTCGCGCAGGGCTGTTTCGGCCAAGCGCCGCTCGTCGCGCGCGAGGCGCTCGCGGCTGACGTCGTGCAGGGTGCCGACGGTGACGAACAGGCCGTCGGTATCGGTATAGGACTGCACCCGTGCTTCGAACCAGCGGTACTCGCCGCTCTTGCAGCGCAGGCGCGCCACGCTTTCCAGGTATTCGCCGCCGGCGGCGGGAGCGGCGCCGACCATGCGACGCGCCGCCGCATGGTCGTCCGGATGGACGAAGTCGCTGATCGGCAGGCCGATCGCCTCTTCCACGCCGAAGCCGGTGGCCTCGGTGAAGGCGCGGTTGAGGAAGACGAAATCGCCCTGCGCATCGGCCTGGAAAATGATGTCGCGCACCCCTTCGACCACGCGGCGGTACATGCGCCGGCTTTCCTGAATGTATTCCTCGGCCTCGCGGCGCGCGGTGATGTCCTGGCCGACGCCCCGGTAGCCGATGAAGCCGCCCGCCGCGTCGAACAGCGGCTTGCCGCTGATCGAGCGCCAGGAGACGTGGCCGGCGGCGGAGATGACCGGGCTCTCGAAATCGGCGAAAGGCAGGTGTGCCTGAAGCACCGCCCGGTGCTCGCCCCAGGCGGCCGGCTCGAGCAGGCTGTTCGGCAGCTCCCAGGGGCGCCAGCCGAGACGCTGCGGTTCCGCACCGACGCCGGTCTCGGTCAGTTGCATGAAGCGGAAATCGGCGTCCAGTTCCCAGAAGAAATCGGAGGAAAGCTTGGTCAGGTCGCGGAAGCGCTCTTCACTGTGTGCCAGCGCCTGGTGCATGGCGCGCATCTCGGTGATGTCGCGGCCGATGCAGACGTGGCGCTCGATCTGGCCGGCGTGGTCGAATACCGGCGCGCATTCCAGCGCCGCCCAGTAACAGCGGCCCGACTTGTCGTAGTTCAGCACCTCGGCTTCGAAACCTTCGCGCGCGGCCAGGCTTGCGCGCATGCGCGCCACCGTGGCGGGGTCGGTTTGCGGCCCCTGCAGCAGGGAGCCGGGAGGGCGGCCCATCGCCTCCCGCCGCAGGTAGCCGGTGACACGCTCGAAAGCCTGGTTGACCCATTCGATACGCCCGTCGCGGTCGCAGATCACCACCATGTTGCGGGTGTGGCTGGCTACCGCCGAGAGCATGCGCCCTTCCGATTCGCTGTGCTTGAGCGCCTCCACCATGCGCAGGCGCGGCGTGAGGTCCTCGGCGACCCGCCAGATCATCAGGCCGTGGACACCGGGCGCGGCGATGCCCCACATGCGCAAGGGCACGCGCATGCCGTCGCGGTTGAGCAGTGCGGTCTCGAAGGGGGCACAGGCGCCGTGTTCGCGCAGTGCGGCAAGCGCGGCGCGCTCGTGTGCGGCGTGGTCGGCCGGCACCAGGGTCTCGTAGCTGGTCCCCTCCATCTCGTCGGCCGTCAGGCCGGCGAGGCGCAGGAAAGCCGGATTGACATGCACGATGCCGCCATCTTCGCGGCACAGCGCCAGTGCCAGCGGCGAATGCTCGAACAGGCGCGCGATCAGGCTGCCGGCGGGATCGCCTGCCTGCGGCCCGCCTTGCAGGGCACGCAGTGCGGTGATCGCGTCAGGCGCGTTCACGCGGCCTCCGCCGGCGCGGCAAGCACGGCCATCGGCTGGCTCGTGCCACTGCCCACGGGCAGCAGCAGCGTGAAACTGGTGCCGCGCGCCGGCGCCGGATTATTGCGCGCGCAAATGCTGCCGCTGTGGGCCTGGACGATTTCGCGGCAGATCGCCAGCCCCAGGCCAGTGCCGCCGGCGCCGGTCTTGGTCTTGGAGGACTGCACGAACTTGTCGAACACCGTTTCCAGTTCGCCTTCCGGGATGCCGATGCCTTCGTCGCACACCGCCAGTTCCACCCAGGCGTCGCCTGCCGCGGCGGCGCGCAGCTCGATGGCCACGCGGCTGCCGCCTGGACTGAACTTGATCGCGTTCGACAGCAGGTTGCGCAATACCTGCAGCATGCGCGCGGGGTCGAGCTGCGCGCGCGGCGGATGCGCGGGCAAGTCGAGTTCGATGCGCACCTGGTGGCTGCCGGCGAGCGCCTCGGCCTCGGTCGCCGCTTCGCGTATCAGGGCGGCAAGATCGGTGTCGCGCAACTGCATTTCCATCTTGCCCGCCTCGAGCTTCGAAAGGTCGAGCAGGTCGTTGAGCAGCGCCAGCAGGCGCTGGCCGCTTTTCTGGATGTTGCCGAAGTAGTGCGACAGCTTTTCCCGCTCGGCCTGCGCCACCTTTTCCACGCCGAAAGTGGCGAAGGAGAGGATGGCATGCATCGGCGTGCGCAATTCGTGCGACATGTTGGCGAGGAATTCGCTCTTCGAGTAGTTCGCCGCCTCGGCCGCTTCGCGCGCGCGTTCCGCCTCCTGCCGCGCCGCCTCGGCGCTGGCGGTGCGCTCGGCCACCAGGCCGGCGAGGTCGTCGCGGTGGCGCCGCAATTCCTCCTCGGCCAGCTTGGCTTCGTGGATGTCGCTCAAGGTGCCGGAATTGAGGATCGATTCGCCGCGCTCGTTGAAGGTCGACATGCCGCGCATGCGTACCCAGCGGAAATCGCCCTGGCCGCGCATCATGCGCAGGTCCCAGACGTGGGTGCCGGCCACCGTCATCAGGCCGCCGATGGCCTTGACGTGGGTGTCGAGATCGTCGGGATGGATCAGCGCGCGAAAGCCGAGGTTGGAACGCGGGCCGCAGCCGGGGGCCACGCCCAGCAGGTCTTCCATGCGCTCGGAACCGAAAAAGACGGTGGTACGCGGGTCGAATTCCCAGATACCGTCGTTGGCGCCGGCCAGCGCCCGGTCGTAGCGCGCCTGCGCCTCTTTCAGCGCCGCCTCGATGCGGCGGCGGATGCGGATGTCGCGCATCGCCACTGAATAGTAAAGCACGGTGCGGCCGTCGCCGTGGCCGGCCACTACCTGCGACACCGGCAGCGCGCCGCCGCCGGCCAGTTGCAGTTCGGTCTCGCCCTGCCAGGCGGCGCCGCCGGACTCGCCGCGGGCCACGCGCGCGGCGATGCGCGCCAGTTCGTCGCGCACGAAGGCCTGCGCGTGCGCCAGGCCGGGCGCGCCGGTATCGACGGCGCAGCCGAAGGCGTGCCGCGCCGCCGCGTTCAGGTAAGTGATATGCCCTTGCGGATTGAAGGTGAGGATGATGTCCGGGCTGGACTCGATCACCCGCAGCAGCCGGTCTTCGCGTTCCTGCGCTTCTTCCTGCTCCTGCACGTCGGAGATGGCGCCCGACAGGTAGACCGCGCCGTCGGCGGCGGTGGAGACGCGGCCGCGCACGCGGAACCAGCGGCTGGCGCCGTGGCCGGCGCCGGGGTTGATGCGCAGCTTGGCGTCGAGCTCGCCGCCGGCGCGGATGCAGCGCCTGAAGTCGTCGAGCACGCGGCGGCGGTCGCGCAGGTCGATGCGCCGCAGCGCCCAGGAAAGATCCATCGCGCCGGCGTCGCTGCGCCAGCCGAGCAGGGACTGGCAGCGCGGCGAGCAATAGGCGGCGCCGTTGGTGAGGTCGATCTCCCAGACGCCGTCGCTGGTGCCGCCGACCATGCGCTCGAAGCGCGCCTGGGTGGCGCAGAGTTCGACGGTCATCTCCCCGGCCAGCGCCAGCGCCGCCTCGCGCGTGCGCGTTACGCTCCACACCATCAGCGCGCCCAGCGCAGTGATCAAAAGGCCCGCGCCAAGCACCGCGGCCTGCTGGCCGCGCGCGTTGGCGATGCCGAAATCCCAGGGACCGGTAAAGCGCGCGGTCCACACCCGCCCGCCCACCACGATGCGCCGCGCGGCCATCTCGGCGCCGGCGCCGGGGGCGGCATCCGTGCCGCCGGGGTGGTAGCTGAAGAGATTGTTGTCGCTGCCCGCCTCGCCGTCGAATAATTCGATGCCGACATCTATCTTGCGCCCGCGCAGCACCTCGCGCACCAGTTCATGGGTGCGAAAGACGCCGTAGACGAATCCGAGCAGGTCGGCATGGCGCTCGTTGGCCTTGACCAGCCCGATGTCGCGGCGATAGATCGGCATGAACATCAGCACGCCTGGCTGGGCGCGGCTGCCGCCGCCCTCGCCCAGCAGTGAGACCTTGGCCGAAAGCGTGGGCGTGCCGTTGGCGGCGGCCTCTTCCATGGCGGCGCGGCGCGGCGCCATGGCGTAGAGATCGAAGCCGACGGTGCCGAGATTGCGCGCGCTTTCTGGATGGACGTAGCGCACCGGGTAGAGCTCGGCCGGGGGTGCCGAGCCGGGCACCGGACGCAAGGTCACCCTGGTCCCGCCTTCGCGGCTTGCCGCCGCTTCGAAGGCGCGCCAGTCGGCGCCGCGCACGCGTTCGGCGAAGCCGAGGTTCTGGATGCCTGGATAGTTGCGCGCCATGTCGAGCGAGCCGCCATATTCGCGCCAGTCGTCGCGCGAAACGAACTCGCTGGCGTGGAACAGGCCGGCGCCGGAGGCCAGCATGGTCGAGTAGACGCTCATGCGCGCACGGATTTCGTTGCTGACGCGGTCGGCCTCGACGGCCAGGTTGGCGCGGCTCTCCTCCTCCAGCGAGATGCTCACCCGCCACAGCAGCGCGGCGGTGACCGCGCAGCCGAGACAGGCGACGAGGAGCGCGGCGCGCCAGCGCCGCAGCCAGCTGCCCGCGCCTGGCGCCGGCGCGCGCGCGCCGCGAGGGAGGTCGGAAGTCGCCGCCATGCCGCCCGGGCCCGTGTTACGGGGCCACGCACACCCGGTTCTTGCCGCTTTGCTTGGCCTGGTACATGGCGCTGTCGGCGCGCTCGATCAGGGCATCGCGCGCCTCGCCGGGCGTACGCACGGCAACGCCGGCGGAGAAGGTGATCAGCACGCGTTCGTTGTTATGCAGGAAGAACTTGCGCGTGAGGGTGCGCTGCACCCGCGTCATCACCTGCACTGCCTCTTCGACATCGGTGGCCGGCAAGAGCAGGACGAATTCCTCGCCGCCGAAGCGCGCTACCGCATCCGACGGCCGCACGGTCTGGCGCAGCACGCCGGCCAGGTATTTGAGCGCCTCGTCGCCGGCCTGGTGGCCGAGCTTGTCGTTGAGCTGCTTGAAGTTGTCGACGTCCAGCAGGGCCACCGCCAGCGGTGCGCCGCTGCGCTCGGTGCGCGCGGCTTCCACCGCGAAGGCCTCTTCCATGCCGCGGCGGTTGAGCGTGGTGGTAAGTGCATCCTCCTTCACCAGGCGCCCCACCTGTTCGAGTTCCTGCTCCAGATCATGGACGCGGGTCTCGTGGCTCTGCGCCTCCTCGCGCATGCGCAGCAGTTCGTCGCGGGTGGCCTGCATGTCGGCCTGGGCGCCGCGGGTGTCGGCCAGCAGCTTGCCCAGCACATCCGAAATCTGGCGGATGTCGGGCGCCGCCTCGATCTGCGCGGCGTAGGCGGCGAATTTGTCCTGGTAGCCGCCGGTCGATTCGCTCATCTGGCCCAGGCGGTCGATGAACAGGCTGACCATGGTCTTGAGCGCCGTCTTGGCGCTGTCCAGGCTGCTCTTCAGGCTGCTCTGGCGATACACCACTTCGCGGAAGCCGCGTTCGGCCTCGTGCAAGGCCTTCACGTCCAGGGGCTCCTTGAGCAACTGGTCTGCGCGTTCCATCTGGTTTTTCAGCCAGTCGTCGCCGCTGGCCAGCTCGCCGACGTTTTGCGTCAACAGCTTGACCAGGGTCAGCAGGCCGCGCATCAGTTCGTCCACTGACTCGCCGCGCAGCTCGAGCTTGATCCACAGCTGCTGCAGCGCTTGCGCGGCCTTGTTGCAGTCCTTCAGGTTGGCTGCTTCGCGGAACAGCATGGCGATACGCGCGCCCTCGCCGGCCAGTTGCGGACTGTAGCCCAAGCGGTTGGTGACGGCAAAATCGAGCGTCTGGGCCAGGACGTCGCGCAGGAAGCGCGGCAGCTCTTCCGGATCGGCGGCACGGTCGGAGGAAAGCGCGGTTTCGGTGGTGCGCGCCACCATCGTCTCGGCCCAGGATTTGACCAGCGCGGTCAGGCGCTGGAACATCTTGGCGGCGTCGCTGCGCGAGTTGTCCAGCACGTGCTCGAGAGCTTCGCGCTTGCGCCCCTGCGGCAGCCCCTCGTGGCGCAGCTCCCACTGTTTCAGGAGATCGCGCAGCAGCACATGCCAGGCTGGCGGCTCACCGCCCTGGGCACGTGCCAGGGTCATCAACTGGTCGCGGGCATCGTCCCATTTCTGGCGTTTCACGCTTTGCAGCAAGGCGCGGCCTTCGAGCGCGGCGGCCCCGCTCTTGCGCGCCAGCTCGTTGCCGAGGTCGTTCAGGACGTTGGCGGCAGGGTGCAGGATTTCCTCACCCGAAATCTCGGCATATAGGCGACTGTAGTTGTCGGGAGTCGGGGCGATGCGTTGCATCGCCAACCGGCGGATGGTTTCGCGGGCGATTTCAGTGGGATTGATATTGTTTGGCATGACAGCGGACATGGCTACGCCTCTTTCGCATCCAAAAGCGCTAGGGTCCAGCCAGCATAGCCGCGGCCGGGCTATTCCAGGCCTTGAACAAGGCGGCTTTTTGCCGTTATTTCAGAGGGCGCCGGGCTTGCGCGCGCGGGGACGAAAATTCTTCCTAAAGTTCCGCCGCAGGGCGCCGATATCCGGGAGGTAACCGATCAACAGTTATTGGGATCTCCCATGCAAATCGTCATCGTCAGCGACTCGCCGGAGCAGGTAGGCGCCCTGTGCGCCCTGGCGCTGGACGCCGGGCTCAAGCAGGTGCAAGGCTTCAACCACCCGGCAGCGGCACTGGACTGGTGCGCCGAACACCAGCCCGACCTGGTGCTGGCCGACCATATGATGCGCGCCTGCGACGGGCTGGAATTCCTGCGCCGCTTTCGCGCCATGCCGCACCTGGCCGAGGTGCCGGTCCTGCTGATGCTGCCGCAGGTGGCGGGCCTGGCGCGGGTGCGCTCGCTGGCCTGGAAGCTGGGGGCCACCGATTTCCTCAACCTGCCGGTCGACTCCACCGAATTCGTCGCCCGCCTGCGTACGCTCCTGCTGCTGCGCGAAGCCCTGCGCGCCCGCCCGCTCGCCGCCGCTTTCGCCGACCGCTCGCTGGAAGCCGCCAATTCGCATTGGCTGGACGTGCCCGCAAGCGGCCGGCCCGGCTTGGCGCAGTTCCACTAAATCTCCAGGCACGCTCCCACCGGCACCTGCGCGCGACGCGCAGCGCCGGCCTTTTGCGCCTGTGGGACTGGCCGCATCCGCGGCGAGTGCGCCACCGCTTGATGCGCCCGCGACCCACTATTCGCACTCGCCGCGACGTTCTTCCCACTTCCGCTCAAGTTCAGCGCCCGGCGGCCGAAAACCGGAGATAAGGCTGGCTTCCGCCCGCCCCCTTTTCGCCCTCGCGGGCATCCGGAGAAATCATGGCCTTCTGCGTCGCCGCCCTGCTGAGCCTTTCGCTAGCCACCGCCGCCGCGTTCGCGCGCCGCGCCCGGATGCTGCGTCGGGCAGGAAGGCGCGGATGATCCGGCGCACCCTGCAGCACGCGCCGATCGCCGGCGCGCAGATCGGCCTGCTGGTGCTGGTCGCCACCGTGCCGGCGGGCCTGGGCTATATGTTTCATAGCGGGCTGGTGGCCGTGCTTTCGCTCGGCCTGGCGCTGATGGGCGGCGCCTGGCTGGCGCTGGAGCTGACGCGTCCCTTGCGCGAGTTACGCGCCCGCGCCATCGCGCTGGCCCTGCGCCATGGCGCCACCGCCGCGATCGACACACGCGGGGGCAACGAGGTGTTCGACCTGCGCAGCGCCTTCACCGCCATGACCGAGAGCATGGAGCGCGACCGCCGCCGGCTTGAGCTGGCGCACCAGGAGGCGATCGAGCGCAGCCGGCAGCTGGCGCGCAGCGAACAGGAGGCGCGCGACCTGGCGATGGTGGCCTCGCGCACGCACAGCGCGGTGATCATCACCGACGCTTCCGGGCTGGTGCTGTGGGTCAACGAGGGCTTCACCCGCCTCGCCGGCTATACCCTGGAAGACGTGCGCGGCCGCAAGCCCGGCAGCCTCCTGCAAGGCGCGGGCACCGACCCCGCCACGGTGGCGATGATGCGCGAACGCCTGACGCTGGGCCTGGGCTTTCATTGCGAGATCCTCAACTACGCGCGCGATGGCCGCGAATACTGGCTCGACGTCGAGGTGCAGCCGATATACGACACCACGGGGCGCATCGAAAAATTCATGGCGGTGGAACTCGACATCACCGACCGCAAGCTGAAGGAGCAGGCGCTCACCCAGGCCGAGGAGTTCCTCGACTCGGTGGTGGAGAACATCCCCGCCATGGTGTTCGTCAAGGACGCCGGCAACCTCAGCTACCAGCGCATCAACCGCGCCGCCGAAAACATCCTCGGCATCCCGCGCGACTCCTTCGTCGGCAAGACCGACCACGACTTTTTTGATACGGCCATCGCCGCGCGCTACATCGCCCAGGACCGCGTCGCCCTGCATGCGGCCGAGCCGATGGTGATCGAAAGCGACGACTTTGTCGGCCCCGACGGCGAGTTGCGTTCGCTGCTCACGCGCAAGCTGCCGATCCGCGACAAGAACGGCACCCCGCGCTACCTGCTGGGCATTTCCGAAGATGTCACCGAATCGCGGCGCCAGCAGGCGCAACTGCGCCAGGCCACCGAAGACGCGCTGGCGGCCAGCCGCGCCAAGTCGCAGTTCCTCGCCAACATGAGCCACGAGATCCGCACGCCGATGAATGGCGTGCTGGGCATGACCGAGCTGTTGCTCGGCACCGCGCTCGACGACCGTCAGCGCCGCTTCGCCGAAACCGCCTACCGCTCCGGCGAAGCCCTGCTGGAGATCATCAACGACATCCTCGATTTCTCGAAAATCGAGGCCGGCAGGATGGAATTGCAGCCGGAGGAGTTTGTCCCGGCCATGCTGGTGGAGGAGATCGGCGAACTGCTGGCGCCGCGCGCGCGCGCCAAGGGCATCGCGCTGGCCTGCCGTATCGAAGGCGAACTGCCGCCGGCGCTTCTGGGCGATGCCGGCCGCATCCGCCAGGTGCTGGTCAACCTGATGGGCAATGCGGTCAAGTTCACCGAGCGCGGCGAGGTGCTGCTGCGGGTGCAGGCGGCTGCCTGCACGGAGGCGACCCATTGCGACCTGCGCTTCTCGGTGCGCGACACCGGCATCGGCATGGCGCCTATGGTTCAGGAACGCCTGTTCCGCGTCTTCGAGCCGGGTTCTTCCAGCACCACCAAGCGCTACGGCGGCACCGGCCTGGGGCTGGCGATCAGCCAGCACCTGGTACAGCTGATGGGCGGGCAGATCACGGTGCAAAGCAGCGCCGGCGCCGGTTCCACCTTCGAATTCAGCCTGCGCCTGGACCTGGGCACGCAGCCCCAGGCGGCGGCACCGGCGCCGGTGGCCTTGAGCGGCGCGCGCATCCTGGTGGTGGAAGACAACCCGACCAACCGCGGCATCCTGGCGCAGCAGCTGCGCAATCGCGGCGCGGATTGCGTGGCGGTCGAACAGGGCTTCGCCGCGCTCGACGCGCTCGACGCGGCGGCGTCCGCCGGCAAGCCTTTCGAAGTGGCGCTGATCGACATGAAGATGCCGGGGATGAGCGGCATCGACCTGGCCGGGCGCATCAAGCGCAGCCCGCATCTGTCGGCCACCCGCCTGGCGCTGCTGACCTCGCTGTCCGGCGCGCACGACGCGGCGCACGCGCGTACCGCCGGCATCGATCTGTACCTGGAAAAGCCCCTGCGCCAGGCGGAACTCGAACAGGCCCTGCGCAAGCTGCTGGCGCAACGCATCGCTCCGGCGACCGTGGCCACGGCAAGCGGCAATCGCGTGCTGGTGGTGGAAGACAACCCGGTGAACAGCGAAATCGCCTGCACCATGCTGGAACAGCTGGGCTACGAGTATGCGGTGGCAGAAAACGGGCGCGAAGCGCTGGAGCAGCTCGGTCGCGAAGCCTTCGACCTGGCGCTGATGGATTGCCAGATGCCGGAGATGGATGGCTTCGAAGCCGTCGGCCACATTCGCGCCGGGTCGGCCGCTGCCAGCGGCGCCGCATTGCCGGTGATCGCGCTGACCGCCAACGCGCTGGCGGGCGATCGCGAGCGCTGCATGGAAGCCGGCTTCAACGACTACCTGAGCAAGCCGTTTTCCGAGAGCGACCTGCGCGCGATCCTGGCGCGCTGGCTGCCGCAAGCGGAACGGGCGCCGGGAAAGACACCGTCTCGCCAAGCCAGCGCAGCGCCTGCCGCGGCCGTCACGCGCCCGACGCGGCCGGCGGCGGTGCAGACATCGCCGCTGGACGCGCATGTCGTAAGCTCTCTGCGCGCGATGGAGCAAGGCGGCGCGCCCGGCCTGCTGTCGCGCCTGACTGTCGCCTTCCTCGCCAGTGCCCCGCCTTTGTTCGACCAGCTCAAGAACGCCGCCGCGCGCGGCGACATGCCAGCAGCGCGCCTGGCCGCCCACACCCTCAAATCCAGTAACGCCAACATCGGCGCGCTCACGGTCTCCAAGCTGTTCGCGCAGATCGAAGCCGACGCCCGCCACAGCGAAGTGGTGTCCGCCGCTTCCCGCCTGGATGAAGCCGAACGTGAATTCCGGCGTGTCATCGACGCTGTCAAAACGCTCGCCCCCGCATGAAGGAGACGACCATGCCCCCCTCCCCCGCCAGCGAACTCGTGCTCCTGGTCGATGACGACCCGGTGGCGCGCATGCTCACCGCTTCCGTGCTGACGCAAAACGGACTGGCCGTGCGCGAAGTCGGCAGCGGCAGCGAAGCCCTTGCCGCGTTCCGCGAGCACCTGCCGGATTGCGTGCTGCTCGACGCCCTGATGCCGGGGATGGACGGCTTCGCCACCTGCGAGGCATTACGCCACCTGCCGGGCGGCGGCCAGGTGCCGGTGCTGATGCTGACCGGCCTGGAGGACGAAGAATCGATCGCCCGTGCCTATGAGGCCGGCGCCACCGACTTTTTCGTCAAGTCCTCGCAATGGACGCTCCTGGCGCAGCGCACGCGCTACCTGCTGCGCGCCTCCAAGATGCGCCAGGAACTGGAACAAAGCCGCGCCACCCTGGCGAAGGCGCAGCGCATCGCGCGCCTCGGCACCTGGGAATGGAACCCGCGCGGCAACCGCGTCTCCGCCTGCGACATCTGCCGCGCCATCTTCGGCCTGCCGCCCGCGGTCGAGATCCTCACCACCGACACGCTGTTTCACCGGGCGGATGCCGCCGATACCCAGCGCGTGCGCGAGGCCTTGCTGCGCCTGGCGCAGCAGGCGGTTCCGGTGAACATGGAATTCCGCGTGCGCGGGCCGCATGGCGAGAACTATCACGTGCACCTGGAAGCCGAGGCCGAATGCGACGCAGCCGGCAAGGTGATGCTCGCGGTGGGCACCGCGCAGGACATCACCCAGCGCAAGCTGGCCGAGGAGCAGATCAAGGCGCTCGCCAACTACGACAACCTCACCGGACTGCCGAACCGGCGCCTGTTCAGCGAGCGCTTCAACGCGGCGGTGGAGACGGCGCGCGCGCAGTCCGGGCGCCTGGCGGCCCTGTTCGTCGACCTCGACCGCTTCAAGCAGATCAACGACACCCAGGGCCACAGCGCAGGCGACGCCGTGCTGTGCGAAGTGGCCGAGCGCCTGAACCGCTGCGTGCGCGGCGGCGCCGACGAGGCCGACGTGGTGGCGCGGCTGGGCGGCGACGAGTTCGTCGTCCTGCTGACCCAGGTGAACGATCCGCAACAGGCGTACAAGGTGGCCGAACGCATCCTTGCCGCCCTGCGCAAGCCTTTCAACATCGGCGGCCATGAGAATTTCATCAGCGCCTCGGTCGGCCTGGCCCATTACCCGGAAGACGGCGCCGACGCCGACAGCCTGTTGCGCAATGCCGATGCCGCCATGTATTCGGTGAAGGCGCAAGGCCGCAACGACGTGCGCGGCTACCGCCCCGAGCTCAACCTGGCCGACCGCCGGCGCTGGGAACTGGAGCGCGACCTGCACAAGGCGCTGGAGCGCAACGAACTCGAACTGCACTACCAGCCGCAGGTGGACGCACGCACCGGCATCATCCCCGGCGTGGAAGCGCTGATGCGCTGGAACCACAACGGCCGCACCGTACCGCCCTCCGAATTCATTCCGATCGCCGAGGAGAATGGCCTGATCGTCCCCTTCGGCGAATGGGCGCTCGCCACCGCCGCGCACCAGTCCGCCGCCTGGCTGGCGCAGGGCCTGGCGCCGGTGCGGGTGTCGGTGAACATTCCCGGCGCGCATTTCCAGAAGCCCGGTTTCGTCGACCTGGTGCGGCGCGTGCTGGAGCACAGCGCCCTGCCCGGCCACCTGCTGGAGATCGAGATCACCGAGACCATGCTGGTACAGGACATCTCCACCACCTTGGCAACCGTCAAGGGCTTGCAGGAGATGAACGTGCGCATGTCGATCGACGACTTCGGCACCGGCTATTCCTCGCTCTCCTATCTGCAGCGCTTCGACATCGACCAGTTGAAGATCGACCGTTCCTTCGTCACCGACATCCACGAAGACAGCGGCAACGACACCATCACCGCCGCCATCATCGCCATGGCGCAGGCCTTGAAGCTGGAGGTGATCGCCGAAGGCGTGGAGACGCGCGAGCAGGTGCAGCTGCTGCAGCGGCGCGGCTGCCACATGATGCAGGGCTATTACTTCAGCCGGCCGCTGAACGCGGCGCGCACCACGGCGCTGCTTCAGGACGTGGCGAGCAATGGCCCGCCCGACGAGTGGAGCTTCTCCGACGTCGGCAAGGTGCTGACCCTGGTGCCGGGCCTGCGCCTGGCGCTCGCGGGCTGAGCGTCGCCACCCTGCCAATGAAAAGGGCCGCCCGCGGGCGGCCCTTTTTCTCTCTACCGGCCTACGCCAGGTAGCTGAACAGGTTGGTCTTGGTCACTTTGCCGAAGGTCTGCTGCGCCGCCTGCAAGGCGGTCTGCTGCTCGGAGAGCTGGGTGGTGGCGGCGGCGTAATCCAGGTCGGTCAGGTCGCCGAGGCGGGTTTTTTGCGAGGTGACGGCCGAGGCACTGATGGAAGTCAGGGTGGTGACCTCGTTCATGTTCGAGCCCAGGCCGGCGCGCGCCAGGCTGATCTTGTCCTGCGCCTGGTACATGTTGGCCACCGCGGCATTCACCTGGCTGGTGCGCACCGAAGAACTCAGGCTGCCATTGGAGAGCGCGGCAATGCCGTCGGCGAGCATCTGGAACACGCTTTGGTTGGACGAGGGGCTGACGGTAAAGCTGTCGCCGGCCGCCGGCGCGCCGCTGATGGTGAACTGCTGGCCGGCGAGATTGATCGACGCGCCGGGGGTGAAGGCGTTGTTGGTGGAAACCGAGGTTCCGGTGGTGGTATCGACCACGTCATAGGTGGTGTTGCCGCCACTGACGCTGAAGTTGAGCTGGTAGGCGTGGCCGGTGAGCGCGGCAGGGTTGCTGACGCTGCCGCTGTCGATGGTGCCACCGCCGGTATTGGCGCTGCCCGCGCCAGTGGCGAATACGCCGTTGCCGTTCTTGATGCGCATGAAGGTGTCGGCGCCGCCGCTGGAGACATCCATGTTGCGGCCGGGCGCCACTTCCAGCGAACGCACGCCGTCGTCGCCGTTGTAGGTGACGGCGCCGGTACCCTGGGTGAAGGGTTGGGTATTTTCCGAATAGCCGGCGAACAGATAGCCGCCGGCGCCGTCGCGCGAATTGGCCAGCGTCAGGAGCTGCTGCTGCATGCCCTGCAGTTGCGCGACGATGGCGTTGCGGTCGCCTTGCGACATGGTGGCGTTCTGCCCGGAAAGCAGTAGTTGCGTGGCGCTTTGCAGCAGGTCGCTGGTCGAGCCCAGCGCCGATTCGGCCTGCGACAGGGTGTTGGTGGCCGCGCTCTGGTTGTCCTGCTGCTGCTTGGTGACGGCGATGCCCTGGCTCACCTTCAGCGCGGTGGAGGCGGCAGCCGGGTCGTCGGAAGGCGAGAGCATGCGGCGGTTGCTGCTCATCTGCTCCTGCGTCTTGAACAAGGCGGCCTGGGCGTCGGACATCGAGCCGCTGCCGAGGTCGAAAATCATCGAAGTGCTGATGCGCATGGTGGTTTACTCCCGTGATTGCGGCGATGCTCAGCCGGCGCTGATCACTTGCAGGATCGACTGGAACATGGTGTCGGCGGTGGAAATCACCTTGCTCGCCGCCTGGTAGGCCTGCTGGTACTTGAGCAGGTTGGCGGCCTCCTCGTCCAGGCTGACACCGGAGAGGGACTGCTGCGCCGAGGTGGCATTGGTGAGCACGGTCTGCTGTGCGGAGGCGCCGCTGATGGCCGCCGCGGTCTGGTTGCCGACGTTCGAAACCATCGTCGCATAGGCGTCGGAAAAGCTGGCGGTGCCGCCGCCCATGGTCTTGGCCAGTTGCAGGTTGGCCAGGGCCTTGATGTTACTGTTGTCGCCGCTGCCGCCGGTGTTGGGGCCAACGTTGAAACTGTCGCCGCTGGCGGGCGCGCCGGAGAGCGTGGCGGTCCAGCCGTTGTAGCTGATGGTCATGCCCGGGGTGTAGGTGAGCCCCGTCGGGTTGCCGGTACCAGTGCCGGTGATATTGAAGGTATTCGGGCCGGTGAAGACGATGTTCACCGGCTGGCTGACGTTGGCGTTGGCCGGCGGGGTGACCGCGGTGACCTGGGCGGCGCCGGTGCCGCCGTTGGAGGTGCCAGAGCCGGCGCGCACCGGAAAGGCGGCGGCCACCTGGTTGGGGTCGGTGAGCAGCGACTTGAAGGTGGAGGCGGCGTTGCGCGTCGGCTCGATCAGGAAGCTGTCGCCGGCGGCGGGCGTGCCGGAGAGCGAAATGGTGACGCCGTCGACCGTCTGCGGCATGCTGGCGAAGCTCTGCTGCGTGTTGTCGGACAGGCGGGTGACGGTGTAGTTGGTGCCATCGTAGGCGAGCTTGTAGTCGCTGGCGGTAAGCGCGGCATAGTTGCTTACGCTGGCGCCCACGGTGGCGCTGCCGGTGTTGTTGGTGCTGCCCAGCACCTGGGGGCCGGCGGCGGAGAAAAAGTCGGTACCCGGATTGCCGTTCAGGTCCTGGCCCACCTCCTGCTGCGCGTTGATGCTTTGCGCCAGGGAAGCGGCGATGCGCCCGAGGCCGTTTTGCGTCTGCTGCAGGGTCTGGCGGAACGCGAAGGCGGCCCCGATCGCGCCCCCGGTGACGTCGGCGGAATTGAAGGCCTGGAACTTGCCGCCGCTGGTGATTCCCACGATCGTCTGGCTGGGATCGGAGGGATCGGGGCCGGCGGTCAACTGGTTTTGCTGGCTGCCCAGCACCAGCGGCTGGCCGTTGCCAAGGAAGACGTTGACGCTGCCATCGGGGCTGTTCACCACCGAGATGCGCGCCTGCTTGGACATGTCCTGCAGGAGAGCGTCGCGCTGGTCCAGCAGATCGTTGGGCTGCTGGCCGCCGGCGGTAGCCACGGTGATCTGCTGGTTCAGTTGCGCCAGCTGGGCGGAGTCGGTGTTCATCGTGCTCACCGCCTGGGTGACGGAGGCGTTGGCCTGGTCGCCGAAGCTGGCGAGCTGTGACGACAAATTGGAAAAGCCTGAAGCCAGCGTCTGCGCGGCCGAGATCAGGCCCTGGCGCGAGGCCGGGTCGGAAGGCGAAGCGGAGACCGTGTTGAAGGCGGAGAACAGGTTGTCGAGCATCGGGCTTACGCCCGCGCTCGGATCGGCCATCAGGTTGTCGATATTCTTCAGTTGCGCCGACAGGCCGTCGAGCTGGGTCGACTGCGTCTGCGCCTCGCGCGTCTGCGCCACCAGGAAACTGTCGTAGGCACGCTGCACGCTCGCGACGTTGACGCCCTGGCCGAAGTAGCCGCCGCCGGAGAACAGCGGCGTATTGGTGGTCTGCACCGTCTGCTGGCGCGAGTAGCCGGGCGTGTTGACGTTGCTGATGTTGTGCGAGGTGGTGGAGATGCCCGCCTGGGCGGCGTTCAGTCCCGATACCCCGATGCTCAATATGCTCACGCTGTGGTCCCTTTTCTTCTGCCTCAGGCCACCGCGCGCAGCGTCTGCTGGATCACGCCGGTGAGCTTCTTCGCGTAGTTAGGATCGGTGGCGTAGCCGGCCTGCTGCAGGCTGGTGGCGAATTGCGCCGCGTTGGTGCCGGACTTGAGCGTGTTCGCATAGCGCGGGTTGCTCTTCAGCAGGTTGGCGTAGTCGGAAAAGCTCTCGGCATAAGAGGAATAGGCGCGGAATTTTTCCACCGTCTTGCGCGCCACGCCGCCGACATATTCGGTGGTGGTGGCGTCCACGGTAGCGCCCTTCCAGCTGCCGCCGGCCTTGATGCCGAACAGGTTGTGGCTGGTGGAGCCGTCGGCGAACTTGATGTCGCGCTTGCCCCAGCCGGATTCGAGGGCCGCCTGGCCGAGGATGAATTGGGCCGGCACGCCGGAAGACTGCTCGGCGGCCTTGGCGTCGGCCCAGCGCGACTGGACGAAGTCCTTGGCCGAGCCGGAAAGCGGCGCGGCCGCGCTGTTGCTGCTGGCGGCATTCGTCGCCGCGCGCAGTTGTTGCAGCGTACTGGTGCTGGTGTGGGAGCCACTCTGCGGATCCTTGAGCGCCGCCGGATCGACGAATTTCTTGTCGAGCTGCTTGACGATCATGTCGGCCAGGCCCACGCCTTTGCCGGCCAGCTTCTGCGACATCTGCTGGTCGAGCATCGCGGTGTAGGTCTTGGTGCCGGCACTGTCCATCATGCCGTCCTGCGGCAGGCTGTCGCGCATGCTCTTCAGAAGCATGTTCATGAACATCGCCTCGAACTGGTTGGCCGCCTGTTTCAGCGCCTGCTTCTGGGCGTCGCTGCCGGCGGCCGTGCCCGCCTTCGCCTTCAGCGCGGAGAGCGCGTTCGGGTCGAGCGCGAAGGCGCCGCCGGCGTCGGCCGCGCTCGCGCCGGAAGACAGGACGCCGGTCATGGTCAGATGATCTCCAGTTCGGCGCGCAAGGCACCCGAGGCCTGCATCGCCTGCAGGATCGCCAGCAGGTCCTGCGGCGTCGCGCCCAGCGAATTGAGCGCCTTCACCACGTCGGCCAGCTTGACGCCGCCGTCAAGCATCACGAGCTTGCCGCCGTCCTGCTTGATCTGGATGTCGGCCTTCTCGGTGGCCACGGTCTGGCCTTTCGAAAACGGCGCGGGCTGGCTGATCACCGGGGTCGAATTGACGGTGACCGACAGGTTGCCGTGCGCCACCGCGCAGGGTTCGAGGGTCACAGCCTGGTTCATCACCACCGAGCCGGTACGGGCGTTGAGGATGACCTTGGCAGCGGCGGTGGCCACCTTGATGTCGATGTTGTCGAGCTGCGCCATGAAGGCGACACGATCGTTGGGCGACTGCGGCGCGCGTACCTGCACCACGCGGCCGTCGAGCGCCTGCGCGACGCTGCCGCCCATCTTGGCGTTGATGGCATCGGCGACGCGGCGGGCGTTTTCGAAATCGGTATGACGCAGTTCCAGGCGCAGGGAATCGCCGTTGCCGAAGGAGCTGGCGACGGCGCGTTCCACCGTGGCGCCGTTGGGGATGCGCCCGGCGTTCAACTGGTTGATCTGCGCCTTGCTGCCGCCGGCGGACTCGCCCGCGCCCGCGATCAGCACGTTGCCCTGGGACATGGCGTAGACCTGGCCGTCGGCGCCTTTCAGCGGGGTGAGCAGCAGGGTGCCGCCGCGCAGGCTCTTGGCGTTACCCATCGAGGAGACGGTGATGTCCACCGTCTGCCCGGGCTGGGCAAAAGCCGGCAGTTGCGTCGTCACCATCACGGCGGCGACGTTCTTCAGTTGCAGGCTGGTGCCGGAAGGCAGGTTGACGCCCATTTGCTGCAGCATCGAGGTGATGCTTTGCACCGTGAACGGGGTCTGGGTAGTCTGGTCGCCGGTGCCGTCGAGACCGACGACCAGGCCATAGCCGATCAGCTGGTTGTCGCGCACCCCTTGCAGGGTGGCGACATCCTTCAGGCGCTCGGCGCGGGCCTGGCCCGCGGTAAGCATCCCCAGACCGCAGAACAGCATGATCCAGAGCAGGGCTTTGCGCAACAACGCGTGCATTTGATTCAGGCTCCGGTCAGAAAGGCAGGAAATTCATGAAAAAGCGGCCAAGCCACGCCATGACGGCGGCCTCGTCGGTCTGGCCCTGGCCACGCATCTCGATGCGCGCATCGGCCACTTGCGTGGAACTGACGATGTTGCCCGGCTGTATCTGGCGCGGATTGACCACACCGGAGAAGCGGATGAACTCGACTTCGGTGTTGGTGCCGAGCTGCTTTTCGCCGGCGACCACCAGGTTGCCGTTGGCCAGCGTGTCGATCACGGTGACCGAGATGCTGCCGGTGAAGCTGTTGTTGGCGTTCGACGAACCCTTGCCGTCGAAGGTGGTGGAAGAACCGCCGTTGACCGACAGGCTCTTCAGGCCTTGCAGCAGGCCGACCGGCGCGTCGACGTTGGTGGCACTGGTGCTGGTGCTGCCGGTCTTGCTGACGGCGGAGGCCTTTTGGGTGGAAGCCGTCAGGTTTTCGTTGATGGTGATGGTGAGGATATCGCCGATGTAGCGCGGGCGGGCGTCCTCGAACAACGGGCGGTAGGAAGCGGCCTGGTAGATCGCGCCGTTGCCCTGGGCGTGGATTGCCGGCGCCACCGGCTTGGCAGTGGTGGGATGGCCGATCTCGACCTTGGGCAGCGGGGTGCAGGCGGCGAAGCAGAACGCGACACCAACGAGGGCGGTCAGGCGGAAGAAAGCGGTTTTCATGGCACGCTCCCCGATCACGACGACAGCTGGCTCAAGCGCTGCAGCATCTGGTCGGAGGTGGTGATCGCCTTGGAGTTGATCTCGTAGGCGCGCTGGGTCTGGATCATCGACACCATTTCCTCGACCACGTTGACGTTCGAGGCTTCGACGTAGCCCTGGTTGAGCACGCCGGTACCGTTGGTGCCGGGGGTCGAGACCTGGGGGGTGCCGGAGGCGGCGGTTTCGGTGTACAGGTTCTGCCCCTGCGACTGCAGGCCGGCCGGATTGACGAAGTTGGCCAGCTGGATGTTGCCCAGGTTCTGCACGGCGGCGCTGCCGGGCAGGGTGACGCCGACGGTGCCGTCGGTGCCGATGGTGATGGTCTGCGCGTTCGGCGGGATGGTGATCGAGGGCTGCAGCGGATAGCCGTTGGAGGTGACGACCACGCCGTTGGCGTCGCGCTGCAGGCTGCCGTCGCGGGTGTAGCCGACGGTGCCGTCGGGCATTTGCACCTGCAGGAAGCCCTGGCCGTTGATCGCCACGTCCAGGTTGTTGCCGGTTTGCTGCAGGCTGCCCTGGGTAAAGATACGCGAGGTGGCAACCGGGCGCACGCCGGTACCGACTTGCAGGCCGGTTGGCACGGTGGTGGTCTGCGAGGATTGCGCGCCGGACTGGCGCAGGTTCTGGTACAGCAGGTCCTCGAACACGGCGCGCGAGCCCTTGAAGCCGTTGGTGCTGACGTTGGCCAGGTTGTTGGAAATGACATCCAGCTGGGTCTGCTGGGCATCCATGCCGGACTTTGCTATCCAGAGCGAGCGCATCATGGCGAATTACCTCGTGAAAATCGGAAACTGCGGCGGCGGGCCAGGGCCCACGTCTACACGCGCTATTTCCTCATTACTTGAGGGTTGGGCATCCACGGATAACAAGGGGAATTCACCCCTATTCAACGGCAGGCGCGAGCGTTTCTGTAGGCCCGGCGGCGCGCGTGCGCGCACCTTCGTCGCCTCCCGGCGACATGACATCATTTCCTTGCAGCGGCCTAAGAGTTGCCGGCGGCCAGCAGCTGCGTGCCTTTCTGGGCGGCGTTTTCGGCCACTTGCATCAGTTTGGTCTGCATTTCGAACTGGCGCGCCAGCGAAATCATGCCGGTCATCGCCTCGATGGCGTTGACGTTACTTGCCTCGATGCTGCCGGAGGCCACGCGCAGGGCGGGATCGGCATCGGCCGGGGTGCCGCTCTTGGTGCGGAACAGGCCGTCGGTGCCGCGGGTGATGTCGGCGGCCGGCGGGTTGACCAGTTTCAGCTTGCCGACCGCCTGCGGCGTGCTCTTGCCGGTGCGCGGGGTGGCGGTGATGGTGCCGTCGGCACCGATGGTGATGGTGGAGTCCGGCGGGATGCTGATCGGGCCGCCGTCACCCAGCACGGCGCGGCCGCTGGCGGTCTGCAAGGCGCCCTGGTCGTTCAGCTGGAAGCCGCCGGCGCGGGTGTACGCCTCGCTGCCGTCGTCGGCCTGCACGGTAAGCCAGCCCTGCCCCAGCAAGGCCACATCCAGCGTGCGGCCGGTGGTGGTGATGGTGCCGGGCGTGAAGTCGGCGCCGGTGGTGGAATCGGCAACGAAGGCGCGCGTCGGCAGGCCCTGGCCTTCGACCGGGGCGACGCGGAAGGCCACCTTCTCGGCGCGAAAGCCGGGCGTGCTGACATTGGCCAGGTTGTTGGCCAGCACGTCCTGGCGCGTCATCATGCTTTGCGCGCCGCTCATCGCGGTGTAGATCATGCGATCCATGGGCGTCCCTCGTCCGTTTCCTGTTCAGGCGTCAGCGCAGGTTCACCAGCGTCTGCATGATCTGGTCTTCGGTCTTGATGGTCTGCGCATTGGCCTGATAGACGCGCTGCGCAGTGATCATGTTGACCAGCTCGGAGGTCAGGTCGACGTTGGATTCCTCGACGGCGCCGGATTGCAGCGCGCCCAGGTTGCCGCTTTTGGGCGCTCCGACCAGCGGCGGGCCGGAAGCGGAGGTCTCGGCGAACTGGTTGCCGCCGAGGTTTTGCAGGCCTTGCGGGTTGGTGAAGTTGGCGAGCGCAACCTGGCCTTCGGCGCGGGTCTGGCCGTTGGAGTAGTTGCCGGTGATGGTGCCGTCCGGGGAGATCGAATAGCCGGTGAGCTGGCCGGCGGCAAAGCCGTCCTGGGTCATCGAGTTCACGCCGAAGACGTTGCCGAACTGGGTGGTGCCGGTCAGGTCCAGGCTGATGTTCATCGCGGTGGCGCCGGAAGTCACCGGCAGCGACAGCGAGATCGGCATGGTGGTGGTGGCGGTATCGATGGCGCCGCTGGAGGTGAAATTGAGCTGGCCGATCGGGGCGGTGCCGATCTGCGCGCCGTCGCTGGCGCCGTAGACGTCCCACGAATTGGCCGCGTTCTTGACGTAATAGAGCGACAGGGTATGCGGGTTGCCCAGGCTGTCATACACCGGCAGCGAAGTGGTGGCGCCGGAATAGGTGGTCGAGTCCGCCATGTTGAAGGGCGCGGTCGGCGCGGTGGTGCGCGAATCGAGGTTGACGCCCACGGTGGTCTTGGTGGTGGCGGTGGGCGGCAGGTCGGCGGCGGAGACCTGCAGGTTGACCGGCGTGCCTGCGGTCACCACGCCGGCCGCATTGACCGGGTAGCCGGTGACGTTCTGGCCGGTGGAGCTGATCAGGTAGCCCTGGGCATCGGTGGTGAACTGGCCGTTGCGCGAATAGGTGATGGTGCCGTTGTTGGACAGGCGGAAAAAGCCGGCGCCGTTGATCGCCACGTCCAGCGGACTGTTGGTGACGGTGAGGTCGCCTTGCGAGAACTGCTGCGCCACGCCGGTCACCGAGGTGCCGATGCCGACGTTGCTGGAGCCGCCGCCGGTGAGGGAGGCCGCATAGACGTCGGCGAATTGCGCGGTGGAGGCCTTGAAGCCGACGGTGTTGGCGTTGGCGACGTTGTTGCCGATGACGTCCAGGTTCTTGGAAGCGGCGTTCAGGCCGCTCAACCCTTGCTGAAAAGACATCTGTGATTCTCCTGTTTACAAGACTTGCTGGACGTCGGCCCAGTTGACTTTGCCGGTGGAAGTGTTGAGGGTGGTGCCGGAGCCGGCAGTGGAACCGCCGCTGACGCCATCGACGATGCTGAGCTTGAGCGGGGTGGCGGTGACGGTCTTGCCGTTGGCCACCGCCTTGACCGAGAAGGTGTAGTTGCCGGCCGCGGCGGTGCCGCCGGCATCGGTGGTGCCATCCCAGGCGAAGGTCTGCAGGCCGGCCGACATGTTCGACAGCGATTCCTGGTGCACCACCTGGCCGCTGGAACTGGTGATGGTGACGGTGACCTGGTCAGCCGCGGAATCGAGGGTGAAGCCGGCGCCGGCGGTGCCGCCGGCAGCCAGCGACATGTCGCTGCCGGGGCTGAGCACGGCGTGGCCGACGAGAGAGGCCGCCTGCATGGAGGTGGAGTCGCTGTAGCTGCCCAGCAGCTGCTGCAGGGTGGTGTTGAGCTGCTCGATGCCGTTGACCGTATTGATCTGCGCCAGTTGCGCGGTCATCTGCGAGTTGTCCATCGGGTTCAGCGGATCCTGGTTTTGCAACTGCGCGACCAGCAGGTTCATGAAATTGGTCTGGATGCTCGCCGCGCTGTTGTTGCTGGCGCTGCCGCTGGAGGAAGAAGCGCCGGAGTTCGACGAAGGGCCGGAAACGGGGGTGGTCATGGCAGATTCCTGATTAGTTGCCCAGCTGCAGGGTCTTTTCCAGCAGCGACTTGGCGGTGTTCATCACTTCGATGTTGTTCTCATAACCGCGCGCCGCGGAGATCATGTTGACCATCTCCTCGGCGACACTGACATTGGGCATGGTGACGTAACCGTCGGCATCCGCCATCGGGTTGCCGGGGTCGTGCAGGCGGCGGCCGGGGGAGTTGTCGGTGACCACCTGCTTGACGTGCACGCCCTGGGCGCCCTGGGCGTTGCCGTCGGCACTCTGGGCTTCGAAAATCACCTGGCGCGCCTTGTAGGTCTGGCCGTCGGGGCCGGCGGTGGAATCGGCGTTCGCCAGGTTGGAGGCGACGACGTTCAGGCGCTGGCCCTGGGCGGTGGCGCCGGAGCCGGCGATCTGGAAGGCGGTGAACAGGGACATGGTGTTTTCCTTAGTGCTGCCGATCAGCTTTGCAGCGCGCTCAACATTGTCTTGATCTGGCCGTTAAGGAACTTGAGGGCGGCTTCATAGTGCACCGCGTTCTCGGCGAACTGCGCGCGCTCGGAATCCATTTCGACGGTGTTGCCGTCCACCGAATCCTGCGACGACGTGCGGTATTGCAGTTGCAGCGGCAGGCCGCTGGAAGAAACCGTGGTGCCGGCGCTGTGGCCGGTGTCGGTGGTCGTCATTTGTACCGGCCCGGGGGTGGCGGAAGCGCCTTGGGCGCCGGTGGCCTGGGCAAGGGCCTTGCCGAAATCGAAATCGACCGCCTTGTAGTTGGGGGTGTCCGCGTTGGCGATATTGGCTGACAGCACCTGCTGGCGATCGGCGCGCAGCTTGAGCGCGGTGCTCTGGAACGACAGCGACTGGTCCAAGGTGATCATGGGCGGCTCTTCGGTTGGCAACATCCGCCTCCCCACAAATGGGAATGCGGTCTTATGCGGCCATTGGACCAAAAGCTTGAGCCCCGTCATGCCCGGAACAGGGGGGATTTTTCATGCCTATTTGCAAAAATCGCCCTCAAGTCCGCGCGTAAGCTGCCGATATTCCTCTGTTCGGCAAAAGGTTGCGTAATGAAATTGCCCCCTGTTACCAGATTCCGGCTCCTGCAGGTCCTGTGGATGCTGGGGGCGTTCGCGGTCGGTGCGCTGCTTGCCGTCAGCACCGCCAATGCGGCCGAGGGCGGCGCTGACGCGCTCAAGCTTTACCTGGAAAAGGCCACCACCGGCCTGCCGGGGCGTGTCGAAATCAGCATCGGCACCCTCGACCCGCGCCTGAAGCTCAGCCCCTGCGGCCGCGTCGAACCCTATATTCCCGCCGGCGCCCGCCTGTGGGGCAAGTCCCAATTGGGCCTGCGCTGCACCGAAGGCAGCCACTGGAGCGTGTTCCTGCCGGTGGAAGTGAAAGTGTTCGGCCGGGCGCTAGTGGCGACCCGCCCCCTGCCCTATGGCCAGCCGGTGGGCGCCGACGACGTGCGCCTGGAAGAGGTGGAATTCACCAAGGAGCCGGGGATGGCGATCTCCGACGCCCGCCAACTGGAAGGCAAGACCACTGCCCGCGCCATCACCCCGGGCCAGGTTTTGCGCCAGGAATACTTCCGCACCCCGCCGGCGATCGGCGCGGGCGACATCGTCAAGGTGGTCTACACCGGCGACGGTTTCAATATTTCCACCTCCGGCCGCGCCATCGGCAATGCCGCCGAAGGTCAGCCGGTGCGGGTGCAGACCGATGCCGGGCGCGTCGTCCAGGGCATCGCCCGCAGCGGCCGTGTAGTAGAAATGAGGCTGTAAAACAATGCTTATCCGGACTAAAGTTCCAGCCCCAGGTGCCGTAAACTCGGAATATATGGCTGGTCTGGCGGAGCAAAGCGCCCCGCGGCCGGTTGTTTTTGGAGCCCAACCATGAAGATCAACGGATCCACCGATTCCGCTTCCGCCCTGCAAAATACCGGCAAGGCGCCGGCCAAGAATGGCACCGCCAAGTCCGCGGACAGCACCCAGTCGGCCTCGGTCAGCCTGAGCGACCTGTCGGCGCGCCTGCATTCGCTGGAAAGCGGCAGTGCGGCCAATGGCGATTTCGACGCTGCCAAGGTCGAGAGCATCAAGCAGGCCATCCGCGACGGCAAGTTCCAGGTCAATTCCGAAGCCGTGGCCGACAAGCTGATTTCCAGCGCCCACGACCTGTTCGGCGTCAAGCACTGAACATGGCCGCCCTGCAGCTGACCTCGCCTCCGCGCGACGGCTTCACCGCCCAGCAACTGGCGCTGGGCGAGCAACTGCTGCAGGTCCTGGAGGAGGAGTTTTCCGCGCTCCAGAACAACGATGCCCCCGCGCTGGCGGCGATTGCCGGCGCCAAGGCAGGCCTGCTCAAGGCCCTCGATCCGCATTTGCCGGCGCGCCTGGCCGGTGAAGCGCGCCGTCGCTTCGAAATGCTGCTGCGCGAAGCCGCCATGCGCAACCGCCGCAACGGCGAATACGTCGCCGCCCAGCATGCCTACGTCCGCGCGCGCTGGGCAGGCCTGGCTTCCATCGCCGGCTTGACCCCGCTGTACAACGCCAGCGGCGCCAGCCGCACCAGCCCTTCTTTCGGCTCGGCCCTGGGCCGGGCCTGATTGCGCGCGGGTTTCACCCGCGCCGCCGCCACAAAATCGCGAACAGCGGGCGTTTGTCCCGTCTAAATCACGCATCGACTCACTCCCTCGCTCCTTAGACTGCACGCAGGCGAATTCCCCCGTTGCAGTACGAATAACAAGCAGGAGCAAAACGAATGTTTGCGAAAGCGCGATGGCGCGGCTTTACCGCGGCCTCCTTTCTTTGCCTGGCGCCGGCCGCCGGTGCGCAAAGCATAGCCGCCGGTACCCTGATCACCCCGGGCACCGCCGAAGACTTCCTGCGCGAGCCCCCGCGCATCAAGCCTGAAACCGCGCCGCTGCCCAGCATCACCCCACGCCCGCTGGCGCCGCCGCGCCTGAAGGCGCAGGTGCACGTCAGCGGCTTTTCCTTCAGCGACAACAAACTCTACTCGCAGGAGCAGTTGCAGGCGATCGCCGCGCCCTATCTCAAGCCGATGATGTCGCTGGCCGAGATCCAGGTGGTGGCCGAACGCATCACCGAGCGCATGCGCGCCGACGGCTACCTGGTGGCCAGTGCCGCCGTGCCGGCGCAAAAGATCAGGGATGGTTTGGTGCGCATCGACATCCTCGAAGGCAAGCTGGAAAGCCTGCACATCATCGGCAACACGCACTATTCCGCGGAACGTCTCAAATCCTATCTGGCGCCCCTGAAAGAAGAGCCGGCGCTGACTTCCGCCGCGATGGAACGCAGCCTGCTGCTATTGAATGAACTGCCTGGCCTCACCGCGCGCGGCACGCTCGCCCCTGGGCACCAATACGGCGACACCGACCTGACAGTAGATGTGGCGGAAAAGCGCTGGCGCGCCGCCGCCGGCATCAACAACTACGGCAGCCCGGAACTGGGGCGCCTGCGCGCCGACCTTTCGCTGGACCTGCTGAACCCGCTGGGCTACGGCGATCACGCCAACGTGCGCTTCATCGAGTCGCAGGACGGCCTGCTGGGCCTGGGCCGCATCGGCTACGACTTCCCGCTGGCGCCGGCCTGGCGCGCCTCGCTTTCGATGGCGCACGTCGACTACCGTGTTGCCGGCGCCTTCAGCTCGCTGCAATCCTCCGGCAATTCGCTGACGCGCGACGCTTCGCTGGCCTACGCCTGGGTACGCACCCGCGGCACCAGCCTCACCGTCACCGGCGGCTGGCGCGATGTGCGCACCGCGCAGGAAGCCCTGGGCCAGTCCCTGGGCGGCCTGCACGTGCAGGCCGGCTATACCACCCTCTCCGGCTACACCACCTGGGGCGGGGGGCTGACCAGCGGCGCCGCCACCATCACCAGCAACGGCCACGGCCAGGCCGGTCCCGGTATCGGCGGCGACGGCATCACGCTCAAGACCGATCTCGATATCACCCACGCGCACCCGCTGCCGGCCAATTTCGAGATCTCGCAGCGCGTCGCCCTGACGCTCAGCCCCGACACCTTGCCGGATACCGAGAAGTTCAGCCTCGGCGGCCCGGACTCGGTGCGCGCCTACCCGATCGCGCAACTGCGCGGCGACGAAGGCGTGCTGTCGGTATCCGAATTGCGGCGCCGCTTCCGCTTCTACAATACGCAAAGCTACGTCGGCGTGTTCTTCGACTACGGCGCCATGCGCCTGCGCCAGCCAATGTTCCCCGGCTACCGCGATAGCCTGTCGGGCTACGGCATCACCGCCGGCGTCAGTCACGAGCATCTGCGCCTGAAGTTCGACCTGGCGCGCGCGCTCAGCAACAATCCCGCGAACGACAATCATCGCACGCGGGTGTGGATCTCGGCCACCTGGCTGTTCTGATTCAGGGCATTCCGGTACATGACCCGCTTGCGGGCGAAAACCAGAATGCAAAAAAGTCTTAAGTTCCGGCGACAGGCGCCGTTGAAGCACTGAGATATCGATCGCGCCGCCCACAAGGCGGCCCTCTTGTCCCAGGCCTCACGGAGAATCAACAATGAACGCCGCCGCCCGCCCTGTCTCCCCAAACACGACTCAAACCGCGGCAACGCAGCCGGCGCTACGCAAGCTGGCCGGCGCCGTCGCCCTGATCTGCGCCATGGGCGCCGGCGCGGCGTTCGCCGACACCTTGCCCACCGGCGGCAGCGTGGCGCAGGGCTCGGCCACCATCACCACCCCGACCGGCTCCAGCATGCAGGTCAACGTCGCCACCTCCAAGGCGGTAATCAACTGGAACGGCTTTTCCATCGCCAACGGCTACTCGGTGCAGTTCGTGCAGCCGGGCGCCAGTTCCGTGGTGCTCAACCGCGTCACCGGCG
The DNA here is from genome assembly GCA_036498945.1 of Burkholderiales bacterium. Taxonomy (GTDB): domain Bacteria; phylum Pseudomonadota; class Gammaproteobacteria; order Burkholderiales; family JAEUOS01; genus JAQGMJ01. Next base: position 21,803 of record DASYEQ010000036.1, on the reverse strand, counting down.
TCAACCCCAGTTCGATCGACGGCAATCTCTCGGCCAACGGCCAGGTATTCCTGGTCAATCCCAACGGCGTCTACTTCGGCCCCACCGCGCACGTCGATGTCGGCGGCCTGGTGGCTTCCACCCTGGACATCGCCGATAGCGATTTTGCGAGCGGCAACTACGCCTTCGCCAAGGTGAACGGCTCGCCGCTGGGCCAGGTGTTCAACAGCGGCACCATCAACGCGCCCGGCGGCAACGTTGCACTGCTGGGCGAACAGGTAATCAACGGCGCCAGCGGCGTGATCAACGCGCAGCAGGGCTCGATCACCCTCGCCGCGGGCGAGCATGTCAGCGTCACCCTGGGCAGCAACCAGTTGCTTTCATTTGCGGTAGACCAGCGCGCGCTCAACAACCTGGCCTACGTGCAAAACGGCGGCCAGTTGCTGGCCGACGGCGGCAGCGTGTCGATGCAGGCGATGGTGGCCAATGCCGTCTCCTCCGCGGTGGTCAACCAGTCCGGCCTGATCCGCGCCGCCGGCGTCGCCGACAAGAACGGCGAGGTCTACCTCACCGCCGACGGCGGCAACCTCGAAGTCAGCGGCAGCGTGCAGGTCGGCGCCCTCTCGGGCGCACCCGCCTCCACCCTGAGCCTGTCGGCCACCGGCGGCAACATCACCGTCACCGGCACCGGGTCGCTTAACGCCAGCGGCGCCAGCGCCACCAACCTGTACGCGGTGGCCGACGGCAGCGTATCGCTGAATGGCAGCATCAGCGCCTCCTCCACCGAAGGCGCCGCCAACATCGGCATCCAGGGCACCTCGGTGGCGCTGAACGGCGCCAACATCAGCAACAGCGCCTTCTTCACCTCTTCCACCAACATCGTCGCCACCACCGGCGGCATCACCCAGGGCGCGGGCGGTGTGATCAATGGCGCCACCACCGCCAGCGCGCAGGAAGCCAGCGATGCCGGCGGCTTCACCTTTGCCGGGGTCAGCCTCTCCAGCACTGGCGCGCAAAACCTGGCCGGCAGCATCAGCACCGTCTCCCACGGCCCGCAGGCGGGCGCGGCGGTTTCCGCCGTGTCGGCCAACGATGCGGTGAGCGTGAACCAGATCACGTCGCAAGTCGACGGCGGCGGCACCAACGCCAACATCAGCCTGCAGGGTGCGGGCAACGTCAGCACCACTGGCAATCTTCTGGCCAGCGCCGACGCCGGCCCGGCTACCGCCAACATCACGTCCGGCGGCGCGGTGCAGCTGGGCGGCAACCTGACGGTGCAAGGCGCGTCCTCGCCCTCCAGCGCCACCCTGGCGACGGTGAACGCGACCGGCGGCGACATCACCATGGCGCCCGGCACGCGGATCGCGGTCACCGACAACGCCGGCGGCGCTTCCGCCGGCGCCGGCCTGGGCATCACCGCTTCCGCCGGCCAGGTCACTCTGGGCGACATCAGCGTCATCTCGGCGCACGGCCCGGCGCAGACCCAGATCGTCGGCGCCAATGGCGTGACCTTCACCGGCAACAGCCTCACCAGCGGCGCTTCCGCCTACACCAACATCAGCGCCAGCAATGGCAGCACGGTGGCGGTGGACGCCGGCAAGAGCGTGCAATCGATCGCCAGCAGCGGCGGCGCCCTGCTCAACATCTCGACCCCGGCCGGCACCCTGCAGATCGACGGCACCCTCTCCGCACAGGGCCCCAACGGCAACTGGCGCGTCAGCACCGACCCGGCTTCACCGTGGGACGCGGCTGGCGTGGCGCCGCAACTGGCGCTCGATTCCAGCCAGGACATCCTGTCGCGTCTGCTGATCGAGGCCCGCACCACCCCGGCCAGCCCATTCGCCGGCAACGGCCTGGTGGTATCGCCCAACTGGAGCATTCTCGGCATGAGCCCGCTCAACACCGGCAACATCGATGCCGCGCTGTATGAGGATGACGGCCAGGACAGCATCATCCCGACCTCGGAGATCAAGGGTGACGGTGCTCCGATCAACGCGGCAATGAGCACCGGGGTTTCCCGCCGGAGGTAACCCATGCATGACGCTCCGCGCATCCTGATCGTCGACGACTCCGAAGAAGACGTGCTGCTGGCGGCCGCGCAGATCCGCCGCTGGGCGCGCGACGCGGTGATCCGGCGCGTCGATAACGCCGCCGATTTCAGCGCCGCGCTGCAAACGGGCCCCTGGGACCTGGTGCTGTGCGACCATCACATGCCCGCCTTCGACTCCGGCGCCGCGCTGGAATTGCTGCATGGCGCGGCCTTGAGCGTGCCGTTTTTCGTCTACTCGGGCTACTTCAGCCTGTCGCAGCGCGAAAACGCGGTGCGCGGCGGCGCCAGCGGCTATGTCGACAAGCGCGACATCCTGGGCCTGATGCGCGCGGTGGACCGCACCCTCAATCCGGCGCAGCACGCGCCGGAGGCCGGCGAGACCGCCTAGGGGGCTTCGGCCGGCAGCTGGTTGATGCCCAGCCAGTAGTGCGTGAGGCGGGCCAGCGAATCCATCAGCTGCTCGAAGTTGACGGGCTTGACCACGTAGCTGTTGACGCCCGAATCGTAGGCCTCGGCCAGGTCGCGCTCCTCCTTCGAAGAGGTCAGCATCACCACCACCAGACGTTTCATCGCGACGTCGGCACGGATCGCCTTCAGCACCTCCAGCCCGGTCAGCTTGGGCAGCTTGAGGTCGAGCAGGATCAGCTTGGGACGCGCGCTGCGCGCACGCCCGGCATAGGCGCCGCGGCAAAACAGGTAATCGAGCGCTTCCACGCCATCGGCCACCCGCGCCATCGTGACGGCGACACCGCCGCGCTTGAGCGCCCGGCTGATCAGTTCGGCATCATTCGGATCGTCTTCGACCAACAGGATGTCCGCACCGGGATCGGTGGCCATGGTCACGGTCTGCTCCTCTTTGGGATCATTGCCTGCTCGATTGCCGATGCGTCATTCATCTAAGATTCAACTCTTCAATGCCCTTGGCATAGGCGTCCCCACCGAGCAGACGGGCGTTCAACAATTCTAGCAGGCTGTGTCCAAAACTCACAGGCAATTCGAGTCGTTTAATTGATCAGATGATTAGCCGGACGGCCCGGCGGATGCCTGCCCTACTGCGCCGTGCTCCGCCGGCAGCCGGAAATGAAAGCTCGCTCCTTCGCCTGGCCGGCCCTCGGCCCAGACCTTCCCGCCGTGGCGCTCGATCACGCGCTTGACGATCGCCAGGCCCACCCCGGTGCCCTCGAACTCTTCCTGGCGGTGCAGGCGCTGGAACATGCCGAACAGCTTGTCGGCATACGCCGGGTCGAAGCCGGCGCCGTTGTCGCGCACGCTGAAGCACACCGCGCCGCTTTCGGCGCGCGCCTCGATCACCACCCGGCCGTCGGAACGCCCGGCGGTGAATTTCACCGCGTTGGAGATCAGGTTGACCCACACCTGGCGCAGCATCGCCGCGTCGCCCCGCACGTCGGGCAGCGCGCCGACGCTGAATTCGGGGCGCACGCCGCCGGGCGCCCCGACCGCCTCCTGGATCACCGCGCGCACCATGGCGGCGGTGCCGACGTTCTGCGAGTCCGGCTCGCCACGCGAAAAACGCGAGAACTCGAGCAGGCCGTCGATCAGCTCGGCCATGCGGCGCGCGTTGGAGGAGATCATGTCGAGATCGCGGCGCATGCGCGCGTCCAGGCGCTCGGCGGCGTCCAGGTGCAGCATGCGCGCAAAGCCGTCGATGGCACGCAGCGGCGCGCGCAGGTCATGCGCCACCGTGTAGGAGAACGATTCCATTTCGCGGTTGGCCGTCGACAGTTCGGCGGTGCGCTCGGCCACGCGCGCTTCCAGGCTCTCGTTTAGGCGCATGATCTCGCGCTCGGTCCACTTGCGCGCGCTGACGTCGTGCACCTGCGCCTGGATCACCAGGCCGCGCTCGCGGCTGACCACCGAAGAACCCACCTCGACGTCGATACGGGTACCGTCGGTGCGCAAGAGTTGCATTTCGATGAAGCGGGCGCCGGGCAGGCCCGCGGCCATCGCCAGGCGGCGGCCGCGCGCCAGCGCGGAGAATTCCGGCGCGATCAGGCCGGCGACGTTGTACCCGATGAGCGTGTCGGCGTTGGGCGCGCGCATCAGCGCGACCATTGCCGGATTGACGTATTCGATCAGATCGTCGCGGTAGACAAAGACGCCGGCCTGCGCGCCTTCGACCAGGCTGCGATAGCGCGCCTCGCTTTGCTGCAGTGCCGCCTCCGCCTCCATCTTGTCGGAGACATCCATCGCCATGATGACCACCGCGGCGGCATCCTCCCCCTCGGCCGGAATCAGTGCGCCAAACCATTCGCAGCCGATACGCCGGCCATCGCGCGTCAGGTTGACCACGCGCCGCCCGGCGGGCAGTCCGACGCCGCCCAGGCGGTGCACCAGCCGCTCTCTCACGTCAGCGTGGCGTTCCGGCGGCACCACCAGGCCGAGCAGGTCGTGCCCGACGGCTTCATCGGCGGTAAAGCCGAAGACGCGCTCGGCTGCGGGATTCCAGGTCTGCACGACGAAATCGGGGGCATAGACGATGCACGCCAGAGGCATGGTCTCGATGATCTGGTGCAGGCGCTTGAGCAGGCGGCGCGACTGCGCCTGCAGGCGTTCGCGTTCGGTCTCCAGCAGCCGGCGTTCGCTGATGTCGATCACCGACAGGCGCAGCAGCGGGGCGACGCCGGAAATACGCGCCATGCGCAGCTCGGCGGGAAAGGCGCGGCCGTCGGCGGCGTGGAAGTGCCACTCCACCGTGACTTCGGCGCCGGAAAGTGCCTGCTCCATCAGCGCGCGGCCGTAACCGGGACCGTCGCCGCCGGGCTGCACCGACGCGTTGAAGCGGTCGATCGGCGCCGTCAGCAGTGCCTCAAGCGGCATGCCGAACATGCGCGCGGCGCTAGGGTTGGCTGTCAGCACCTTCAGGGTGCTGGCATCGACGACGAAAATCGCTTCCGGCGCGTGATCGGTCAGCGCCCGGTTGCGCGCCTCCGATTCGCGCAGCGCCTGTTCGGCGCGATAGCGGCGCGTGATGTCGGAACCGATGCCGCGATAACCGAGGAAGCCGCCGTCGGCGGCGAATACCGGCTCGCCGCGCAGCGCCATCACGCGCGACGCCCTCCCTTCGAGGACACGCTCGACCAGAAATAGCGAAAAAGGCTGCCGCGCACTCAAGTGCGCGCGATGCGCCTCCCAGCCGATGTCCAGGGGCCTAAGCCAGGCGTGGTCCCACGGGTGGGTACCGAGCAGTTCGCGCGTGACGGCGCGCGCCGCCGGCCCCAACTGCAGGCCGCCGTCGCTTTCGGCGAAGCGCAGGCCGGCATCCAGTTCCCAGAACCAGTCGGAAGTCATGGCCGCAAGCCGGCTAAAACGCTCACCGCTGCGCACCGCTGCTTCCTCGCGGCTCTGCAACGCCTCGGCCGTGCGATTGAAATCGCGCGCCAGCGCGTCCAACTGGCCGTCAGCCTCCGTCAGGCGGGATGAGAAGTCGCCGCGCGCCAGGCGCACCAGGCCCTCGCGCAAGGAGGTGACGCGGCGCCACAGGCGGCGCGCGCGCCAGCCGGCGAACAGCACGCAACACGCGGCAACCGCCAGCGTCGCGGCCTGCGCACCAACAGCGGCTTCGCGGTCCATCAGTTCGGCGAGCGCGCAGGCCAGCGACAGGATCACGGCCGCCAGCGCTGCCAGCAGCAGCGCAACTTCGAAACGGTAAGTGCCGGAAACCGGCACGGCGCCTTCACGCAGGCGCGTTTCGGCCATGCAGCCCTCTCAAGGCGAAGCGGGTGGTGCCGGCCATTCTACGTGAAGCCGGGACCAGCCCGAAAAGACCCGCAGCCGCCCACGGGCAGCGCCTGGTTTACCAGTCCTTCAGCTTGACGCGGATGCGCGCCACCGCCTGGCTGTGCAGCTGGCACACGCGCGACTCGGTCACGCCGAGCACCGCCGCGATTTCCTTGAAGTTCAGTTCCTGTTCGTAGTACAGGCCCATCAGCAACTTCTCTCGCTCCGGCAGGTTGTCGATGGCCCCCACCAGGGCGCGCTTGAAGCGCTCGTCCTTCAACTGCTCCAGCGGGTCGCCGCCAGCGGCCGCGACGTGGCGGTCGAGGAAGGGTTCGTTGTCGTCTTCGGCGTCGATCTCGTCGAAATGCACCAGTTGCGCGCCGCGCGCGTCGGCCAGCATGTCCTGGTATTCGTCGAGCTTGACGCCCATCTCCTTGGCTACCTCCGGCTCGGTCGGCGAGCGGCCCAGCCGGTGCTCCAGCTTGCCGATCGCCTTCTCGATATCGCGCTGCGCCTTGCGCACGCCGCGCGGCATCCAGTCGTTGGAACGCAGCTCGTCAAGCATCGCGCCCTTGATGCGCTGGCTGGCGTAGGTCTCGAATTGCGCGCCGTGGCCTTCCTCGAAGCGCCCGGCGGCGTCCATCAGGCCGATCATGCCGGCCTGGATCAGGTCGTCGGCCTGCACCGACGCCGGCAGGCGCGCCAGCAGGTGGTGCGCCATGCGCTTGACCAGAGGGACAAACTGCTCGATTTTTTGGTTGCGTTCAAGAACGCCGGTGGCCGTGTACATGTCGCGTGAACTCCTGCGATGGGCGGATGCAAATGGGGTCAATTCGGGTGTGCGGTTTCGTCGTCGGCGACGCATTCGGCCAGGCGCCATGCGGCGCTTTCCTGCGCCACGCGGGCCAGCACGCGCACGGCTTCGGGATAGGCCTGGGCCTTGAGCGAGCGTCCCAGCAAGGTGCCGTCGGCAGTCGGCGGCACATTGCCGGCGTATTCGACCGGCACGGCGAGAAAGCGGCGCGCCGCTTCGGCGATCTTGGCGCAGACGGCGCGCGCGGCGCGCTCGCTGGCCGCGCCTGAGACGAGCACGCGAAATACCGGCGCATTGGCGCTGGCGGCGTGTGCCTGCTTGATCGCCGCGTAGGCGGCGGTGAGGTCGTTGTCGCCAACGCCGGCCACGATCAGGTTGGCGGCGGAAGCGGCCGGCGCGGGCAGCCACAGGCCGCCGGCGGGCGTGAGCGTGCCGACCAGGTTCAGCACCAGGGTATCGGCGGGCTCGGCCAAATTGAGGAAGCCGGCGAAAAACGGATCGCCCGCTGCCTCCGCGCCAATCAGCGCCGGCAGTCCAGCGGTGGCGGCGACGTAGCGCAGGTTGGGCGCAGCCTTCAATGCAACGCCGTCGAATTCCTCGCGGCCTTCGATCAGTGCCAGCAAGTCATGGCGCGGCTTCACTCCGAGCGGGCGCGCGGCGGCGCCGCTCTCGTCGAGCAGGATCACGCGCCGGCCGGTGGCGGCCAGCTCGCGCGCCAGCAGGGCCGCGGCGGCGCCCTGGCCCGCGGGATCGCCTGCCGGCAGCACCGGCAGGATGCGCAGCGAACGCCGCTTGAGCAGCGAACGCAGGCCGGCAGCCTGGTCACGCGGCGTCGCTACCGCGTGCGGATTGGGTACGACTACGCTCATGTAGGAAGCCTCAAGCATGGGCGGGTTGGGAGATGGCGCGCAGCGGCACTTCGTCTTCGCGCAGGGCGAACACCGGGTCGGCCGCGGACTTCAGCGAACGGTGGATCAGCACTTGCGCCTTGGCCGGATGCAGGTCTTCCGGCACGCGCTGGCCGCAGGCAACGTAGAACACGTCCAGGCTGTGGCGCATCGCGGTGTCGAGCACCGGGCCGAGCTTGGCGGCTTCGTCGATCTTGGAAAAGATCACGCCGGAGAGCGGGCGGGCGCCGGCGGCGCGGCCTTGATAAGCGCGCGCGACGTCGTCCAGCGTCTCGGCCTGGGCGGCGGCATTGAGCAGCAGGATGCGGCGCACCTGCGGCAGGTCCAGCAGGTTGATCTGCTCGGCCAGGCGCGAATCGCGCTGACCCATGCCGGTGGTGTCGATCAGGATCAGGCGTTTGCCGCGCAGGGTGTTCAGCGCCGCTTCGAGCTCGGGCAGGGATTGCGCGGAGTGCACCTTGACGCCGAGGATCTTGCCGTAGATGGCGAGCTGGTCGAAGGCGCCGATACGATAGCTGTCGGTGGTGATCAGGCCCAGCGATTGCGCGCCGTACTTGACCACGCAGCGTGCCGCCAGCTTGGCGATGGTGGTGGTCTTGCCGACGCCGGTGGGGCCGACCAGCGCGTAGGTGCCGCCGGCTTCCACCAGGTCGCTGCCGGCATCGGCGCAGCGCAGGTTGCGCGCCAGCACCTCACCCAGCCACTTGCGCGCTTGCGCTTCGTTCAGATCGTCGGGCAGCTTGTCGACCACGGTGCGGGTGACGGTGGCGGAATAGCCGGCATCGGCCATCTCGCGCCAGAACTTCATGGCGAGCGGGCGGCGCTGGCTCATGTCGCGGAAGGCGAAGCCTTGCAGCTGGCTTTGCAGCAGCGCCTTCATCGCCTTCACTTCACCCAGCAGGCGCTCTTCGTTGTCCGAAGGCTGGGTGGCAAGCGAAGGCATCGGGCGCTCGGCAACCGGGGCGGCAATCGGAGCCGCAACGGGAGCGGCAGCCACCGGCGCGGGTTGCGCGGCAACGGGAGCGGCAGCGGGCTGCACCGGCGCGGCGGCAGACCGGGCCGGGACCGGCGCCGGCTGCACGGCAGCGCGCGCGGCCGGGGCACGGCGCAGCGCGCGCGCGGCGGGCATGTTGGCAAATGGGTTCGCCGGGCGCGGGCGCATGGCGCGGGCCGGACGGGCGGCCGCTTGCGCAACGGGCGCGGGGGCGGGGGCGGCTTCAGGCTCCTGCATCTCGGGTTGATCGAGATGCGTGGCGAAGTCCCTCAGGGTCTGGTAGGTCGGCGCAGCGGGAGCCGGGGCGGGCGCGGAAGCGCGGAAGGCGGGACGCTGTTCCTGCGCGGCGCGCTGCTCCAGGCGCGAAGCGGGACGAGCCGCCGGCACCGGTGCGGGCGCGTTGGCGGAAACGAAGCCGGGCGCGGCAAACGGGTTGGCCATCGACGCCTGGTTGCGTTGCGGGAAGATGCGCGGCTGCGGCTCGGCGGCGCGCGCTTGCGGTGCTGGGGCGGCGACGCGTTGCGGCGCGGGCTGGCGCGGCTGCGCGACGGGCGTCCGCTGCGGCGCGGCGGCCGGTTGCATCGGCGCAGGCGCGTCGTGTTGTTCGAGGGATTCGACCGCGTTCTCCGCCATGGCGAGAATCTCCACGCCGCCGGCGACCTTGCGATTGGAGATGACCAGGGCGTCCGGGCCCAGTTCATTCTTCATCTTCTGCATGGCTTCACGCGAGGTGGGAGCGATAAACTTTTTCATCAACATGGCGATACCCTCGTAAACGTCTTATCTGTCTGTTTGTCGTGCTGGGTTGGAAAAATGGTCAGGCCGGCAGGGGACCGCGCGCGCCGACGACGGCAGCGACGCGGATGGTGCAGGCTTCTGGGACTTCGGCGTGGGCGATCACTTTCAGCCGCGGCGCGGCGCGGCGGGCCATGCGCGAGAGCGCGACGCGCAGGCGGTCGGGCACCAGCAGCGCCGGCGGCTGGCCCAGCGTGTCCATGCGCTGGGCGGCATTGGTGAGCTCGCGCATCATGTTCTCGGCCAAGCCCGGCTCGATCGCCAGGGAGTCGCCGGTGGGGCCTGCAGCCTGGGTGAGCGCGCGCTCAAGATCAGGTTCGAGCACCAGCATTTCGATCTCGCGCGCCGGACCGTAGAGCATCTGCATGATGGCGCGGCCCAGGGCGATGCGCACGTTGGCGGTGAGTTCGGCCGGGGCGGTGGTCTTGGCGGCGGCTTCGGTCATCGATTCGACGATGGTGCGCAGGTCGCGGATGTGCACGCCCTCTTCCAGCAGGTTCTGCAGCACGCGCTGCAGCGTCGCCAGCGGCACCAGCTTGGGCATCAGGTCTTCGATCAGCTTCGGCGCCAGCTTGTTGAAGTGGTCCACCAGGGCCTGGGTTTCGGCGCGGCCGAGCAGTTGCGCGGCTTGCGATTGCATCAGGTGATTGAGGTGGGTGGCGACCACGCTGCCGGCATCGACCACGGTATAGCCGGAGGTAAGCGCCTGGTCGCGGAAGGCGGTTTCGATCCACACCGCGGGCAAGCCGAAGGCCGGGTCCTTGGCGGCGGTGCCCGGCAGTGTGCCAGTGGCGCCGCCGGGGTTGATCGCCATGTGCATGCCGGTGAAGACTTCGCCTTCGCCGATCACCACGCCCTTGAGGATCACGCGGTAGCCGGAAGGACGCAGTTCGAGGTTGTCGCGGATGTGCACTTGCGGCGGCAGGAAGCCGACTTCCTGGGCGAATTTCTTGCGGATCGCCTTGATGCGCTTGAGCAGGTCGCCGTCCTGGCCGGCATCGACCAGAGGGATCAGGCGGTAGCCGACTTCCAGGCCCAGCACGTCCACCGGCACCAGGTCGTCCCACGAGGCTTCCTGCTTGTCGGGCGCGACCACCGCTTCGGCGGCGGGCTTGACCGCTGCACGCTTGACGGCCTGGGTGCGCCACCAGCCGTACCAGCCGGCGCCGGCACCAAAGGCGAGGAAGGCAAAATGCGGCATGCCGGGGATCATGCCCAGCAGCACCAGCACGCCGCCGGTGACCATCATGGTCTGCGGATTGGAGACCAGCTGGCGCACGATCTGCGCGCCCATGTCTTCCTTGTTGTCTTCGTCGGCGCCGACGCGCGAAACCACGAGGCCGGCGGCAATCGAGATCACCAGCGCGGGAATCTGCGCCACCAGACCGTCGCCGATGGCCAGCAGCACGTAGTTGTTGGCTGCGGTGGCGAGCGACAGGTCATGCTGCGCCATGCCGATGATCAGGCCGCCGATGACGTTGATGAAAAGAATCAGGATGCCGGCGATGGCGTCGCCGCGCACGAACTTGGAGGCGCCGTCCATGGCGCCGTAGAAGTCGGCTTCGGAAGCGATTTCGGTGCGGCGCTTGCGTGCCGTCTTCTCGTCGATCAGGCCGGCGTTCAGGTCGGCGTCGATCGCCATCTGCTTGCCGGGCATGGCATCGAGGGTGAAGCGCGCCGACACTTCGGCGATACGGCCGGCGCCCTTGGTCACCACCACGAAGTTGATGACGATCAGGATGGCAAACACCACCAGGCCCACGGCGAAGTTGCCGCCGACCAGGAAGTGACCAAACGCCTCGATCACCTTGCCTGCGGCGTCCGCCCCGGTGTGGCCCTTGAGCAGCACGATACGTGTGGAGGCGACGTTGAGCGACAGGCGCAACAGCGTGGTGAGCAGCAGCACCGTCGGGAAGGCGGCGAAGTCCAGCGGACGGTTGGCGTACACCGCGGCCAGCAGCACGATCAGGCCGAGCGCGATATTGAAAGTGAAGAACAGGTCGAGGACGACCGCCGGCAAGGGCAGGATCATCATTGCCAGGATCATCACCACGAACAGCGGGGCGGCGAGGCCGCGCCAGGGGATGCTCTTCAGCGTGGCACGGTTCAGGGCGAGCGCGCTCATGCCGCAGCCTCCTTGTTATGCGGGTCGAGTTCGGGTGGCACCGGGATGTCGGTCGGCGCCTGCGGACGGAAGTTGCCGGTAAGGGTGCGCAGCTGGAATACGTAGGCCAGCACTTGGGCGACGGCGTTGAACAGCGCCGGCGGGATTTCCTGTTCCAGCTCGGCGTGGGCGTAAAGCGCACGCGCCAGCGGCGGAGCTTCGACGGTGGGGATGCTGTGCTCGGCGCCGAGTTCGCGGATGCGCGCGGCGACTTCGTCGGCACCCTTGGCCACCACCTTCGGCGCGCGCATCAACTCGCCCTTGTAGGCAAGCGCCACCGCGTAGTGCGTCGGGTTGGTGACGATGACGTCGGCCTTGGGTACGTTGGACATCATGCGGCGGCGCGCGGCTTCGCGCTGGCGCTGGCGGATCTTGCCCTTGATCTTGGGGTCGCCTTCGGTTTCGCGGGCTTCGCGCTTGACTTCTTCCTTGGTCATGCGCAGGCCCTTGGCGTGGCGCCAGAGCGCCAGCGGCACGTCGGCCATCGCCACCAGAACCAGGGTGGCGGCGATGAAAAGGAAATCATGCACGACCACGCTACCGGCGAGATCAAAAGCGGCGCCGGGATTCTGCGACAGCGGGGTGACGAGTTCGGCGCGGTCGCGCCACACCACCCAGGCGCAGGCGCCGCCGACCAGGGCCACCTTGACCAGCGACTTGACCAGTTCGATCAGGCCCTGGGAGGAAAACATCTTGCCCAGGCCGGACATCGGATTCAAGCGATTGAAATCCGGCATCAGAGGCTCGGTGGTAAACAGCCAGCCCCCGATTGCGAGTTGCGAAAAGGCGGCGATGGCGAACAGGCCAAGCAGCACCGGCAGCGCGATCTTCATGCCGTGCACCACCAGCTGGCCAGCCTGTTCCATGGCGACGTGGGCGTCGAAGGCGGAAGCGCGGGTGAGCGTCAGGCCGTTTTGCAGGAATTCGGCGCTGTCGCGGAACATGCCGGGGCCGTACATCAGCACGGCGGAGGCACCGGCGAGCAGGAGGGCGGCCGTGGTCAGCTCGCGTGAACGGGGAACCTGGCCGCGTTCGCGTGCCTCATCCAGCCGCTTTTGCGACGCTGGTAATTCCCGTTCGGTATCCTGCTCTTCAGCCATTGCGGGCCTCATGAATTAACGGTTGCATTCTCCGTATTCATGAGCCCTGCCAAACCTCGATAAAGGGGCGAAAAAGTGCCTTAATCGGGGCGCGGGCCTTGCGCTCCGGAGGCTAGAGTGATTCTATGCCGCACTCCATGCGGCTCAGAGAAATCTCAATCTAGTCAAGGAGTTAAGTAATGGGACTTGTTGAACCCGCCGGCTTTCCTGGCTATGCCGGGAACTGGGCCGATGGCCACGTGGAAAGCGGCCTGAACTTTGACCGCCTGCAGCAGGCGTTTGGCGAAGCCGAAGACCCCGAAACCACCGATGATGAGTGGTTTGAGGACGACCTGCTTTCGCTGATCCAGAACCGTCCCAGCCGCCACGCACGCCACCCGCATACCGCCTGAAACCTCCCGCTCCACATGGGCCCGCCCGGCATTGCCGCAGGCGGGCTTTTTATTTTTAACCAAAAGAAACATTTCGTTTTGCCGTACCAGGGTTGCCGCGGCGGCCAGGCTTGCGCCTGGCCGCCGCGTTCAAGCATCGTCAGACCAGGCCTTGCAGCATCTCGTGCATTTCCAGCACCAGCACCACGACGCCTTCGCCGGACAAGGTGGCGCCGGTCACGCCCTTGGGCTTGATGCCCTCCAGCGGCTTGATCATCACCTCGTCCTGGCCGACGAAACTGTCGACCGCCAGCACGTAGGCCTTGTCGCCGGAGGTGGCAACCACGCCAACCAGCGATTCGCCTTCCTGCGTGCGGCCCAGCAGGTTGGCCAATTGCAGCACCGGCAAGGCTTCGCCGCGCACTACCAGCGTCGGCTGGCCGGAGACGAACTGCACCTTCTCGGTCTCGATGCCGATGATTTCGCGCACCGCGGTGAGCGGCATGGCGAAAGTCTGGCCGCCCTGCTTCATCATCAGCACCGGGAGGATGGCGAGGGTCAGCGGCAGCGAGATCGTCACTTTCGACCCTTGGCCGACCTTGGAAGACAGGTCGATGCGGCCTTTCAGGCGGCGGATGTTGGTCATCACCACGTCCATGCCGACGCCGCGACCGGAGACTTCGCTGATTTCGCTCTTGGTGGAAAAACCGGGGAGGAAAATCAGGTTCAGGCTGGCGCGCTCGTCCAGAGTATTGGCTTCTTCCTGGCTGATGAGGCCCTTTTCCACCGCCTTCTGGCGCAGGATGTCAGGGCGCATGCCGCGGCCATCATCGGTGATCTCGATCACGATGTGATCGCCGGCCTGGCGCGCCACCAGGCGGATGGTGCCACGCGCCGGCTTGCCGGCGGCTTCGCGGTCGGCCGTCGGCTCCAGGCCATGGTCCACCGCGTTGCGCACCAGGTGCACCAGCGGGTCGTTGAGCTCCTCGAGGATGGTCTTGTCGACTTCAGTGTCGCCGCCCTCGATGATCAGTTCGCAATCCTTGCCGAGGGTGCGCGCAACGTCGCGCGCCAGGCGGCTGTACTTCTGGAACACGCGGCCGACCGGCTGCATGCGCGCCTTCATTACCGCCGACTGCAGGTCGGAGACCAGCATGTCGAGCTGACCCAGGACGGTGTCCAGAGTCTTCATGGCGTCGCCACCCTGGGTGCCGCGCAGAAGATCGGTGCGCAGGCAGTTGAGGCGGTTCTTGGTCAGGCCGATTTCGCCCGACAAATTGAGGATCTGGTCGAAGCGCGTGGTGTCCACGCGCATCGTGCCGTCCTTGGTGACGGTGGCACTGGCGGCGCCGGCAGCGGCTGGGCGCGAGGTACGCACCACCGGCGCGGCCTCGGTGTGCGCCGGCGCGGCAGAAGGTGCCACCAGCAGCACCGGCTTGCCTTCGGCATCCTCGGTCTTGCCGGTGAGCACGTGATACAGGCGCCCCCAGTCGAATTCACCGTTGCCCGCCGCTTGCGCGGGCGCGGCGGCAGCTGCGGCGGGCTTGGCCGCAGGCGCCGTCTTGCGCGCCGGCGTCTCACCCTTCAGGCAGGCGTCGAGCGCTTCCAGCATCTCGGCGGGCGCTGCCTGCGGCGCGGTAAAGCCCGACATCTCGCCCATCATGCGCTTGACTTCGCCGGTGGCGGCGAGAATCACGTCGAGCATTTCCGGGGTGAGCGTCAGCTTGTCGCTGCGCAACTGGTCGAACAGGTTTTCCGTACGGTGGCACAGCTCGACCATCGCCGGAGCGTCGAGAAAGCCGGCGCCGCCCTTGATGGTGTGAAAGCCGCGGAAGATCGTGTTCAGCAGGCCCTTGTCCTGGGCGTTGTGCTCGAGCTCGACCAGCTTCTGGTCGACGTCGTCGAGCAACTCTCCGCCTTCGGTAAGGAAGTCCTGCAGAAGATCCTGCATGTCGGTAAATGCGTTCATTGCAACCCTTTTCGTATCCCGGGGGCTTTGCGTCTCGTGGTAGAGGCTGGTTTTAGAAGCCGAGGCTGGCGAGCAGGTCGTCGACCTGGCCCTGGTCGGTCACCACGTCGGTACGCTTGGAGGCGTCGATCACCGGGCCGTTGAGCCAGGTTTCCTCGACTTCGTTGCGCTTTTCCGGCGGGGTGGCGTCGATCAACAGCTTGACCAGCTGGTCTTCGATGTTCTGCGCGATGCCGGCGATCTTGTTGACCACCTGGCCGGTCAGGTCATGGAAGTCCTGCGCCAGCATGATGTCGGTGAACAGCGCGCCGGACTGGCTGGTCTGTGCCGGCAGGTTCTTCAGGAACTCGTGCGTGCTGGCGGCGGTGGACTTGAACTGCTCCAGCGTCTGGCGCCCGGCGAACAGGTCGTCCCAGCCCTTGGAGAGCGCGGTGGCTTCAGTTTCCATCTTCTGCTGCAGGTCCGCCCCCTGCTCGGCCATGGTGAGCGCCTTTTCGGCGGCCTGGCCTGTCAGGTTGGCGATGTAGTTCAGGCGCGCGCGCGCATCCGGCAAGGCGCCGACGGCACTGTCGATCCCCTTGTCGTAGCCCAGCTGGCGCAGGGCATCGTGCAGGTTGCGGGTGAGCATGCCGACGCGCTGAAAAACGTCGAACGCCTCGCCTTCCTTGGGCGCCTCGCCTTGCGCGGCGGCGGCGGCATTGGCGGCGGCGGCTTCCGACTTCAGCGTCGGCGCGGGCGCGAGCGAGGCCGGCGCGGAAGTTGCCGCCTTTTCCTCGCTGCTGCGCTGTTCGGCGATCTGGTCGAACAGGGCTTCCAAATCTTCGGTTGCATTATCCATGGCTGATCCCCGCTTAGCCTTTCATTTTCTCGATGATCTTGTTGACCTTCTCTTCAAGGGTCGCCTTGGTGAAGGGTTTGACGATGTAGCCGGCGGCGCCCGCCTGGGCGGCCGTCACGATGTCTTCCTTCTTCGCCTCGGCGGTCACCATCAGCACCGGCAGGTGCTTGATGGTGGCGTCCGCCTTGATCTGCGTGAGCAGCTCGAAGCCGTTCATGTTCGGCATGTTGATGTCGGAGACGACAAAGTCGAACGCCCCGCCCTTGAGCTTGGCCAGCGCGGCAGCGCCGTCCTCGGCCTCGTCGGCGTTGGTGTAGCCGATTTCCTTCAGGAGGTTGCGCACGATGCGGCGCATGGTCGAGAAGTCGTCGACGATGAGGAATTTCATATCGGTGGTCATGAACAGCTCCTTTTGCCTCAAGCGTGTTGCAGCATCCCGGAGATCATCTTGCACAGATCTTCAGGATTGAATTTCGGCACGTAGGCGTCGACGCCGACTTGCTGGCCGAGTTTCTGGTTGGCGACGGAGGACAGCGAGGAATGCATCAGAACCGGGATGCCTTCGAAACGCTTGTCGTCCTTGATGTGGCGGGTCAGGACGTAGCCGTCCATTTCCGGCATTTCCGCATCGGTCAGGATCAGGCCGATGGATTCCTTGACGCGCTTTTTCTCCTGGTCGGAGCGGCCGGCGAGCGCCGTGAGCTTGTCCCACGCTTCCTTGCCGTTGATCGCGTACTGGTAAGGCAGCTTCATCTTGTCCAGCACTTCCATGATCTTCTTGCGCGCCAGGCCGGAGTCGTCGGCGAAGAAGATGGTGGCCTGGGTTTTTTCTTCGACCGGCTCCAGGTGCGGCACCACGTCTTCACCGATGACGTTCGACAGGATCTGCTCGACGTCGAGGATGGAGACCAGCTTGCCGCCGGGCAGTTCGGTGATCGCGGTGATCAGGCCCAGCGCGTTGGAGGCCATGCTCTGGGGCGACTTCACCAGTTCCCAGTCGACGCGCACGATGCGGTCCACGTCCGCCACCAGGAATGCCTGGGTGTGGCTGGAGAATTCAGTGATGATCAGCTTGCTGCGCTCGCCGGCGAACGGCAGGTTCAGGCAGGTGGCCAGGTCGATCACCGGGATGATGGAGCCGCGCAGGGAGATGATGCCTTCCACGCCCGCGGGCATGTTCGGCGTCTTGGTGATCGCCATGGTCTCGCAGACTTCGCGCACCTTGAAGACGTTGATGCCGAAGTTTTCCTTGCCACCAAGGGAGAACAGCAGCAGTTCCATCTTGTTGGAACCCGCGAGGCGGGCCTTTTGGTCGATCATGTTCAGCAGTTGGTAGTCGCTATGTCCCATTTGGTTTGGCTCCGGTTTAAGGTTTTGACAGCGTGGTGTGAATCGCGGGTCGTGGTTGGTGGTCGGGAAAATCAGTGCGGCAGGGTCGGCGTGAGCGTCACCGGTCGAACGGGGGTGATATCGGGGGCCGCAGGGGCGGCCGGCGCGGCCGCGGCCTTGGCGCGTTCTTCGGCGGCGGCGCTGGCGAGCGCACCCGGGGTCACCACCAGGGGCCGGCCGGCGCCGGGCGCCAGGGATTGCGCGGCATTGGGGTCGCCGACGTCGACCGACGGCCCTTCCTGCGTAACGGCGCGTTCGGCGTCGCGGTTCATCACGATGATGCTGATGCGGCGGTTGGTCGGGTCGAGCGGGTCGGTCTGCTTGAACGGCACCGAGGAGGCAAGGCCGACGACGCGCAGGATCTTGGCCTCATCCAGCCCGCTGGCAAGCAACTCGCGGCGCGCGGCATTGGCGCGGTCGGCCGACAGTTCCCAGTTGCTGTAGCCACGCTCGCCACCGGAGAACGGCGCGGCGTCGGTGTGGCCGGAGAGCGTCAGCTTGTGGTCCACGCCGGCCAGGGCGCGGCCGATCTCGCGCAGGATGTCGCGCGCGTAATCCTTCATCATCGCGCTGCCGGAATCGAACATCGGGCGGTTCTGCTCATCGACGATCTGAATGCGCAGGCCATCGGCGGTGAGGTCGAGGCGGATCTGGCTCTTGAATTGCGCCAGCGAGGCGTTGGCGTCGATCGCGGCTTCGATCTTCTGCTTCAGCCCTTCCAGCTGGGCGCGCTCCTGGCGCTGGAATTCGGCTTTCGCCGCCTGCAGGTTCATGGCGCGGTGCTCGGGCGCGTTTTCGCCGTTCTTCACCTGGCCGGACTGGCGCGTCAGGTCCTGGCCGCCGCCATTGATGATGGAGGAGCTGTCGCCGGAGCCGTTGCCGCCTTGCATCGCCACTTTCAGCGGCGAGTTGAAATAGTCGGCGATCCCCTTGAGATCGCCCTTGGAGGTCGAGCCGAGCAGCCACATCAGCAGGAAGAACGCCATCATCGCCGTCACGAAGTCGGCGTAAGCGATCTTCCAGGCGCCACCGTGGTGGCCACCTGCCACCTTCTTGATGCGCTTGATGACGATGGGCTGGAGCGGCGCGCCGTCCTTGCCCTTTTCTGCCTTGGCCATGATGTTCTTTAACGGTCCTTCGGGATTCGGAGATCAAAAGGGGCGAGCCCCTTTTTCAGTAAAAGTGTTACTTGCCCTTGCTTTGCTTGACGTGCTGTTCGAGTTCGATGAAGCTTGGCCGCTCGGTCGAATAGAGCACCTTACGGCCGAACTCGACCGCAACTTGAGGGGCGTAACCGTTCATGCTGGCGAGCAGCGTGACTTTCACGCAAGTGAATTGCTTGGAGCTCTCGTCGAGCTTCTGCCCGAGGAGAGTGGCCAGCGGGCCGACGAAGCCATAGGCCATCAAGATGCCCATGAAGGTGCCGACCAGCGCGCCGCCGATCTTCTCGCCCAGCACCGCCGGCGGCTCGCCCACCGAGCCCATCACATGCACAACGCCCATCACCGCGGCGACGATGCCGAAAGCCGGCAGGCCGTCGGCGACCGCCTGGATCGCGTGCGCCGGCACGTGGCCTTCCTGGTGGTGGGTTTCGAGTTCCTGGTCCATCAGCGCCTCGATTTCCATCGGGTTCAGGTTGCCGCTGACCATCATGCGCAGGTAGTCGGTGATGAATTCGATCAGGTGATGGTCGGCCGCGATCGCCGGGTATTTGGAAAACAGTGCGCTGCTGTGCGGGTCTTCGATGTCTTTTTCGATCGACATCAGGCCTTCCTTGCGGATCTTCGAGAGGATCTCGAACATCAGGCCCATCAGTTCCAGGTAGCGTGCCTTGGTGAACTTGGAGCCGGCCAGCACGGTGGGCAATAGCTTGAACGTGGCCTTGGTCACCTTGCCGGTGTTGGTCACGACGAAGGCGCCGAAGGCGGCGCCGCAAATGATCAGCAGTTCGAACGGCTGCACCAGCGCGGCCAGGTGGCCGCCGCTCGCGACATAGCCGCCCAGCACACAGCCTACGATGAGGATGTAACCGACAATAACCAGCATGCTGTTCGCCCGTTTTTTCCGAGAATTTGGGTTGCGAAACGCGGCAACGGAATCCTTCCAACCCCCATGGGCCGGACGTCCATTGCCAACAGATGCAATTTATCAACCGCGCAGAGCGGTCTATCGGTCAAAAAGGGGGGCGATCTCCCGCCATTTCTCGGCAGGTATTTCGTTGACCTCGACACCGAAGAAAGTGGCGTCGAAAAGTTGCTGCATTTCCTGCGAATTCAGGTGCGAGGGCGCCGGCGGATCGCCGGCGGCATGCCAGTGGCCGCAGACCGTGTATTCCATGAGGCGACGGATCGAATCCGTGGCCGGCCGTGCCTGCTCGGGCGGCATCAGGTTCACCTTCGGCCCGGACGGCGTCGTGGCTGCGCACGAATCCGCGGTCCCGCCTTGCGCGGCCAGGCTGTCGGCCGCGGTGATGGTCAGCCAGCGGCCGGAACGCGTGAAATCAAGCAGACGACGCATTTCTCCATCTCCTTTTTCCAGCAATGGGGAGCAGGCATCCCCGTACGGCATTCCAACTCGGGCTTAGGCTTCCACCCCGGTCTCTTCGGCCACCGCTTCGACTTCCACTTCTCCTTCGGCAACTTCGGCGTCCACCACTTGCATGCTGGCCTTGGTCTTGCCGGCACGGGAGGGCATGTTGCACAGGCCGCAGACATAGTCCTTGGTCAACTCATAGGTGTGCACCACGAAATGGCCCTTGCACTCCTTGCAGCAAGTGGTGGTCAGCATGCCGGCATCGACGAACTTGACCAGGCGCCAGGCGCGGGTGACCGACAGCACTTCGGGCATTTCCAGTTGCACCAGGTATTCGCGATACAGCTTGTAGGCGCGGATCACGGCATCGATTTCGTCGATCTCGGAAGAGGTGATCAGCGACTGGTACAGATTCATGAACAGCGACGCATGGATGTTCGGCTGCCAGGTCATGAACCACTCGGTCGAGAAAGGCAGCATGCCCTTCGGCGGCGACTTCTTCTGGATTTCCTTGTACAGCTTCAGCAGGCGTTCACGCGACAGGGTGGTTTCGGATTCGAGCACCTGCAGGCGGGCGCCCAGCTTGATCAGTTCGGAAGCCAGGCCGATTTGACGGGCTTCGCCGAGGACGGTTTTGACTTTTTTCATGATTAGGCCACCTCGACGGCTTTGCCGGCCATCAGGATCGCGGCATGCATGCCCTGGGCTTGCGACTGGTCCTTGGTGTGCGACAGGAGCAGGTTCCACACCACGGAATCGTCAAAGCGGAAGCGGCACATCAGCATGTTGGAGCCGGCGATCTTCAGCAGCTGACCGGCGGTGAGCTGGTCGATGATGGAGGCGACGTCTTCGGAGAGACCCAGGCGCACCAGGGCTTCGGCGCGGTCGGCGCGGATCATGTTCTGCGCCAGGATCAGGTAGGAGAGGTTCGCGTCGCGAATCTCGTTGTGCAGGTTCTGGATGTTCATTTCATGTCCTCGGTTGCGTTTGGTTTGCGGGTCAACTGATGTGTTTCTCAGTGACGCCATTGTGGTCGCCGGGACGTTTTTTCTTAATCAGAACTCCTCCATGCATGACGTGCGAAAAGCGCTGCGCCAGCGCCTAGGCACGCGCGCCGCGCGTGCTTAGGGGAAGGAACCGCAGGGCGTGTCGGAAGACTTCCTACAGGCCTGTAGCAGGTTTTCGGCAGGCCGCGGACATGGACCGCGCCTGCGCTTTCAAGCCCCTGTCGCCAAAGGACTTTTTTGGCGTGGGCCGGAGCAGGCCAGGGGCTGCGGTGCATGTCCATCGGAAGGGCATTTGCGCGCCGCACTTCCTATATCGGGCGCCCTGGATAGGAAGTTCTGCCTGCAGGACCGCACTTTAGCCTTCCACCAGGCTTGTCGTCGAACGAAAAGGGGCAACAACCCCCGCTTATTCCACAGCTCATTAAAAACATGGACTTGTGAACATATCCTCATGCAAAAGGCGAGAAAAAGGGTTGGCGCGGTGCCGGCCTTCAGTGGAATTACGGCAGCAAGTGACTTTTATTTAGGGCTTCGATCCGGGCCCTCTCAAAATATATTTGCAACACGACACCACTGGCAGCGGCACCGCCTGGGTATATCCGCGCTTTTACATATGTAGATATGGAAACGCGGCGGCGTTTTGCATCGGGGTAGGCCTCGAAAGAAACTCCAAGGTGCCGGAAACGAGCGCGCCGCAACGCTGTAATGCGGCGAAAGCCAAGCAGCATGCAGCACGCGCGAGCGCAACAGCACTTTACTTAATGCAACTCTGATTCCGGATAAAGGAGCACCACCATGGCAGCAACCATCAACACCAACGCGGCTTCGCTGATCGCGCAACTGAACCTTTCGAACTCCAAGGCCTCGCTGCAGACTTCGGTCCAGCGCCTGTCCTCCGGCCTGCGCATCAACAGCGCGGCCGACGATGCAGCGGGCCTGGCGATCGCCACCCGCATGAACTCGCAGATCATGGGCATGAACGTCGCGATGCGCAACGCCAACGACGGCGTATCGCTGGCGCAGACCGCCGACGGCGCGCTCTCCTCCGTCAACGACGCCCTGCAGCGCATGCGTGAACTGGCGGTGCAGGCCCGCAACGCCACCAACGGTTCTTCCGACCGCGACTCCCTGGACCAGGAATTCGGCCAGCTCGCC
>DASYEQ010000035.1:0-2097 GCA_036498945.1 Burkholderiales bacterium | reverse complement strand
GCGCCCATCTGGTCGAGCACGCCGCAGTAGCCGAGATAGTTGATGTCGTGGCCGGCCAACTCCCGGTAGGGGCCGGTCTGGCCGTAGCCGGAGATGGCGCAAAAAACAATCCGGGGGTTAATGGCTTTGATCGCTTCATAGCCTACCCCCAGCTTGTCCATCACACCGGGGCGGAAACTTTCGACCACCACGTGCGCCGTTTTCGCCAGGCGCAGGAAGGCGGCGAGGCCCTCGGGTTTTTTCAGGTCGAGACTGATGGCGCGCTTGTTGCGATTGACGACAGTGAAAAAGTCGCTCATCGCGCCGGCGCCCTCGCCTTTGACTTCGCCCATCTCGCGCGCATAGTCACCCGCGCCGGTGTCTTCGATCTTGATGACGTCGGCGCCGAGATCGGCCAGATGCAAGGTACACATCGGCCCGGGCAACAGGCGCGAGAGATCGAGGACGCGGATACCGGAGAGCGGAAGCGGGCGGGTCATGGGCGACAGAAGATCAGTGCGCCTCGGGCGTGTGCACGTGCTCGGGACGCACACCCAGGCCGACGGCACGCGCGGCGAAATGGCGCACGGATTTCAGCGACAGCAGCAGGCGCAGCGCGGCCGGCGCGTGCACTGCCTCGTTACGGCTGGCGAGCATCGGCGTGATCAGGCGGTTCTGGATCGTCACCTGCATGCGCTGGGTGGCGCGGGTGGGGAATTCGCGGCGCTGCTGTACAGCCTTGAGTTGCGCCAGGGTGGGAGCGCCCTGCGCCAGCGGCGCGGCGAGCAGGTTGGCGGTGGCGATCGCATCCTGCACCGCCAGGTTCACGCCGACGCCGCCGATGGGCGACATGGCATGCGCGGCGTCGCCGATGCACAGCACGCCGGGCTGCGCCCATTCGTTCAGGCGGTCGACTTTCACCGTAAGGAGCTTGATCTTGTCCCAGTCGTCGAGCAGGCCGACGCGATCCTGCAGGTGTGGAGCGAGTTCGACGATGCTTTGCTGGAACGCGGGCAGGCCCTTCGCACGCACGGCATCGATGCCGCCCTTGGGAATCACGTAGGCGCACTGCCAGTAGTCGCCGCGATCGAGCATGATGAAAAAGCGCCCGGCGCCGATGAGTCCCATCACCTGCCCGGGGTCTCCGGCCGACTTCGGCAGGCGCAGCCACAGTACGTCCATCGGCGCGCCCCGGTCCTCCACCTCGAAGCCGGCGGCCTGGCGCACCGTCGAGCCGCGGCCGTCGGCAGCCACCACCAAATCGGCCGCGATGGTGATTTCACCCTGCGGGGTGCGCGCGGTGACGCCGGTGACACGGTCACCCTCGCGCGTGAGGCCGGTGACCTCGGCCTGCATCATCAGTTTGAACGCGGGATAGCGCCTGGCCTCTTCCGCGACGAAATTCAGGAAGTCCCATTGCGGCATCAGCGCGACGAAACGGCAATGCGCCGGCAAGGCGCTGAAGTCGGCGACCTGCAGCGTCTCGTCGCCGATTTTCACTTCTAGCTGGCGCACCTCGGAATGCGGGTGCGCGAGGAATTTTTCCAGGAGACCCAATTCATGCATCACCTCCAGCGTGGAGGGATGGATGGTGTCGCCGCGAAAATCGCGCAGGAAATCGGCATGCTTTTCCAGCACCAGCACATCGACGCCGGCACGGGCGAGCAAAAAGCCCAGCACCATGCCGGCAGGGCCGCCGCCGGCGATGCAGCAGCGGGTGTCAAGGGTTTCAATGGTCATGCGGCACCTGCACAGTAGGATTGGCGTCTACCCCATTCCCTCCCCGCCCTTTAAGAAGCTGCCCGCGGGGAGAACAGGAGCACGCCTATCTAATCATACTTGCGTGCATCTTCGATGACCTTGCCGTCGTTGGGCAGGCTGCCGGGCGCGACGATCTGCACTTCGCCGCGCAGCTTGGTGACGTCGCGTAGCGTGGCGGCGACAGCTTCGGCAAAAGCGCTCGCGGTGTTCGCAGCCTCCACTTTCAATGTCATGCGGTCGTTGGCCATTTCGCCTTCGACCACCAGGCGCGCCTTGAGGATTTCGGCGTGGCGCTTGGCCACGGCATCGACGTGGCCTGGCTGCACGAACATGCCGCGCACCTTGGTCGTCTGGTCG
>DASYEQ010000034.1:0-42156 GCA_036498945.1 Burkholderiales bacterium | reverse complement strand
GCCGGTCAGGCCGGCGCGGCGATCAGCGATGGCGCCAGTCGCGATCCTGCGGATCGTGCGGGCCGCGATGATGGTCGTCCCAGTAATCGCGGCGGTGCGGGTCGCCATGCTCGCGGTAGTGGCGCGCATAGACGTTGCGATACCAGTCATCCTTGACGAAGTAGACCGGCTGGCCGCAGGCGCCATAGGCGGCGCAGTGGCGCCCCCAGTCACGCTCGTAGCCCGGCGGGACGCGCAGGTAGATCGGCGCGCGGCGCACCATCGGCCCGGGCGGCGGGGCGACAATCACGGGCGCGGCATTGATCACTTCGGGAGCGGGTGCGCCGCCGCCCAGGTCGATGCGGCCGAAAAAGCCCGGCTCGCCAATGCTCACGGAAACCGCGGCCATGGCAGGCGCGGCAGAGAGGGCAGCAACGCCCAGGGTGACGGCAAGAAGCAAGCGTTTCATTTCGGGTTACCTTTCCTTGTTTGATTGTCGTTGGTGAAAGAGCCCGCGCATTATCCACGCCGGCCGCCGGGGCCGTATGTAGGTCAGCGCTGACAGGCCACCCTTCGCCGCGGCATCTTCCACCGCGGCCGGCGCCGGACAGCGGCGCCGCACCTGATCAATTAACGCCGAGTCCGCCAAGGCGGCTGACCGCCGTGTCGGCTTTAAACACCAATGGTGAGTAACAAATCGTAAGCGCCGCGCGTGACTTGTGCGTTATTTCACGCTTTGGCGCCGCAACGCCGGCCGCGCGCCGATTTGCTGCGCCGCACGCCACTGTTTATATTCGACAGACGCACGCCGGTACGCATCCTAATGCGCGGGCGCGCGCCGCATAAGCGCGCACGCCCGCGACGCGTCGCTATACTGTGGCGCACAAGCACGCCGCCACCACGCCTCACATAAACATCGCGGCGCGCATCGAATAATCGAGGAGACATCAATGAGCAACAACGTTTGCGCCACCCCCGGCTGCGCCGATCCCGCCTGCCTGTCCGCCACGCCGCTGCAAAGCGCGCAACCCGCCTTCGGCCGCCGTGATTTCCTGAAACAGGCGCTGGGCGCGGGCGCGGGCCTGTTGGGCGCTTCGGTGCTGGGCGCCTGCGCCACGCCCGCGGTCGGCAGCGGCCCGGCCGACGTGGTGATCCACAACGCGAAGATCGCGGTGATGGACCGCCGCAACCGCACCGTCACTGCCATCGCGATTCGCGGCGACATCGTGGCGGCAGTCGGCAGCGATGCCGAGATGATGGCCTTCAAGGGCCCGACCACGCGGGTGATCGACGCGGGCGGGCGCACCATCGTGCCGGGCCTGAACGACGCGCACACCCACTTCATCCGCGGCGGCCTCACTTATTCGATGGAAGTGCGCTGGGACGGCGTGCCCTCGTTGGCCGACGGCTTGCGCATGTTGAAGGCGCAGGCGGCGCGCACGCCGGCGCCGCACTGGGTGCAGGTGATCGGGGGCTTTTCCTATGCGCAGTTCGCCGAGAAGCGCCTGCCGACCCTGGCCGAATTCAACGAGGCCACCGGTGACACGCCGGCGATGCTGATGCACATGTACGACCGCTCGATGATCAACCGCGCCGGCCTGCGCGTGCTGGGCTGGAACCGTGATACGCCCAACCCCTTCGGCGGCGTGATCGAGAAGGACGCGGCCGGCAATCCCACCGGCCTGTTGACGGCCACCATCGGCCTGCCGGCGCTGGTCTCCACCTGGCTGAAGGTGCCGCGCCTCTCTCCCGAAGACCAGATCCTTTCCACGCGGCTATTCATGCGCGAGCACAACCGCCTGGGCATCACCAGCGTGATCGACGCCGGCGGCGGCGGCCAGAATTACCCGGACAACTACCAGGCGATCGCGCAGCTGGCGCGCGACAAGCAACTTACCGTACGCATCGGCTACGAACTCTTCGCCCAGGCCGGCGGCAAGGAACTGGAGAATTACCAGGCCTGGAGCAAGATGGTGAAGCAGGGCGAGGGCGACGATTATTTCCGCATGCTGGGCGCCGGCGAATACATCGTGTGGGCGCTGGGCGACGTCACCAATTTCGCCAAGAACCCGCAGGTGATTGCACCGGTGATGGAAAGCCAGCTCACAGCGGTGGGCAAGTATCTCGCCGGCGAGCGCTGGCCCTTCCGCATGCATACGAGTTTCGACGCCACCGCGGTGCGCGCACTCGGCGTGCTGGAGAAAGTGAACCAGGAGGTACCGCTCAAGGGCCTGCGCTGGGGCTTTGACCATTGCGAAACCCTCACCCCGCAGACGCTGGAGCGTATCGCCAAGCTTGGTGGCAGCATCAACATCCAGAACCGCCTGTCGCTCGACGGCGAAGCCTTCCTGCAACGCTATGGCGCGCAGGTCTCGGCCGACGCGCCGCCGATTGCGCGCATCCGTGAAATGGGCATTCCGCTGGCCTGCGGCACCGACGCCAATCGCGCCAACACTTATAACCCCTGGGTCGGGGTGCACTGGCTGATCACCGGCAAGACCTATACGGGCGTGAAGCTGCAAGGCGACCGCAACCTGCTTGACCGCACCGAGGCGCTGCGCCTGTACACCGCCGGCGGCGCCTGGATGTCGAACGAGGAACACCACAAGGGCACGCTGGAGCCCGGCAGGCTTGCCGACCTTGTCGTGCTCACCGGCGATTACTTCAACATGCCGGTGGACAGCATCAAGAACCTGGAATCGCTGCTCACCATGGTGGGCGGCAAGGTGGTGTACGGCGCCGGGGTCTACGAGCGCCTGGCACCGCCGGCGCCCAAGCCCGCGCAGGACTGGCTGCCGGTGAACCAGTACGGCCAGTATTACAAGAGCGCGGGTCTGCCCGCGACCAACGCGGTGGCGGCGGGTCATGCGCACCCGGTGATCATCGGCGACGCCGGGCCGTGGAGCATGGAGTGCCCCTGCGCCTTCTAGCGCGGCGCGGCCGGCAACACACGAAAGGGGCGTCGTGCCGCTCCTTTCGCGGCCTCCCCTATATCAATCCCGCCCTGGGAAGTGATCCCTTTAGAGGGAAAGAACTACCTGCAAGATTTACCGGGCGCGTAGGCTAAGCACCTAATTCCAAAGAATTATTTGGAAACCTTAGCGGATAAACCCGCTCCAACGGACAGTTGCTTTGCGCTTTTGCGTGACCGGTATGCATTTTGCAGAAGAGGGATTCCATCCCGTTTGGAAACCCTCCATTACTTTCCCTCTATTCCCATTCACTGCCATGGCGAATGATGCACAAAAGAAAATCAGCGCCCCTTACGAGCCAGCGCGCTGTGCTACCGGGGTTCCCGGCTTTGACGACATCCTCCGCGGCGGGCTGCCGCGCAACCACCTGCACCTGATCGAGGGCACGCCGGGTAGCGGCAAGACCACGCTCGGCCTGCAGTTTCTGCTCGAGGGCGTGCGCCAGGGCGAAAAAGGCCTGTACGTGACCTTGTCGGAATCCGCCGATGAGTTGCGCATGGTGGCGCATAGCCACGGCTGGAAGCTGGATGCGATTCCGATCTTCCAGCTGGTCGACGATCATGGCCTGACGCCGGAAGCCCAGCAGTCGATCTTCCATCCCTCCGAACTGGAGCTGGGCGAGACCATGCGCAACCTGACGCGCGTCATCGACCAGCACAAGCCGGTGCGGGTGGTGTTCGACAGCCTTTCCGAGCTGCGTCTCCTGGCGCAGAACTCGCTGCGCTACCGCCGCCAGATTCTCGCGCTCAAGCACTATTTCCTCACCTGCAACTGCACCGTGCTGCTGCTCGACGACATGACCGCGGGGCCGGGCGACCTCTACCTGCATTCCATCGTCCACGGCGTGATCTCGCTGGAGACCACGGTGCAGCAGTACGGCGTCGAGCGGCGGCGCCTGCGGGTGATCAAGATGCGCGGCGTCAAGTACGCCGGCGGCGCGCACGACACCAAACTCGACACCGGCGGCATGTTCGTCTTCCCGCGCCTGGTGGCGGCCGAGCACCACCGCAACTTCGACCCCACCCCGGCCTCCACCGGCTGCGAGCCGCTGGATGCGCTTCTGGGCGGCGGGCTGGTGCCGGGTACCAACACCATGTTCACCGGGCCTTCGGGTATCGGCAAGACCACCACCGCCATCAATTGCGCGCGCGCGGCCCTCGCTCGCGGCGAGCGGGTAGCCTATTTCGTCTTCGACGAGGGGCTGGGCAGCCTGCTCGCGCGCGCCAGCGCGCTGGGCATGGACGTGCGGCCCGCGGTGGAAGACGGCCTGATGCAGGTCTATTCGATCGACCCGGCCGAGCTTTCTCCCGGTGAATTCGCCTCGCGCGTGCGCGCGGCGGTGGAGCGCGACGGCGCCCGCTTCGTGGTGATCGACAGCCTGAACGGCTATCTGCAGGCGATGCCGGGCGGCCAATACCTGTTGCTGCAGATGCACGAGATGCTCACCTATCTCAACCAGCAGGGCGTGATCACCATCCAGATCCTCGGCCAGCACGGCCTGATCGGCGAGGTGCAGAACGACGTCGATCTAAGCTATCTGTCGGACGTGATCGTCGTCTTCAAGTTCTTCGAGGCCTTGGGCGAACTGCGCAAGGCGGTGTCGGTGGTGAAAAGCCGCGTCTCTTCCCATGAGTTGGCGATCCGCGAATTCCGCCTGGGCCCGCGGGGGCTGGAAATCGGCGACGCGCTGAAGGATTTCGAGGGTGTGCTCTCCGGGCTGCCGGCCTATCGCGGCGCCACCCCGCTCTTGGGCGTTCCTTTCGAGGAGGCCGGCGCCACGGCATAGCATGAGTATTTCATCGATGGACGCTGAAGAGCGTTGCCTGGTATTCGCGCCGCGCGGGCGCGACGCCGCCGTGATCGCCGAAGCGCTGGCCGGGCAGAGCGTGCGCGCACACGTCTGCGCGGCCGGCGCACCGCTGATGCACGAGATGGATCGCGGCGCCGGCTTCGTCGTGCTTTCCGAGGAGGGGCTGTCCGACCTCGACCCGGAGGAGATGGCGCACTGGGTATCGCACCAGAGCGCCTGGTCCGACCTGCCCTTCATCGTCTTCGCCTCGCGCCCCAAGGCCGGCCGCGCCGCCGCCGTGCTGGCGGCGCTGGAGCGCAGCGCCAACCTGCTCCTGCTGGAGCGCCCGGTCAACGTGCAGACCCTGACGGCTGCCGCCGCTTCGGCCCTGCGCGGCCGCCGCCGCCAGTACCAGGCGCGCCGGCAGCTGCGCGACATCGAGGAGACCGAGCGCCACCTGCGCCTGGCGCTGCGCGCCGGCAAGCTGGGCTCGTGGGAACTCAACCTCGACAGCGACACCTTTTCGACTTCCGAACTGTGCCGGCGCAATTTCGGCTATTCGCCCGAGACCAAGCTCGACTACCGCGACATGCTGCGCGCCATCCACCCCGACGATCGGCGCACGCAGAACGAGGCGGTGGAATCGGCGATCGCGCGCGAGGCCGATTTCGACATCGAATACCGCCTCTACTGGCCCGACCAGTCCCTGCACTGGGTGCAGGTGCGCGGGCAGTACATCGACGGCGCCGGCGGCCGCCGGCTCACCGGCGTGTGCGCGGACGTCACCGAGCGCCGCCGCTTCGAGGAATCGCTGCGCGCCAGCCGCGCGCAGATCGAGGAAATCAACGACTCGCTGGAGGTGCGCATCCGCGACCGCACCGCCGAGCTGGCGCGCGCCAACGACCGCCTGACGCGCGAGATCGGCGAGCGCGAGCGCGCCCAAAGCGCGCTGGTGCAGTCGCAAAAGATGGAGGCGATGGGCCAGCTCACCGGCGGCATCGCCCACGACTTCAACAACCTGCTGCACGTGGTGAGCATGAACCTGACGCTGATCGGCAAGTTTTCCAGCGACGCGCGGGTGCTCAAGCTGATCGACCCGGCCAAGCGCGCGGTCGACCGCGGCGCCAAGCTCACCGGGCAACTGCTCGCGTTCGCGCGTAGCCAGACGCTCAACCTGCAGGCGGTGGACGTCAGCAGCCTGCTGCGCAACATGGGCGACCTGCTGAAAGTATCGATCGGCGAGCAGATTCCCTGCCGCCTGGACGCGGGCGACGGACCGGCGGTGGCGCAGGCCGACCCCAACCAGCTGGAGATGGCGGTGCTCAACCTGGCGATCAACGCGCGCGACGCCATGCCCGATGGCGGCACCATCACCATTTCCAGCCGCATCAGCGCGCACGGGCCGGACAGCAGCAACGAGGGCGAGTGCCAGGCCTTCGTCGTCATCGCCGTCGCCGACACCGGCACTGGCATCCCGCCGGAGATCATGGCCAAGGTGTTCGACCCGTTTTTCACCACCAAGCCCTCCGGCAAGGGCACGGGCCTGGGCCTCTCGCAGGTCTACGGCTTCGCGCAGCAGTGCGGCGGCACGGTGAAGATCCGCAGCGAGATCGGCGAGGGCACGCTGGTGGAGATCTGGCTGCCGCTGGCCGCGCGTCCGGCCGAAAGCGTGGGCACGCGCCGCGGCGAGGACGACGCCGCGCCGACGCCGGCGCGCGTGCTGGTGATCGAGGACAACAACGACGTGCGCGAGGTGATCGTCAGCGGCCTGCAGGCGCTGGGCTACGAGACGGATGCCGCGGCCGACGGCCCCGCCGGCCTGCGCGCGCTGGATGCGCAGGTGCCGGACCTGCTGATCGTCGATTACGCCATGCCCGACATGAACGGCGCCGAAGTCGCCGAGAAGGTGCAATCGCGCTGGCCGGCGTTGCCGGTGATCATCGCCACCGGCTATGCCGACATGCGCGCGGTCGAACGCCTGGTCGGCACCGATTCGATCCTGCGCAAACCGTTCGAACTGAACGACCTCGGGCGCGCCGTGCGCCGCGCGCTGACCCGCAACGCGACCACGCTGCATTGATCTTCGAGGCGCAAAAGCGTCGCCGTTTGGAGACGCTTTCCCCTCTGGCAGCGCGCGGTTTGTATGCTTTACGGGGAAATCAAAAAGCGTGATGAATATCACGGAACTTTTTACCGCTTGCACCGGCCTACAGGTCGTTATCGGCATTGCGTAAAGCATTACGCATGAACGATGGCGAAGGGCATCGCGAAACATGCGCGCGGGCGTGCATGGTGGTTACGTCCGCAGGGGCGGACTGGCGTGGTGCGTAATACCCGTTCGAACCCTGGAGGATCTCATGATCAAAAGCGATAGCCTGTTCGGCAAGCGCGACCCACGCCAAGACCGCATCAACACCCCGCCGGTCACCCCGCCCACTGCGAGCAGCACCAGCAGTCCCAGCACCGGCAGTTCTGCCGCGCCTCCCAGCAGTTCGAGCTACGGCGTCAACGCGAATGCTTCCCCGAAGAGTGACAACGTCACCGCCGAGGGCGGCAGCAAGCTGATCGTCGGCCCCAACATCAAGCTCAAGGGCGTGGAAATCACCGACTGCGACACCCTGGTGGTCGAAGGCGTGGTGGAAGCCACCATGGACAGCCGCGTGATCCAGATTTCGCAGCACGGCACCTTCAAGGGCAAGGTGGGCATCGACGTCGCCGAAATCCACGGCGCCTTCGAGGGCGAGTTGACGGCGCGCGAACGCCTGATCGTGCACGCCACCGGGCGCGTGTCGGGCAAGATACGCTACGGCCGCCTGGTGATCGAGGAAGGCGGCCACATCGACGGCAACATCGAGGAAGAGCACGCCGGCCGCGGCCCCAAGCCGGTGGCAGCAAGCAGCCCCGTGCACAGCGTTTCCGCGCTCTAGCAAAGAAAAAGAGGCGCCTCGGCGCCTCTTTCGTTTTCGCAGTCTTCAGCGCGCCGTCTTGGCGCGTGCAGCTTTTCCGGCGGCGGCCGCCGCCTTGTCGGCCCGGCTCTTCGCCAGCAGCGCCAGCGCGGCTTCGGCGAAGCCGGCGCCGCCTTCCGCTTCGGTGACATAGCGCGGCGCTACCGGCAGCTTGTCGAGGACATGGCGCACGTTGGCTACGCCCACCGACACAGGAAAGAACTCGAACATGCCGGCGTCGTTGACCGAGTCGCCGATGAACAGCCATTCGTCGCGCGTGGCTTCCAGGTCTTCGTTCCACAGTTCCTTCGCCATGATCTTCGCCATGGCCAGCTTGTCGTATTCGCCGAAGTAGGCGTTGATGTGGATCGAACTCACCTTGGCCGTCATGCCGCGGCGCTTGACCACGGCGATGATGTCGTCGCGCACCGGGTCGGGAATCGGCGCGCCCCGCGCGTTGCGCAATTCGATGGCGAGGTCGAGTTCACGGTAGGGCTGGTCGGAGGAGAGGAACACGCCGGGAAACTCCGCCAGCACCGAGTCGCGCGCCACTTCCATCAACTGGCGCTTGGCGTGGCGTGTCTCGTCGTCGTACCAGAAGCGCTTCACCAGCTTGCCGCTGGGACGGTCGACGTAAAAATAAAAGGCGCCGCCTTCGCCGATCACCGCGTCCACGGCCCAGGCGCGCGCCATGTGGTCGCACCAGCCGGCCGGCCCGCCGGTGACCGGCACCACCTTGAGGCCGGCGGCCAAAAGGGCCTCGATCGCGGCCAGCGCCTGCGAAGTCAGGCGGCCGTTGGTGGTCAGCGTGTCATCGACGTCGGTGAAGACGCCCTTGATGCGCTTGATCTGCTCGGGAGAAAGTTGGGCCAGCGGGGTCATGGGTGTCAGGCGGCTTTTTTTGCGGAATTTTCGGCGAGAAAGGCCGCCACCCGTTCGCGTTGCGGGCCGGACATCATAAGGCCGCACTTGCTGCGCCGCCAGAGCACGTCTTCCGCCGTAACCGCCCACTCGTCGGCGCGCATGTGACTTATTTCACGTTCATAGAGCCCGGCGCCGAAATGCTCGCCCATGTCTTCAATGCTGCCGGCATGTTCCAGCCAGCGCAGGGCGATGCTGCCGTGGCGCCGGGCGATGGGCGCGACATGTTCAGCGGGAAGGTAAGGGTGGCGGCGCGTAATTTCGGCAACCAGCGCCGGCAGGCCGCCTTCGAAGTCGCCGCCGGGCAGGGGCTTGGTGTGGGTCCAGGCGGCGCCCACGGCGGGAAAGTGGGGCGCGATTTTTTGCAGCGCGTGTTCGGCCAGGCGCCGGTAGGTGGTGAGCTTGCCGCCGAAAATGTTGAGCACCGGCAGCCCAGCGGTCTCGTTCATTTCCAGCACGTAATCGCGGGTGATCGCCGAAGCGTTGGCGCCGCCGTCGTCGTACAGCGGGCGCACGCCGCTGTAGCTCCACACCACGTCGGCCGGTTTCACAACTTTCGAAGTGTAGGCGCTGGCGGCCTTGCAGAGGTATTCGATCTCGGCTTCCGAGATCTTCGGCGCGACGAATTCATCGACCGCGATATCGGTGGTGCCGATCAGCGAATACGCACCCTGGTAGGGGATGATGAAGATGATGCGCTTGTCGGGGTTCTGCAAAATGTAGGCGTGCTCGCCTTCATGCAGGCGCGGCACCACGATGTGCGAGCCGCGCACGTGCTTCACACCGGCCTTTTGCGTCACCCCCTTGATCGAACGCAGCAGGCGCGCCACCCAGGGCCCGCCGGCGTTGACCAGCATTTTGGCGCGGCGGGTAAGGTGCACGCCCGCCGCATCCTGCAACTCGACCTGCCACACGCCTTCGTGCACCCGCGCCGAGACGAAGCGCGTGCGCGGCAACAGCATCGCGCCGAGATCGGCGGCGCCGCGCGCGTTCGCCAGGGTCAGGCGCGCATCGTCGGCGCGCGCGTCGTAATACGAAAAGCCATGGGTATAGTGCGGTTTCAGGCCTGCGCTCAAGGGCGAATCGGCCAGCCGCACGCTGGAGGAGCGCGGCGTCGATTTCCTGCCGCCCAGCATGTCGTAGAGCAGCATGCCGGAGGCGATCATCCAGCGCGGGCGCAAATGCGGCTCGTGCGGCAGGATGAACTGCAGCGGCTGGATCAGGTGCGGCGCCATCTTCAGCAGCACCTCGCGCTCGCGCAGTGATTCGGCCACCAGGCGGAACTCGTAATACTCGAGGTAGCGCAGGCCGCCGTGGATCAGCTTGGTGCTCCACTGCGAGGTGGCGCCGGCGAAATCGCCCTGCTCGGCGAGACAGACGGAAAGGCCGCGCCCCGCGGCGTCACGCGCGATGCCGCAGCCGTTGATGCCGCCGCCGATGATGAACAGGTCGTGGACTGCAGTAGCGTCGCTCACGGGTCAGCCGGGGTCGAAGTTCCGGGGATGATACACGCGGGTCACATCGCCTGCGTATATGTACTTACGCATGGGGTTTTGCCTCTGGACGGACCATCCGCGTGTCTCTGAAGCCCGTACAATTGCCGCCATGTCCCGCTTTTCGCCCTCCCGTTCCGCTTTTTTGGGCCGCCTGGCGCTGACCGCCGCCGCGCTGAGCACCGTCGCGGGCTGCGTTTGCGCGCAGGCCGCCGCCGTCAAGACCGATTACGTCGAAGCCGAGCTGGTGGCGCGCAACAGCGCGCTCAACCCCGCCGAAAAGACCCTGATCGGCATCCGCCTGAAACACGCGCCGCACTGGCACACCTACTGGCAGAACCCGGGCGATGCCGGCATGCCCACCACGGTGCAGTGGAAGCTGCCCGCGGGCTTCAAGCCCGGCCCGATTTTGTGGCCCACGCCCGAGCGCCTGCCGGTGCCGCCGCTGATGAACTACGGCTACGAAGGCGAAGTCCTGCTGCCGGTGGAACTGGTCGCCATCCCGAAGGACTGGCCCGCCGGCCAGCCGGCCAGGCTGGCCGCGCGCGTCGACTGGCTGGTGTGCAAGGACGTGTGCATTCCCGGCGGCGCCGACCTCGAACTGACCCTGCCGGTAACGACCGCGCCGACCACGCCCGACGTCAAGTACGCCGCGCTGTTCGACCGCGCGCTGGCTTCGCTGCCCGGCGGCCCGATCACCGATGCGAAAGGCGAGACCGGCGACGGCAAGATCGAGCTGCGCTTCCCGCATCGCAAGCCCAGCGGCCAGGTCTACGTCTATTCCAGCATCGAAGGCCTGGTCGAACACGCCGCCCCGCAGGCGGTGCGCCAGGACGGTGACGACGTGGTGGTGAGTTTTCCCGTCAGCCAGCAGCTTTCCGCTGCCGAGCCGCGCATCGCCGGCGTGGTGACCGGGCTGGACGCGCAGGCGCTGGCCTTCGCCGCGCCGATGCCCGGCAAGCTGGTGGCCGGCCCCGGCCTGCCGGCAAGCGCCGCGGGCAATGCCGCCGCCAGCGCCAGGCCGGATGCGTCGAACGGCGCCGACGATCTTTCCTTCGGCGTCGCACTATTGCTGGCATTGGCCGGCGGCATGATCCTCAACCTCATGCCCTGCGTGTTCCCGATTCTCTCGCTCAAGGTGCTGGGCTTCGCGCAAGGCGACGCGCAGAACAGGCGCGCCATGCGCGTGGGCGGCGTCGCCTTCGCGGTGGGCGTGGTGGCGAGCTTCGTCGCCCTGGCCGCCGTGCTGCTGGCCTTGCGCGCGGCGGGCGATGCGGTGGGCTGGGGCTTCCAGTTGCAATCGCCCGTGGTGGTGAGCCTGCTTGCACTCCTCTTCTTCGCGCTGGGCCTGAATCTCTCCGGCGTGTTCGAGTTCGGCAGCTTCCTGCCGGCAAGCGTGGCCGGGGCGCAGGCGAAAAACCCGGTGATCGATGCGCTGTTTTCCGGTGTGCTGGCGGCGCTGGTGGCCTCGCCCTGTACCGCGCCTTTCATGGGCGCGGCCCTGGGCTTTGCCTTGACGCAAAACGCCGCCCTGAGCCTCGCCATCTTCGCCGCGCTGGGCTTCGGCATGGCGCTGCCCTACCTGCTGCTCGCCTGGTTCCCCGCCTGGCTCAAGCGCCTGCCGCGCCCCGGGCCATGGCTGGCGCGTTTCAAGCAGGTGCTGGCCTTCCCGATGTATGCCACGGTGGTGTGGCTCGCCTGGGTGCTGGTGCTGCAGACCGGCGGCGACGCCATCGTCCGGTTCGGCGCCGGCCTGGTACTCGTCGGCTTCGCCGCCTGGGTGTTCGGCCAGGCGAAAGGCGTGACGGGGCGCGCGCTTGCCGCCGTGGCGCTCGTCACCGGCATCGCCGCCGCCTGGCCGCGCGACGTCGCGCCCGAAGCTGCAACCTCTGCCGCCGCTTCCGGCCCTTGGGCGCCGTACTCACGCGCCGCGGTGGCGCAGGCCGGGGCCGCCGGCAAGCCGGTTTTCGTCGACTTCACCGCCGCCTGGTGCGTCACCTGCCAGGTGAACAAGAAAGTGGTGCTGGAGACCAGCGCGGTGCGCGACGCCTTTGCCGCCAAGAAGGTGGTGCTGATGCGCGGCGACTGGACCCGCCGCGACCCCGAGATCACCGCCGCCCTCGCCGAATTCGGCCGTAGCGGCGTGCCGGTGTATGCGCTGTACGCGCCCGGCAAGCCGCCGGTACTGCTGCCGGAGATCCTGCGTTCGCAGATCGTGCTGGACGCGCTGAAAGGACTGTAGCGGCGCCGTGCCGGTCCTCTATAGGCCGGCATCTAATGCGCACGATATGCAGGGTAGGTCTTATCGGCCGCATCAGGGCCTGAACTTGGTATTTTGCAGGGGCGCGGCGTAGGATTCGCCCATGCCGCGCGGCACGTGCCGGGCGGAACGAATACCAAACGTGTCCGCTATCCGGCGCATCGGCAGAACGCCTCTGCCGCCGGATTCCCCGAGAACAACAGGCAGTGCCAGCGCGCGATTTGAAGTGGCGTGCGCGTAAAAATCTTGCCGCGGCAAACGGGGCGGCAGCCAACACCGGAGACCTGCATGCCCCTTTTCCCGACCCCGCGCGGCCTTGCCTTGATCGCCGCCCTCGCGCTGCCGCTTTGTGCTTTCGCTCAGCAAAAGGCCGACCCGAACTGGCCCGACCATCCGATCCGCGTGGTGGTGCCTTACGCAGCGGGCGGGCCGATGGACTTCATCGGCCATACCCTGGGCCAGAAGATCCAGGCCAGCCTGGGCCAGAACTTCGTGATCGACAACCGCGCCGGCGCCGGCGGCTCGATCGGCGCCGACCTCGTCGCCAAGGCGCCGCCGGACGGCTATACCCTGCTCGACACCTCGTCCTCCCACGCCAGCCTGCCGGTGGTGATGAAGTCGCTGCCCTACGACTCGATCAAGGACTTCGCGCCGATCACGCTGGTGGCCAACAGCGTCGGCTTCATCATGGCGGCGCACCCGCAGGTGCCGGCCAACACGCTGCCCGAATTCATCAAGCTGGCCAAGGCTAACCCGGGCAAGTACACCTTCGGTTCCGGCGGGGTCGGCAACGTGATGCAATTCGCCGCCGAATTCTTCGACGCCAGCGCCGGCACCAAGCTGACCCACGTGCCCTACAAGGGCGTGGGCCAGGCGATCACCGATCTGCTGGGCGGGCGCATCGACATCTGCTTCGGCCCGGCCACCGCGCTCAAGTCTTTCGTGCAGTCGGGCAAACTGAAAGCCTACGGCATCACCGCCAAGCAGCGCTGGAGCGAGCTGCCCAACGTGCCGACCATCGACGAAGGCGGCGTCAAGGGCTTTGCCTACGTGCCGTGGTACGGCTTCTGGTTCCCCGCCGGCACCCCCGACGCCTACGTGCAGCGCATGCGCAACGAGATCGCCAAGGCTCTCGAAGACCCGCAGGTGAAGCGCGCCTTCGAAACGCAGGGCTTCGCGCCGGTGGCCTCCACCTCGGCGGAGTTCGCCAAGATCATCAACGAGGAAATCGCGGCCAACAAGAAGCTCGCTGCACGCATTCACCTGGAGCCGCAATAAGCGGCGAGTAATTACCCATCAAGGGGCGACGCGCCCTTAACAATCCCCGATTCCAGGGACCCTCGGGCAACCGGTGTCCCGGCCCGAAGGGCTGAATCGGTGATTCCCCCAGAGTTTTACGGAAACCGCAGTCATGTCCCAACCGTTGGAAGGTATC
Source organism: Burkholderiales bacterium (assembly GCA_036498945.1). GTDB lineage: Bacteria > Pseudomonadota > Gammaproteobacteria > Burkholderiales > JAEUOS01 > JAQGMJ01. The sequence goes on along the minus strand of DASYEQ010000034.1, from coordinate 28,362 downwards.
AAGGTCCTCGAACTCGGCAACTTCATCGCCGGGCCGTTTTGCGGCATGTTGCTGGGCGACATGGGCGCCGAGGTGATCAAGATCGAAAGGCCGGCGCGCGGCGACCAGACCCGCGCCATGCCGCCGATGATCAATGGCGAGTCCGCCAGCTTCGCGGCGCTGAACCGCAACAAGCGCAGCCTGGTGCTCGACTTGAAGCAGAAGGAAGCGCAGGAGATCATTCTCGAACTGGCGAAGACCAGCGACGTGTTCCTCGAGAACAACCGCCCCGGCGTGCTGGAGTCTCTCGGCCTGGGCGCCGAGCAATTGCGCGCGGTCAACCCGAAGATCATCTATGCGTCGGCCTCCGGCTTCGGCCAGAGCGGGCCGGACCGCCGCCGCGCCGGCGTGAACCTGATCGTCGAAGCCTTCTCCGGCACCTTGTCGGTTACCGGCATGCCGGGCCAGATGCCGATGCGCCCGGGCGTGCAGACGGCCGACATTTTCGGCGCGCTCTTCACCACCTACGCCATTCTCTCGGGCCTGATCAGCGTGCTGCGCGACAAGGGGCCGAAGGTGGCGGACATTTCGCTGGTCGAAGCCTCGATCGCCGCGGCCGCCTGGGAGACCGCGGGTTTTCTCGCCGACGGTACGGTGCCGGATCGCGTCGGCCACCAGCACCGCCTCAACACCCCGTACCAGTTGTTCGAAACCGCCGACAAGCATTACATCGCCATCGGCACGCCGAACGACGAGCTGTTCCGTCGCTTCATGACCACGCTCGGCCTGGAAGCCTCGATTGCCGATCCGCGCTTCGCCAGCTACGTGCTGCGCAAGCAGAATGAAGCCGGCCTGCTGGAAGTCGTCACGCCTGCCGTGCAGCGGCGCAACGCCGAGGAACTCGAAGCCTTGCTGATGAAGGCCGGCGTGCCGTGCTCGCGCATGAACAACATGAAGGAAGTGTTCGACACGCCGCAAGTGCAGGCGCGCAAGGTGGCTGTTGAAATGGACCACCCGGTGATGGGCACCATTCGCACCGTGCGCAACCCGGTGCTGTACGACGAGGGCAGCCCGAGCATCCGCCGCTACGCGCCGCTGCTCGGCGAACATTCCGCCGAGATCCTGCGCGAACTCGGCCGCTCTGACGAGCAGATCGAAAAACTCGCCGCCGCCGGCGTGGTGCTGCTCGGCAAGAATCGTTAATGGTGTTCCGGCAAAAGTACAAACCTACTTTTGCCGGGGCTAAATTGCATGAAATCGCTGGCGGAGCCAGTCGATTCCACGACGCAAAGACAACGTGTCAAAACCTTGAATCAAGGAAACTGAATCATGCGCATGTGGCGTAGCCTGTTGTTCGTGCCGGCCAATCTGAAAAAGATGGTCGACAAGGTCAATTCCCTGCCGGCCGACGGCTTCATTTTCGACCTCGAAGATACCGTTCCCGCCGACCAGAAACAGGTGGCGCGCGAGATGGCGCGCGAGGCGATGGCGGGCGTGCCGGGTGAGCGCAGCTGGGTGCGCTGCAATTCGCTGCCCACCGGCTTCATCCACGAAGACATCGAGCATTTCGTCGGCGCCAAGGGCTTCGGCGGCTTCGTGGTGCCGAAGGTGGATTCGGTGGAAGACTCCGCCGCCATGGACCGGATGATCGCCAGCGTGGAAATCCGCCGCGGCCTGAAGGTGGGCAGCACGCCGGTGATCGCGATGATCGAGTCGGCCAACGGCGTGCTGGATGCACGCGGCATTTTCAGGATCGCGCCGCGCATCGAGACGGCGGTGTATGCCGGCGGCGAGGACGGCGACATGAATACGTCGCTGGGCGCCACCTGGACTTCCGCCGGCCCGGAGATGATGTTCGTGCGCCAGGCCACTCTCACCGCCATGCGCGCGGCGAACTACGAATGCCCGCTCGACGGCGTCTACTCCAACGTGCGCGACGCCGAGGGCTTTCGCTCCGACACCGAACTCTCGCGCCGCTTAGGCTTCCGCGGCCGCCCGGCCATCCACCCGAACCAGATCGAGATGGCGAATGAAATCTACACGCCCTCGAAGGCGCAGGTGGACTACTACACCCGCGTGGTCAACGCCTACAAGGAAGCGCTGACGCGCGGCACCGCCAGCACCACGGTGGACGGCAAGCTGGTCGACGTGGCGATGCACAACACCGCGCAGCGCCTGCTCGACCACATGGAAGCCATCAAGCGCCTCGAAGCCCTGATCGGCAGCCATACCAGGCAGAAGTAGGGCAGGCAGCATGATCCGTGCGGCCATCGTCGGCCTGGGGCGCTGGGGCCAGAACCTGGTGGGCAGCGTGCAGGGCAGCAGCAGCAAGATCCGCTTCACCCACGGCATGGTGCGCCGCTTAGGCGGCGTGGCCGGGTACGCGCAAAAGACCGGCCTCACGCTGCTCTCCAGCTACGAAGAGGTATTGGCGCAGAAGGACATCGATGCGGTGGTGCTCGCCACCCCGCATGACCTGCACGTGGACCAGATCACCGCCGCGGCCGCCGCCGGCAAGGCGGTGTTCTGCGAAAAGCCGCTGGCGATGACGCGCGACGAAGCCGAGCGCGCCATCCGCGCGGTGGAAGCCGCGAAAGTGACGCTTGGCGTCGGCCATGACAAGCGCTTCTGGCCCTCGATGCAGGAACTGAAGCGCCAGGTCGAATCAGGCGTGCTCGGCACCCTGCTGCACATCGAAGGCAACCTGTCGAACGAAAACTCGCGCGCCACCTACCGCGAATGGCGCGGCAAACCGGAAAACTCCCCCGGCGGCAGCCTGACGGCCACCGGCATCCACATCCTGGACGCCTTCGTCCACCTGATGGGTCCGGCTTCCCGCATCACCGCCAGCTACACCTCGCGCCCCGGTGCCGAGGTGCAGGACAGCATGGCCATGCTGTTCGAATTCGAAAGTGGCGCCACCGGCCTGCTCGCTTCAGTGCGCCCCACGCCGGTGTTCTGGCGCGTACATGCCTTCGGCAGCACCGGCTCGGCGGAGGCGCGCGGTACCGACGACCTGGAATTGCGCCTGTCCGGCCAGAAGCCGCGCCTGATTCCCGGCCAGCCGCTGAACGCACTCGCTTTCGAATTGGAAGCCTTTGCCGACGCGGTAGCAGGGGTCGCGCCGTACCCCATCTCCCACGAGCAGATGCTGCGCACCGCCGTGACCCTGGAAGCCGCCGCCCGCGCCGTAGACACAAAAACAACAGTGACACTAGACTAAATCGCGTACGGGGGTTTACTATGCCATTATCATGTGGTCATTGTCTCCCCAACCCACGCATCGCGTCGTCCTGCGCTATATAGAGCTGGAGACGGGCCACATCGGCGATGGCCCGGCGTGGATTGCGCGCGTGGCCACCACCGACAGCGGCGGCCAGCTGTATTTCAACCGTCGCGCCTTCCTGCGCCTGGAAGGCAGCCGCTACATGGACGTGGAAAGCTACCAGGTCTACCGCATCGAGCGCCTGCGCAATGAAGACGGCACCCGCCGCCGCGACGGCCTGCCGATAAAAATCGAACACGCCGCCGTCAGCCACTACCTGCGGCGCACCGGCTTGGCGCAGCTCGATCCGCGCCGCTTCCACGTCATCCCCGACCTGCCGCAGACCAACACCGCGGCCTTTCACACCTTCGCCTGCCGCCCCAGCATCATGGAACCGCGGACAGCGTTTCCCAACACGCTGCGGCCCTTCTAGGGCGCCCCTGCGGGGCAACACCTACACACCACCATCCACCCGATGGACGGGCAGGCGGCGGCTGGCGCCGGCCTGCTGAGGACAATGTAGAGCAGTCCTGGGGAGCGCCTCCTGCGCCCCCGGCATGATCCGAAAAGACTACCCCCCATCCAGTGGGGCGGAAGGCCTGCTGACACGCGCCGCCATTAGCATTTCAGGATGGTAAGCACGCCCGGCGCAATGCCTTGGCTCCATTGCGCCGCGGGCCCGCGGAAGCACGATGTCGTCACGTTGCCGATGTCGTGCCGGCCAGCTTTCGCGCAAAGGTGGCCCTGGGCATCCACGGGATTCTCATCGTCATGTCATCCACATCGATTTCCCCCACGATGCCGCGCGTCCTGCCGGCCGCCGGCCTTTATGCGGCGGCGGCGCTGCTGTTCCTGCTCAATTTCTGGTTCAAATTTCCCGGCGAACTGAACAACGATGCCTGGAATCAGTATGCCGAGGCGCTGAGCGGCCATTACACCGACTGGCATCCGCCGATCATGGCCTTTGTCTGGTCTTTCCTGCTGCACTTCGCCGATGGCGCCCCGGGCATGCTGGCCCTGCAACTGGCCCTGCACTGGCTGGGTTTCGCGCTGGTCGCCGACGGCTTGCGCGCCGGCGGCAGGCCGTGGCTGGGCTGGGCCGCGCTCGCCGCCGGCGCCTTCCCGGTGCTGCTTTACTACAACGGCTTTGTCGTCAAGGACGTCGCCATGGGCTCGGCTTTCGTCTGCGCCTTCGGCCTGGGTTTTCACTATCGTATCCAGGGCAAGCCCTTGCCGCTGGCGGCGGGCCTGTGCGCGGGGCTCCTGCTGGCCTACGGCACGCTGCTGCGCGCCAATGCCATTTTCGCTTTCGGCCCGCTATTGCTCTACCTGTATTGCGGCCGCGCGCGGATGGCTTCGTTCGTGCGCGGCGTGGCCTGGTCGGTGCTGCTGGCGGCCGCCGCGCTGCCGCTGTCCGGCTTCGTCAATCACACCCTGCTCGGCGCCAGGCCCTCCGGCGTGCTCAGCTCGCTGCAATTGTTCGACCTGAACGGCATCGCCTACAACACCGGCGACTTGTCGGTATTGCCGCCGGAGATGCGGTGGACGCAAGACGATCTGCGCCGCTGCTATACGCCCTACATGTGGGATGCCTTGAGCGCCTGGGGCGACTGTTCGGCGGCGTGGAAGCGGCTCGGGCCGCTGGACTCGCCGGCGCGCGCGGCGCTGGGCCGGCGCTGGATCACGCAGATCGCGAGCCACCCGGCCGCGTATCTCGAACATCGGCTGAAGAGCTTCAACTCGGAACTGTATTTCCTTGTGCCCCCGAAGCACTGCCGCTATGGCGGAGCGCGCGATTGCCAGAACCTTTCGGCGCGCGAAATCCGCTTCGACATGCTGAAAAAAAATGTATTGACTTGGCCGGTGTTCTGGCTGGCGGCGGGCCTCGGCTGCCTGGTGCTGTACCGGCCCGGCCGGCGCAGGACCGCTGAGGCGGCGCAGCGGATCGACCCCGCCGCCGAAACCGGGGCCGCGGTCCGCGCCCTGGCGCTTTCCGGGGTTCTTTACCTGCTGTTCCTGTTTCCCGTCGGCGTGGCCAGCGACAACCGCTACGCCTACTGGACGGTGATCGCGGTGCTGCTCGCGGCGATCATCGGTTTCGACCAGGCCCGGGCGCTGATGCGCCCCGCAAACCGGGCGCAGGCCGGCGTGCTGGCGCTCATGCTCGTGGTCATCATCGCGGGCATGGCCGCCCGCCTGTTCAACCTGACGGTGTTCGTCCTATGAAACTCCAAGCCGATCCCAGCCGCGCGCTGGACAATAACCTGGTGTTCCTCAAGCCGGACTTAGCCGAGGTACGCATCGCCGTGCTGCTGCCCTGTTATAACGAGGGCCTGTCGATCCGGCGCGTGGTCGAGAGCTTTCGCGCGGTGCTGCCCGCCGCCGACATCTACGTCTACGACAACCGCTCGACCGACAACACCGCCGTCGAGGCCGCCGCCGCCGGCGCCATCGTGCGCGCCGAACCCTGGCCGGGCAAGGGCAACGTCGTGCGCCGCATGTTCGCCGACGTCAACGCCGACGTCTACCTGATGGCCGACGGCGACGGCACTTACGACGCCTCCGCCGCCCCCGAGATGGTCGCGCGCCTGATCGACGGCCATCTCGACATGATCGTCGGCACGCGCCGGAACATCTACGAGGAGGCGCACCGCGCCGGTCACGCCTTCGGCAACCGCCTGTTCAATACGCTGTACCGCAGCCTGTTCGGCCGCCTGTTCACCGACATCTTCTCCGGCTACCGCGTGTTCTCGCGGCGCTACGTCAAGACCTTTCCCGCCGTCTCGCGCGGTTTCGAGATCGAGACGGAAATGTCGGTCCACGCCAGCCAGTTGCGCTTGCCCATCGTCGAGATGGCCACGGCCTACGGCGAACGCCAGGAGGGGTCGGCGAGCAAGCTCAAGACCTTCCAGGACGCGGCCAAGATCCTGCGCATGTTCCTGCTGCTGTTCAAGGAGGTGCAACCGCTGATGTTCTACGGCGCGATCGCCTCGTTGCTCGCCCTGGTGTCGGTCGCACTGGGCATTCCGCTGATCCAGACCTTCATGGAGACCGGCCTGGTGCCGCGCTTTCCCACCGCCATCCTCGCCACCGGCCTGATGCTCCTGGCGGCCGTCACGCTCGCCTGCGGATTGATCCTCGACAGCGTTGCACGCGGCCGGCTGGAACACAAAAGGACCGCCTACCTTGCCTATCACCCGCCGCTTGGCTGACGGCGGCCTGGGCGCGTTCGCGCGCTTCCTGTGCGTGGGCGGCGCCGGCTTCGTTGTCGATGCCTCGCTGAACCAGCTGTTGATCCACGCCGGCGTCGCGCCGCTGGCCTCGCGCGTGCCCGCCATCGCGGCGGCGATGGTGTTCACCTGGCTGGCCAATCGCCGGGTCACCTTCCGCACCGGCGGCCGGCCGGCGCTGCCCGAGGCGATGCGCTACCTGGCAGTGGCCATCGCCATGGCGTTATTCAACTACGCGCTGTACGGCGCCTGCGTCGCCGCCGGCCTGCCGCCCTTTCTCGCGGTGGCGGTGGCGACGGCGACACAGGCAGTGGTCAGCTTTTTCGGCTATCGAAGATTCGCCTTCAACGCGGGCGCCCGGGCACACGAGGATGCTTAAGCGCCCGGAAACCGGCGCAACGCATGCCGCGGGCAATCCGAATCCCACGCCGGGCTTGAGTGGGAGGCCGGGCACACGCCGCGCTGGCCGCGCCCTTGGGCCTCAGATAGGCCACCCCAGCCACTCGCACAGCGCGCGCCCCATGATCCATTCCAGGTCACCGGGCGCGATCCATTGCATCTCCTCGGTGAACATGCTGATCATCTGCGCATAGGGGCAGGGCAGGCGTGACAGGTCGCTGCCCCAGAACATGCGCCTGGCGCCGAACGCTTCGTAGACCCGGCGCACGTAGGGATGCAGGGTAGGGAAGGGATAGGGCTCGCTCGAATGAAACGGCAGGCAGCTCGCCTTCACCGAGATGTTCGGGTACTTCGCCAGCGCGATCATCTGGTCGAAATCGCGGAAGGTAGCGGCATCGCGGCCCTCGGTCATGCCCATGTGGTCGAGCGTGATCTTGAGTTTCGGGTGCTTTTCGGCAATCGCGGCGACGTGATGCATGTCCCAGTAATTCACCATCATCATCACCGGCTTGCCCAGGCGCTCGGCCTGCGCCCACAGCCAGTCCAGCTTGTTCTCCACGAACATCGGGCGCCAGGCCGGCAGGTGGAAGACGAAGCGGATGCCGAGCAGGCCCGGATGCGCGTACCACGTCGGCAGGAAGTCGCGCCCGTCCTCCGCCAGCGGATTGAAGCGCGCCATCACGCCGAAGCGCTTGGGGTGCTGCTTTGCCGCTTCCAGCACCAGGTCGTTGCGCAAGCCTTCATAGACCGGCGAGATCAGCACCGCGCGGCTCACGCCGGCGCGGTCCATCTCACCCAGCAGGTATTCGGCGGTGAAGGGAAAGGGCTTGTGCGGCGGCGGCGTGCCCGGCGCGGGCGCGGGCCAGGGGCGCTCGGGCGTGCTGGGGCCCCAGAGGTGGATTTGCGAATCGGCGATGAACACGGTGTCTCCTCGGCTATTGCTTTGTGGCGGGGAGGGTAGCGCCTTTGGCCGCGCTTGCCGCTAGCGCGGGACTTATGCGATTGATAGAAGCGGGTTTGGCGATACGCCGGATAGGCGCAGACCTCAAGTTTGTGTGCGCTGCGGCCGTTAACCCGGATAGATCGCAAACAAAGGACTTCCATGGACGTCACCAGCATTGCCAGCACCGCCACGGCGATGAGCCAGGACAAGCTCGCCAGCGACGTGCAGATTTCCGTGCTCAAGCGGGCGATGGATATCGGCGCGCAGTCGGCCGCGGCCCTGATCGCCGCGATTCCCGCACCACCGGCGAATCCGCCGCACCTGGGCAACAGCGTCGATACTTACGCCTAAGCTTGCGCAGGTAAAAGCACAGGCAACGAAAAAGCGGCCCGCAGGCCGCTCGCGCAACGAAAAAGCGGCCCGCAGGCCGCTTTTTGTTTTCCCGCTGCCGCGCTTAACGGCCGCGCAGCTTGCGGATCGCCGCGATTTGCGCCGCCATGATGGCGAGCTCGGACGTCGCACGGGCGATGTCGAGGTCGCTCTTGGCGTTGGCGCGGGCTTCCTCGGCGTGGCGCAGCGCTTCCTGGGCCTTGGCTTCGTCGAGGTCCGGGCCGCGGATGGCGGTGTCGGCGAGGACGGTGACGACATCCGGCTGCACTTCGAGAATGCCGCCGGCGACGAACACGAATTCCTCGGCGCCGGTGTCGGCGCGCTGGATGCGCACCGCGCCCGGCTTGATGCGCGAGATCAGCGGCGTGTGCTTGGGATAAATCCCCAGCTCGCCGACTTCACCCGGCAGCACGACGAAATTGGCCTCGCCGGAGAAAATCGACTCTTCGGCGGAAACGACGTCTACGTGGATGGTGGACATGTAGGGCTCCTGGCTCAACGCTTACTGCAGCGTCTTCGCCTTTTCGATGGCTTCGTCGATGGTGCCGACCATGTAGAACGCCTGCTCGGGCAGGGCGTCGCACTCGCCGTCGACAATCATCTTGAAGCCGCGGATGGTTTCGGCCAGCGGCACGTACTTGCCGGGCGAGCCGGTGAACACTTCGGCAACGTGGAAGGGCTGCGACAGGAAGCGCTGGATCTTGCGCGCGCGGGCCACGGCCAGCTTGTCTTCGGGCGAGAGTTCGTCCATGCCCAGAATGGCGATGATGTCGCGCAGTTCCTTGTAGCGCTGCAGCGTCGCCTGCACGCGGCGGGTGACGGTGTAGTGCTCTTCGCCGATGGTGTTCGGGTCCACTTGGCGCGAGGTCGAATCCAGCGGGTCCACGGCGGGGTAGATACCGAGAGAGGCGATGTCGCGCGACAACACCACGGTGGCGTCCAGGTGGGCGAAGGTGGTGGCGGGGGAGGGGTCGGTCAAGTCATCCGCCGGCACGTACACGGCCTGGATCGAGGTGATCGAGCCAACCTTGGTGGAGGTGATGCGTTCCTGCAGCTTGCCCATTTCCTCGGCCAGCGTCGGCTGGTAGCCCACGGCGGAAGGCATGCGGCCCAGCAGAGCGGACACTTCGGTACCGGCCAGGGTGTAGCGGTAGATGTTGTCGACGAAGAAGAGGATGTCCTTGCCTTCGTCGCGGAACTTCTCGGCCATCGTCAGGCCAGACAAAGCCACGCGCAGGCGGTTGCCCGGGGGCTCGTTCATCTGGCCGAACACCATCGCCACCTTGGACTTGCCGAGGTCTTCCTGGTTGATAACGCCGGCATCCGACATTTCGTGATAGAAGTCGTTGCCTTCGCGCGTGCGCTCGCCGACGCCGGCGAACACGGAAAGGCCGGAACGCGCCTTGGCGATGTTGTTGATCAGCTCCAGCATGTTCACGGTCTTGCCCACGCCGGCGCCGCCGAACAGGCCGATCTTGCCGCCCTTGGCGAACGGGCAGATCAGGTCGATCACCTTGATGCCGGTTTCCAGCAGTTCGACGGAAGGGGAGAGTTCGTCGAACTTCGGCGCTTCGCGGTGGATTTCGCGGCGCTCGGCGACGTTGATCTCGCCGCGCTCGTCGATCGGGCGGCCCAGCACGTCCATCACGCGGCCGAGGGTGCCTTCACCCACGGGCACGGTGATGCCCTTGCCGGTGGGGGAGACCGCCATGCCGCGCTGCAGGCCGTCGGTCGAGCCCATGGCGATGGTGCGCACCACGCCGTCGCCCAGCTGCTGCTGGACTTCAAAGGTCAGGCCCTGCTCGACCAGCTTGTTGGTGTCGGACTTGTCCAGGGTGAGCGCCTCGTAGACCGCGGGCATGCTCTCGCGCGGGAACTGGATATCGACCACCGGGCCGATACACTGAACGACTTGACCTTGACTCATGATTGAATCCTCGTTTGCTTGAATATTCGTTGCTTAGACGGCTGCCGCGCCGCCGACAATTTCCGAAAGCTCTTTGGTGATCGCTGCCTGGCGCGCCTTGTTGTAGGTCAGCTGCAGGTCTTCGATCACTTTTTTCGCATTGTCGGAGGCGGACTTCATCGCCACCATGCGCGCGCTTTGCTCGGACGACATGTTCTCGACGATCGCCTGGTACACCAGCGCCTCGACATAGCGCGTGAGCAGCTCGTCGATCACGGTCTTGGCGTCCGGCTCGTAGATGTAGTCCCAGCCGTGGGCCTTTTTCTCGGCTTCGGTCTGCTCGAAGCGCGAGGTGTCCAGCGGCAGCAGCTGCTCGATCACCGGCTCCTGCTTCATGGTGTTGATGAAGCGGGTGTAGGCGAGGTAGACCGCGTCGATCTTGCCTTCGGCGTATGCGTCCAGCTGCACCTTCACCGGCCCGATCAGCTTGTCCAGGTGCGGCTTGTCGCCCATCAGCACCGCGTGCGACACCACGTTGGCGCCGATGCGGTTGAGAAAGCCGAAGCCCTTGTTGCCGAACGCCGTGGTCTGGATCTTCACGCCGGCCGCCTCAAACTCTTTCAGCTTGTTGGTGACGGCGCGCAGCACGTTGGTGTTGAGACCCCCACACAGACCCTTGTCGGTGGTGACGACGATCACGCCCGCGCCCTTCATCTCTTCGCGGCGCACCAGGAAGGGATGGCGATACTCCGGGTTCGCTTGCCCCAGGTGGGCGGCGATGTTGCGTACCTTGTCGGCATACGGGCGCGCGGCGCGCATGCGCTCCTGCGCGCGGCGCATCTTCGAGGCCGCCACCATTTCCATCGCCTTGGTGATCTTGCGCGTGTTTTGCACGCTCTTGATCTTGGTGCGGATTTCCTTTGAACCGGCCATGATTAACCTCGGTTCTCCATTAACAAGCTATTCAACTGCGACTGGCCCTGCGACGAAGCCACTATTCAACACCATCCAGCGAAGCTGCCATCCGTCCACCAGCGAAGCCGATGGTTTCGGGAGGTTCTGAAGGGGGCAGGCCCCCTTTCTTAATACGAGCCGGTCTTCTTGAAGTCGGCGATGGCGGCGGACAGCGCCTTTTCATCATCGGCCGAGAGGTTCTTCGCGGCTTCGATCTTGGCAACCAGTTCGGCCTGCTTGTTCTTCATGTACTCGCGCAGCGCCTTTTCGAAGTGCAGCGCGTCCTTGACCTCGACGTCGTCCATGAAGTTGTTGTTCACGGCGAACAGGGTCAGCGCCATTTCCCAGACCTGCATCGGCTGGTACTGCACCTGCTTCATCAGTTCGGTGACGAGGCGGCCGCGCTCCAGCTGCTTGCGGGTTGCGTCATCCAGGTCGGAAGCGAACTGCGCGAACGCGGCCAGTTCACGATACTGCGCGAGCGCCAGGCGCACACCGGCGCCGGTGTCCTTGCGCTTCATGATCTTGGTCTGCGCCGAACCACCCACGCGCGACACCGAGATACCGGCGTTAATGGCGGGGCGGATACCGGCGTTGAACAAGTCGGTTTCCAGGAAGATCTGGCCGTCGGTAATCGAGATCACGTTGGTCGGCACGAAGGCGGAAACGTCACCGGCTTGCGTTTCGATCACGGGGAGAGCCGTCAGCGAACCGGTCTTGCCCTTCACCGCACCCTTGGTGAAGCGCTCGACCCACTGCTCGCTGACGCGGGCGGCACGCTCCAGCAGGCGCGAGTGCAGGTAGAACACGTCGCCGGGGTAGGCTTCGCGGCCCGGCGGGCGGCGCAGCAAGAGGGAGATCTGGCGATAGGCCCAGGCCTGGCGGGTCAGATCGTCATAGATGATCAGGCAGTCCTGGCCACGGTCGCGGAAGTACTCGCCCATCGTGCAGCCGGAGTAGGGCGCGATGAATTGCAGCGCGGCGGATTCGGAAGCGGTCGCGGCCACCACGATGGTGTAGGCCATGGCGCCGTTTTCTTCCAGCTTGCGCACCACGTTGGCCACCGTCGAGGCCTTCTGGCCGATGGCGACGTAGATGCACAGCAGGTCCTTGCCCTTCTGGTTGATGATCGCGTCCACCGCAACGGCAGTCTTGCCGGTCTGGCGGTCGCCGATGATCAGTTCGCGCTGGCCGCGGCCGACCGGCACCATCGCGTCAATGGATTTGAGGCCGGTCTGCACCGGCTGGTCCACCGACTTGCGCCACATCACGCCCGGCGCGACCTTTTCGATCACGTCGCGCTCTTTCGCGTTCACCGGGCCCTTGCCGTCGATCGGCTCGCCCAGGGCGTTGACCACGCGGCCCAGCAGCTCGGGGCCCACCGGCACGTCCAGAATGCGGCCGGTCGCCTTGACGGAGTCGCCTTCCTTGATGTGCTCGTAAGCGCCCAGCACCACGGCGCCGACCGAGTCGCGCTCCAGGTTCAGCGCCAGGCCGAAGGTGTTGCCGGGGAATTCCAGCATCTCGCCCTGCATCGCGGAGGAGAGGCCGTGCACGCGGCAGATGCCGTCGGTCACCGACACCACGGTGCCCTGGGTGCGGACGTTGGCGTCGGTACCGAGGCCGCTGATGCGGCTTTTCAGCAGTTCGCTGATTTCGGAGGGATTCAGGTTCATGGTGAACTCCAGGGATTCTGTTTGGGCTGGGGGCGAGCGATCAGGCGGTGAGCGTGGTTTTCATGCGCTCGAGCTGCGCCTTGATCGACGTGTCGAACACATGATCGCCGACCACGACGCGCACGCCGCCGATCAGATCCTGATCGACGCTGACGTGCGGTTTTAGTGTCTTCTTGAACTTGCGGGTGAGCCCGGCGACCAGCTCGCTCACCTGGGCCGCGGAAAGCGGATAGGCGGAGACGATTTCCGCGTCCGCCGTGCCTTCCTCGGCGTTTTTCAGCGCGGTGAATTGCACGGCGATTTCCGGCAGGGTGTCGAGGCGGCCGTTTTCGATCAGCAGGCGCAGGAAGTTCTGGCCCTTCTGATCGATCGGCGACTTCAGCACTCCGGCGAACACACCGTAGAGCTGGTCCGCCGTCACCTTCGGGGCGGACATCAGCGCGCGCATTTCCGGCCGGTCGGCCACCGCGCCCATTTCGGTGACGAGATCATTCCACGCCGGCAGGGCGTTGCCCTCCTTCGCGGTGCGGAAAGCCGCCTCCGCGTAGGGACGGGCGATGGTGGAGAGTTCGGCCATGGCGTTTCCTTAGAGCTGAGCCTTGAGCTGGTTCAACAGCTCGGCGTGGTTGCCGGCGTTGACCTCGCGCTTCAGGATCTGCTCGGCGCCCTTCACCGCAAGTTCGGCCACGGCGTTGCGCAGGCTGTCGCGCGCGCGCTGGGCTTCCTGCTCGGCTTCCGCCCTGGCTTGCGCCACGATGCGCGCGCGCTCGGCTTCCGCTTCCTTCTTTGCCTGTTCGATCAGCAGGTTCGCCTGCCTCTCGGCTTCGGCGATGCGGTTCTGGTTCGCGGCCTTGGCGGTGGCCAGCTCGGCCTCGGCGCGCTTGTGCGCCTCGACCTGCTCCAGCTTGCCCTTTTCGGCGGCGGCCAGGCCGTCGGCGATCTTCTTGGCGCGATCATCCAGCGCCTTCATGATCGGCGGCCAGACCCAGGTCATGGTGACCCAGGCCAGCACGAAAAAGACGATCAGCTGGGCCCAAAGGGTTGCGTTTAAGTTCATTTGAACTTACCCCCGTAAAGAGTTGATGCGGGGAATACGCTTAACCGTGGAACGGGTTGGCGAACGCGAACATCATGGCAATACCGACGCCGATCAGGAACGCAGCGTCGATCAGGCCGGCCAGCAGAAACATCTTGGTCTGCAGCTTGTCCATCAACTCGGGCTGACGCGCCGAAGCTTCGATGTATTTGCCGCCCATCAGGCCAATGCCGATACAAGCGCCGATAGCGCCCAGACCGATGATGATGCCAGCAGCCAGAGCAACGAGGCCAACGTTAGTCATGATGACTCCTTTAATTATCTAAGAGCTAGAAAGGTTGAAACGGAAAGAAAACAGATAAGAAAACGGAACGAGCCTTGGATGCGCTTCTTTTGTGTCGGGTCGGGCGCCTGCTAGTGCCCCTCATGCGCCTGACCGAGGTACACCAGGGTCAGCATCATGAAAATGAACGCCTGCAGCACCACGATCAGGATGTGGAAAAGCGCCCACAGCGAACCCGCGAAGATGTGCAAGCCGAAGCCCCACCAGGTCGCGGTCGAACCGAGCAGCGCGATCAGCAGGAAAATCAGTTCGCCCGCATACATGTTGCCGAACAACCGCATGCCCAGCGAAATCGTCTTGGCGGCGAATTCGATCAGGTTGAGCGCGAAGTTGAAAATCCACAGCGCCGGATGCGCGCCGAACGGGGCGCAGAAAAGCTCGTGCACGAAGCCGCCGACGCCCTTGATCTTGATGTTGTAATAGATCATCAGGATCAGCACGCCGAACGACATGCCGAGCGTCCCGTTCAGGTCGGCGGTGGGCACCGCGCGGTGATGCGGCACCGGGCTATGCAGGCCGAAGTAGCCCAGCAACTCGTTCAGGCCGTGCACCCAGTCCACCGGAATGAAGTCGATGGAGTTCATGAAGAACACCCAGACGAACACGGTGAGAGCCAGCGGGGCGATGAAAGAGCGGTCGCCGTGGACGATCGACTTGGCCTGCGAATCCACCATCTCGACCAGGATCTCCACGGCCGCCTGGAAGCGCCCCGGCACGCCGGAAGTCGCCTTGCGCGCCGCCTTGATCAGGATCGCCAGGGTGATCACCCCGCAGATGATCGACCAGAAGATCGTGTCCCAGTTGATCACGTGCATGTCGATGATGAAACCCTGCTTGACGCTCGTCAGATGCGTCAAATGCTCGACAATGTATTCGGAGGAAGTGGGAGCTTCGGCGCCGGTGGCCATGATTGATACCCGAAAATCTGCGGTGAACCTACGTTAAAGGCGCGCCTAGCGGCTCGCCATCAACAGCCCGAAAACGTAGACTTGCAATACCACGATGTAAGCGACGATCAGCGCAAGCCAGTCGGCACCCTTGTAAAACACCGCCGCGCCGGCAAACAGCGCGATGGAAAGCAAGATCTTTATGGCTTCGCCCGCGAAAAAGGCGAAAACATAACCATCCTGCCTGGCCTGCGCGCGCATCAGCCGCAGCGCGAACAACCCGGAGGGAACGAAACAGACGGCGCCGCCAATCAGCGCGGACAAGGCCCCGTGGCCTCCCCTCATGAGACCAAAGAGCACCATCAGCAACAGGGAAAGTCCCGCCTGCCAGGCCACCACGCGCAGCAACGCGCGGTTCACGCCCGCCCTCGCTGCGTCAGATTTGACTACCTCAGGCTTGGCGGCCTCGGTCTGGTGTGGGCGGGCATCGCCGCCCTGCGCGTGATCCTGGGACATCTTGCGAGCCGATCCAGCGCAGCCGGACGCCAAAACCCCGGAATTATAGGGGAAACCCGAAAACGCTGCAACGCAGGAGCCCATAAAATGCGCATTTCCGGTGCATTTCAAGTTACCCCGCCCAACCTCCGGTAAAACGACCCGTCCGCCGGCCCCGCCGCAAGCCCGTTTCCCCTTCATAACCTGTATTTTTTTCCACGCCCCTGCCCTGCGTCGCCGGGATCGAACGTCCCTTACGGGCGAAGAATTGCTCGGAAATGCGGATTGGCGCCATCCTACTCACAAAAACCACCGGCCAATGCGCCAGCCGCCTGCCCCGGTTCGGGTTTCGGCACCCCGGCGGACAGTGATACCCCCAACGGAAATAATTGGGGTCAGAGTAAAACCGCGCAGCACCGCTGGAGGAAATGGGGATCGGATCACTTTTGCAAGCCCCATTGCAAAGTGCTCTGACCCCGATTTCCGTCTTGCCAAGTCCGAAGCCGTGCCCCCTCTAGATTCTGGGACTGTCCAGCCAAGCCTCGAAGAACGCTTCCTGTTCCTCCGGCATGCATGGCTCGACATCCGGCCCGCTGTCGAAGATGTAGCGCAGGTCCGCCATGCTCGCTTGCCGTCCCATGGTCATGCGATAGGCCTTGAGACCCTGCCCCATATCGCGCGCCATGCGTGAAGGCCAAACGTTGCGCGAGGCACCGTAGCAACGCGGCATCACGCCGGAGGGCAACTGCCGGCGCACTGCGGCAAATGCATCGAAGTAATCGCTTGCGGCAGCGGTGAGCGTTCCACCCTCCCATCGCAGCGTCAGGCAGCAACGATCTCCCTGCGCCTCCAGCATCAGCTGCGCGGGGTACGCCCGGCCATCCGCACCATGCAAGGAAACCGCCGCGTGCTCGCCGTCATCGTTAGCCGGCGCTTCCACGTTCATTTCGCCTTCTTGCGCAACTCCCGAAACGCCGGCAATTCCCACGGCCGCAGCGCCAGCAACACACTCATCACCGGCCTTTGCTCCAGCGGCAGCTTCAGGTCCTCATGATGCGCATCGCGAAACTCCTGCGCGGTGCGCTTCAGCCGATCCGCCAGTTGCTTGGCCGAAGCCTTGGAAAGCCGCCCGCTGGCGAACAGCAACGCTTCGCCTTCGCCGTCAAAGCGCGAGCGGAAAAAATCCGCCTGCGCCTGGGCATAGAAGAAGGTCTGGATCGGCCCCGCCGGCAGCCAGGTGAAGGCCTTGGCCACCAGCGGGCGGATGCGGTTGTTCGGCGCCAGCTCGATGATCTTGAGCTTGTCCAGGCGCGTCAGCAGCTTCACCAGTTCCGCCGGCGTGAACGTATACGCTTCCAGAATCTGCTCGTAACCCAGATGATGGATGCACGCCACCGCCGCCAGCATCAGCTTGGGGTCGGCCGCCAGTTCCTTCTCCTGCTCGAGCGTCAGTTGCAAGAGCAGCGAGTCGCGCGCCTCCACCGCGCGCGCCAGGTCGGCAAACTCGATGCCGGCGAACTCGCATATCTCGTCCAGCCGCGAGAGCATGAAGTCCTTGGTCGAAAACATGCGCTTGACGCTGGCTTCCGACAGGTCAAGCTGCTTCGCCACGTCCGCGTAGGTGATGTCGCGCGCCTTCAGTTCGCGCTTCAGGACTTCGATCAATGCGGAGGTGAGGGCCATGGAGATTCTTCGAGATGTTCTGCGGGCAGGCCGCAGCAACATAGCATCAAATCCGGCCAGGCGCCAAAACGGCTGCGCCGCACGGGATTTCCCTTAGTCCCGTTTGCGCCATCCCGGCGTATAGTGTCGCCGCGCGCGGCGCATGCGCCCCGCCGACAACAAACGACGTAAAAATCCACTCAAGGAGACAAAACATGCAGCGTCGCACCGCATTGCTCGCCGGCGTTCTCGCCGCTTTTTCGCTTTCCGTCGCGGCCCTCGCCGGCTGCGCCTCTTCCGGCGGCGCCGGCGGCGGCTTCACCAGCCTGATGGACGGCAAGACCCTGAACGGCTGGAGCCAGATCGGCGTCAGCCACTGGCGCGTCGAAGACGGCATGATCGTCGGCGACCACGGCAAGTCCGGCTTCCTCGTCAGCAACCGCACCTACAAGGACTTCGAGATCCACGCCGAATTCTGGGTCAGCGAAGACGCCAACAGCGGCATTTTCATCCGCGGCCAGGACCCCAAGTCGATGACCGGCAAGAACGCCTACGAAGTCAACATCTTCGACCGCCGCCCCGACCCCACCTACGGCACCGGCGCCATCGTCAACACCGCCAAGGCTGAAGTGGTGCTCAAGGCCGGCGGCCACTGGAACACCTACGACATCGTCGCCCGCGGCAACATGTTCACCATCACCCTCAACGGCCAGCGCACCGTCAACGGCGTGCGCAACAACGACCACAGCCAGGGCTATATCGGCCTGCAGTCGGACGGCGGCACGGTGAAATTCCGCAAGCTGGAAATCAAGGAACTGTAAAAGGCCCCTTGCAATAAAAAGGGCCGGCGCCGGTTTCGCCTGAAACCGCCGCCGGCCCTTTGTTTTTGCGCCGCGGCTAGCGGCCCATCTGGCCGATGCGCTCGATATTGGCCATCAGCGCCTGCTTGCGCGCCATCATTTCCTGCCCGAGCGCCTTCAGGTCCAGCTTGGTCTTTTTCACCTTGGGGAACATCTCGTTCTGTTCCTCCTTGACGTGGTGCTTGATGTATTCGGAAAGCACCGTCACCTTGGCGTCGTACATGTCCTCGCCCGGTTGCAGATTGCGCAATTGCGCGATCAGCTGCTTGGCGCCGTTATGCTCCACCAGCGCCTCGTCCATCATGTCGCCGTCCTTGATGGCGGGGCGCGCGGCGGGGTAGAAGATTTCTTCCTCGATCTTCGTATGCACCGTCAACTCGTTGCAGATGCGCTCGACCAGCGCCTTTTTCTGCGGGCCGTCGCCTTTCATCTTGTCGAATTTCCCGAACAGCTCGGTCACCAGCTTGTGGTCGGCGCGCAGCAGCGCGATTGCGTCCGGCGCTGCCGGCGCGCGCGCCGGGGCGGCGCGCTTGGCCGCGGTCTTGCGGCCGGCGAGCTTCCTGGTGGTGGCAGTGCCGGCATAGGCGGAGGGGCGCCCGGATTTGGCAGCGCGGGAAGGGGAACGGTTGGCCATGAGAGTCTCGTCTTTTAGGAGGGGGAGACCCGAATATCGCGAGAGCGCGCCCGCGCATCTGTCGGCCACGCGCGTGAGCTTGTGTCGGAGGTCGCCGATAGACAAGCCGGGCCCGGGCCTTGCACACTGTGTTCTCCCGCCATATCCCGCTGCCACCCACGCCGCGCCGCGCCGCAAAGAACCGAAATGAAGGTCAGAAACTACCAACCCGTGCTCTCGCTGCGGCCGACGCAATTTTCCATCGGCCTGATCGAGGTCGAATACAAAGTGCTGGAACTGCGCAAGATGGGCGAGGAGGAGCGCGCGCGCTGCGTGCAAAAGACGCGCATCCCGGTGGTCGTCTCGCCCTGGCGCGAGCTCTACATCGTCGACCACCACCATTATCTTTTCGCCTGCTGGCACGCCGACATTCCGCAGGCCCGCGTCGAAGTCGTCGACGACCTCTCCGCCAGCGGCCTCTCCTACAAGCAGTTCTGGCGCCGCATGGTGCAGCACCGCCAGGCCTACCTCTACGACCAGTTCGGCGAAGGTCCGCGCGAACCCCTCTACCTGCCGCCCGACATCCGCGGCCTGGCCGACGACCCCTACCGCAGCCTCGCCTGGCTGGTGCGCAAGGAAGGCGGCTACGACAACTCCAGCGAATCCTTCGCCGAATTCCGCTGGGCCGATTATTTCCGCGCCCGCAAGCTGCTGGTGAGCCACGGCCGCGAAGGCTTCCACGACGCCGTCAGGAAAGGCCTGCGCCTGGCCCGCCTGCCTGCCGCGCAAGACCTGCCGGGCTTTCACGGCAAGCGCAAGAAGCTGATCGAAGTGGCGAAGATCGAAGAGGCGTTCAAGAAGAGCAAATACGTGCCCAAGCACCGCAGCAAGGGGGAGATGGCGACGCTGGCGGTGGTGGGTTGAACGGAACCGCGATCTCACGTGAAGGCCCGGCCGCGATGTTCGCCAGGAAGCGCCGGCGCCCCGCGAAGATGTAGTAACAACCCCCAAAAGCGCGCGCAACCCGCGCCGTTTTTCGGGCGATGAACGCAGCCCGCGCAGGCGTTGCGCGACGGCTTTGTTAAACATGTTTGCGGATTGGCCCAAACCCGCCCCGGGTTAACAAATAGGCACAAATCCGCCCTCTATTCCGGGTCAAGCCTACAGACCATCAGGCCGATAAAACATTCGGGAGCGTGTCCCTTTTTTTCCGAGACGCCCCGGATGCGATGAATTCAGCCTATCTCCTTTCCCTCTTTGCCGAACCCGCCGACCCCAGCCTGCTGGTGTACGGCCGCTACAGCGCGCCGATGGTGCTGCTGGCGGTGCTGGTCGCGGTATTTGCCTCCTGGATGGCCCTGCAGATGGCGGGGCAGGCCAGGCGCGCGCCGACGCAACTGCTGCGGGTGACGGCGATCTCGACCGGCGCGCTGGCGCTGGGGGCGGGGGTGTGGGCGATGCATTTCGTCGGCATGCTGGCCTTCGACCTGTGCACGAACGTGGAGTACGACGTGGCGCTGACGCTGTGGTCGCTCCTGCCTTCGTTCGGCGCTTCGTTCGTGGCGCTGACGCTGATGGCGCGCTCGCGCATCGGCAAGTGGCAGCTCCTGGTGGGAGCGGTGCTGATGGGCGCGGGCATCGGCACCATGCATTACATGGGCATGGGCGCGATGCGGGTGGGCCTCTCCCTGCATTACGAACCGCTGCGTTTCGCCCTGTCGATCGTGGTGGCGATCGCGCTGGCGGGCATCGCGCTGTGGATACGCTTCGGGTTGGCGGCTTCGCGCCTGAAGGGCTGGCAACGCCTGCTGGTGTCCTCCGTGGTGATGGGCTCGGCGATCACCGGCATGCATTTCATGGGCATGGCGGCGGCGCGCTTCGTCGGCATGACGTCGCCGGAGCAGGCGGTGAACCCGGCCAACGGCGGCATGATCGCGCTGGAGGTGAGCATGATCACGGCGGCGCTGGCGGCGGCGGTGGCGGCGCTGAACGGCTGGCTGCGCTACCGCGAAATGTTCAGCCGCCTGCACGCGCAGGAGGCGCGCGAGCGCGCGCTGCTGGCGGCGGCCGACGACGGGGTGGTGACGCTGGACGCGGATGGCATGGTGACCGATTGCAATCCGGCGGCGGAGCGCCTGTTCGGCTATACGAGCGCGCAGGTGCGCGGGCGCGCGGCGGGCGCGCTTTTGAAAGAGGTCGGCGACGGCGGGCCGGCCGATGCGGCTTCCCCACCGGCGGCCGAGCGCCAGCACCACGGCGGCGTCACCGGGCGCACGGCGGTGATGCGCGCGCAGTGCGCGGACGGGCGCGAGCTGGCGGTGCGCGCGGTATTTTCCCCGCGCCAGCAGATGGGTGGCGATTTGTGCGTCGTATACCTGCGCGACATCAGCGCGCACAAGGCGATGCAGCAGGCACTCGAAGAAAGCGAGCGCCAGTTGCGTTCGCTGGTGGACAGCCTGCCGGGGGTGGCGTTCCGCATGGAGGTAGCGCCGGGCTGGCCGGTGCTGTACGTCAGCGAGGCGATGGAGCGCGCGCTGGGCTACCCGGCCTCCGATTTCATCGGGCCGCAACCCAAGCGCAGCCTGTTCGAGCTGATCCTGGAGGAAGACCGGGCGCTGGTGATGGCGGAGATGCACGCGGCGACCCAGGATCGCGAATCGCACCTGGCGGAGTGCCGCATCCGCGCCGCCGACGGGCGCGTGCGCTGGATGTGGAGCAACGGCCGCGCCACTTACGACGCGGCCGGCCGCGCGCAATGGATCGACGGGGTGATGCTCGATTCCACCGAGCGCAAGGAGGCGGAGCTGGCGATCCAGCGCTTCCATTCATTGGTGGAAGATTCGGGCGACGCGATTTTTTCCACCGATGCCTACGGCGTGCTGCTCTCCTGGAACAAGGGCGCCGAGCGCATCTGGGGCTACACGGCAGCCGAGGCGATCGGCCGCCGCTCGGTGGACCTGATCGCCGAGCCGGGCTCGCCCAACGAGCCGATCGAGCTGCGCAAGAAGGTGATGGCGGGCGGGCGCGTGGTGCAGCACCAGGGCAAGCGCAGGCGCAAGGATGGCACGCTGATCGACATCTCGGCCACCATTTCGCCGGTGCGCGCGCCGGACGGGCGCATCTCCGGCATCGCCATGATCGCGCGCGACATCACCGAGCAGCTGCGCCTGCAGGCCGAACTGCGCGCGGCGAAGGAAGAGGCGGAGCGCGCGGCGGCTTCGCGCACCGCCTTTCTCGCCAACATGAGCCACGAAATCCGCACCCCGATGAACGCAGTGCTGGGCTTCACCGACGTGCTGCTGGAAAGCGAACTCCAGCCGCAGCAGCGCCGCCATCTCGACATCATTCGCGAGTCCGGCCGTTCGCTCCTGCACCTGCTGAATGAGGTGCTGGACCTGGCGAAACTCGACCGCGGCGCAATGGAAGTGGAGGAGGGCGACTTCAACCTGCTCGCGCTGATCGACGGGCTCACCTCCACCATGGGCCACCAGGCGCGTGCCAAGGGCCTGGCCGTGGAAGTGGATTACGCCGCCGACCTGCCGGAGGCGGTGCATGGCGACGAGCTGCGCCTGCGCCAGGTGCTGATCAACCTGCTCGGCAACGCCATCAAGTTCACCGCGCAGGGCAGCGTCAGCATCCGCGTGCGCCGCGCCGCGCTGGGCGCGGGCCAGCCGGGGCTGCACTTCACCGTGCGCGACAGCGGCATCGGCATCGCGCCGGAACGCCTGGCGGCGATCTTCGATCCCTTCACTCAGGCCGACGCCTCGATGAGCCGGCGCTACGGCGGCACGGGCCTTGGCACCACCATCGCCAAGCAGCTTAGCGAATTGATGGGCGGGCGCATCTGGGCCGAAAGCACGCCGGGCGTGGGCAGCGCGTTTCACGTCATGCTGCCGCTGAAGGCGGCGCTCGCGCCCCCGGTAGCGAAAAGTGCGCTGCAACTGCCGCAACTGCAGCCGCTACGCATTCTCGCGGTCGACGACGTGCCGCAGAACCTGGAACTGCTGGCCGCGATGCTGGAGGCCCACGGCCACCGCGTGCTGCATGCCGGCGGCGGTGCGCAGGCGGTGGAGCGGGTGGCGCACGAGGCTTTCGATGCGGTGCTGATGGACGTGCACATGCCCGGCATGGACGGCCTCACGGCCACCCGCATGATCCGCGCCGCCGAAGCACAGCGCGGCGGCACGCGCGTGCCGGTGATCGCGCTCACCGCCAGCGTGCAGGAGACCGATCTTCTGGCCGCGCGCGCCGCCGGCATGGACGGCTTCGCCACCAAGCCGATGGAACTGTCCGCGCTGTTGGCGGAACTGGGGCGCGTGACCGGCGCGGCGGTGGCAGCCGCGGAGGACTCCGCCACGCCGACGTCCGCTGCGACCCCGCCGGCGCCGCCCGCCGGCCGCCTGCCGCCCAAGGCCCTGTTGCCCGCCTGGGTCGGCGCCTCCGAAATGGCGGCGCGCCTGCCCGGAATTGCCGACGAAGCGACGGCGGCGCGCGCGCGCGTCGCCGCCCTGCCGGCGCTGGACTACGCCGGCGGCCTGAAGCGCTGCGGCGGCAAGCAGGCCTTCTACCTGCGCATGCTCGACGGCTTCACCACGCAATACGCGCAAGTGGCGCAAAGCATCATCGACCAGGTGCGCGCGGGCGACCTCGAAGACGCACGCGCGGCGGCGCACAAGCTGCGCGGCGTCACCGCCAACCTCGGCCTGCAGGCGCTGTGGAAGCTCGCCGAGGCGCTGGAGCTGGCGCTGGAGGCCGGCGACGGCGCGCAGGTCGAGGTGTTGCTCGAACTGCTACCCGGCGCCACGCGCGAGGCGCTGGAGGCAGTGGCCAGCGCCGGCGCGGCCGCGCGCAGCGAGGCGATGGCAGCGGTGAACGCGGCCGGCAGCACCGCGAACCCGGCGGGCAGTATCAAGCAGGACAGCGCGAGCACCGCCGCGCCGCTACCGGCAGCGCCCGCCGCGACCCCGGCCAGCGTTCCCGCGCCGCCCGCGCTCGAAGCGCTGGGCGCCCGCCTGCTGCACGCCTTCGCGCGCGGCCAGCTCGACGAGGCCGCGCTGGCCGCGCTGCTCGCCCACCCCGAGGCCGGCCCCGCCGACCTCGGCGCCCTGAAGCAGGCGGTGGACCATTTTGATTTGACCCTGGCCCGCACGCGTCTTTCCGCGCTGCTGGCCGCCAGCGGCAAACGCCGCGCCGAAAGCACCACATGAGCAACCCTGACCTCACGCCCTGCATCCTCGCGGTCGACGACGACCCCGCCAACCTGCACCTGTTCAAGCAGATCCTGCAAAACGACTACCGCATGCTCTACGCGAAGGACGGCCTGCGCGCGATCGAACTGGCGGTGCAGGAACGCCCCGACCTGATCCTGCTCGACGTGATGATGCCGGGCATGACCGGCTTCGAAGTGTGCCGCCACCTCAAGCAGGACCCGCGCGTGGCGGCCACGCCGGTGATCTTCGTCACCGCGATGTTCGATGCCGGCGCCGAGGAAGACGGCTTTTCCGCCGGCGGTGCCGACTTCGTCGCCAAGCCGGTGGGCGTGGTGGCGCTGCAGACGCGCGTGCGCGCCCACCTGGCGCTGGCGCGCGAACTGCGCGGCGGCGGGGAAGCCGTGGCGCTGGCCGAGCTGGGCGACGAGACGCAGATGCAAAGCCTGCTGCGCGCGCTGCGCTTTCGCGACGAGGCCACCGCCATGCATGCGCTACGCGCCGGCGAATACGCGCGGGTACTGGCGCGCGCCGCCGGCATGAGCGAAAAAGAAGCGCTGGAACTGGCCGAGGCCACCGCGCTGCACGACCTCGGCATGATCGGCGTGGCCGACGAGGTGCTGTGCAAGCAGGAGCCGCTGGACGCCGCCGAGCGCGCCCTGGTGCGCCGCCACCCGCTGATCGGCGCCGAGATCATCGGCGCGCACGTGCGCGGCGTGCTGGCGCTGGCGCGCGCCGTCGCGCTCACCCACCATGAGCGCTGGGACGGCGCCGGCTACCCCGCCGGCCTCTCGGGCGCAGAGATCCCGCTGGCCGGCCGCGTGGTGGCGATCGCCGACGTCTTCGACGCGCTGACGCGCACGCAGCGCTGGCGCCCGGCGTGGAGCGTCGATGAAGCGGTGGACTACCTGCAAGCGGAAAGCGGCAGCTATTTCGACCCCAGGCTCGTCAGCCTGTTCATCGCGCAGATGCCGGCGATCCTCGAAGTAATGGCGCAGGCCGAGGGCAGGTAAGGCGGCGGGTTGCCCGTTCGTCGCGGGGTTGCGGGCGGCTGAAACGGGTCCCGTGGGGCGACTGGAAGGAGTCCCGCAAGGCAGCCCCGCGCGAACCCCTGCGGGCACACCATCCGCTCAGTGCTGGTGCAACTCCACCCAGCGCGCATAGGCGTCGATGAACTTCTGCAGGAAGGCGCGCGCGGAATCGTCCTTGAGTTCGCCCGCCTCGTCAAACCAGTTCGACACCCCGCCGAGATAGGCCTCTGGCTGCTGCATCACCGGCACATCCAGAAACACCAGCGACTGCCGCAGATGATGATTCGCCCCGAAGCCGCCGAGCGCGCCGGGCGAGACCGTGACCACGCCGCCGGGCTTGCCGCTCCAGGCGCTTTGGCCGTAGGGCCGGGAGCCGACGTCGATCGCGTTCTTCAGCGGCGCCGGCACCGAGCGGTTGTATTCCGGCGTGACGAACAGCACGCCCCTGGCCGCTTTCACGGCGATGCGAAACGCCACCCATGAGGCGGGCGGCGCCACGTCCATGTCCTGGTCGTACAGCGGCAGGGCGCCGATCTCGACGATCTTCAGCGTGAGATTCGCCGGCGCCAGTTTCGCCAGCGCCAGCGCGGTCTTGCGGCTCAGCGCCTCCTTGCGCAGGCTGCCGACGAGTACGGCAATCTCCAATGGCGTCGTCATATGCTTGTCTCCTGATCATTTTTTGGTGTGCGGCTGACATATCAGCATATCACCGGAAAAACCCCGCAGCCGGGCCGGCCGGCGAAAGTGCATACTGCGCCAAAATATTTTTGGCCGGACTGTCGATTGGCCGCCGCCTCGCGCATCAACAGGGCAGGAAGGCGCCTTGCCTTCCCCCTACCAGGAGCCCCTCATGCAATACATGCTCAACTTCTACCAGCCGATGAGCGAATTCGAGCGCCGCGACGACCCCCGGCACAAGGAAGCCTTCTACGCCGCCTGGATGGCCTACATCGGCACGCTGCGCGAATCCGGGCTGGTCGTCCACGGCAACGGCCTCTTGTCGCCGGAGACCGGCGTGTTCGTGAAGATCCGCAACGGCCGCCGCCAGGTGCAGGACGGCCCCTTCCCCGACACCAAGGAACATCTCGCCGGCTATTTCATCCTCGAGGCGCCATCGCTCGACACCGTGCTCGAATGGGCCGCGCGCGCGCCGTCTTCCGCCACCGGCATGACCGAGGTGCGCCCGGTGATGGACACCTCCAAGGCCATGCCGCAATAAACACGCGGTGATCCACTTCTTGTTCAGGAGAACAACCATGCGTTACATGCTCAGCTTTTTCCAGCCCGATAGCGAATACCAGCGCCGCACCGACCCGAAAACCAAGGACGCCTACCTGGCCGCCTGGATGGCCTACACCGAAGCCGTGTTCGCCACCGGCATGGTGGTGGCCGGCGATGGCCTGATGCCGCCCGACGCCGGCGCCTCCATCCGCATCCGCGACGGCAAACGCCAGGTGCAGGACGGCCCCTACCCGGACACCAAGGAGCACCTCGCCGGCTATTTCATCCTCGATGTGCCGAACCAGGAAATCGCCCTCGAATGGGCCGCCAAGGCGCCCGCCACGCTGTGCGGCACCACGCAAGTACGCGCGGTGATGGACCGCCCGCCGCAAATGCGCAAGGACTGAGACGATGACCGGGGCCGCGCGCGTGACGGCAGGGGCCGCGGGCGACGGCGGCCGGCCGGCCATCGAGCTGGCCGCCCGCGATTCCTACGGGCGCCTGCTCGCCTACCTCGCCTACCGCTGGCGCGACATCGCCGCCGCCGAAGACGCGCTGGCGGAAGCCTTCGCCGCCGCGCTCGTCACCTGGCCGCGCGACGGCGTGCCCGCCTCGCCCGACGCCTGGCTGATGACCGCCGCCCGCCGCAACCTCCTGCAAGCCGCGCGCCACGCCAAGGTCGCCGCCGACCCCGCCGTCACCATCCTCCTGGGCGAAGAAGAAAGCGCAAGCGAGGAGCCGCCGATGATCCCCGATGACCGCCTGAAACTCCTGTTCGTCTGCGCCCATCCGGCGATCGACGCCGGCATCCACACCGCGCTGATGCTCTCCACCGTGCTCGGCCTGGAGGCGAAGCAGATCGCCGCCGCCTTTCTCGTCAAGCCCGCCACCCTGGCGCAGCGCCTGGTGCGCGCCAAGGCAAAAATCCGCGACGCCGCCCTGCGCTTCGAAGAGCCCGAAGCCCACGACCTGCCCGAGCGCGTCAGCGCCGTGCTCGAAGCCATCTACGCCGCCTACGGCTTGGGCTGGGACGCCGCCGCCGACAGCCAGGGCGCCGATCTCGCGGGCGAAGCGCTCTACCTCGCGCAACTGGTGGTGAAGCTGCTGCCGGCAGACCCGCCGCCGAAGGAAGCCGCAGGCAAACCGATGGAAGTATTGACGGACGCGACGCGCGAGCCCGCGCATGCACTGGCGTGCAACCCCGCGCATGCGCCCGCGACCCAACCCTCGAACCAGACCGCGCGCGCCGAAGCCGCCGGCCTGCTCGCCCTGCTGCTCTTCTGCGAAGCGCGCCGCCCCGCGCGCGAAACCGGCGGCGCCTTCGTCCCTCTGCACGAGCAAGACACCACCTTGTGGGATCTCGACCTGATGGGCGCCGCCAACGCCGCCCTCTGGCAGGCCGCCGCCCTCAAGCGCCCCGGCCGCTTCCAGCTCGAAGCCGCGATCCAGTCCGCCCATTGCCAGCGCGCCTTCACCGGCACCGTGCCGTGGCAGGGCATCGCCACCCTCTACGCCCAACTCGCCGCGCTCGCCCCCACCATCGGCGCCCTGGTCGGCCAGGCCGTCGCTGTCGGCGAGGCGCAAGGCCCCGCCGCCGGCCTCACGCTACTGGCCGCGATGGACGACGCCGCGATTACCGATTACCAGCCCTGGTGGGTGGCCCGCGGCTACCTGCTCGCCAAACAGGGGGAACGCGCGGAAGCCTACGGCTGCTACCAGCGCGCCATCGGGCTGACCGAGCAGCCGGCGACGCGGGATTACCTGCTGCGGCGCGCGCAGGCACTGCTCGACGATTGAAGCAAGGCTCGTCAGGGCAGGGCGCGTGCTCCACCTCCGTTCGCCCTGCGCCTGATCGACGCCCGAAAGAAGTCCCCTTGGGGGAAGGGCGTCTGCTCCACTGCCTTCCCGGCACAGGTGGTTCGACAAGCTCACCACGAACGGTGGAGGAACGCGCGGCGCAATCAATCCCACGCGGTCCACCCACGCAACTACGCCTTCCGAAAAATCACCCGATGTATCGTCTTCCCCGACGACTCGCTCACCGACTCCTGGTCCAGCAGCATCTGCCCCGCCGGCAGCGCCGCGCGCACCACGCCGGCCCCAAACCCCGCATACAACCTTCCCGCCTTGTCCCGCGAGCCTTCACCTTCGCTCACCCGCCAGCTCAGATACAACACCCCGCCAGACTTAAGCACCCGCGTAAGCCCGCGCACCGCCGCCGCCACTTCCTGCGGCGGCAGGTGCATGATCACCGTCTCGCACAGC
>DASYEQ010000033.1:0-58088 GCA_036498945.1 Burkholderiales bacterium | reverse complement strand
CCGAGTGGTTGGCGCCGGTGGTGTCGATCTCCATCGTGCCCGGTCTGGACGAGGCGATCGCCCACATCAATGCGTACAGCTCGCGCCACACCGACGCCATCGTCACGGAAGATTATTCGCGCGCGCTGCGCTTTTTGCGTGAAGTCGATTCGGCTTCGGTGATGGTGAACGCCTCTACGCGCTTTGCCGATGGCTTCGAGTTCGGCCTCGGCGCGGAGATCGGCATCTCCAACGACAAACTGCACGCCCGCGGCCCGGTGGGGCTGGAAGGGCTGACGAGCTTGAAGTGGATCGTGCTCGGCAATGGCGAGGTGCGCAGCTGAAGCTGCGCGTGGGCCAGGTGCGCGGCTAGCGCCGCGCCGTCATCCGCGGCTGTGCCCTGTTGGCACGTCCGTCCCGGCTACCTGCCGCCCCGCGCTCGCGCCATGCGGACAGGCGTGCGGCGCTTCGCGTGAGCATCGCGCAATCGCGGTCGAGGCGGCGCATGCCGCCAGCCCTCGGGATAGATTTCTCATGCCGCAAGGCTAGGCGCGCAATCTGGCGCGAACCGGGCTGATTGGTGGCAAGCCGGCGGCGGAACGATGGCGCCGCGCGAGACCCGGGCAGCTTGCCCGCGAGCAGCTTCTTTTTCAACCGCCTGGCAGGCCGGAAAATTGAGGCAGGGGCGCCATGTCGAGCAAGCCGCCATACGACAATACCTCGCCCAGCAGCGGCACGGCGACGCTGACCTGGAAGCGGTAGCGGCCCTGTTCGACGCGCTTGTACGCCGTCGAACGCAACAGCCGCGCCGGCAGGCGCAGTGCGTGCCAGCGCAGGGCGAGCACGCGCCAGTGCCAGCCGCCGTCGATCACTTCCACCGTCAGGCGCAATTGCAGCGGGCCGGTCTGCTCGATCCACCAGCCGCCCGGCCACCCGCCGACCGGGCGAAAGCGGGAGCGTACCCAGGCGCCACTGTCAAAGCGGCGATCCCAGTGCAGGCATTCGCCGTCATCGCGAATGTGCACCTCGAAGGCGTGCATGCCGGCGGCGGGAATCCCGAGGCGGCGGGCCACGCGGCGGCCGATGCGGGCGGCGATGCCCGAGCCGAAGCCGACGCGCACCTCACCGCGCAACATGCCGCCGCGCTGGTGCAGTTGATGCAGCAAGGGATGCAGGGCCCGCGCCTGGGGCCCAAGCCAGCGCAGGGCGATGCCGGTGGAGGATTGCATGGGCGCGACGGTAGCACGGCGGCGCGTAACGACGCGGTCCGTGGCGGCGGCGCAACGCCTAGTGGACACGCGCCCATGCACCGATTAACATGCGCGCCCACGCATCAATCCGATGCGCGATTTCCCGACGGAGGCCATCATGAGCAAGAAAAACGAAGCCGCCTTTTTTCACGCCCACCAGTAAACGGCGTCAAGGCTATCCATCCGAAACCCGCGTCAAGCGCGGCCTGCGCTTCGTGCATGGGGACAAGGAACTGCTGGAAAAACTGGGCCGCAAGGACCCTTGCCCCTGCGGCTCGACGCGTTCGTTTCGGCAAGTGCTGCATGCGCAGCGGCCGGTTTCGACGGCAGCGTGCGCGATGACTATCATCGCTGAATGAGCCAGGGCGCCGCCGTTGACGATCGGGGGCGCCCTGCTCGTTCTCGGCGTGCATGCCGGCGGCCCTACGCGCCTTTTTTCCTGAAATAGTGGTCGTAGGCCATGCGGTAATCGACGTTGGTCAGGCCCTGCCAGTGGCCGGCGCGCTCGGCGTAGGCGCGCTGCGAGTCCATCACCCTCTTGAACATCGGGTTGGCGGCGGCGCGCTTGGCGCACAGCTTGTCCCAGGCGTCGAGCTGCGCCTGCAACACGGCGCGCGGGGTGGTGTAGAACTGCACGCGGTCCTTGGTTTGCAGTGCGACGAAGTCGCGCGAGTAGCGTTCCACCGCCTTCCACGACATCTGCGCCGAGCAGGCCTGGGTGGCATTGACGATGACGGCCTGCAATTCGGTCGGCAACGCTTCGTATTTGCGGCGGTTGACCAGGATCTCGAACTGCTCGGAGGGTTGGTGGAAGCTTTGCAGCATGCAGATCTTCGAGACCTCGGGAAAGCCGAGCGCCCGGTCGGAGGTGGCGTTGTTGAACTCGCCGGCGTCCAGCGCGCCGCGGTCGATCGCCGGCACGATGTCGGCGCTGGGCAGGGCCTGGGCGGAGGCGCCCAACGCCGAGAACAGGTCAGTGGACAGGCCCACGGTGCGGTAGCGCACGCCTTTCAGGTCCTCCACCTTGGCGATCGGTTTCTTGAACCAGCCCAGCGGCTGGGTGGGCATCGGCCCGTAGAGGAATGACACCACGTCCATGCGCAGGCTACGATAGATTTCATCCAGCAGGGCCTTGCCGCCGCCGTATTCGTGCCAGGCGAGCAGCATGTTGGCGTCCATGCCGAAGGCGGGGCCGCAGCCCCACAGCGACACCGCCGGGTTCTTGCTGTACCAGTAGGAGAGCACGCCGTGGCCGCCGTCGAGCGCGCCCTTGGAAACCGTGTCGAGCAGGTCGAAGGCCTTGACGACCGCGCCGGCAGGCAGGATGTCGATTTTCAGGCGCCCACCGGACATCGCGTTCACCTTGGTGGCGAAGTCGGTGGCGTATTCGTGGAAGATATCCTTCGCCGCCCAGGTGGACTGGAAGCGGAAACTGATAGGCGCTTGCGCGCGGGAGACTCGAGGGGCTCCCAGGGTAGCGGCACCGCCCGCCACGGCGACCGCCCCGGACAAGAAACTTCGGCGGGGTGTTACTGCAGTCACGCTTTGTCTCCTCGGAATGGCTTCCGCGGCATTTCTCGCCGGCCTTGCTTCCCGGGCTTTCGCGCGGGCGGTGGGGGTCGGCTATTTTAAGTGGGTCGGGATACTTTTTTGTGTCCCGCCTCGTTGTGTAAGGCAGTATATGCCTTTGACTCTCGCAGCCAATCTGGGGATAACCCTAACCAAAAGAGGGCCGTGCTTGGGGCGAATGCACAGATTAGGCTAAGCTTTCGAAATGAAATATTACCGGCCGCGCAAAAACGCGACCAAAGTTTCGTTTTTCCGCTTTTGATCCACCCATTGTCCGGACCGCCTTGATTCGCGCCATGTCTACCGCCGCTTACCCAGCCTCCCCCGCGCCGCGCCGGCGCGTGGCGCAGGCGTGGCTGCCCTACGCGGCGCTGGCGCTGTTCGCGCTGGCGGTGCTGGCGCTGCTCTGGCTGATCTATCGCCACGAGACGGAATTGCAGCGCAATACCTTGCGCCAGGATCTGCAGACGGCGGAGATCGCGCTGACCCGCAAGCTGCTGGCGCACCAGGAATTCAGCGACCGCCTGGCGGGCGCGCTTTCCTCGGGGGAGAAGCCGGAGTCGCTGACCGACCAGACGGAGATCTACGTCAAGTCGAATCCGGAAATCGCGCAGGTGCTGTGGACTTCCGACGGCGCCTTCGTGCGCTGGGTGGTGCCGACGGCGCGCGAGCCGATCGACGTGGTGCGCAGCCGCCCGCAGATGACCGAGATCGAGCGCATGCTGCGCCTCACCGCCGCCACCGGGCGCGCCACTTATACGGACCCGTACGTCACCAGCGACGGCGAGGCCTTCGTCGAGTATCACAGCCCGGTGCATCGCGGCGAGCGCTATTTCGGCACGCTGTGCGCCACCATCTCGCTGCGCACCCTGGTGCAGACCATGGTGCCGGCGGCGGTGCTGGAGAAGTATCGCGTCGCCATCACCGATCACGAAGGCCACGAGCTTTACGCCACGCAGTCGGTGCAGGAGTCATTCGACTCGCTCACCATGTCGGAAAACCTCACCCTGCCCTGGCGCAACCTGCAATTGCGCGCCACTTCCTACCGCACCAGTTCGGTCATCGGCCAGACCGCGGTGGTGGCCCTGACGCTGCTGCTGCTGGGCGTACTGGCGTGGAGCCTCAACACCCTGCGCCGCCGCGCCGCGCTGCAAGCGCAGGCCGACAACGCCGTGCTGGCGGCGCACGAGCGTTTCGTCACGGTGCTCGATGCTCTCGAAGCCGCGGTGTACGTCACCGATCTGACGACGCACGAGATCCTGTTCGTCAACGAGAATTTCCGGCGCCTGTTTCCCGGGCGCGGCCTGGGCGACAACGCCGACGCGGTCGAAGGCCAGCTGGTGCCGCCGCCTTCGCGCGCGATGCGCGACCAGGCCCTGGTGGACGCGGCCGGCCAGCCGACCAACGCGGAAAAGGAAGAGGTGCGCGATCTCGCCAGCGGCAACTGGTACCTGGTGCGCGCCAAGGCGATCCGCTGGGTGGACCGGCGCATCGTGCGCATGAACATGGTCTCCGACATCACCGACCGCAAGGAAACCCAGGAGCGCGCGCGCGTGCAGCAGGAAAAGCTGCTGCTGACCTCGCGCCTGATGAGCGTGGGCGAGATGGCCTCCACCCTGGCGCATGAAATCAACCAGCCGCTTTCCGCAATCGCCAACTACAACATGGGGGCGGTCAGGCGCCTGAAAAGCAACCAGTGGAAAAAGGAGGAGCTGGTGACCGCGCTGGAGAAATCCGCCGCCCAGGCCGAGCGCGCCGGGCGCGTGGTGCAGCGGGTGCGCGAGTTCCTGCGCCGGCGCGAGCCGGCGCGCGAGCCGCTCAACATCAACGCCGTGATCGAGGACGTGATCGAACTGGTCGAGCTGGAGGCGGAAAAGGCGAGCGTGATCATCAGCCACGCGCTCAAGTCCGGCCTGCCGGAGGTAGCGGCCGACCGCATCATGATCGAGCAGGTGCTGGTGAACCTGATCAAGAACGGCATCGACGCCATGGGCCACACGCCGTATCACGAGCGCCGCCTCGCCTTGACCACGGAGCTGGCCGGCGACAACGTCGAGATCCGCATCATCGACCGCGGCCACGGCATTCCGGCCGAGGTCGAGGCCGAACTGTTTTCGCCGTTTTTCACCACCAAGGAAAACGGCATGGGCATGGGGCTCAACATCTGCCGCTCCATCATTGAACTGCACGAAGGCCATCTCTGGTTCACGCGCAACGAGCCCAGCGGTTCCATCTTCCACTTCACCCTGCCGCTGGCCGCGGCGGTCACCCACGAGCTATGAGCGCAAAACCCCTGATCCATATCGTCGACGACGACGAGGCCATGCGCGACTCCCTCGCCTGGCTGCTCGACAACGAGCGCTATGCCGTGCATACCTATGCGTCGGGCGAGGATTTCCTCGAGCGCTACGCGCCCGGGCGGCCGGCCTGCGTGATCCTCGACATCCGCATGCCCGGGATCTCCGGGGTGGAAGTGCACGAGCGCCTGGTACGCCGTGGCGCCGCCACCCCGGTGATTTTCGTCACCGGCCATGGCGACGTGCCGATGGCGGTGGAGGCAATCAAGCGCGGCGCTTTCGACTTCATCGAAAAGCCGTTTTCCGAGACCAAGCTGATGGCCATCATCGAGCGCGCGCTGGAAGACGACGAAAAGCGCGCGGACGAAACCAGCGTGCAGTCCGACGTGGCGCAGCGCCTGGCCAAACTCTCGCCGCGCGAGCGCGAAGTGCTCGACCTGGTGGTGGCGGGGAAGATGAACAAGACGATCGCCGATGCGATGAACATCAGCATCAAGACAGTGGAAGCGCACCGCGCCAAGGTGATGGACAAGATGGGGGCGAAGTCGCTGGCGGAGCTGGTGCAGCTGGTTGTTCAGGCGCGAGCCTGAGCAGGCAAAAGCAAAACGGCGCGGATTTCTCCGCGCCGTTTCTGTTTTTACGTCGCTTTTCCCCAATCAAATCGACCGCTCATTTACGCAAATGAGGCCGGCGATTTGATTCAAGGCAAGCCAGTCAAAAGTCGGTTCGAACTTTTGACTGCTACTTCGCGGCGCGGCGCTTCAGTTCGGCGTCGAGCGTGTCGAGGAACTGATTGGTGGTTTCGAACTTCTGGTCCTTGCCGATCAGGATCGCCAGGTCCTTCGTCATGTGGCCGGCTTCGACGCAGTCCACGCACACTTTTTCCAGGGTCTTGGCGAAGGCCACCACATCCGGCGTGCCGTCCACTTCGCCGCGGCGGATCAGGCCACGCGTCCACGCGAAGATGGAAGCGATCGGGTTGGTCGAGGTTTCCTTGCCGGCCTGGTGATCGCGGTAGTGGCGGGTCACGGTGCCGTGGGCGGCTTCGGCTTCGAAGGCCTTGCCGTCCGGGCTCATCAGCACGGAGGTCATCAGGCCCAGCGAGCCATAACCCTGCGCGACGGTGTCGGACTGCACGTCGCCGTCGTAGTTCTTGCAGGCCCACAGGTAGCCGCCGGACCACTTCAGGTTGGAGGCCACCATGTCGTCGATCAGGCGGTGTTCGTAGGTCAGGTTCGCGGCCTTGTACTTGGCGGCGAACTCGGCATTGAAGATCTCCTCGAACAGATTCTTGAAGCGGCCATCGTAGGTCTTCAGGATCGTGTTCTTGGTCGACAGGTAGACCGGGTAGCCGCGCTGCAGGCCGTAGTTGAAGCAGGCGCGCGCGAAGCCGGAGATCGACTCATCCGAGTTGTACATGGCCAGCGCCACGCCGTCGCCTTCGGACTTGTAGACTTCCTTCTCGATCACCGGGCCGCCGTCGTTCGGCACGAACGTCAGCTTCAGGGTGCCCTTGCCGGGGTAGCGGAATTCGCTGGCGCGGTACTGGTCGCCGAAGGCGTGGCGGGCCACGACCACGGGCTTGTCCCAGTGGCTGATCAGGCGCGGCACGTTCTTGCAGATGATCGGCTCGCGGAAGATGGTGCCGTTGAGGATGTTGCGGATGGTGCCGTTGGGGCTGCGCAGCATCTCGGGCGAGCCGAATTCCTTGACGCGGCCTTCGTCGTGCGTGATGGTCGCGCACTTGACGGCAACACCGTATTCCTTGGTGGCGTTGGCGGAATCGACGGTGACCTGGTCCTTGGTCTGGTCGCGGTAGTGAATGCCGAGGTCGTAGTACTTGAGATCGATGTCCAGGTACGGGTGGATCAGTTTCTCTTTGATCTTCGCCCAGATGATGCGCGTCATTTCGTCGCCGTCCATCTCGACGACGGGATTCTTGACCTTGATTTTCGCCATGATTGCCCTCTGAAGTAATAAGCGGCCGGTGAGCCGGACCGCGCAGTTGCTGCGGATGCTTAACCGGGCGCAAGGCCCGGTTTCCAAGATCTGACCGGAGCCGCATATTTTACCGCGCGGCAGGGTCTTCCGGCCCGCGCTTATAGCGTGACTTCGCGGCCGGCGCTTGGGGAATGCCCTTAAGTCTTATATAAGACAGAAGAGTTGCAATTATGCCCGATCCGCAGCCTGCCCGCCAGTCTTGCCGCGGGGCGGTGCGGCAAGACTGGCGTTAGAGTGTCCCTGTACCTGATCGCGCTTCGCGCCGGCCGCGCTGTGCACTTTTTCCGGGCATGGCCCAAGAATCTGTTTTTAAAGGTTCCTCGTACTGGCGATCAGCAATACCCGAAAGGTCTTGGCTAACAATTCCATCCACTACCTGTAAATTAACCCATTGACTTTTCCATGCGTTAAGCATATGTATCTGTCGAGGCGATTCTTCAGAGGGGCGGCCGCAAGAGCTGCGTGAGGATGTCGCTCGACGCCGGGATGTCATGCCGGCGCAGTTTCTATACAAGACCTCAAAACTATCAGGAGGAAACGTGAATTCATACGATGTGGCCCTGCAGCCCGTTGCGCGGGCGTCGCGGCCCCGCCGCTGGTTGCCCTGGATGATCACCGCCTTGTGTTTGGGCGCGTTGCCTGCGGCGCAGGCACGCGAAGTGGTGGTAACCCAGGTGGTGGCCCTTTCCGGCCCGCAGCAACTGGTGGGCAAGAACCTCAACTTCGGCATCAAGCTCTATCTTGACGAGATCAATGCCAAGGGCGGGATCAACGGCAACACCGTGAAGGTGGTATTGAAGGACGACGGCTACAAGGTGGCCGACACGGTGAAGCTGGCGACCGAATCGGCCGCCGCCGACAAGCCCATCGCGCTGATCGCGCCGCTTGGGACCGCCAACGTCGAAGCCCTGCGCCCGCTGATCACCCAGGAGAAGCTGCCGATCATCGGCGCGCGCTCCGGCGCCAGCTCGATCGCCAATCACCCCTTCATCTTCCGCACCAAGGCCACCTTCAAGGACGAGACGGCGAAAATCGTCGAGCAGTTCACTTCCATCGGCTTCAACAGCTTCGGCGTGGTCTACCAGGACGATGGTTTGGGCAAGGACGGCCTGAAAGGCGTGGTCGCCGCGCTGGACGCGCACAAGCTGAAGCCGGTGGCAACCGTCGGCTACGAGCGCAACACCGCCAAGGTGGAAGGCGCGGTGGCGGAGATGCTCAAGGCCAACCCGCAATGCATCATCATCGCCGGCGTGGTGGCGCCCACCGCGGCCTTCGTCAAGCAATACCGCCAGGGCGGCGGCAAGGCGCAGCTGGTGAGCGTTTCCACCATCGACCTCGACCAGGTGATCAAGCAGGCCGGCCCCGAAGCCGCGCGCGGCTTCTCGGTCTCTCTGGTGATGCCCAACCCGGCGGTTTCCTACCTGCCGGTGGCGCGTGAAATGCGCGATCTGGCGAAAAAGGCCAACGCCCCGGCGGGCGCGGTCAACCCGACTTCGCTGGAAGGCTACATCACCGCCAAGGTGTTCGGCGAAGCCCTGCGCCGTGCCGGCAAGGATGTGACGCGCGAAGGCCTGGTGAAGGCGCTGGAGACG
This sequence comes from Burkholderiales bacterium, assembly GCA_036498945.1. Lineage (GTDB taxonomy): Bacteria > Pseudomonadota > Gammaproteobacteria > Burkholderiales > JAEUOS01 > JAQGMJ01. The sequence goes on along the minus strand of DASYEQ010000033.1, from coordinate 49,400 downwards.
ATGGACGATTACGATGTCGGCGGCTTCCGCCTCTCCTTTGGCCCCGGCAAGCACGATGGCACGCGCTACGTGGAGCTGGGCGTGGTCGATGGGCGCGGCAAGCTGATGGAGTAAGCGGCTCGCTGCAATACAAAAGCCCCGCTGCGGCGGGGCTTTTGTCTTACGTAAACCCGGTGCGCACGGCCTTCAGCCTGGATGCTCCGGCAGGGTCTCGAGAAAATCGCGCCCGCAGCCGCGCACGCGCAGCCATTCCTTGTCGATGCGCGCGGCGCGGATTTGCGGCGACAACACCACACCGGCGATGGCCAAAGGCAGGATCGCCAGGGCGCCGATGCCGAACAGCGCCGGGCTGCTGGCCGCTGCACCGGCGAAAAAACACAGCAGGACCAGCACAAAGCCGCCCCAGCCGACCAGCTTCGACCAGAAACGCCGCTTGCGGTGCGATTCGCACAGGCCCGCCTCTATGGTGGCGCGCTTGCGCACGATGGAGGCGACGATGGCGTAGATGATGATGTTGAGGAAAACCAGCACATACCAGCCGCCAGCGTGCCAGTTCAGCTTGAAGCGCGCCGGTTCGTCTTCTGCGGGGTCGTTGCATTTGATGCAGCGCCCGGGAAAGACGGCGTCGCGCCGGCAGACGAGCAGCTTGCCGTCGCGCCAAAGCGAGATCCCTGCATCGTCGAAGGTTTCCAGTTTTGCTTTGGGTGCGGCATAGGGATTTATTTGTGCGCTCATCATTGCTCCCGTAGACGGTATCTTGAATGGCCGGCTAGGTGGCGGCCGGCGGCGCCAGCAACTGCCAGGTGGAGGTGGCGGTCGCCAGCAGGTTGCGCTCGGCGTCGTACAGCCTGGTTTCAAGGTAGTTGATCGACTTGCCTTTCTTGAGGAACTTGCCTTCGGCACGCAAGCGGCCGGCGCGCGCGGCGCGCAGGTATTGGGTCTTCATTTCCAGGGTCATGCCGGGGCCGATGGCGGTCTTGAGCAAATGGCCCATGGAGATGTCGAGCACGGTGGCGATGAGGCCGCCGTGCAGGGTGCCCTGCGGATTGAGCATGAATTCCTTGAGGTCGAATTCCACCGCGCAGGTGTCGGGATCGGGGTAGCTGATCTCCAGGCCCAGGAATTTGGCGAGGAAGAAGGTGCCGAAGGTCTGGTCGTGGGTGGCAATCGCGTGCTCGAAGGCGGCACGGGCGGAGGCTTCGTCGATTTTCTTGGGCATGGACTGAAAAATGAAACGGCCGGGCTGTTTCGCCCGGCCGTGATGGTGGTATGCGGGATTAACGCAACGAGGCGTTCATTTTATCCAAGGCCGCATTGCCGGGGCACAAATCCGCCGTATTCAGGGTATTCAGCGGCTTGCGCACGGTGCCGAGGTGGGCATGCAGGTCTTCGGGATCGGGATCGACGTAGAGCAGGCCGGTGACCACTTCGCCTTGCGCATGGTGCTCTTGCAGGTAGTTCATCGCGCCGATGCGATCGTGGGCGTCGTAATCCGCATCGAGCTTGCGCAGGCGCAAGACAGACCCGTCATGCTGAACGACCTCCTGCACTGAGCCGGGCGCGTATTCGGTGGTGATCTCTTCGCGGTGCGGGATGAAGTCGATGCGGTTGACCGCTTCGTTGTGCTCGCGCACGTAGTCGTAGCTCTTGGTCGAGCCGGGGTGGTTGTTGAAGGCCACGCAAGGCGAGACGACGTCGATGAAGGCCGCACCCTGGTGGGTGATGGCGGCTTCGATCAGGGGCACCAGTTGCGCCTTGTCGCCGGAGAAGCTGCGCGCGACGAAAGTGGCGCCCAGTTGCAGGGCCAGGCCCACCATGTCCACCGGCGAATCGTTGTTGACCACGCCGCGCTTGGATTTGGAGCCTTTGTCGGCGGTGGCGGAGAACTGGCCTTTGGTCAACCCGTAGACACCGTTGTTCATCACGATGTACACCATGTTGACGGCGCGGCGCATGCTGTGGGCGAACTGGCCGAGGCCGATGGAGGCGGAGTCGCCATCACCGGAGACGCCCATGTAGACCAGTTCGCGGTTCGCCAGGTTGGCGCCGGTCAGCACCGAAGGCATGCGCCCGTGCACGGTGTTGAAGCCGTGCGAGCCGCCGAGGAAATAGGTCGGGGCTTTGGAGGAGCAGCCGATGCCGGAGAGCTTGGCGACACGGTGCGGTTCGAGGTCGATGTTGAAGCAGGCCTGGATGATGGCGGCGGAGATCGAGTCGTGGCCGCAGCCGGCGCACAAGGTCGAGACCGCGCCTTCGTAATCGCGGCGGGTGTAGCCCAGCTTGTTGGTGGCAAGCGTGGGGTGATGGAGTTTCGGTTTGGCCAGGTAGGTCATTGCGCCACCTTTTTCAGCGGGGTCACGTTGTGGAGCGCCATCTTGTCGGTGATGGCCTTGACGATGAAGCGCGCGGTGATCGGCGTGCCGTCGTAGTGGAGCACGGGGATCACCTGCGCCGAATCGAGTTCGCCTTCGTTGATCAGCATGCCGCGCAGTTGCCCGTCGCGGTTCTGCTCGACCACGAACACGTGCTCGTGGGCGGCGATGAAATCCATGATGCCCTGGTGGAAGGGGTAGGCGCGGATACGCATGGCATCGACCGCCAGGCCTTCGGCCTCGAAAATCTCCAGCGCCTCGTTCATCGCCGGGCTGGTGGAGCCGAAGTACAGCACGCCGAATTTCGACGCCTTTTTCGCCTTGCGTTCGATCGGCTTGGGCACCAGCTCCTTGGCGGATTCGAACTTGCGTTCCAGACGCTCCATGTTGTCGACGTACACCGGGCCTTCTTCGCTATAGCGGGCGTAGCGGTCCTTGGTGGTGCCGCGGGTGAAGTAGGCGCCGCGCTTGGGGTGGGTGCCTGGGTAGGTGCGGAAGGGGATGCCGTCGCCGTCTACATCAAGGTAGCGGCCGAAGTCCTTGCCGGCTTCCAGCTCTTCGGCGGTCATCACCTTGCCGCGGTCGTACTCGCGGCCCTCTTTCCATTCGAGCGGGTGGCACAGGCGCTGGTTCATGCCGATGTCCAGATCGGTCATGACGAAAATCGGCGTCTGCAGGCGGTCGGCCAGGTCCAGCGCCTCGGCGGCGAATTCGAAGCACTCCTTCGGATCTTCGGGGAAGAGCAAGGGATGCTTGGTGTCGCCGTTGGAAGCGTAGGCGCAGGAGAGGATGTCGGCCTGCTGGGTACGCGTCGGCATGCCGGTGGAGGGGCCGCCGCGCTGCACGTTGATGATGGTGGCGGGAATTTCGGCGAAGTAGGCCAGGCCGATGAACTCGGTCATCAGCGAAATGCCGGGGCCCGAGGTCGCCGTGAAAGCGCGCGCGCCGTTCCAGCCGGCGCCGATCACGATGCCGATGGAGGCCAGTTCGTCTTCCGCCTGGATGATGGCGAACTTGTTTTCGCCGCTCTCGGCATCGACGCGGAATTTCGAGCAATGCTTCTGGAAGGCTTCGGCAAGCGAGGAGGACGGCGTGATCGGATACCACGCGCACACCGTGGCGCCGCCATAGACCGCGCCCAGCGCGGCGGCGTTGTTGCCCTCGATGAAAATGCGCTTGCCTACCTTGTCCGCATGCCTGACCTTCAGGCCCATCTCTCCGCACTTCAGATGCTCGAGCGCGTAGTCGCGCCCCATGTGCAAGGCCTTGATGTTCGAGTCGATCAGCTTTTCCTTGCCCTTGTACTGCTCGCCGAACAGCTTTTCGATCGCCACCGGGTCCATGTCGAGCAGCGCCGAGAGCGCGCCGACGTAGATGATGTTCTTGAACAGCTGGCGCTGGCGCACATCGGTGTAGGCATCGTTGGAGATCTGCGTCAGCGGCATGCCGATCACCGTGATGTCTTCCCGGAACTTCGACTTGGGCATCGGCCGCGTGCTGTCGTAGAACAGGTAGCCGCCGGGCTCGATCTCCTTGATGTCGGCATCCCAGGTCTGCGGGTTCATCGCCACCATCAGGTCGCAGCCGCCGCGGCGGCCGAGGTGGCCGGCCTCCGACACGCGCACCTCATACCACGTCGGCAGGCCCTGGATGTTGGAGGGGAAGATATTGCGCGGGCTCACCGGCACGCCCATGCGCAGGATGGCGCGGGCGAACAATTCGTTGGCGGAAGCGGAACCGGAACCGTTGACGTTGGCGAACTTGACGACGAAATCGTTGACTGCCGTGATCTTGTTCATGCTGGCCTTTTTGTGTGTTGCTCGTACCTTGTTTGTTTTGCCTTGCGAGGCGTCAGGCGGCTTTTTTCAGCGGCGCGCCGTGATCGCGGCAGCCGGGGCCGGCCTGGGTGGTGTTGAGCAGGAATTTCTGCATGTCCCAGGCGCCGGTGGGGCAGCGCTCGGCACACAGGCCGCAGTGCAGGCAGACGTCCTCGTCCTTGGCCATGATGCGCCCCGTCTTCAGGCCGGAACCGATGTACAGGTCCTGCGCGAGATTCAGCGCGGGAGCGCTGAGGTGCCCGCGCACCTCCTTCTCCTCGCCATCTTCGGTGAAGGTGATGCAGTCCATCGGGCAGATGTCGACGCAGGCGTCGCACTCGATGCACTGGCTGGCGGAAAACACCGTCTGCACGTCGCAGTTCAGGCAGCGCTGCGCTTCCTTGTAGGCAAGCTGCGGATCGAAGCCCAGCTCGACTTCGACCTTGATGTTTTTCAGCGCGATGTTGATGTCCTTGTGCGGCACCTTGAAGCGGATGTCGTTGGAGATCGCGTTGTCGTAGCTCCACTCGTGGATGCCCATCTTCTGGCTCATCAGGTGCACGCCGGGCGCGGGGCGCACCGCGACGTCTTCACCGTTGAGGAAGCGGTCGATCGACACCGCCGCGCTGTGGCCATGCGCCACCGCCCAGATGATGTTCTTCGGGCCGAAAGCGGCGTCGCCGCCGAAAAACACTTTCGGTAGCGACGACTGGAAGGTTTCCTTGCCCACCACCGGCATGCCCCACTTGTCGAAGGTCAGGCCGATGTCGCGCTCGATCCAGGGGAAGGAATTTTCCTGGCCGACGGCGACCAGCACGTCGTCGCATTCGAACTGCTGGTCCGGCTCGCCGGCGTTCACCAGCTTGCGGTTGCCGCGGTCGTCGTACACCGCCTTGACCTTCTCGAACACCATGCCGACCAGCCTGCCGTTCTCGTGCTTGAATTCCTTGGGCACGAGGAAGTTGAGAATCGGGATGCCTTCGTGCTGCGCATCTTCCTTTTCCCACGGGCTGGCCTTCATTTCCTCGAAGCCGGAGCGCACGATCACCTTCACGTCGTCGCCGCCCAGGCGCCGCGAGGAGCGGCAGCAGTCCATCGCGGTATTGCCGCCGCCGAGCACGATGACGCGGCGGCCGATCTTGTCGATATGGCCGAAGGAGACCGAAGACAGCCAGTCGATGCCGATGTGGATGTTCTTCGCCGCTTCCTTGCGGCCGGGGAGGTCGAGATCGCGGCCGCGCGGGGCGCCGGAGCCGACGAACACCGCGTCGTAGCCGTCGGCCAGCAATTGCTTGAGGCTGTCGATGCGCACGCCCGCCTTGAATTCGACGCCGAGATCGAGGATGTACCCCGTCTCCTCATCAATCACGGACTCCGGCAGGCGGAATTTCGGAATCTGGCTGCGGATCATGCCGCCGGCGCGCTTGTCGCCGTCGAACACGGTGACTTCGTAGCCCAGCGGCGCGAGATCGCGCGCCACCGTCATCGAAGCGGGGCCGGCGCCGACGCAGGCGATGCGCTTGCCGTTCTTTTTCGCCGCGGGCTTCGGCATGCGCGCGGAGACGTCGTCCTTGTAATCGGCGGCGACGCGCTTCAGGCGGCAGATGGCGACCGGTTCCTTGCTCTGGCCGTCTTCGACGCGGCCGCGGCGGCAGGCCGGCTCACAGGGGCGGTCGCAAGTGCGGCCGAGAATGCCGGGGAAGACGTTGGATTCCCAATTCACCATGTAGGCGTCGGAGTAACGTCCGGCGGCGATCAGGCGGATGTATTCGGGAACCGGGGTATGCGCGGGGCAAGCCCACTGGCAATCGACGACTTTGTGGAAATAGTCCGGCTGACCGATATCGGTTGGCTTCAAAACGTGCCTCCTTGGGTAAGGCGGCCTGGCCGCCCTGCCTGGGTTAAAGCGTTGTTTTTGATGGCTGTTGTCGTTACTTCGCGCTGGCGTTTACTTCACGCCTTGGACTCGATAAAGCCCTGAAATTGTATACACCCGCGTACGCATCCCACAAGGGACGGCGCACCAAATCGTGCACGAATTCGGTGCCGCGCGCCATATGATCGACATAAGGTTTGACTATAGACAGACAGGTCTATATATTATGCGCAGTTTTTTCGCCTAAAGTCCAATGGCTGCCACCCCCTCCGCCCCCGCTTCCACCGCTCGTGCCGCCACGGTGCCGCCGCGCGAGCGCATCCTGCGTGCGGCGGCAAAACTGTTCTATGAGCAGGGTTTTCACAGCACAGGGATCGACCGCATCATCGCGGAGGCCGGTGTGGCGAAAATGTCGCTATACCAGCACTTTCGCTCCAAGGACGAGCTGGTCGGCGCCTTCCTGGCGCGGCGCGACGATTTCTGGTGCGACTGGCTGGCCGGGCGCGTCGAGGCATTGGCTTCGACTCCAAAGGCACGCCTGCCGGCCGTGTTCGACGCCCTGGGCGAATGGTTCGCCGGCGACGAATTCCGCGGCTGCGCCTTCATCAATGCCACCGCCGAATTCAGCGACGCCAGGCATTCCGCGCGCCTGATCTCGCGCCAGCACAAGGAACGCGTGCATGCCTACCTCAAGGGCCTGGCCGAAGCCGCCAGGCTGGCGCGCCCGAACGAGCTTGCCGCGCAATTGGCGCTGTTGACCGAAGGCGCGATCGTCACCGCGCAAATCGCCGAACCCGCCGCCGCGCGCGAAATCGCGCAACGTGCGAAGGCGATGGCGCGCCGCGTAATCGCCGATTTCCCACCCACCTGAAACATCCAGGAGACACCCGATGAGCGAATCCCGCCCGCCCCTGCCACCCTTCACGCTGGAGACGGCACAACAAAAAATCCAGGGCGCGGAGAATGCGTGGAACACGCGTGACCCGGAGCGCGTGTCGCTCGCCTACACGGTGGATTCGGAGTGGCGTAACCGCCATGAATTCGTCAAGGGCCGCGACGAGATCCGCACCTTCCTCGTGCGCAAGTGGCAGCGCGAGCTCGACTATCGCCTGAAAAAGGAACTCTGGTGCTTTGCCGAGAACCGCATCGCGGTGCGCTTCGAATATGAGTTCCACGACGAGTCCGGCCAGTGGTTCCGCGCCTACGGCAACGAGAACTGGGAATTCGCCGAAAACGGCCTGATGGCCAAGCGCTACGCCAGCATCAACGACCTGCGCATCACCGAGGCGGAGCGCAAGTTCCGCTGGGAACGCCAGACTTAAGCCGCGTTACTCCTGGCTTGCCGCACCGCGACGGTGCGGCAAGCCCCCCTTTGCGCCGGTGCGCCCATGCACCGCCGCATGGCATGCCCCTTGCACGAGTGCGGCCGATGGCGCGCAAACGCGCCTGTCCGTCAACCAGACAAGAGAGGGTGCCATGGATCGCAGCGAGGTCACGAAAAAAATCATGTCCGCCAAGGTGAAGAAGGGCATGAAGTGGGAAGCCATTGCCAGGAAAATCGGCCAGAGCAAGGAGTGGACGACCGCCGCCCTGCTGGGGCAGATGCAGATGAGCAGGAAGCAGGCGGAAGCTGCCGGAAAACTCTTCGGGCTGAACGATGAGGAAATGGCCTGGCTGCAGATCGTGCCCTACAAGGGTTCGATCCCCACGGCGGTGCCGACCGACCCGCTGATCTACCGCTGGTACGAGGTGGTGAACGTCTACGGCACCACCATCAAGGAGCTGGTCCACGAGGAGTTCGGCGACGGCATCATGAGCGCGATCGATTTTTCCATGGACATCCAGCGCGAGCCCGACCCCAAGGGCGACCGCGTGCGCGTGGTGCTCTCCGGCAAATACCTGCCGTACAAGACGTATTGAGGCGCGGCCGGCCGTCGCGGGCTGGCATCACCGATGCTTCATGGAGAACGGGTTGGCGCTCGCCAGACCGGCGACGCCCGGCCATTTAACCCCGTTCGCCCGCGGCGCCCGTTTATCGCATATTGGTTTGCTTTCTCCTCGTGTCATCTTGGCCCCGCCTGACCGCGGGGCCTTTTTTTGGCTTCCTTGCGCGAGGTCAGGCCGGGCGGCGGCAGCTTCCGATAAACTTCGATGGCTGCTTCGCAATTCCCATCCTGTCCGGACTTCCCATGGCTAATCCCACTCGCGGCACGCGCGGCATGGCCGTCGCGCCCCACAGTCTTGCTTCGCAATCGGCGCTGGCCGTGTTGCGCGAAGGCGGCAACGCAGTCGAGGCGATGATCGCCGCCGCCGCTACCATCACCGTCGTCTACCCGCACATGAACGGCATCGGCGGCGACAGTTTCTGGCTGGTGAAAAATGCCGATGGAGTGACCGGCATCGACGCCTGCGGCGCGGCCGCATCAGGCGTGTCGCGCGACAGCTACGCCGGCAAGAAGGCGATCCCGTTTCGCGGCGGCGAGGCCGCCATCACGGTGGCGGGCACCATGTCCGGCTGGGGCGCGGCGTACCAGCTCTCGGGCAAGATGGGCGGCACCCTGCCCTTGTCGCGCCTCCTGGCCGACGCCATGCATTACGCCGACCACGGCATCGCGGTAACCGCGAGCCAGCACCTGAACACCAGCAAGAAGCTGGGCGAACTGAAGGACATGCATGGCTTCGCCGATGCCTTCCTGATCGGCGGCCAGGTGCCCGCCACCGGCGCGGTATTCAAGCAGGCGCGCCTGGGCGCCACCCTCAAGCGCCTGGCCGATGCCGGCCTGGACGATTATTACCGCGGCGAACTGGCCGAAGCCATCGCGCGCGACCTGCGCGCCGCCGGCAGCCCGGTGAGCCTGGCCGACCTGGCGAACCATCACGCGAAGATCGTCACGCCGCTGCAGATGAAGCACACGCTGGGCACGCTGTACAACATGCCGCCGCCAACGCAAGGCCTGGTGTCGCTGATGATCCTGGGCCAGATGGATCGCCTCCCCATCGGCAAATACGATCACCTCTCCGCCGATTTCGTGCACGCCGCGGTGGAAGCCACCAAGCGCGCCTTCATGATCCGCGACCGCCACATCACCGACCCGGCGCGCATGACGGTGGATGCGCAATCCTTTCTCGCGCCCGACAAGCTCGACGCCATGGCCGCGAAGATCGACATGGCCAAGGCCGCCCCCTGGGGTGCCGGCCGCGGCCCGGCCGACACCATCTGGATGGGCGTGATCGACGGCGCCGGCAACGCGGTGTCGATGATCCAGAGCCTGTACCACGAGTTCGGCGCCGGCGTGGTGCTGAATGAAACCGGCATCATCTGGCAAAACCGCGGCGCCTCGTTCTCGCTTGACCCCGATCACATCAATACGCTGGAGCCGGGCAAGAAGCCCTTCCACACGCTCAACCCGGCGCTGGCGCTATTCGACGATGGCCGCACCATGGTCTACGGCAACATGGGCGGCGACGGCCAGCCGCAAAGCCAGTCCGCGGTGTTTTCGCGCATCGCCACGCTCGGCTTAAATCCGCAAGACGCGATTGCCGCGCCGCGCTGGCTGCTGGGGCGCACCTGGGGCCAGGTCTCCGACACGCTGAAAATGGAATCCCGCTTTCCCGCCGCCACCATCGAAGAACTCAAGAAGCGCGGGCATGATGTGGAGATCATGGGCGACTTCGACGAGACGCTGGGCCATGCCGGCTGCGTGATCCGCCACCCGAACGGCAACTTCGAAGGCGGCTTCGACCCGCGTTCCGACGGCGGCGTCGCCGCTTTCTAGCGGCAAGGCACCGTCGCCGATATTGGGGTCAGAGTAAATTTCGCGACGCCCCACCAGCGAAACTTTACTCTGACCCCAATATCGGAATACGGAGTGAATCACTCCGCAAGCTGCCCTCTTCAAATCAAAATCAAACCCGCTATAGTCCGCTGATGGACAAAACCCGCATCGACAAATGGCTCTGGGCCGCCCGCTTCTATAAAACCCGATCGCTGGCCACCGACGCCTGCGACGGCAACAAGGTGCGCATCAACGGCGCCATCATCAAGCCCGCCAAGGAAGTAAAACCCGGCGACCTCGTCAGCTTTCCCGCCGGCTGGTTCGACTGGGAAGTGGAAGTGCTGGCGATCTCCGACAAGCGCGGCTCGGCGGCGATCGCGCAGACCCTGTATCGTGAGACCGAAGCCAGCGCGCAGGGACGCGCGGCGGAATCCGAGCGCCGGCGCAAGTTCGCCGAGCCGGCAGCGGAAATCCATGCCCGTCCCACCAAGCGCGACCGCCGCACCCTGGACAAGTGGCGCGGCGATTAGGCGGCGTGAATAAAAAAACAGATCAGGAGACCCCATGCCCAAGCCCCGCACTTCGCCACCTGCCGACACGCAAGCGCAACAGGCCGCCGCGCGCGCCGTGCTGCGCCTGGGCGCCGCGGGCGGCGTCGCCATCGCGCTCGTCGGCGCCTGGCTGCTCAGCCTGGGCGTGGCGCAGGACCTGCTCCTGCCGGTGCGCATCGGCATCGGCCTGGTGTTGATGGCGCTGGGCGCCATCGGCTGCGCCGCCGGGCTGTATGCCGCCAATCATGCGCGGCTCGCGGGCGGCAAGCTGCATTTCGACGAGCAGGCACGCAGCCTGGTGACCCGGCCCGGCTTCGCGCGCGGAGTCAAGGTGTGCGGCCACGCCGCCGGCATCACCCTGCTGCTGGTGTCCTGGCTGGCGGTGTATTACCCGCAGGGGATTCCCTTGCGATAGGAAGAGTCAAGGGAGTCTGGTTCGAATGTTCTTGCGCGAGGATCCGCTGGAAACTCATGGCGAACCAGGCGCCTTTGATTCACCTGATTCCGCTGCCGCAATCTCCTCCTGCAATCTCTCCAGCTCATCCAGCACGCGGATGAACTTCTCCCCGAACGGCGTCACCTCATACTCCACCCGCGGCGGCACTTCGCCGTAGGCGATGCGCCGGAGAATCCCAAAGCCGACATTCTTGCGCAAGCATTCGTTGAGCACCTTGGTGGTCAGACCGTCGACGCTGCGCACCATCTCGCCCGGCCGCTTGATGCCGCCAGCGAGCAACTGGTAGACCGTGAGGGACCATTTGCAGCCGTAAATCGCCTCTACCATGCGCGCGCTCTGCGCCGGCGCGGCCTTGCGGGACAAAATCTTTTCCTTACCGCTCATCAAGATGTACCGGAAAGTAAGCACCGCACCGGTTTGTGCTTGCTTTTGCGAGGCTACACAAGTCCATAAATTCCGTCCACAGACTGTCAATCCTGAACGGAGATTTGTGATGAAACAAGCTATTCAACCCCTGGCCCTGATCGTCGGCGGCAGCAGCGGCATAGGCTTCGCCACCGCGAAGCTGCTGCTCAAGCGCGGCATCCCGGTGGTGATCGTCGGCAGGTCCACCCGCAAGCTGCAAGCCGTGCGGCAAGAGCTCGCGCAGTTCGGCGAGATAGGAACGCTGCAGGCGGACCTGCAAAGCCCGGATGGCGTCGAAAGCGTCATCGCCTATGCGGACAACCACGCCCGCCCGATCAAATACCTGGTGAATGCCGCCGGCTATTTCAACCCCAAGCCCTTCCTCGAACACCAGGGCGCCGACTACGACGTCTACCTCGGCCTCAACCGCGCGATCTTCTTCATCTCGCAGGCCGTCGCGCGCAACATGGCCGCCAACGGCGGCGGCGCGGTCGTCAACATCGGCTCCATGTGGGCCCAGCAAGCCATCAAGGCCACCCCCTCCTCCGCCTACTCCATGGCCAAGGCCGGCCTGCACGCCCTCACGCAGCACATGGCGATGGAACTCGCCGACCACCGCATCCGCGTCAACGCTGTCGCCCCCGCCGTGGTGAAGACCCCAATCTACGAAACCTTCATCGACCCGGCGAAAATCGACGAAGCCCTCGCCGGCTTCGACAGCTTCCACCCCATCGGCCGCATCGGCACGCCGGAGGACGTCGCGCAGACCATCGCCTTCCTGCTAGGCGATGACGCTGGTTGGGTTACCGGCGCGGTATGGGATGTAGATGGCGGAGTGATGGCGGGGCGCAACTAGTAGTAGACAGGTTGGGATCGAACGTTTTTACGAGGTACGCTTGGAAAACAAGTTGATCCCGGCCCGTTAACTTTGTCGATGGATTTCTCTATGAACAACACCCTATTGCTTCGGGAGACACTGCGCGTAAACGACGCACTTCTAGTCACGGCGATAAAGACATTTCCGCAAGAATATTCGGCCAGAGTTGAGCGCGTGTATTCGAGAAGGTTCGAGGGCCCTAAAAGTTACGATTCCGCTCCCCCCGACTTCGTAGGCACTCCCGGCAGTTGGGGAAACGTAATGTTGGAAGACGGGGAGCGAGCGCTCATATTTCTAAAATATCTGACTCATTCGAATCGGTATTACCAAGCCGTACAGCGCGGCCATTTCACGCTATTGAATATTGACGGTGAGAAAAATGCTGTAGCCAATTGGCGCTTGGGCTTGGGTGACACCGCCACGTGGCAGCCAAAATATTTGAGGGAGTCAGCGTTTCTCATAGATACATCCAGACCGTGGCAGGTAGCCATGCCCTTTGCGTTGTTGGAAAAGCACCTTCTTGAAGAGCTTTCATTGCTACAAGAGAAATAAAAGAAGAAATGGTCATTCGCGCAAGCGAAAGCAGCCGGGCTAGCTCATCGTGGCCCCTTTAATTCACTCCCCCAAGGCAAGCCGCGCTTCGCGAAGAATCTCCCCTGACAGTTCCGGATCGGACACGCCGCGAGCCAGCACAAGGGCACCGATGATGGTTGACAGGGCGTGAATCGCCTGGCGGCGCGCCCCCTTTTTACTTGTCGCCGGTGGCGCAAGACCCTGCAATGTCTTTTCCACATGCTGCGTGAAGGCAGCCTGCGCCGCCGGCTCGCGGGCGATTTCTCCGCCCAGCGCTGCAATCAGGCAGCCCCTCCCTTTGTCGTCGCGATGTTCTGTCGAGAGGTAGGTTTTGACGTATTGAGGAATCGGCTGCATCGCTTCGAGCGCCTTGGCCGAGGCCTCTTCGATGCTCTTGGCGATCAGGTCTTCCTTCGAGTCAAAATGATTGTAGAAGGCGCCGTGGGTGAGCCCGGTCGCCTTCATGATTTCGCTGACGCTCACGCCGGAAAATCCACGCTCGCGGAACAGGATAGCGGCTTCTTCAAGAATGCGCCTATGCTTCTCGGCCGTTTCCTCGGGCGGGTAACGCATGCGGACTCCAAATACTGTGGTTGACAGTAAACATGATAGCTGTCATGCTTCAAAAATGGAAGCATGATGATCATCATGTATAAAGCCGGCGGCCCTGCGGCCGCCGATTATTTACCCCTAAACATGATGATCGTAATGCTTGATTGATCGTGCCGCATGGCGGCTTTGATCCGACGCCACTTTTCTGGAGAAAGACCATGAAGCAATTTCTCGTAACCGGTTCCACGGGCGCAACGGGCGCCCCCACCGTCCGCCTGCTGCTCGAACACGGCCACAAGGTTGTTGCATTTGTCCATCGGGAAGACGAACGCTCAGTCGCGCTGCGGAAGCTCGGCGCAAAGATCGTCACCGGCAACATGCTGGACATCGAAAGCGTTAGAGAGACGATGAAGAATGTCGACGGCGCCTATCTCTGTTACCCGATTGCGCAGGGTGCCGTGGAGGCGACGGCGATCTTCGCGCAGGCAGCCCGCGAGCACGAGGTGCCTCAAATCGTCTATATGTCGCATAGGCAATCACGCCCCCATGCCCGCAGTAAAACCACGATGGCCCACTGGCTTTCGGAGCAGATTCTCGACCGGTCCGGCGTGCCGACAGCGCATCTTCGGGTCGGCCTCTTCGCGGAGTGGATGCTTTACACCGCCGCCGAGATTCGCGCCGGGCGCTATCTCACCCCTTTCGATGCGGACAGTCGCATCGCACCGGTCGCGGCTTTCGATATCGCCCGCGTCATCGTCCGGATTCTCGAAAAACCGGAAGCGTTCGGCAACAGGGTCATTCCGGTGACCGGCCCCAGGGAATTGAGCCACGCCGAACTCTCCGACCTCTTGTCGACCACGCTTCACTGCGAGGTGCGCTTCACCCAGGCTGGCGTAGAAGAGTTCGTGAATCTCCTGGGCGCGGGTTCCGACCCTGCCCTGGCGGCACATTTCCGTGCGCTCAAGGTCGATCAACAGGAAGGGCTTCTCGCGGGTGTCGACGATAGTGCGGCCAGGATTGTCGGCGAGCCGCTGGTGACGCCTGAGCAATTCATCGAGCAGCATCGGGGACTGCTGGCCTGATGCCTTGGGAGAGTTTAAAGAGCCAGCGGCGGACAATCTTCAACGCGCTTGAAAAATATATTGGCGCCGGCCCTTTTTAAAGGAAAAGGGGCCGTGCTCGCAATTATTTTCCAGAGGGCAGCGCCCACTGTCTATTGCAAAAAATAATGTCGATCCTGGCCCCTTTTATCCTGCCTTTTATCCTTTTATCCGCTGGCTGGGGGTGTATTACCCGCAGGGCATCGCGCTGAACTAGCGGCGGCCGCCCGGATTTGGGGGCAATTGAAGACAAGGCAGCACGACGCAAGACAAGCGGCCGGGCGGCTGCGGCAGGTACTTGTTTCAGTACCTAAAAATGATCATAATAGAGCACCTTTTTCAGCACGCCCCCTCCATGGAACAGCTTTTTGCCACCCGATCCGTCAGCATTACCGAACTCAAGCGCAGCCCGAGCGCCGTTCTCGAACAAGCCGGCTCCGAGCCTGTCGCGGTGCTCAACCACAACCGGCCGGCCGCCTATCTGCTGCCGCCGCACGTCTATGAGGCCATGCTGGAGCGCCTGAACGCCGATTTGCGCACAGCCATCCGCGAGGGCGTTGACAGCGGCCCCTCGATACCTGCCGAAACGGTATTCGCCGAGATGAATGCCCGCTACGCCGAGCCCAAAGCAGCGGGCCGGAAACGGCCCAAGCGCAAACCCTGATGGCCGGCGTCGCCTTTTCACCGAAGGCGCTCCAGGACTTGCGGGACATAGGCGACTACATCGCCCGCGACAGCCGCGCCAACGCGCGCAGCTTTGTCGGCAAATTACAGCAACAGTGCCAGCGCATCGGAAGTGCGCCGCTGGCCTACCCGGCCCGGGAAGATTTGGCCCCGGGCCTGCGGATGGCAGCCCTGGAGCGCTACGTCATCTTCTTTCGCGTGACGGGCGGCAATATCCGCATAGAACGCGTGCTGCACGGCGCACGCGATCTTCCCGGCATTTTGGGCGGCGATCCAGCATAAATGGTGACATGAACCCACCCGCTTTTTCTGACATCTAAATCAAGCCACAGCGTACCGTGTATTTCGGCATAGCACATGCCCTTGACCTGTTTTAACGCATATGTTTTAATGCGTCACAGTCGCGGGACCGTGCGCCCGCTTGCCCACGCCAGGAGCCCGCCATGTCCACCCTCACCTTCCGCCAGGAACGCTTCGCCCTCGAATACCTGAAGGACCAGAACGCCAGCGCGGCGGCGGCGCGGGCGGGGTACCAGGCGAAGAACATGGCGGCGCAGGGGCATGAGCTGCTGAACAATCCGGCGATCCGCGAGCGGGTGCGCATGGAGATGGAGGCGATGCTGGCGGAAATTCGCTGTTCGGCGCTGGCGCTGATGAAGCAGCGCATGAAGGCGGCGTTTTTCGACGCGGGCCGGCTGTTCAAGGGCGGGTGGGAGTTGCGCGCGCCGGAGGAGCTGGATGCGGAAACGCGGGCGGCGGTGGAGGTAACCTCCGTCACGCGCAAGAGCGGGCCGGTGGTGCGCATGAAGCAGCCGGACCGGGACCGCGCGCTACGGGCGCTGGAGAAGGTGCATGAGCGCCTAGACAGGCTGAACGAAGCGCACTACGCGGCGCTTGCGAAGGCGGGGAAGGTGAAGACGCTGGAAGAGATCGAGGCGATGGATGCCGACGAAGCACCTGCTGAAAATGCCGAAAAATATCGGGTTTTATCAGGTAGCCAAGCGCAGGCTACGATCCCGGCGCCGGTGAAAACTCCGGTATTTTCTTGTTTTGATCGGACGAAGGAAGTGTCGGGTACTGCATTTTCCGAAAAACCTCGGGTTTTATCGGGTGCGCGCTGGCATCTTTCGCCGTTGGCGGCGGCGCTGCGCGGCTTACACGAGCCCGCGCTGGCCGCGTAGTGCATTTCCTTAGTGCATTTCCTAGACGGTCATGCCGCCGGAAACTTCGAGCACGGCGCCGTTGATGTAGCTGGCGTCATCCGAAGCGAGGAAGGCGTAGACGCTGGCGACTTCTTCGGGCTTGCCGAGGCGGCCGAGCGAGACGCGCTCTTCGAGCTGCTTGATCACCTTCTCCGGAATCGTGTCGAGAATCTGCGTGGCGATGAAGCCGGGGGCCACGGCGTTGACGCGGATGCCTTTCGGCCCCAGTTCGCGGAACCAGGTCTTGGTGAAGCCGATCACGCCGAACTTGGTGGCGGCGTAGTTGGTCTGGCCGAAGTTGCCGTAGATGCCGACGACGGAAGAAGCGTTGAGGATGACGCCGCTGTTCTGCTCGATCATGGTGTCGACCACGGCCTTGGTGCAGTTGAACACGCCCTTGAGATTGACGTCGATGACGGCATCGAAATCGGCGTCGCTCATCTTGATCAGGCGCGCGTCCTTGGTGATGCCGGCGTTGTTGACCAGGATGTCGATGCGGCGATAACGTTCCTTCACCTGCTTCACCATCGCGTCCACGGTATCGCGCCTGGTGACGTCGATGACGTAGCCCTGGGCTTCGGTGCCGCGTTCCTTGAGCAGGTTCACGGCGCGATCGATCTCGCTTTGCCGCAGGTCGCAGATGATGATGATCGCGCCTTCCTCGGCGAAACGCTGCGCGGTGGCCCAGCCGATGCCGTTGGCCCCGCCGGTGATGATGGCAACCCGGTTGTGCAAGCGCATGAAACTCCCCCGTCCCCGGCAAAAAGCGACGACTCTAGCACAGGCCGGGCGCGGCTTTTGCAATGCACCATTTATGCGGGACATGCGTTGCGGAAGTGCGCTCGCGCGGCGCTTGCGCTTGCGTTGAACCACTTGCCGGGGCGCGCATCCAACGCCTGCCCCCCGGCGTATGTCGCAACGGGAGCGCTTCCGGGCCGAACAGGAAATAACCGGAATCGCGCGCCTGGCGCGGGCGGGGGTCCGCGCCAGCCGTATACTGTTTGCAGCCGGTGCCGCGCCAGCGGTGCGGCGGCGAGCATCTAGCAAGAATTCAACCAGGAGATGTCATGACCAGCACCCGCAAGTCCTTTAGCCAGTACGCCCGCCTGCTTTGCGCCGGTCTTCTCGCCGTCGGCCTCGCCGCCTGCAGCTCGATGGGTTCCTCTTCCAACACGGTGGTCACCAAGACCCAGTTGACCGCCGCCCAGGAAGTGCCGCCGACCAACAGCAGCGGCCGCGGCATGATCGAGACCACCTTCGACAAGAGCACCATGGTGCTGAAGTGGAAACTCACCTATTCCGGCCTCACCGGCCCGGCGACGGCCGCGCACTTCCACGGCCCGGCTGCGCCCGGCAGCAACACTGGCGTGGTGGTGCCGTTCGCCAACCCGATCAACAGCGGCCTGGAAGGCGAGAAGAAGCTGGAGCCGGCGCAAGCCGCCGACTTCCTCGCCGGCAAGTGGTACGCCAACGTGCATACCGCCGCCAACAAGGGCGGCGAGATTCGCGGCCAGGTGATGCCGGGGATGTAATTCTCCCGGCCTGAAGAAAAAGCCCGGCAATGCCGGGCTTTTTTATTTGCTTGCAGCGCTCAGGCGAAGGTGACGCCGGCGAAGGCCAGCACTTCATCCATGTAGTCGGCAAAGCCGGACAAGCCGTGGTCACTGCCTTCGATCACCTTGTGGCGCGCGCCGGGAAAGGCCGCGGTCATCTCGCGCCAGTCGAGCAATTCGTCGCCGGTCGCCGCCACCAGGAAATAGCGCTCGGGCCGGGTAACCGCAGGTATGTATATGTCGCGCAACTCTTGCAGAAACTCAGGCTTGAATTCGAAGCTCTCGCCGCTGTCGTGGTACATGGTCTGCGGCCCGACATAGCCGGCGAGTTTTTCGAAAGCGCGCATCGCCGGGTTGAGCATGACGGCGCGGCAGCCCAACTGTTCGGCGAGCCAGGTGGCGTAATAGCCGCCGAGGGAACTGCCGAGCAGGGTCAGTTGCGCGGGGTCGGCGCCGCGCAGCAGGTCTTGGGTGGCGGCAATCGCGGCGGCGGGCGACACCGGCAATTGCGGGCACAGGTATTCGTCGGCGCGGCCGAGTTCGCCCATGCGCTGCGCCAGGAGTTGCGCCTTGAAGGACTGCGGCGAGGAGCGAAAGCCGTGCAGGTAGCAGATCACGCCAGGGTCTCCAGCAGCTTGCGGTGTACGCCGCCGAAGCCGCCGTTGCTCATCACCAGCACGTGGTCGCCGGGGCGTGCGGCGGATTTGATGGCGGTAACCAGATTGTCGAGGGCATCGTAGGCGCGCGCCTTGTCGCCCAGGGGCGCCAGCGCTTCGGCGAGGTTCCAGCCCAGTGCGTCGCGGCCTTCGCTGGCGCCATAGCCGAATACCAGGTCGGCATCCTTCAGACTGCCGGGCAGCGCGGCCTTCATGGTGCCCAGCTTCATGGTGTTGGAGCGCGGTTCCAGCACGGCGAGAATGCGTGCGCCACCCACCTTGGCGCGCAGGCCGGCGATGGTGGTGGCGACCGCCGTCGGGTGATGGGCGAAGTCGTCGTACACCGTCACCCCGCCGGCCACACCGCGCACTTCCATGCGGCGTTTGACGTTCTTGAATTTCGCCAGCGCCTCGATGGCGCGCGCCGGGGCGACGCCGGCATGGCGTGCGGCGGCTATCGCGGCTATCGCATTCATGCGGTTGTGCTCGCCCAGCAGGTCCCACTGCACGCGGCCCTGCACGGCGCTGTCGTACAGCACGTCGAAGGCGCCCTCGGCGTCGGCGGCGCCGGCCTCCCAGCCGGCGCTTTCACCTGCGGCGACGCCAAAGCGCTCGATCGCGCTCCAGGCGCCGCGTGCCAGCACGCGCTTCAGGCTTTCCTCGCGGCCGTTGACCACGATCAGGCCGCGGCCGGCGACGGTGCGCACCAGGTGGTGGAACTGGGTCTCGATGGCGGCCAGGTCGGGAAAGATGTCGGCATGGTCGAATTCCAGGTTGTTCAGCACCGCGGTCAAGGCATGGTAATGGACGAACTTGGAGCGCTTGTCGAAAAACGCGGTGTCGTATTCATCTGCCTCGATGACGAAGAACTCGCTGTCAGTATTGCGCGCGGAGACGCCGAAATTCTCCGGAATGCCGCCGATCAGGAAACCGGGGTTCTTGCCGGCGTCTTCCAGTATCCACGCCAGCATCGAGGTGGTGGTGGTCTTGCCGTGGGTGCCGGCCACCGCCAGCACGTGCTTGCGGCTGAGGATGTGCTCCCCCACCCACTGCGGGCCGGAGGTGTAGGGCAGGCCGCGGTTGAGGATCTCCTCCATCAGCGGGTTGCCGCGCGTGACCACGTTGCCGATGACGAAGAGGTCGGGCTTCAGGTCCACCTGCTCCGGGGTGTAGCCGGTGATCAGCTCTATCCCCAGGCTTTCGAGCTGGGTGCTCATCGGCGGATAGACGTTGGCGTCGCAGCCGGTAACCTTGAAGCCGGCGGCACGGGCTATCGCCGCGATTCCGCCCATGAACGTGCCACAAATACCAAGTATATGAATATGCATTTGGGTGGAATTTTAGCCCACCCCCGAGAGGTACAATAAGAACATCATGAGCAAGCAACTGAAGGGTGCGGCGCATGCGCGGCGCGCCATCGCCGCCCAGGCAGCGCGGCTGATCGCTGAAGACGGCGTCGGCGACTTCGGCAGCGCCAAGCGCAAGGCGGCACGCCAGCTAGGTTTCCGCGAAAGCGACGGCCTGCCGGACAACGACGAAATCGAAGAGGCGCTGCGTACCTACCAGACGCTGTACCAGAACGACGAGCAGCGTGCCCGCCTGCTGGACTTGCGCCATGTCGCCGTCGAAGTGATGCGCGAGTTCGAGGCGCATAGCCCTTACCTGGCCGGCTCGGTATGGAAAGGAACGGCCTCGCGCGGCGCCGGGGTAGACATCAACTTGTTCACCGACCTCGAAAAACAGGTCGAGATGGCCCTGCTCGGGCGTGGCATCGAATACACCACTTCGGAGCGCTCCCATTTCAACCGCAGCGTGAATCGAAAGGTGCCGGTATTCTCCTTTGATGTGGAGGGGGTCACCGTCCACTTGGTGGTCTATAGCAGCGCCGACGAACGTGGCGCCGCCCGCCCAGATGCTTCCGGCCAGGTCGATCGCGGCAATTTAACTGCGGTTGAGCTGTTGATCGACGAAGAAGAGCAGAAAAACACGGTCGATCAATTCCTTTCCAATATTCGCTAGAAACCCGCATGAACCTGTTGCGACGTAATCTTCTTCTCGGCGCGGCCGGCATTGCCGCCGGCGGCTTGGGCATCTGGGCCAGCCTGCGCGGCTTCGAGACCGCCGATCACGCCGACCTGACTCCCCTGTGGGCCGCGCAATTCCGCGACCTTGATGGCAAACCCCTGGCCATGGCAAGCCTGCGCGGCCAGCCGCTGATCATCAATTTCTGGGCCAGCTGGTGCGCGCCCTGCCTGGAAGAAATGCCGGATTTCCAGCGTTTCTCCCAGGGTCCGGGCGGGAAAAAGGCCAAAATTGTCGGCATCGGTATCGATACGGCCGACAAAATGCTGCCATTTGCCAAAAAACTGGGAATCAGCTACCAGTTGGTCGAAGCCGGGGCGAAGGGCTTGGACATCCTCACGGCTGCTGGCGACAAGCCCAGGGTTTTACCGTTCACTTTGGTGGTGGATAGCAGTGGAAACGCGGTTTTCCGGAAAATCGGCAAGCTCGATCACGACCAGTTGAGCGAAATAGCCGCCAAGCTCTGAGGGAGCGGCCAGTGGTTGGAAGCATGATCCCGCAGACGGCGCAAGCCGGCAAACTCGGGTAAACTCCGGCGGTTTCCCATTACCGGTCAAATAGATGGCAAGCAAAAAAGCCGCCGCCGGGGCGCCCAGGATTTTGGTCCTGCACGGCCCCAACCTGAATCTCCTGGGAACTCGCGAGCCGGACATCTACGGCGCGGAAACTTTGGAGGACATTAACAAGTCCCTCAAGCATAGCGGCAGCGAAAGCGGGGTCGAGGTCGAGACCCTGCAAAGCAATGCCGAATACGTGCTGGTGGACCGTGTACAGGCGGCGCGTGCCGACGGCACCCGCTTCATCGTCATCAACCCGGCAGCCTTCACCCATACCAGCGTGGCCCTGCGCGATGCCTTTGCAGCAGTCGCCATTCCCTTCGTGGAAGTGCATTTGTCGAATATCCACAAGCGCGAACCGTTCCGCCACCATTCCTATTTCTCGGACTTGGCGGTCGGCACGATTGTGGGCCTTGGCAGCCGGGGCTACATGCTGGCACTTGCGTTCGCAATCGACCGAATTCAGTCAGAAGACAGAAAATAGAGGGGAATTAAATGGATTTGCGTAAACTTAAGACCCTCATCGAGCTGGTAGAAACCTCCGGCATCAGTGAATTGGAAGTCACTGAGGGTGAGGAAAAGGTTCGCATCGTCAAAAGCGGCGGCGCGCCCGTCGGCGGCATGATGATGGTGCCGGCACAGCATGCGCCGATGATGGCCGCCGCACCGGCCGCGGCAGCCGCCCCGACGGCGGCTCCCGTTGCCGAATTGGCTGGCTTTGTAGTCAAGTCGCCCATGGTTGGCACCTTCTATCGCTCATCTTCGCCTAGTTCGCCGGCATTTGCGGACATCGGCTCCAAAGTGGCCGAGGGCGATACGGTCTGCATCATCGAGGCGATGAAGCTGATGAACGAGATCCCGGCCGAGAAATCCGGCACCGTGACCCAGATCCTGGTGGAAAACGGCCAGCCGGTGGAATACGGGCAGCCGCTGTTCGTCATCGAGTAATCGCCGGCAAAACAAGAGCAAGGAATCCTGTATGGCGATGTTCGGCAAGATATTGATTGCCAACCGCGGCGAGATCGCGCTGCGCGTGCAGCGCGCCTGCCGCGAGTTGGGCATCCGCAACGTGGTGGTGTATTCCGAAGCGGATTCGCAGGCCAAGTACGTAAAGCTGGCGGATGAGGCCGTGTGCATCGGCCCGGCGCCCAGTCCGCAGAGCTACCTCAACATGGCGGCGATCATTTCGGCCGCCGAGGTGACGGATGCGGAAGCCATCCACCCCGGCTACGGCTTTCTTTCCGAGAACGCCGATTTCGCCGAGCGCGTGGAAAAAAGCGGCTTTACCTTCATCGGCCCGCGCCCGGAGACCATCCGCCTGATGGGCGACAAGGTCTCGGCCAAACAGGCGATGGCCAAGGCCACCGTGCCCACCGTGCCCGGCTCGGAAGGCGCACTGCCCGAAGACCCGAAGGAAATCATCCGCATCGCGCGCGAGATCAAGTACCCGGTGATCATCAAGGCGGCCGGCGGCGGCGGCGGGCGCGGCATGCGCGTGGTGCACACCGAGGCGGCGCTGCTCAACGCGGTGACCACCACCCGGGCAGAGGCGCAGGCCGCGTTTTCCAACCCGACCGTCTATATGGAGAAGTTCCTCGAGAACCCGCGCCATATCGAAATCCAGGTATTGGCCGACCAGCACAAGAACGCGGTCTGGCTGGGCGAGCGCGACTGCTCGATGCAGCGGCGCCACCAGAAGGTATTGGAAGAAGCGCCCGCCCCCGGCATCCCGCGCCGCCTGATCGAGCGCATCGGCGAGCGCTGCGCCGACGCCTGCCGCCGCATCAATTATCGCGGCGCCGGCACCTTCGAGTTCCTCTACGAGAACAATGAGTTCTACTTCATCGAGATGAATACGCGGGTGCAGGTCGAGCACCCGGTCACCGAGATGATCACCGGCGTGGACATCGTGCAGGAGCAGATCCGCGTGGCCGCCGGCGAAAAGCTGCGTTTCCGCCAGCGCGACGTCACCCTCAAGGGCCACGCCGTCGAGTGCCGCATCAACGCCGAAGACCCGTTCAAGTTCACCCCTTCACCCGGACGCATCACCAGCTTTCACGCCCCCGGCGGGCCCGGCATCCGCGTCGACTCCCACGTCTATGCCGGCTACATGGTGCCGCCGAACTACGATTCGATGATCGGCAAGGTGATCGCCTACGGCGCCGACCGCAACCAGGCGATCGCGCGCATGCGCATTGCGCTCTCCGAGATGATCGTCGAAGGCATCCTGACCAACCTGCCGCTGCATCGCCAGTTGATGGACGATGCGCATTTCATCGATGGCGGCACCAGCATCCACTACCTGGAGCACAAGCTGGCTGCGCGCAAGAACGCGTAGCCGGTCACCCCGATGCCCTGGCTGGAACTGCGTTTCCCCTGCGCCGAGCGCGAAGCCGAAGCCTTCAGCGACGCGCTGATGGAAGCCGGCGCCCTCTCGGTTTCAGTGGAGGATGCTGATGCCGACACGGCGCAGGAAACGCCGCTGTTCGGCGAACCCGGCATGCCGATCGAAGGCGCGGCGTGGAAGCGCAACGTGGTGGTGGCGCTGATCGATGCCGACGCGGACGCGCGGATCATCGCCCGCGCCGCCGCCAACAGCGCCGGCTTCGCCGAAGTGCCGCCCCATACCATCAAGGAAGTGGCGGACCAGGACTGGGTGCGTCTCACGCAATCGCAATTCGACCCGATCCGCATCTCCGATCGCCTGTGGATCGTGCCCTCCTGGCACCAGCCGCCCGACCCGGATGCGCTGGCGATCCGCCTCGATCCGGGCCTGGCCTTCGGCACCGGCAGCCACCCCACCACGCGCCTGTGCCTGCAATGGCTGGATGAAAACATCAAAGGCGGCGAATCGCTGCTGGACTACGGCTGCGGCTCCGGCATCCTGGCGGTGGCCGCGGTGAAATTCGGCGCGCGGCCGGTATCGGCCACCGACATCGACCCCCAGGCCCTCGTCGCCACGCGCGACAACGCCGCCGCCAACGACTGCGCTCTTGATGTCCGCGGCACCGATGCCCTGGCCGGCCTCACCGCGGAGGTGGTGGTGGCCAACATTCTCACCAATCCGCTCAAGGTGCTGGCGCCGGCACTCGTCGGCCATCTCAAGCCGGGCGGGCGCCTGACGCTTTCTGGTATTCTCGATACGCAGGAGGATGAGGTGATTGCCGCCTATGCGCCGCTGATCACCCTCACCGCGTTCCGCCGCGAAGACGGCTGGACCTGCCTTACCGGAAGCAAGAACCTCTAAAAGCGTTTCAAGCCGGCCTCACGCCATGTCGATGCTCACCCGCTGCCCCGAGTGCGGCACCTCGTTCCGCATCACCACCGACCAGCTGGTGTCGCGCCAGGGCAAGGTGCGCTGTGGCCGCTGCCAGCACGTGTTCAGCGCGCTGGCGAGCCTGGTGCACACGCGCGACCCCGTCACCACGACCGATCCCTACGGCGCGCTGAACGTGGACTCGCGCTTTTCGGTGCTCGACGCCAACTCGCGGCCGATGGAATCGGTGGCTTTCACCCCACCCGAAGAGCCGGCGGAAGCCGGGCAGGCGCAAGCCACGGATGAGGCCGGCGCCGCCGCGCAGGAAGCGGATCCGGACGCGCCACTGGTCGCACGGCCTCTACAGCGCCTGGCGCGCAAGCAAAAGCAGGCCGAAGAGGCGGAAGCCGAAGAGGCGGAGCAGCGCAGCCGGCGACGCTTCGCCTGGTTTTCCTTTGCCGGCGTGCTGCTGGCCTTGCTGGTGCTGGCAGGCCAAGGCGTCTACTTCTATCGCAACCAGCTGGCCGTGCTGCAACCCGAGGTGAAGCCATGGCTTGCGCAGATGTGCGAGCGCCTGCATTGCAAGCTGCAAACGCCGGTCGACCCGCAGGCCATCAGCATCGAATCCTCGGCGCTGGAAGCCGACCCCGCCGACCCGAGCCTGCTGCAGCTGAGCGCCCTGCTGCGCAACCGCTCGGCACTGGCGCAGCAGCTGCCTTACCTGGAGCTGACCCTGATCGATGCGCAGGAAGCGCCGCAGGCGCGCCGCGTCATCCGCCCCGAGGAATACGGCGGCAGCAGCAGCCAGCCGCAACTGGGCGCCAACGGTGAATTCCAGGTGCGCCTGTCGATCGACGCCAGCCAGTTGAAGGCCAGCGGCTACCGGCTGTACGCCTTTTACCCTTAGGCGACCACCGCCCGGCGGATGGTGCGCATTGCCGCCGCCGTTCGCCCTTACAATACCGGGTTTGAAACATCAGCCGGCTGGCCTCAACGGCGGCGCAGCCCAAGGCTTCAGCGGAGAACAAGAGCTCATGTCCGTCCTCATTTGCGGGTCGATGGCCTTCGACAACATCATGGTGTTCGAAGGGCGTTTCAAAGACCAGATCATGCCTGACCAGGTGCATATCCTGAACGTCGCCTTCCTGGTGCCGGAGTTGCGCCGAGAGTTCGGCGGCTGCGCCGGTAATATCGCCTACAACTTGCGCATGATCGCGCACCGCCCCGAGGAAGAGCCGCTGATCATGGCCGCGGTAGGCGAAGATGCCGAGAACTACTTCACCCGGCTCGAGGGCCTGGGCCTGTCGGCCAAGCACGTCTCGCTGGTGCCGGAGTCCTTCACCGCGCAGGCCTTCATCACCACCGACCTGGACGACAACCAGATCACCGCCTTCCACCCGGGGGCGATGAACTTCTCCCACGTCAACCACATCAAGGATGCGCAGGACGTGAATCTCGGCATCGTCGCCCCCGACGGCCGCGACGGCATGCTGCAGCACGCGCGCGAATTCGCCGAGGCGGGCGTTCCCTTCATTTTCGATCCGGGCCAGGGCCTGCCGATGTTCAACGGCGAGGAACTGATGGATTTCATGTCGATGGCCGATTACGTCGCCGTCAACGACTACGAGGCGAAGATGCTGTGCGAGCGCACCGGCCAGACGCTCGACGACATCGCCAAGCTGGTGCAGGCGCTGGTGGTGACGCGCGGCGCCGACGGCTCGCACATCTATACCGACGGCACGCGCCTGGAGATCCCGGCGATCAAGCCCGATCGCATCGTCGATCCCACCGGCTGCGGTGACGCCTATCGCGCGGGCCTGATGTTCGGCATCGTCAACCAGCTCGACTGGGAAGATACCGGGCGCCTGGCCTCCATCCTGGGCGCGCTGAAAATCGCCGAGCGCGGCGCGCAAAACCACCGCCTGTCGCGCGACGAAATCGGCGAGCTTTACGCGCGCCACTTCGGTTTCTCTCTCTGGTAGGCCGGACATAAGCGGGAGGCAGATGGCCAGCGCAATCTGGCCCGACGCTGCTGCCAGCCCCAGAGTGACTTGCGGCGCCTGCTGCGAGTTCGCTCCTGGCCCCGCCAACGAAGCCTGCGCGACCGCACGCGCGAAGTACGGCCTGCCGCCATTGCCGGCTTGGTGCCGGCTTTTTCGTCGCCTTTGAGTCAAAAAATCATCCGGCTCCGCCGGTGATTTTTTGCCGTTCGGCCCCGAAAAAAGTAGGGGTGTACTTTTTTCGGAATCACCAGAATCTATAAGCCGCGCTTGCCCCGATGGTGTAGTTGCGTCCGGGCGCCGGCTCGAAAAAGCGGCCGTTGGCGTCGTTGACCAGGATGGAACCGATGTACTGGTGGTCGCCGATGTTGTCGACGCGGGCAAAACCATTGAGAGTCCAGGGGCCGGAGCGCTTGAGCCAGCCGACACGCGCGCTGAAGATGGTGTAGCCGGGCGCGGCATCGGTATTGCGGTCGTCCACCGGCACGCTGCCCATCATGCGCACCTCCAGGGCCGCGCGCGGGCCGTCGCCTTCGCTCTGGCGCCAGGCCAGCTCGCCGTAGGCGCTGTTTTGCGCCACCCCGGGCATGCGGTTGCCGGAAGGCACCAGGGTGGTGGGCGTGGTGCAGGGGGCAGCCAGGCAGGTGAAGAAATCCTGGCGGTAGCGCGCGTTGACGAAAGTGTAGGCGAGATAGGCTGACACCTGCTTGCCGAACCAGGTCTCGGCGGAGAGCTCGAAGCCGTCGCGCGAGGTGCGCCCGGCGTTCTGGTAGACCGTGCGCCCGCCGCTGTTGGTGAGGATGACGATCTCGTTTTGCGTGGTGGTGGAAAAGGCGGCGGCATTTACCAGGGTGCGACCGAAGTGCATCTTCACCCCGGCTTCGACCTGCTTGCTGGTGGAGGGCCGCAGATTGAAGTTGAGCCCGCTGCCGCCGGGGCTGTAGGAGATTTCGTTCAGCGTCGGCGTCTCGAAGCCGCGCGCGGCCGTGACGTAGAGGTTGACGTTCTCGCCCAACTCGCGCACCACGCCGGCCACCGGGGTGGTGGCGCGGTAGACGGTGGAGCCGCTGTCGTCGCCGTTGCCCGGCACGATGTAGCCATCGCGCGAGACGATGGAGACGCGCGAATTTCGCACCCCGGCGGAAAAGCGCCAGCCCCGGAAGGCCTCCCATTCGCCCTGCATGTATTGGTCGAAGGTGAGCGCGGTGTTGTTCTCGTTGCGCCTGAGTGTTCCCTCCACCCCGAGTTGCGAGCCGATGAAATTCTGGTAACCCTTGCGCGCCTCCTCCAGGTTGTCCATGTTGAAGCCGGCCGTGAGGGTGTAGGCACCGTCGTTGAGATAGCCGCGGCGGATCCAGCGCGCATCGACACCGGCGTAGTCGCGCTGCAGGTCGATCACCCCGCCGGGGCTGGTGGCGGCGATCTGCGTGGCCACCGGAATCGCCTGGTACTGGGTGATGTGGCGGCTGCCGGTATAGGCCGAGATGCGCATCGAATCGACGCCGTCGAACTTGTGCTCCAGCACCACCCCGGTCTGCATCTGCTCCAGGCTCTTGCGGGTGTTGAACTGCAAGGCGCTGGCGTCGACCTGGCGCGGATTGGCGGCAACCTGGGCGCGCGACAGGCCGAGCGCATCCTGCGATTCCGGCATGTCGAGGTGATTCACCACCCAGGTGAGGGTGGTGTTTTCATCGAGCTGGCTCTTGACCTTGCCGTTTTCCAGCTGCCGCCGCGCGGCGTCGTGGTCGCGGTAGCCGTTGATGGAAAAGCGGCTGACGTCGAGCAGGTAGTGGCCGTTGCCGCTGTCGGTCGAGCCGGAAGCCTGCATGCCGAGGCGCCAGGCGCCGTAGCTGCCGACGGAAAACGAGGGCTTGAGGGTAAAGCCGGGGCCGCCGTCTTCGGTGTAGATCGAGATCACGCCGCCGGCGGAGTTGCCGTAGAGCGCCGAGAACGGCCCGCGCAGCACTTCGACGCGCTCGGCCGAGGAAAGCGAAAAGTGCGAGGTCTGGCCCTGGCCATCGGGCTGGGTGGCGGGGATGCCGTCGGCGTACAGGCGAATGCCGCGGATGCCGAACTGCGAGCGCGCGCCGAAGCCGCGCGAGGATATCTGCAGGTCCTGCGCGTAATTCTGCCGGTCCATGATCTGCAGGCCCGGCACGCGCGTCAGGGTTTCGGAGAGGTTGACGCCGCGCTGGCCGTCGCGCAACTGGCTGCCGGTGATCACATCCACCGAGGCCGGCACGTCAAAGGCGGGCTGCTCGACCTGGGTGACGCTGATTACCACCGTCGGCGGCGGTGCGCCGGAAGACAGGGGAGCGCCCGGCCTGGCCGGTGCGGTGACGCGCGCGGCGCCGCTGACAGGTGCTGCCGGGACAGGCGCGGGCGTGGCAGCGGGCGCCCCTTGTGCGGAAGCGGCAGGCGCGGGCTGCGCATGCACTGGCGCGGCGGCGACACACAGGCACAGTGCCGCGGCCGTCAACCGGCCGCGGGCGGAGAACGAAAGGCGCATGATTCCCGGTTTGGTTTTATTGAGTGGGCAGGCCGGAAATGTAGTCGGCCAGTACGTCGATGTCCTGGGGGGACAGGCCCTGGGCGGCGGAGCTCATGGTGCCGTCAAGGTCGTTGCGGGTGCCGTTCTTGAACGCGGTGAGCTGGATGCGCAGGTAATCCTGGAACTGCCCGGCGATACGCGGCATCTGCTGCTGGCCGAGGAGCTTGGGGCCGTGGCAGGCGATGCAGGCGTTCTTCAGCGCCAGCGCGCGCCCGGCTTCGACGTTGGCGGGCGTGCTCTGGCGCAACGGCGCGGGCGCCGGCTGCGCGCTGAAATAGGCGGCGAGGTCGTTGAGGTCGGCGTTGGAGAGATTGGCCGCCATCGGCGACATCTGCTCGTTCTTGCGCTTGCCTTCGCGGAATTCGAACAACGCGGTGGAGATGAACTGTGCCGGCTGGCCGGCGAGAATCGGGTACATGGGGTTGCTCGACTTGCCCGCCGGACCGTGGCAGGCGGCGCAAACCTGCGCCTTCTGCTCGCCGGCCTTGGCGTCGGCGGCTTGCGCGCCGGTTCCGTGCAGGGCGGCGGCCAGGGCGAACACCCCGGCCGCGCAACCCGCCCATGAAGCTTTGCCTGGGCGGATTTTCATTACTTGGCGTAGCTCACGCGGTAGACCACACCGTTGTAGTCGTCGGAGACCAGGAGCGAGCCGTCCTTCAGCTGCAGCACGTCGACCGGGCGGCCCCACATCGGCGGATCTGCCTTGGCGTCGGTCATGAAGCCTTCGAGGAAGGGCTCGGCCTTGATGACCTTGCCCTTGGGATCGACCACCACACGAACCACGTCATAGCCGTGCTTGACGGTGCGGTTCCAGGAGCCGTGCTGCGCCAGGAAGATGTTGTCCTTGTACTCGGCGGGGAACATGCCGCCGGTGTAGAAGCGCATGCCCAGCGGGGCGATGTGCGGGCCGAGCTTATAGACCGGCGGCGAGAATTCGCTGCAGGAACGCAGCTTGCCGTAGATCGGGTCGGCGATGTTGCCCTGGTGGCAATAAGGGTAGCCATGTTCCTCGCCCTTGAACTTGACCATCGAGAGGATGTCGGCCGGGCCGTCGTCACCCAGCCAGTCGCGGGCGTTGGAGGAGAACCACAGCTTCTTGCTGCGCGGGTCGAAGTCCATGCCGACGCTGTTGCGGATGCCGGTGGCCACCACCTCGAACTTGCCGGTGTTGGGGTCGACGCGCGAGATCGAGGCCTGGATGTAGCCGGGCAGCACGATGTTGCCGGGCGAGCCGATGTTGAAATAGAGCTTGCCGTCCGGGCCCATCGCCATGGTCTTCCAGAAGTGGCCGGGCTGCTGCGGCAGGCCGTCGATCACCACCTTGGGCGCCGGCGGGCTGTCCAGGTTGGCTTCGATGTTGTCGTAGCGCAGGATGCGGGTGGGCTCGGCGACGTACAGGGTGCCCTTGTGGAACAGCACGCCGTTCGGCGAATTCAGGCCCTTGAGGATGACCTTGACCTCGCGCTTGCCGCCATTGTTGATGATGGCGTAGACGTTGCTCTGCGTGCGGTTGCCGACGAACACCGTGCCCTTGTCGCTGACGGCAAGCGAGCGCGCGTCGGGAATACCGTCGGCGTAGACCTCGACCTTGAAGCCGGCGGGCACCTTGAGCTTGTCCAGCGGCAGTTCGGAGGCGGGGCGGCCGGTGACCAGACCGGCCAGCGGATGCAGGGTGGATGTCGCCTGGTCCGACGTCATGCCCTGTTGCCAGGACGGGGCGGCCGCCTGCTGCGCTTGTGCGGCACCGCCCAGGGCGAGCAGTAACGCCGCGCCGAGAGCCATGTTGATCTTCATATTGCCTCCTCGTTGATTTGACTGCATGGGAAACGGCAACCCAAAGCGGCTGATCGAAAAGGCGCCCGTCAATCTCATCGCAGCGTCTTTTGCTTATTCGAGCCGGACTTGGACAGCGGGGCATTCTAGCGCCGCCCGCGCGGAATGCGCAAGCCGCGTGGCGAACAAGAACTTTGTACGGACTTTTACCCGCTGCGGCCATTCTAGCGCCGCGAGCAACGCGGCGGCAAGCCGCATCAGTACTTTCTTATTTGTACGGACTTTTCGGCAGCCCGCCAGGCCATGCCGCCGCCGGCATGGCGCCCCCAGAGAGCCTATCGATGTATATGGCAGGTCATAGCGGGTCGCACAGACGCGCCGGGTCGAAGCGCGCCACGCGCACTGTCACCTGCTTGCGCCGCGCGGTAGCGCCGCGCGTGACTTGCACCAGCGAGCGCGCCACCTGCAGGCGGTCGGCGATCAGCGCGCACAGCGCATCATTCGCGCGGCCGTCCACCGCGGGCGCCGCGATGCGCACCTTCAGCATATCCTCGCCGTAGGGCTCGAAACCCGGGATTTTCGCGCCCGGCTGCGCCTGCACTTGCAGGGTGAGCAGGCCACGCTCGACGTCGAAGCGCCACCAGCCCATCAATGCAGCAGGGCGAGCACGGCGGGCTGGAGATAGTTGGCCAGCAGCAGGTAGACGATCTCCAGGAATACCCCGAGGATCAGCGGCGAGAGATCCAGGTTCCCCACCAGCGGCACGCGGCGGCGGATCGGCGCAAGCCAGGGCGTCACCAGGAGCACCATCTGGCTGCCGAGCTGGTTTTCGTCGCGCGGCGCCAGGAAGGACAGCACGACGTAAAGAATCAGCAGCACCATCATCACCGCCACCGCACTGATGACGACGCCGAACAGTGCCAGCACCAGCCACAGCAGCCAGCCGTCGGGCGTGGTGAACAGGGCGAAGTGGAAGGCAGCGGCGAACATCAGGAAGACGTACAGGAGCTCGAACACGTAGGCCGTGATCAGGCTGGCCCAGTCGTAGCCGGCGCCCTTGAAGACGCGCCGAAGCGGCAGGACGATCCAGTCGGTGAACGCCCTGACGTATTGCCCGAGCGGGCCACGGAAGGACATGCCGCGCATCTGCATATAGAAGCGCAGCAGGGCCGCCGGCATCAGCAGCCAGTACACGGCGCGAATAATGATCTGGAAAATGTCTGTGAGCATCGCTTCACCTTCCAGGACGGCACCGGGCCGGCTTCAAGCCGCCGGTTGCGCCCGGGCCAAAAATGAAAAATCCGCGAGAGATACAACTCGTCTCGCGGATTGTAAGCCCCGGCCGCAAGCGGCCGGGGGTGAAACAGAACGGCTTAAGGACGGCTTCCCGTAGGAAAGGGCCAGGCCGCTGCCGGGTTGAGCGCCGGGCGTGCACCCGGAGCTGCCGCGGTCGAGGGCTTGGCTGCCGCCGCCGGCTTTGCAGCAGCCGGCTTCGCAGCCGGCTTTGCAGCAGGCTTTTTGGCCGCCTTTTTCGCAGGCTTTTTCGCAGCCTTTTTTGCAGCCTTCTTTTTCGCAGGCTTTTTGGCGGCCTTTTTCGCAGCCTTCTTTTTCGCAGGCTTCTTGGCAGCCTTCTTCGCAGCCTTCTTTACAGCCTTCTTTGCCGCTTTTTTGGCAGGCTTCTTTGCCGCTTTTTTGGCGGCCGGCTTCTTGGCAGCCTTCTTAGCGGCCGGCTTCTTGGCCGCCGGCTTCTTCATCGCCTTCTTCACCGCCGGCTTCTTGGCGGCGGGCTTTTTCGCTGCTGGTTTCTTTGCAGTTGCCATGATGTTTCTCCTTCATGAGGAATGGTCAAAAAAACTACCAACTAAAAAACCCGTCTGTACTAGCCCGGATTATTCATCGGTGCAAGCGTTGACGCTCCTCTTGCTCTGATGAATGCTTTACAGCCGCCCTCGGTGCCGTATACCTCAGGCGGCGTTTCCGCCAAAAAAAACGCCGGAGCGCGACCTGCGCCCGGCGTTTTTTCTGGAGGCAATGCGATTCTTCACCTGTTGCTTTCCATCCACATTTTCGGAGGGCACAAGGCCCCCGCGCTCGCTGGACGGCGCGCCGGCAAATAACGCATCAAATGATTTTCTACTGTGCCCTTCCATTGGGTCCTTTGTGGTCGATGAGCTTTACCTCTTACTCACGGCCTGCTTCGCTTCACTCCCAGTTAAGCGCGCCGCCGGTCTGGTATTCGATCACGCGAGTCTCGAAGAAATTTCTTTCCTTCTTGAGATCAATCATCTCGCTCATCCACGGAAACGGATTCTCCTCGTTTGCAAACAAGGGGTCAATACCTATTTGCTGGCAACGACGGTTTGCGATGTATCGCAAGTAGCCTTTGAACATCGGCGCGTTCAAACCAAGCACGCCGCGCGGCATCGTGTCTTCCGCGTATTTGTATTCGAGGTCCACCGCCTGCTTGAAGAGGCCGCGAATTTCCTCGCGGAACTCACTCGTCCACAGCTGCGGGTTTTCCATCTTGATCTGGTTCACCAGGTCGATGCCGAAGTTGCAGTGCATCGACTCATCGCGCAGGATGTACTGGTACTGCTCGGCGGCGCCGGTCATCTTGTTCTGCCGGCCCATCGAGAGGATCTGCGTGAAGCCGACGTAGAAGAACATGCCTTCCATCAGGCAGGAGAAGACGATCAGGCTCTTCAACAGCTTCTGGTCGTTTTCAGGCGTGCCGGTCTGGAAATGCGGATCGGTCAGCGTCTCGATGAACGGGATCAGGAACTCGTCCTTGTCGCGGATCGACTTGACCTCGTGATAGGCGTTGAAGATTTCCGACTCTTCCAGGCCCAGCGACTCGACGATGTACTGGTAGGCGTGGGTGTGGATCGCTTCCTCGAAGGCCTGGCGCAACAGGTACTGGCGGCATTCCGGCGCGGTGATGTGGCGGTAGGTGCCCAGCACGATGTTGTTTGCAGCCAACGAATCGGCGGTGACAAAGAAGCCGAGGTTGCGCTTGATGATGCGACGCTCGTCCTCGGTCAGGCCGTTGGCCGACTTCCACAGGGCGATGTCGCGGTTCATGTTGATTTCCTGCGGCATCCAGTGGTTGGCGCAGGAGTCGAGGTACTTTTGCCAGGCCCACTTGTACTTGAACGGCACCAGCTGGTTGACGTCGGTGGCGCCGTTGATGATGCGCTTGTCGGCGGCGTTGACGCGGCGCATTTCCTGCGGCTCGTCGTCGGCGTGCGCCACGGCCGGCGGCGGGCTCATGCCCGCCACCCGCGGCGTGCCGGCCAGCGGCGCGGCAACCGATTGCAGCCCCAGCATCGCGCCAGGATTGGCGCCGCCCATTCCGGGCATGGCGCGCGGCGCCGGCGCTTCATCTTCAAAACTCAGCATATCTATGTCTCTTTCCGATCTAAGGTCTATCGGTACAAACTCGGTCAGTCTTTTCGTTGCTTTTACTTCAACAATACCGTCCGGCTTCGCCGGCAGTTTTGTTCACTATGGAACCGCGCAAAAGTAGATTTTTACTTTTGTGCGCTCACTGACACGCCTCGCACTCTTCGTAACCGGCGTCGCCCGGGCGCAACATGCACACCTGGCCGACGATCTCGGGTTCGGGGGAGGCCTGCACCGGCGCCGACGCCGACGCCGACGGGGAGGCCGACATGCCGTCGATGCCGCCGGAACTCGGCACGGCGTTCAGCTGGCCGGCCTTGACGGTGGACTTCTCGGCGTTGGAAGCGCCCATGGTGCGCAGGTAGTAGGTGGTTTTCAGGCCACGCAGCCAGGCGAGCTTGTAGGTGTCGTCCAGCTTCTTGCCGGAGGCGCCCGCCATGTAGATGTTGAGGGATTGCGCCTGGTCGATCCATTTCTGGCGGCGCGCGCCGGCTTCGACCACCCACTTGGGCTCGACTTCAAAGGCGGTGGCGTAGAGGGCGCGGATGTCCGGCGGTACGCGGTCGATCTTGGCCAGCGAGCCGTCGAAGTACTTCAGGTCGGAGATCATCACCGAATCCCACAGGCCCAGGCGCTTGAGATCGCGCACCAGGTATTCGTTGGTGATGGTGAACTCGCCCGACAGGTTGGACTTGACGTACAGGTTCTGGAAGGTCGGCTCGATGCAGGCCGAGACGCCGATGATGTTGGAAATCGTCGCGGTCGGGGCAATGGCGATGCAATTGGAGTTGCGCATGCCGTGCTCCTTGATGCGCTTGCGCAATGCATCCCAGTCCAGGCTGGTGGATTCGTCGACATCGACGTAGCCGCCGCGCTCTTCACGCAGCAGGCGGATGGTGTCGTGCGGCAGCAGGTCGCGGTCCCACAGCGAGCCCTTGTAGCTGGAATAGCGGCCGCGCTCGGCCGCCAGCTCGGTGGAGGCCATGTAGGCGTAGTAGCAGACGGCTTCCATCGAGCGGTCGGCGAATTCCACCGCTTCCTGGCTGGCGTAGGGAATGCGCAACTCGTGCAGGCAGTCCTGGAAGGCCATGATGCCCATGCCGACCGGACGGTGCTTGGCGTTGGAATTGCGCGCTTTCGACACCGCGTAGTAATTGATGTCGATGACGTTATCCAGCATGCGCATGGCGATGCTGATGGTCTTCTTCAGCTTTTCCTGGTCGAGCTTGCCGTCCTTCAAGTGCGCCTTCAGGTTGACCGAACCCAGGTTGCAAACCGCGATTTCGCTGTCGTTTGTGTTCAGCGTGATCTCGGTGCACAGGTTGGAGGAGTGGACGACGCCAACATGCTGCTGCGGCGAGCGGATGTTGCACACGTCCTTCCAGGTGAACCAGGGATGGCCGGTCTCGAACAGCATCGACAGCATCTTGCGCCAAAGCGAAACCGCCGGGATCTTCTTGGACAGCTTGAGTTCGCCGGAAGCGGCCTTCGCTTCGTAGCCGGTGTAGGCCTTCTCGAACGCCTTGCCGAACTTCTCGTGCAGGTCGGGGCAGTCAGCCGGGGAGAACAGGGTCCACTCGCCGTTCTCCATCACGCGCTTCATGAACAGGTCGGGAATCCAGTTCGCCGTGTTCATGTCGTGGGTGCGGCGGCGGTCGTCGCCGGTGTTCTTGCGCAGTTCGAGGAATTCCTCGATGTCCAGGTGCCAGGACTCGAGATAGGCGCAGACCGCGCCTTTGCGTTTGCCGCCCTGGTTCACGGCCACGGCCGTGTCGTTGACTACTTTCAGGAAGGGCACGACGCCCTGCGACTTGCCGTTGGTGCCCTTGATGTAGGAGCCGAGTGCGCGCACCGGGGTCCAGTCGTTGCCGAGGCCGCCGGCGAATTTGGACAGCAGCGCGTTTTCCTTGATCGCCTCGTAGATGCCGTCGAGGTCGTCGGCCACCGTCGTCAGGTAGCAGGACGAAAGCTGCGAGCGGCGGGTGCCGGCATTGAACAGCGTCGGGGTGGACGACATGAAGTCGAACTTCGACAGCACCTCGTAGAACTCGATGGCGCGCTTTTCGCGATCGACCTCACCCAGCGACAGGCCCATGGCGACGCGCATGAAAAACGCCTGCGGCAGCTCGATGCGTTGCTCATCGATGTGCAGGAAGTAACGGTCATACAGGGTCTGCATGCCGATGTAGTCGAACTGGTTGTCGCGCTGCGCGACCAGGGCCTTGCCGAGTTTCTTCAGGTCGAACTGGCCCAGCTTCTCGTCCAGCAGCTCGGCCTCGATACCGCGCTTGATGAACTGCGGGAAGTAATCGGCGTAGCGATGCTCCATCTCCGCCGGAACCACTTCCTCGCCCAGCACTTCGCGGCGGATGTCGTTGAGCAGGAGGCGCGCGGTGACGTAGCCATAGGCCGGGTCGGCCTCGATCAGGGTGCGGGCGGAGAGCACCAGCGCCTTGCGCACCTCGGCAGCGGGCACACCGTCGTACAGGTTCTTCAGGGTCGCATCGATGATCGGCGCCGGGTCGGCTTCGGGCAGGCCTTCGCAGGCGGACTGCACCAGGGCCTGCAGGCGGGCCAGATCCAGCGGCGCACGGCGGCCGGCATCGTCAGTGACGGACAGGCCGGTGTCCTCAAGCGCCGGGGCGGCCTTTTCCTTCACCTTGGCGCGCTCGTCCATGCGCTTCTGGCGGTACAGCACATAGGAACGGGCCACTTCGTGCTCGCCCGAGCGCATCAGCGACAGCTCGACCTGGTCCTGCACGTCTTCAATGTGGAAGGTGCCGCCGGCCGGCTGGCGGCGCACCAGGGCGTTGACGACGTTGTCGGTCAGCGCAGCAACGACTTCGCGGATGCGCGCGGACGCGGCGCCCTGGCCGCCGTTGACGGCGAGGAAGGCCTTGGTCATGGCGATGGTGATCTTCGACGGCTCGAAGGGCACGACCGCGCCGTTGCGGCGGATGATCTTGTATTGCGACGACAGCGCCTGCGCATCGGCGGCAGGGGAAGCGGTGGCGCCGGCGTTGAAGGGAGCAACGCCCGCGCGCGCGGTTTCGGTGGTTTGCATCGACTGCATGGTGCCAGTCTCCTGATCTTGTAAGTGCGCTGCCTGGTAAAAGCGATTGCGCGACGGTGAAACGCGAACGCTGTCGCGCAGCCGGCGGCCCCGGAAAATGACCTGAAAGAGTGTGTTGCTAGAGAACGTAGCCGCGAGCGCCGGATGGGCTCATCGGGGAGTGGCAGATCTGGCCGGTTTGAAGCCTCACCGGCCGCAAGATCGGGCCGGATGCTTTCTGGAAGGACATACTCATCGTGGGTTCCTCCTGCCGCTTTTAGCCATTCAGCGCTGCTGCGTAAGGACCGGGTTCATCACCCGCATCGATTCGCCGCATCCCCGCATGTTTTCGCAACCTGTCGCGCCATCCCGATTGATTTCAGATATCAACCACAACATCTTGTGTCTATCTCGATGCGCAAAACTAAGTCTAGTATCAAAATTTATGACACGCAAGAGTTTTTGTTATTTGCGTGACAACTCGCGGGTACGACGATTGCGGCCTTGACGAGGCCCGCGAGTTCTGCTCCACCCGTCTGCCGCGAACGCGTGGGTGATTTGTGGGCAACGTATTGTGCGGAAACCGCTAGCGGGTCAGAACCGGCGCCAGGCGCGCGGCAGCCCCGCTTCGCGCATCAGGCGCGCCCAGTCGAAAGCCGGTCCAGGATCGGTTTTGCGGCCGGGCGCGATCTCGGAGTGCGCGGCGATGCCCGCAATCGAAGGCATCGCCTGGCGCAGCGCGCCTATCAGCGGCCCCAGGCGCGCGTACTGGGCCCCGGTGTAGGGCCGCTCGTCGGTGCCCTCGATCTCGATGCCCACCGAAAAGTCATTGCACTTTTCGCGGCCGCGCCATGCCGACACCCCGGCATGCCAGGCGCGCTCACTGGTTGAGACAAACTGCACCAGGCTGCCGTCGCGGCGCAAAAAGAAGTGCGCCGATACCTTGAGCCCGGCAATCTCCTTATAGAAGGGGTGCTCGGCCGGATCGAGGCGGTTGGTGAACAACTGCTCCACCCCCGGTCCGCCGAAGCGCCCAGGCGGCAGCGAGATGTTGTGCAGGACAATCAGTTCGACCGCCATGCCGGCCGGCCGCGCGTCGTGGTTCGGCGAAGCGACGCGCCGCGCGCGCGGATGCCAGCCGGTGCCGGCCAGCCCGTGCCCCACACCATATATATTGGCAGCGCCCGCCACTACTCGATATTCAGGCGCTGCAGGCGGTAGCGCAGGGAGCGGAAAGTCACGCCCAGGAGCTTGGCGGCGGCGGTGCGGTTATAGCGCGTCTTTTCCAGCGCCTCCTCGATGGCCGCGCGCTCGACCTGGTCGAGGTAATCCTGCAGGGGCAGGCCCTGGGCCAGGGCGCCGGCGCGCGGCGCGGCGCCCTCCTCGTCCATGCCGCCGGCCACCAGAGGCGAGAGCCGCAGGTCGCCGACCTCGATCAGCGTACCGGCGGCGAGCGCCCCGGCGCGCTCGAGGATGTTTTCAAGTTCGCGCACGTTGCCGGGATAGTCGTAGGCCACCAGGCTCTTCAGCGCCTCTGACGAAAGCTTGAGTTGCCGCCCGCTTTGCCCACCCAGGCGCGCCAGGATGGCCTCGGCCAGCAGCGGAATGTCGTCGCGGCATTCCTTCAGCGACGGCATGTCGATCTCGATCACGTTCAGGCGGTACAGCAGGTCCTGGCGAAAACGCCCGGAAGCCACCAGCCCGGCCAGGTCCTGGTGGGTGGCGCTGATGATGCGCACGTCCACCGGGTCTTCCGCCGTGCCGCCGACCTTGCGCACCTGGCGCTCCTGGATCACGCGCAACAGCTTCACCTGCATCGCCAGCGGCAGGTCCGCCACCTCGTCCAGGAACAGGGTGCCGCCATGCGCCGCCTGGAAAAAGCCGTCGCGCTCGGCGTCCGCCCCGGTGAAGGCGCCCTTGCGCACACCGAAAAACTCGGCTTCCATCAGGTTCTCGGGGATAGCACCGCAGTTGACGGCGACAAAGGCGCCGCCGCGGCCCGACATCTCATGCATGCGCCGCGCCGCCAGTTCCTTGCCGCTGCCGGATTCGCCGCTGATGTGCACCGGCGCCGCGCTCTTGGCCACGCGGCCGATCAGTTCGCGCACTTCGGCGATCGCGGCGGAGTCGCCGATCAGCGTACGCCCGCCGCCGGAAGCCGGCGCCGATCCCGGGGCGGGCAGGTCCAG
The DNA here is from genome assembly GCA_036498945.1 of Burkholderiales bacterium. Lineage (GTDB taxonomy): Bacteria > Pseudomonadota > Gammaproteobacteria > Burkholderiales > JAEUOS01 > JAQGMJ01. The sequence continues at coordinate 10,087 of DASYEQ010000033.1, read as the reverse complement.
CGCCGACTTCACCAGGGTGCGCAATTGTTCCAGCGCCACCGGTTTGGCGAGATAGTCGAAGGCGCCGGCCTTGAGCGCCGCGATGGCGTTGTCGGTGCTGCCGTAGGCGGTGATCACCGCCACCGGCAGGTCGTCGCATTCGGCGGTGATGAACCGCACCAGCTCCAGGCCGTCGCCGTCGCCCATGCGCATGTCGGTGAAACACAGGTCGTAGCTCTTCTCGGCCAGGCGCGCCTTCGCGGCGCCGACGCCCTCGGCCAGGTCGACGTCCAGGCCCATGCGCACCAGCGTCAGTTCAAGCAGTTCGCGCAGGTCGGCTTCGTCGTCAACCACCAGGATGCGCGGACGGGCGCCGCGGTTGCGGGCTTCAGGATTTTTTGACATGGCCTTCCATCGACAGGCAGAAATCGGCGCCGCGCTCGCCCGTCCACTCCAGCATCTCGGCGCGGCGTAATTCGCGCGGCACGTAATCCAGGGTGGCGCGGTTGGCCGCGGCCAGTTCACGCGCAATATACAGCCCCAGGCCGGTGCCGCGCGATTCGGTGGTGAAAAAGGGCTCGAACAACTGGCCGCTGTGGTCCGCCGCGATGCCGGGGCCGTCGTCGGCGACATGCAGTTCGATCCGCGCTTCGGCCTGCATGAACACTACCAGCTTGAGCGAGCCGGTCTTTTTCTGCGAATGGCGCCAGGCGTTGACCACCAGGTTCCACAACACGCGATTCAGGTGCTGGCGGTCGAAATGCACGATGGCGTCTTCCGGCAGGTGCAGCACGAAGGCTTCGGCGGGAATCTTTTCGCCGTGCGCCACCTGGTCCACCAGGTTTTGCATGAACGGCAGCAGGGGCACGGGTTCCGGCGTGGCGCGATCGCGGCGGTTCAGTTGCAGGACTTCCTGGACGATGCGGTCCAGGCGCGCGGCATTTTCCCCGATCATGCGCGTCAGGCGCATTTGCGTGGAATCGCGCGGCGCGTCCTCCGCCAGCAACTCGGCGGCGTGGCTGATGGCCGACAGCGGATTGCGGATTTCGTGGGCGATGTTGGCGGTCAGGCGTCCGAGCGCGGCCAGTTTCACGGTTTGCGCCTGCGCCTTCATCTTGCTGGCATCTTCCAGGAAGATCAGCATCTCGCCCTCGGCGCCGCCGGTGGCCTCCAGCATGCGCACCTGCAATTCGCGCCCGCCGATCATGATCTGCGGATAGGTCGGCCCGCTGGCCTGCTTCCAGCGCCGGCGCGCGTGATCCAGGTCGGGCGCCAGCCGCCCCAGCGCCTGCCCGCCGAGCCACTCGCCCCCCATCAGGCGCTGCGCTTCCGGGTTGGCCAGGCGGATGGTGCCGCCGGTATCGATCACCAGCACGCCGCTGGGCATGTCGCGCAGCACCAGGCGGTTGATCTCCAGCTGGTTGCGTAAATCGGCCGAGCGCAGGCGCACCAGTTCCTCGTTGGCGATCAGCCGCTTGGCCAGGCGGTTGGTGACCAGGGCCACGGCAAAGCAGCCGCCCGCCATCAGGCCCACCGGCAGGTAATCGGCATGGCCGATGTCGTATTGCAGCACCCAGATGGTGTTTTCCACCAGCAGCGCGAAGGTGGCAAGCGCGGCGAAAAAGAGGGAGGTCCGCCCGCGCGATACCGAGGCGGCCGCCGCCAGGGGCATCAAAAGCAGGATGCCAAGCCCGGAACGGATGCCGCCGCTGGCGTGCATGAGGAAGGTGATGACGACGACGTCGGTGACCGCCTGCACCGCCAGATGCACGCTGAACATGGTGCGCACGCGGTTGAGCGCCCAGGCGAAGGCCAGCGACAGCAGGAAGTAAGCGACGCAGGTGTTGTAGAACAGCTTGGGGTCGGCGGCGCCGAACACCCGCCCGTCGCCATACGTCAGCACGGCGCCAAGAAGCACCGCCGCCAGGATCATGCGCGACAGGTTGAAGTAGAACAGCGACTTCCAGAACGCCTCCGGCGCCACCGAGGAAGGGCTGTCGCCGAGCGCCGCCAGCGGACGCGAGAGGATGGCGCTCACGGCCGCGCGCTCACCGCGATGCCCGCGCCGCCTGCAGATGCGGCGCGCCGCAATAGGCGACGCCGCCGGCGTCAAACACCGCCTCCGAGGCCGGCAGGTGCAGGCCGCATTGGGCGCAGGAAACCATGCGCTCGGGCTCCGCCTGGCCGGCCGGGCGCTGCGCGGCTTGCGCCGCGCCCTCCTCGGCGCGCGCCCGCGCGCGCAGCCAGGCAATCGCCACCGCGATCAGCACGATGATGAACAGGATTTTCATCAGCCGATGCTCCGCTGCAGGATCACTTCGAGCACGAAGCGGCTGCCAACGTAGGCCAAAAGCAGCGCGGCGAAGCCGGCGAAGGTGCCTTTGAGCGCGGTGCGGCCGCGCCAGCCGTAGGTCACCCGGCCCACCAAGAGGACACCGAAGATCAGCCAGGCAATCAGGCCGAACACCGTCTTGTGGTCGAACTGCAGCGCGCGGCCGAAGATCTCCTCGGAAAAAAATACGCCGGAAGCCACCGTCAACGTGAGAAAGGCGAAGCCCACGCCCAGCACCTGGAACAGCAGGCGCTCCATGGTGAGCAGGGGCGGCATGCCCAAAGGCGCGGTGGTGCGCGCGTGCGCATGCAGGCGCTTTTCCATCGTCGCCATCAACACCGCGTGAGACGCGCCGATGGCGAAAAAGGCAGAGGCCAGCATGGCCACCGCGATGTGCGCGGCAAAGGCGGGCGAGCGCAATTGCGCGGTGAACACCCCGCCGGCGAACAGGGGCGGCAGCAGCACGCAGACCGCCGCCGGCGGCAGCACCAGCACCGGCAGGCCTTCGAGCGGGTGGATGTAGCTCTCGGCGCCGTAAAACAAGAGCGCCAGCAAGGTCATGATCGACAGGGCCTGGGCGAAACCGAAATAGAACTGGCCGCCGGTGAACAGGTCGCCGGCCAAAAGCCAGGCGTGAAACGCCACCGCCAGCGTCAGGACGATGCGCTCCCATGGACGAAAACCCGGCGCCGGCGGCGCGGCCGCCGTGGCCTGCGCGGCGGCGCCGGCGCGCGCGCTCTTCCAGCGGGTTTTCCAGAAATACACGGCGAGCACGGCATAGGCCGCCGCCGCGAGTACGTGGAGTAAAATCGACAGCATTCCCGAATTGTAGTCGCTTCGCCTTGCGCGAGAGCGCCCGCCCCCGCCCCATGCTGGACAATCTCACCAACCGACTCTCCAAGGTCGTCAAGACCCTGCGCGGCGAAGCGCGCCTGACCGAGGCCAACATGGCCGATATGCTGCGCGAGGTGCGCCTGGCGATGCTGGAGGCCGACGTCGCCCTGCCGGTGGTGCGCGAATTCGTCGGCCGCATCAAGGACCGCGCGGCGGGCCACGAAGTGGTGGGCAGCCTCACCCCGGGCCAGGCCCTGGTGGGCGTGGTGCACAAGGAGCTGACGGAGATCATCGGCGGCGAGACCGCGGGGCTGAATCTCGCCGTCACCCCGCCCGCCGTGATCCTGCTGGCGGGCCTGCAGGGCGCCGGCAAGACCACCACCGCGGGCAAGCTGGCCAAGCTGATCCGCGAGCAGTACAAGAAGAAGGTGCTGACGGTTTCCTGCGACGTCTACCGCCCTGCTGCCATCAAGCAGCTGGAAACCGTGTCGCAGCAGGCCGGCGTCGATTTCTTTCCTTCCACGCCGGAGCAGAAGCCGGTGGACATCGCCAACGCCGCCGTGCAATGGGCCAAGTCCCACTATAACGACGTGCTGATCGTCGATACCGCCGGCCGCCTGGGCGTGGACGAGGCGATGATGAAGGAAATCGCCGAGCTGCATGCCGCGCTCAAGCCCTCCGAGACCCTGTTCGTGGTCGACGCCATGCTGGGCCAGGACGCGGTGAATACGGCCAAGGCCTTCCACGACGCGCTGCCGCTGACCGGCGTGATCCTGACCAAGCTCGACGGCGACGCCCGCGGCGGCGCCGCGCTTTCGGTGCGCCACATCACCGGGGCGCCGATCAAGTTCGCCGGCACGGCGGAAAAGCTCACCGGCTTCGAAATTTTCCACCCCGAGCGCATGGCCAGCCGGATTCTCGGCATGGGCGACATCCTCTCGCTGGTGGAAGAGGCGCACGCCAACATCGACCTGGAAGAAGCGCAAAAGGTCGCGGCCAAACTCAAGTCCGGCAAGAGCTTCGACCTGGAAGACTTCAAGTCGCAGATCGGCCAGATCAGCAAGATGGGCGGCATCGGCAGCTTCGTCGACAAGCTGCCGGCGCAATTCGCACAGGCCGCACAGGGCGCCGACATGGGTCGCGCCGAAAAGGAAGTCAAGCGCATGGAAGGCATCATCAACGCCATGACCAAGCTGGAGCGTGCCAAGCCGGAATTGATCAAGGCCAAGCGCAAGCAGCGCATCGCCGCCGGCGCCGGCGTGCAGGTGCAGGAAGTCAACCGCCTGCTCAAGCAGTTCGAGCAGATGCAGGGCATGATGAAGCAGATGCAAAAGGGCGGCCTGCAGAAGATGATGCGCGGCATGGGCCGCTTCATGGGCGGGGGCGGGGGCGGCGGCTTCCCGGGCATGCGTTAGGCGCCCCACGCCTGAGGTCGATTCCGACACCCGGCGGGCTTAAATCCGTCCTCGGACGGCGCAGACGCGCCGCGCAGGCCCACAAATCGCATCGGCAACCGCCTGCGCGACTACGATGAATTCAGCGGAATCGAAGCCGCCCTATCGCCAGGAGTCGGGAGGCGCGAGACCTGCGGGGTTTCCCTGTGCACTCGCCAATGGCTGGACCTCGGCCGCAGCTACTGCGGCCGGGGTGCGGCGTCGCCCTGCGCCCGCGCCAGCTTGGGACCAGCCTGCTTTTCCTTCGGGCTCGGGCGCGTGACACCGCCCTTGGCAACACCGGTGTTCTGCGGCTGCGATTTGGCGTCGCCGGTGGCGCGTACCTGGCTGGCCTGCTTCGGCCGGTTCGCCGCGTAGTGCCGTGGCGCGCTGGCCTGTTGCGAATCGGCTTGTTGCTGCGCCCCCTCGACCGGCGCCAGCACGGCGGCGCAATCGGTGTCCTTGCCGGGCCCGGTTTCCAGGAGCGGCAGAAGGATGGCGAAGGGGTTGACCGCGGCCAGCGCCAACGCCCCGCCGGCGCGCAGCGCCAGCATTTTCTTGTCCAGCGTGTAATCGGGATGGCGGAACGAGCCGTACACGGTGATCGGCGTGCGCAGCGACAGGATGCCCGGGTGCTTGGGCTTGGGCGAGAAAGTGATGTTGAACTTCTCGTTCTTCAGGTCGATGGTGCCCTGGCCGTCGATGCGCGTCTCCGCAGTGTCGATCACCAGCATATTCGATTTCGCCTGGCCGTCCTTGACATCGAAGGCGACGCCTCCGCAGCGGATCGGAATGTCGTGATCCTTGCCGATCAGTGCCGGAATCAGGCGCCCGCCATTCAGGCTTGACGCAGCGTCCAGCAGATTGGAGATGCGCCCATCCGAAACGGCGGCGGCAAGCGAACCGCTGGAGGAGCCCACCAGGTCGGCAATGTTGTTGCCCTGACCCTGCAGGCGGATTTGCGCGCCGATCAGGCCGGCGCCCTTGGCGACGTTCGGCAGGTCGGGCGAAAGCTTGTCGATCTGGATGTGGCGGAAGTCGACGTCGGCGCTGCCCTTGAGCGGCTTGCCGCGCGCATCCATGCTGATGGTGGAAATGATGCGCCCGCCGGCAAAGCCGAATTGCAAGGGGGTGAGGCGCAGCACACTGTCGTGCACGTGCAGCGAGGCATAGAAGCTTTCCAGCGGCAGCCCCTGCGGACGCTTGATCTGCCCGGCTTCGTAGGTGACGTCGGCGTCCATCGCGCGCAGGCGCGTGGTGTCGAAGGTGCCGGTGGGCAGCACCTTGTCGCCGCCGCTGGCGTGCTCGGTGGTGGTGGCGGCTTCGCGCGTTTGCGTGGCGGCCTGCGTCGGGCGTTGATTGGCCTCGGTGTCCTTGGTCTTCAGGCCGACCAGCGGCCCCAGGTCGGCGATGTTCAGCAGCTTCGAGTGCAGCTCACCGGTGAGCAGCGGGCGCGGCTCGCGCCGCAGGTAGGTGCCTTTGCCATGTACGTCGGTCGAGCCGATCCTGCCCTTGAGGTCGTCCATGGTGAAGTGGTCGCCCGAAAGCTTCAGGCGGCCCGAAACGTCGTAAGGCGGCGAAGCCGGCAGCGGCAGCAGCAGGAAGGGGTACAGGTTGGCGAGCGTTTTGCCGGCGATGTGCAGGCGCGTATCGATGCCGCTGATCTTCACCACGTCGGCAATGCTGCCGTCGACGTCCAGCCGGGTGGTGCCGGCGAGGATGCTGCCGCGGATCGGGAACGGCACGTTCGATTCCTGGAAGGTCATGACGTCACCCGTATAGGCATTGCCCTTGAAACCGGCATCGCGATAGCGGCCGTGGAAGGCGTAGCGGGTGGTGAACTTGCGATTCGAGCCTTCCTTGCCCGGTGTATTGGCGGCGTTTGTGACGTCGGGCACCGAGCCCGGGTCGAAGGTGTCGGCCTGGATCACCATGTCGAACTGATCGCCGTGGTTGACGTAATGCAGCTGGCCGTGGTCCACCGACAGCGTGCTGATGCGGAACACGGTGTCCGATTTATCGTTGGGGTCGGAGAAAATCCAGTTCCGCCGCCCGTCTTTCAGTTGCTCCATGGTGATGTCGGCGTTCGACAGCGCCAGGCGCGGCACCACCACTTTGCGCTCCAGCAGGTCGCGCGGTGAAATAGTCAGTTCAAGCTTGCCGATGTTTGCCATCGGCCCGAGCTTGGACCAATCGGCGTTCTGGAAATACACGTTCTCCAGGATCAGCCGCGGATAGCGCCCGAGCTTCACATCGAAGTGGGACATGCGGAATTCGCGATGGGTCTTTTCCGACACGTAGTTCTGGATCGGCACCCGCAGCCAATCCCACTGGAACCACATGACGAACGCCACCAGCAACAGGAAAACCAGCAGCAGGCTTTCGAACGCGGTCACACCGCGGCTTCTGCGCGCCACGCGCGGGCCGGTTTTGGTCACGCCTTTGCCGCGGAACATGGGCTAATCCTTCGAGTCTTGCATACCGGAAAAGGCTACGCCGCTGTTCGCGTTCCGCCTGTCAGCGCGCGCCGACAAAGGTAAAGCGGAAAAGAGCGTTTCAACGGCGCAGCAAGATCAGGCCGGCCACCGCCCCGCACAAGGCAACAATCCCGAAGGTACGCGCGGGATTGTCTCGGACGAAACGCTTCATCGCGGCGCGTTGCACCTGCGCCTGACGCCGCTGCGTTTCGTGCGCCCCAACGACGCGATCGCCACGCGCGGGCGCTTCACCCGCGGCGGCGAGATAGGGCGGGGCAATGCCCATGCCGTTCTTCCGGAGATCGCCGCTATAACACGCGGCGACCGGAGAAGAAGGCCACCACGGCCAGCACCAAGAAGACCAAGAACAGGATTTTGGCGATGGAAGCAGCGCCGGCGGCGATACCACCGAAACCGAGCACGGCGGCGATCAGGGCGATCACCAGGAAAACCAGGGCGTAATGCAACATGGCAAGCTCCTTCACGTTGAACCAAGCCGCTTGATGCGACTCACGATTCAAGCATAGGAACTTCGCCTGCGATGCAATACGCAAGGCCGGCTGAAACCGGCGTCGGCGTAATCCGACACCCTGGAAAACGGGGCGACGCAAACCGGCGACAAGGCAAAAGCAGGGCCGGTGAGAGGGTCCTAGGCGGCGATCTGCAGCTCGTTGCGCACCTGGGTCATGCCGGGCACGCGCCAGGCCACCAGTTCGCAGCGGTCGCGGATTTCGGTCGACGGCACCGCGCCCGAAAGCGTCACCTCGCTGCCCTCGGCGGCGATGCCGATGGCGAGGTTGCGGGTCGGCGGGTGCAGTTTCAACAGCGCCTTGACGTGCGACTCCGTCATCAGGCTCGCCAGGCGCAGACGCGAGGTTTCGGTCTCGGCGAATCTGGCATCGTCCGCCAGCGCCACGACGATCTCGATGCACTTGTCCAGCGGGGTGACGGAGGTGTCGAGCACCAGGTGATACAGCGCAGGATCGCGGTAATCGACGCTGAAGTGGCGGCGCATGATGGCGCCGTGCGCCTCGTCGGCGTAGGCGATCTCGGTCTCGACTTTCGAGCGGTCGGGATTCTTCACCCGCCTCATCAGGTTCTTCACGCGCGCCTCGTGCGGCGCGGTGACGCGCACGCGCAGCACGTGGCCCACCTCGCGCAACAGCGCGGTGGCGCCCCAGCCGCGCAGCACCACCGATTCCGGCAGCGACGCCAGTTCCAGCACTTCCAGCGGGGAGAGGATAGCGGGCAGGATGTCGTCCGGCGTGAGCGCGTGATCCAGGTCTTCGCCGTCTTCGAGCAGGCGCACCACGTGGCTCTTGCGCACGCGCATGCGGTCCGCCAGGTGATCGATGATTTCGTAGACGATCTGCGAAGCGCCCAGCGCCTTCGCCACGCCGGCGGCGATCGCCCTGCCGCCGCTGCCCATTTCCCTGTCCATTGCGATGATCGCCACGGAATCCCCCAAAGATTCTTGCCGGGTTGTCTGATGCGCATGCCGATGCAATACGGTCTTGATGTTGTTGCGCTTACGGTATCGGAGCCATCTTATCCAACATTGGCCAGCCGCGCTACAATCTGCCGCCGTGGAAGCGCCGTATCGGATTGCGCCTCCGCGCATTTTCCGACGCTTTTTCGAACAGCAAGACGGTTCCCATCCCCTAGGGGCGAGGGTAGCCGCAAGCTTCCCTTCCCACATGACAGGAGCATCAGGCATGACCATCAAAGTTGGCGACAAGCTGCCCGCGGGCACGCTGAACGAATTCATCGAAGTCGAAGGCAACGGCTGCACGGTCGGCCCGAACACCTTCAAGGTGGAAGACCTGGTGAAGGGCAAGAAGATCGTGATCTTCGGCCTGCCCGGCGCCTTCACGCCGACCTGCTCGGCCAAGCACGTGCCCAGCTACCTGGCGAACTACGACGCGCTGAAGGCCAAGGGCGTGGACGAGATCTGGTGTGTTTCCGTGAACGACGCCTTCGTGATGGGCGCCTGGGGCCGCGACCAGCACACCGCCGGCAAGGTCCGCATGATGGCCGACGGCAGCGCCGACTTCACGAAGGCTGCCGGTCTCACGTTCGACCTGACCGCGCGCGGCATGGGCGTTCGCTCGCAGCGCTATTCGATGCTCGTCAAGGATGGCGTGGTGAAGGCGCTCAACGTCGAAGCGCCGGGCAAGTTCGAGGTCAGCGACGCCAAGACGCTGGTCGAGCAGGCCAAGGCGCTCAAGGGTTGAATACGAGGCGGTTTGACACGTCGAGCCGCCTCGGGCGATAATCACCGGCTTCGCTTTGGGCACACGCCCTCGGCAAAGCGAGTTTCAGACCCCGCGCGGGCCCCAAGACTGACCGAAAGTTCGGCGCATGCCCATAGCGGCACGCGCCCGACAGCCGGGACAAGTTGGGACAAGAGGACAACATGATTCAAATGCAGTCGCGGCTCGACGTCGCCGACAACACGGGCGCCAAGTCCGTCATGTGCATCAAGGTGCTCGGCGGCTCGAAGCGCCGCTACGCCGCGATCGGTGACGTGATCAAGGTCAGCATCAAGGAAGCCGCGCCGCGTGGCCGGGTGAAGAAGGGCGAGGTCTATTCGGCCGTCGTCGTTCGCACTGCCAAGGGCGTGCGCCGTCCCGATGGCTCGCTCGTGAAGTTCGACGGCAACGCCGCCGTGCTGCTCAACGCCAAGCTCGAGCCGATCGGCACGCGCATCTTCGGGCCGGTGACGCGGGAACTCCGCACCGAGCGCTTCATGAAGATCGTGTCGCTTGCGCCGGAAGTGCTCTGAGCTGTCGCTGATTCAGGAATATTGCGATGAACAAGATTCGTAAGGGTGACCAGGTCATCGTCTTGACCGGCAAGGACAAGGGCCGCCGCGGCACCGTCCTGACGCGCGTCGACGAAGAGCGCCTGATCGTCGAAGGCGTCAACGTGGTGAAGAAGCACGTCAAGCCGAACCCGATGAAGGGCGTCACCGGTGGTGTCATCGACAAGACGATGTCGATCCACCAGTCGAACGTGGCGATCTTCAATGG
>DASYEQ010000032.1:0-6506 GCA_036498945.1 Burkholderiales bacterium | reverse complement strand
CGCGTTTCTGAACTGATCCTGGCTGGTTCCTCGGCCAAGACCGGCCTCTCCGAAGGCATTCAGACCTACGGTTCGTGGGCCGCCAGCTGGACCTCGGCGATCACCATCTCCGCCACCGGCATGATTTACTCGGCCACCGTCGATACCGCCAGCGGCATCATCACCGTCAGCGGTACCGCCCCGACCTCCGGCTCGGTCGTTACCATGATCCCGACCACCACCACCGACAACAAGCTGGTCTGGTCCTGCACCGGTACCCCGGCGAAGTACATGCCGGCTTCCTGCCGCTAAGCAGGGGTTCGCAGCAAAAAAGCCGCCTACGGGCGGCTTTTTCTTTTCGCGATCCCGCTTCGGCCTCAGGCGGTAAGTGCAATCCGCGTCAGGCGTTCCGACAAAAGGCGCAACGCGCCGCTCCAGTCGCGCAGGCTCTGCTGGCGGATCACCTCCACTTCGGGATACCAGTAGGGCCGTCCGTCGGCTCCGCCCTCCCAGCGCCAGTCGGGCGCGAACTTGGACATGACGATGGTGCGCTTGCCCATCGAGGCTGCCAAGTGTGCCACCGAGGTATCGACGCTCACCACCGCATCCAGGCAGTCGATCAGCGCCATGGTGTCGTTGAAATCGCTGATCTCGGGCGTGTGCGCGTACAGGCCGCGGTGCGGGTCATCGAGCGAGGACGGCACCTGCAGGCTGACGAAGGCAATGTCGGGCCGGTCGAGAATCTGCGGCACCAGCGCCTGCGGGATCGATTTTTCGTTGCCGAAAGAGGTGTTGAGGTTGGCGGCCCAGACGATGCCCACCAGCGGCCGGCCGTCGCGCCCGATTTCGCCGCGCCAGCGCGCTACCCGTGCCGGGTCGGCCTGCAGATAGGAGGCGCCCTCCCCCGCGCGCGCCGCGTCCAGCCCCAGGCAACGCGCCACGCTCATGGTGGCGACGTAGTAATCCATGTCGTTGGGCAATTGCAGGCTCGGACTCTGGATGAACACCTCGGCGCCGCGCAGCGCCGGCTGCCCGGCGAACAGCGGATAGATCTGCGGCCGGCAAACATAGCGCACATTGGCGCCGCGCCGCATCAGTTCAGGCAGGTAGCGGCCGAACATGATGCAGTCGCCGAAGCCCTGTTCCTCGATGATCAGGATGCGCTTGCCTTCCAGCGGCTCGCCGTTCCAGTTCGGCATCGGCAGGTATTTCCAGTTGAAGCCGGTGTCGCGCTTGAAGCGCGACTCGTTCAAGGTGAGACCAGGCAGGATCTCGCCGCGGCACAGCTTGATTTCCGACCACATGAAGGGAAAGTCAGCCTGATCGGGAAACGCCTCGGAGAGCTTTTGCGCCAATGTCTCGGCCTCTTCGTAGCGCCCGATGTTGCGATAGGTGCGCGCCAGCTCGGCGGTGAAAAACACCAGCTGCGGATGTTTCTCCGCCATGCGGTGATACTGGACGATGGCCTCTTCGGTGCGATTGGCGTAGGCCAGCGCCGCGGTCTCGGCGGCGTCCAGTTCCATGGTGCCGGGGAAGAGCTCGCGCATCTGGCGCAGGAAACCGTCGTACTCGGGGCCCTCGACGCGCAGGCGATGCAGCACCTGCTGGTACATGGTCCAGACGCGCGAATTGGTGTTGGCGGGATCGAGCGCCGGCTTCAGCACCGCGCGCACCTCGCGCGGAAAATCGTTGACCATCGGCGTGCACAGTTCGACCAGTTGCTCCAGGCTGGGCTTGACGTGCTGCATCGCCAGTTGCCAGACCTGCAGCGCCTCGTGCTGCTGGAAGCTGATGAACAGCGCCGTGATCAGGCGCAGATAGGGATCGACGAAATCGGGTTTGGCGAGGATCGCCTGCTCGTAGAAATCCTGTGCGATGTCCAGGCGCTCCTGCTGGTGCGCGATCTGCCCCTTGAGGTAGAGCGCATCAACCTGGTTGGCCTCGATGGCGAGAATCTTTTCCGCGCTCCTCACGGCGCTGTCGAGGTCGCGTCTCGACAGCGCGTCGAAGCCCGTGTCGATCAGCCCGAAGATCTCCGCTTCGCGGCGCTTGCCGCGCCCGGCTTCAGGCGGCATGGCCCGCTCCCGGCGCGCCGGCGAGCTCGCGCAGGTCGTGCCCGATGCGCCGCACCGCGCTGGCCCAGTCGAGCGGGCGTTCGCAGCAGTAGAGCTTCGCCGTCGGGTACCAGTAGACCGGCAGTTCCGGATTCCCCCAGCGCCACTCGGGACGCATGCTGCTAGCGATCCAGGTGGGCCGGCCGAGCGCGCTTGCCAGGTGGGCGATCGAGGTGTCGACGCAGATCACCAGGTCCATCTGGTCGATCAGGCCGGCGGTGTCGTCGAAGGTGAGCAATTCGTCGGCGTGGCTTTTCAGGTTGGCGCGCGGCTCCAGATCGCGCGCCGGCACCTGCAGGTTGAAAAAGGTGGTGCCGGGCGTGTCCAGCAGCGCGGCGACGTCGCTGAATTTCATCGAGCGCGCCAGGTCGTTGGCGTGACCCGGGTTGCCGGCCCAGGCCAGCCCGACCTTCAGCCCCTGCGCATCGGCGACCCGCTCCTTCCAGTAGTCGGAGGAGGCCCGGCTGGGTTCGAGGTAACGCGCCGGCGCGTGGATGTTCTCGCGCGTGACGTTGAAAATCCACGGCAGGCTCATGCTGCCGACCCAGAGGTCGTAGTGCAGATCGGGCTCCTTGCCGTTTTCCAGCAGGATGACCTGATCCACGCCGGGCACGCGCCCGAGAATGCCCATCAGCGGCGCCACACATTCGACGACGACACGCGCACCGCGGCGTTTGATCTCGGGGAACCAGCGCGCCACCATGAAATTGTCGCCGGCGCCCTGTTCGCAGACGATCAGAAGCGTCTTGTCCTCCAGTGACTCCCCCTTCCAGCGCGGCGCGCGCAGCGTGCTTTCGCGAAAGCCCTGTTCGCGGAAACGGAAGTCGCGGCTCTCATGCATCGGCCAGCCGTCGGCGAAGTTCTCCTCCAGCAGCAGGGAGTAGGAATACAAGCAGCGGAAACGCTCGTTGGCCGGGTAAAAATCGCACAGGTCGAGGTAGGCCCGGCGGTGCTCTTCCAGCCGGCCGAGTTCGCGCGCGGCGATCGCCAGGTTTTGCAGCGCGGAAGCGTGGCGCCGGTCCAGTTCCAGTGCACGCCTGGCCATTTCGTAGGAGCGCTCGTACCGCCCGCTCACGCCCAGCGCCCCGCACAGGGAGCCCAGGAATTCGACGTCGCGCGGCCTCAAGCCCGCGCCCGCTTCGTAATACTCGATCGACCTGCTGATCTGGCCGCTGTCCCAGGCGGCGGTGCCCGCCACCAGCAGTAGTTCGGGGTCGGCGACGTTTTTCATATCGCGCACGAAAGGCTCGATGAAACCAAGGGCGGCGCGCGCCTGGCCGTCCATCAAAGCGCGCTTGGTGCGGATCAGCGCCATGCGCCATTCCGGCGCGCCCAGCTTGACAGCGTGTTCCAGCACCCGCATACCGTCATCGAGCAGGCCGCGGTCGAACAACAGCGCGCCCAGGCGCAACAGGCGTTCGGGGTCGTCCGGGAACAGGCGGTGCAGGCCGGGGGTGTCGCGGATGATCTGCGCCACCGTGCGCGGGGCCGGCGGCGGCGGCGGCATGCGCCGTTTACCGAGGATTCTTGCGATCAGTGACATGCGGTATTTCCGGGATGCCGGCGCCTAGCCCCGCGCCGGCTTGTGCGCCTGGCAGTTGAAATAGAGTTCGACGAAGACGTTGTTCTGCGCCAGCGAAGCTTCGAACAGGTCCTGCACCGTGACCTGGCCGGCGTCGAGCTTCTGTTTCCAGCGCGGATCGGGCATGTATTCAAGGGAGACGATCTGGAAGTCGATCCCCAGTTGCAGGCCGAGCGGCGTGGAACCGAGGCCGGCGGCAAGGGCCTCGCGGTTGAGCGCCTGGTCGAACGCCTGCAGGGTGGTGGGCATGATCGGCCGCACGTGCGTCGGGTCGCCGAGAAAATCGTCATGGCGCGGATGCGGCACGCGGATCTGCACCTGCGCGCCGGGCGCGCACACGCGCCACAATTCCTGCATCAGGCGCAGGAACTGCGACGGGTCTTGGCCGACGTGCTCCAGTACGTGGCTCAAGTCGACATGCGTGGCCGAATTGTCGGCAAAGGGCCAGGGCAGTGCTTCAAGGTCCAGCAGCAGGTCGGGCTTGCTGTCGGGATACTTGTCGGCATTGACCCAGCCGTCGAGCTTGCGATAGCCACAGCCGAGATTGAGCTTCAGGGGACCGCGCATCTGCGGCACCGGCGACGAACTTGGGAACAGGTTTTTCAGCATGGATACGGACGGTTTGCCCACTTTGGCAGCCGGGCATGGCGCGGCCCTCGGGCGGAGCCCGGCACGCCGCGTATTTCACCGCGACGGCCGGCGACGCGCGCGCTCACCCATCGGATCGCAGGCGCCGTTCGTCGCTTCCCCCCGGCCGAGAGGCAAAGCCAGTGCAAAAATGCAAGTCTTGAAATAAAAGGCCCCTGCGGCCGCGCCTACCGCGCGCATTGGAAAAGTGTAGACTTTGCGGTCCGTTGCAAACGGTTACACCCCGTGCGCCGAAGGTTGATTGTTGAACTTTCCAATTGAGCTTATCATAGGAAGGTCGAAAGAGCCTCTGGCGTCGAAGGCTGTCAAGAGGTGCCATGGCCCGCTTGGTCGGCTAAAGCAGATATTCAAACCGCGTATATCCGGGTAAAAACCAGCATGATCAAACTCTTTTCCGGCGTCGACGTCGACCAATTCGCCAAGGATCTGGCCAAGGACATCGGCGAACGCTATCCGGCGGCCATCGCCAACGATCCGGGGCGCAAGGTATCGGCCAACCGGCTGACCGCGATCCTTGAGGAAGCCTTCGGCCGCGCCTCCGAATTCGCCACGCAGAACAAGCTCGGCTATTTCAAGAAGGCCAAGCTGGGCAACACCTTCCGCTGGGAGCTGAAGGAAATGGGTTATGACGACAAGTTCGTCGAGGTCGCCACCGAAGGGCTGATCGTCTACGTGACACGCAAGCAGGACGCGGCCAAGCCGGCCTGAGGCGCCTTCCCGCACGCACACGCGCGACGGTGACGCGCCATGACCGGCGCAGCGCCTGTCCCGCCCGATCGCGCCCGCGCTGCGGGCGCGGTGCTTTTTCCACTCTACGCCAACGCTGATGCTGCTCCGGATACTTCGCGACACCCTGCGCCCCTCCAAGGACGAACCGGACGGCGCCGAGGCGGAATCGGCGCGAGGGGAAGAGCTTTTTCCCGATGCCCCCGAGCGTTCGGTAGTGGTGATCATCTACGGGCCGTCGCGTTCCAATCCGTTCCACGGCATGTCCGTGCTGTTCCAGGAAGAACTCGCCCGGCGCGGCTTGTACTGCCATGCCGTTGAATGGGGCGCCGCCGTCTGGTCCAACCCGCAGTTCGCCAACCTTATCTTCGACAGGAAGGTTCGCTATTGCATCTCCTGGGCCGGCGTTGGCGCATCGATCGAGACGACACTGGCGGGCAAGCAGGAGAACGTCTGGGCGGCGAGCAAGACGCCTCTATTCAAATTGATGGGTGACCATCCCGCCTATTTTCTCGACTTGCACCGGAGTCCAAGTTCGCTGTTCGTCAACGTCTACGGCTTCCAGGAACATCGTGACTTCTTCACGCGCAACCTGAGTCCCAAAGGCTACAGCGCGATTGTGCCGCTGGTACACCTCGATCCGCTGCCGCCGTCGGATATCGATTTCGAAGCAAAGAAGCAGGGCAAGATCTACTTTCTGAAGAACGGCAACGATCCCGAGGCGCTGCGGCGGCGCTGGCAGGCGCGCCTGCCCTCGAAGGTAGCCGGCGCCTTGCTGGCGCTTTCCGAGGAATTGCTGGCCAGCCTGCCGGTCGAGCGCAGTTGGACCATCGAAGAGCGCGTGGTGCGCTATTTCGCGGATCTGGGAATCGACGTCGCCGGGCGCACCAAATTCCTTTCGCTGTACATCGCGCAACTCGACGATTACATGCGCCGGGTAAAAAGCGCCATGATCGTGCAAAGCCTGCTCGACTTCCCGATCGAGGTGCACGGCGAGAAATGGGAGCACATCGATTTTTCTGGACGCCGCGCCACGCTCGTGCCTTATGGCGACTACACCCGCAGCAAGGAGCTGATCCGAGAGGCGCTGGCCGTGCTCGACATGTCGCCCAATACCTACAGCCTGCCCCACGAGCGCTTCGTACGCTGCGCCAGCCGCCACACCTTGTGCCTGACCAACCACAGCGAATACCTGGCACGTGAATTCGCTCCTCTCGGCCAGCCCTTGTTCGACTTCACGCCGGACAGCATCCGCGCGACGGTCGGGGCGGCGCTGGAAGATCCGCATGGACACGTCGAAGCAGGCCGGCGCATCGGCGCCGAATTCAAGCGGCGCCATTCGCTTGACGACCTGTTCGATTTTTTCGACATGCTGGCCGAGCAGATCGGCGTGCAGGAAGGCGGCGACCCGATGATCCAGGAGTTCTTTTCCTGGCCGCCGCAATTCGTATGACCCG
>DASYEQ010000031.1:0-114047 GCA_036498945.1 Burkholderiales bacterium | reverse complement strand
GGCGGCGGCCAAGACCGACGCGAACAGCGCCAACAGCAGTTTTGGCGGCGTTGGTGGCAACACGGAAATTTTCCGGGTTGAGGCTGAAGGCCATGTCACGCTTAAGCGCGACACGCAGACAGTGGTCGGCGACCATGCGATCTACGATGTCGATAAGGCAACGGCGGTCGTGACCGGCAAAAACCTCAAGATGACGACGGCCCAGGACGTGGTCACGGCGCGCGACAGCCTCGAATGGTTCGACCAAAAACAGATCGCGGTAGCGCGCGGCAATGCGATCGCGATCCGCAACGGCAAGACCATCAAAGGCGATATCCTGACTGCCTATATGGTCAAGACCGCGGCGCCCGGCGCCAAGCCCGCAGCGTCCGCGGCGCCGGGCGGCCACCCTGCGCGCGGCAAGCCGGGCGCACCGGCCCCGGCCGCTCCCGGAAAGCCTGCCGCTCCCAGTATGCCGGGCAGCACCAAGCCGGGCGAGGAATCGAAGATCAGCCGGGTCGATGCCCAGGGGCATGTCGTCGTGACCAATGGCACCGATGTCGGCCGCGGCGATTTCGGCGTCTACAACGCCGATACCGGTATCGCGACGCTGATCCGCAATGTCGTGATCGAGCGCGGCAAGGACGTGATCCGCGGCCAGCGCGGCGTCATCGACCTCAACAACAATATCAGCCGCATGCTGCCGGGCGGCGGTCCGGAGACGGCGCCGCAGCGGGTCCAGGGTTTGTTTGTGCGCGAGCAGCGCTCCGGAACCCCCGGTGCCGCCAATAGTCCCCCCGGTAGCGCCCCGGGCAGCGCGCCAGGCACCAACGCGCCAAGCACCTCCGCGGCACCGAAAAAGCCATGATGCGGCGTGGCAATGGACCGACTTATGTCGCCCCGGGCTGGCTCGCGCAGGAAGATGTCCCGGCGGGGCCGCGGCTGGTCGCCGACAATCGCGGACTGGTCGGGCGCGGTCTCGGCAAAAGCTTTAAGCGGCGCCCGGTGCTGCGCGACGTCAACGTATCGGTGCAGCGCGGCGAGGTGGTCGGCCTGCTCGGCCCCAACGGCGCCGGCAAGACCACCTGCTTTTACATGGTGGTGGGCCTGGTAGGCGTCGATGCCGGGCATATCAGCCTGGGCGGCGAGGATGTCACCTCGCAGCCGATCCATCGCCGCGCGCGCCTGGGCCTCTCCTACTTGCCGCAGGAAGCCTCGGTATTCCGCAAGCTGACGGTGGAGGAGAACATCCGCGCCGTGCTCGAATTGCAGGGCCTCTCGCGTGAGCGGATGGACGAGCGCCTGGCCGAACTGCTGGGCGAACTCAACATCGCGAACCTCGCGGCCAACCCGGCACTGTCGCTTTCCGGCGGCGAACGCCGCCGCGTCGAGATCGCGCGGGCCCTGGCCACCGAGCCGAAGTTCATTTTGCTGGATGAGCCCTTCGCCGGCGTCGACCCGATCGCCGTGCTGGACATCCAGAAGATCATCCGTTTTCTCAAGGACCGCGGCATCGGGGTCCTGATCACCGACCACAACGTGCGCGAGACATTGGGCATCTGTGACCGCGCCTACATCATTAGCGAAGGCAGCGTGCTCAAGAGCGGCACGCCGGAGGCCATCGTCGCCGATGAGAGCGTGCGCCGGGTATATCTCGGCGAGAATTTCCGGTTGTAGCCATGAAGCAAGCACTGCAACTCAAGCTTTCGCAGCACCTGACGCTGACGCCGCAACTGCAGCAGTCAATCCGGCTGCTGCAACTGTCCACCATCGAGCTCAACCAGGAGATCGAGCAGATCCTGGCGGAGAACCCGCTGCTGGAGCGCGACGACGATACGGGCAGCTTCCAGGATGCCGGGGCGGTGAACGGCGAAAATGGCGAGGCCTTCGGCAGCGGCGAAAAGGTGCAGACCGAATCACTGGCGGACGCCTTCAGCGCACCGGAAGGCAGCGAGGCCGGCCCCGACTGGAACGAACGGGAATACGCCTCCAGCGGCACGCGCAACCGCAACGACGATGACGACGAAGGCCCGGCGCGCCAGTTGCCGGCTGCCGAATCCAGCCTGCGCGACCACCTGCTGGCCCAGGTGGCGCTGATGCGCGTTTCCGAGCTCGACCGCGGGCTGATCAGCGCGCTGATCGAAGCCCTGAACGAGGACGGCTATCTCGGCCAGTCGCTGCAGGAGATCCTCGAGCTGCTGCCGGAAGAACTGGGCCTGGAGCTTGATGATCTCGAAGTGGCGCTGCGCCTGTTGCAGTCGTGCGACCCGCCCGGCGTGGGCGCGCGCGACCTGGCCGAAGCGTTGCTGCTGCAATTGCAGTTACTCATGCCTTCGCGTTCGCGCGATCTCGCGATGGAAATCAGCCGCAAGCACCTGGAGCTTCTGGGCGCGCGCGACTTCAGCCAGTTGAAGCGTACGTTGCGCTGCGACGACAACGAACTGCGCGCCGCCCATGAGTTGCTGCTGGTGCAAAACCCGCGGCCTGGCGCGCAATACGCGGTGATCGACACGCGCTACATCACGCCGGACGTGATGGCGCGCAAGATCAAGGGCCAATGGAAGGTGGGGGTCAACCCGGCCGCCGTACCCAAATTGCGCATCAACCGTCTGTACGCTGAAATACTTTCGCGCGAACGCGGGCGCAGTACCCCTGCACTTAACGGCGAAGCGACCATCCACACGCGCTTCCAGGAAGCCAAGTGGCTCTTGAAAAACGTGCACCAGCGCTTCGAGACCATCGAGCGGGTGGCGCAGGCGATCGTCGAACGGCAGAAGCACTTTTTCGACCATGGCGAAGTCGCCATGCGCCCTTTGGTTTTGCGCGAAATCGCCGACGAACTGGGTCTGCACGAGTCCACCATCTCCCGCGTAACCACTAATAAGTACATGCTCACTCCTCGCGGGATCTTTGAATTGAAATACTTTTTCGGCAGCCACGTGGCCACCGATTCAGGGGGGGCTTGCAGTTCTACCGCGATTAGGGCTTTAATAAAGCAACTCGTCACTTCGGAGGATGTCAAAAAGCCTTTATCGGATTCGAAAATTGCCGATATATTGGGCCAGCAGGGCATCGTCGTCGCAAGGCGAACCATCGCAAAATACCGCGATGGGTTGAAGATCCCGCCGGCCAATCTTCGCAAGTCGCTGTAACGGGGCCTTCTTTCTCGCGGAAGGCGCCGCTGGAAAGGAGACACGAATGAATTTCACCGTCAGCGGGCACCATATTTCTGTCACCCCCGCGATCCACGAATACGTGGTTTCCAAACTCTCCCGCATCAATCGCCACTTCGACCACGTCATCGACGTCAGCGTTATCCTCTCGGTCGAAAAGCTGGCACAAAAAGCAGAAGTCAACGTGCATGTCCGCGGCAAGGATATTTTCGTCGAGACGGTGGACGAAAACATGTATGCGGCCATCGATACCTTGGCCGACAAGCTCGACCGCCAGATCTGCAAATACAAGGACAAGACGCAGAGTCACGTCTGCGAGGCGGCCAAGCGCATGGAGCTGAACTAGCTTCGATTCCGCGCGGTTACGACCTCGCCCGCAGCCCCGTTTCCAGCGATCGATTCCGGCATGGCCGGAACGCGGGGCTGCGGCCAGACACCGGTGCCGCTTGCGCCGCGATGATCCGGGCGCGCCGATCCAAGCGTATAATTCGCGCCCGTTAGACTTGGGGATTGTGGCCCCAGGCACGGTGCATGAATTCGCCCATCCAGACCCCTTCGCAAGTCATCGCCCGGCTGCTGCCGGAAACCAATGTCGCGCTCGATCTCGAGCTCGCCAGTAAACGCCGCGTCTTCGACGAAGCGGGGATGCTCTTCCAGAATCACCAGGGCATCGCGCGCGCCGCGGTGTTCGACAGCCTGTTCGCGCGCGAGCGCTTAGGCTCCACCGGGTTGGGCCAGGGGGTGGCGATTCCCCACGGGCGTATCGCCAAGCTGAATTCGCCGGTAGGCGCCTTCCTGCGCCTGAAGGAAGCGATTCCCTTCGAGGCGCCCGACGGCAAGCCGGTCAACCTGCTCTTTTTCGTCCTGATGCCGGAGAAGGACACCAACAGCCATTTGCAGATCCTGGCCTCGCTGGCCGAGATCTTCGCCGACGTCGATGCGCGCAGCCGCTTGAGCAGCCTGCCCGACGCCGCCAGCGTCTACCGCGAACTCACCGGAGTACGCTGATGCCTGTTTCCCTTCTTCCGCGCGCCGGCCGACGATGCAGCCACTGACCCTCAAGTCCCTGTTCGACGGCGCCTCGCGCCAGCTCGAGCTCTCCTGGATCGCCGGCGAGGAGCACGGCACCAAGGTCCTCAATCCGGACGCCTACGCCAGCCATTCGGTGGCCGACATGGTCGGACACCTGAACCTGATCCACAAGGATCGCCTGCAGGTGATCGGCAAGCCGGAGTACGATTACCTCGCGCATCTCGCCGCCACCCGCCAGCAGCATTACCTCTCCGAACTGCTGGGCGGCAACCCGCCGGGGCTGATCATCGCCGACGGCGTGGAAGCGCCGGCAGTGATCGTGCAGGCCTGCGCGGCGCATGGCGTGCCGGTATTCGCCACCCCAGTGGCCGCCGCCACGGTGATCGACATGCTGCGCGTTTACCTCACCAAGGTGCTGGCGCCCAAGACCACCATGCACGGCGTGCTGATGGACGTGCTGGGCCTGGGCGTGCTGATCACCGGCGAGTCCGGCCTGGGCAAGAGTGAACTCGGGCTGGAGCTGATCAGCCGTGCGCACGGCCTGGTGGCCGACGACGTGGTCGAACTCACGCGCATCGCCTCAAAAACGCTGGAAGGCCGCTGCCCGCCACTGCTGAAGAATCTGCTGGAAGTGCGCGGCCTGGGCCTGCTCGACATCCGTGCCATCTTCGGCGAAACCGCGGTGCGCCCGAAGATGAACCTGAAGTTGATTGTGCACCTGCAGCGCCCGCATGCCATCGGCACCGCCGACTACGAGCGCCTGCCGCTGAACGAGCAGATGGAAAACGTGCTGGGCGTGCCGATCCGCAAGGTCGTCATCCCCGTTGCCGCCGGCCGCAACCTGGCCGTGTTGACCGAGGCCGCGGTGCGCAACACCATCCTGCAACTGCGCGGGATCGACACCATGGCCGACTTCATGGCGCGGCAGCAGGCGGCGATGGACGAAGGGTAGGGGAAGGAAACTGCTGTTCCCTTACGGCCTTCGGCCTATTCTGCAGGGAAGGGAACAGCTGTTCCCTTACGGCCTTCGGCCTATCCTTTGCGCAGCTTCGTTTGAGCGTGCGGCCTCGGCCTATTCTGCAGGGAAGGGAACTACCGTTCCCTTGCGGCCTGCGGCCTATCCCTTGCGCAGCTTCGTTTGACTGTGTGGTTACGGCCCGCCGCTTGACTGTGTGGCCCACGGCTTGTCCCTTACGTAGCTTCGCTTGACGGTCGAAACCTGCCGGCCGTGGCGCGGAGGCAGCATATTTTTCCTTTTTCCGGCATGATTCGGCCATGGCGCCTTGAGCAGGCGCATGTCGGGCTGGCGGCGTTACGCTGCCTGACATGTCGTTTCCCCCGGGAAGGCGGGCGCCCTGAATACACCTGAACAGGCCCAAGCCGCCGCATCATGCAGCTCATCCTCGTCACCGGTCTTTCCGGCTCCGGCAAGAGCGTTGCGCTCCGCGCCCTGGAAGACAGTGGCTACTACTGCGTTGACAACCTGCCGGCGGCGATGCTGCCGGAACTGGTGGCGACCCTGACCGAGTCGGGCCAGGAGAGGCTCGCAGTGTCGATCGATGCGCGCACCGCCGCCGCCGGCCGCGGCCTCGCCGACCTGCCGCAATACCTGGCCGGCATGCAGCGCTTCGGCATCGACCTGCGCATGCTGTTCCTCGATGCCAAGACCGACACGCTGATCAAGCGCTACTCGGAAACACGGCGGCGCCACCCGCTGGACGACGGCACCGCCACGGTGCCCGAATATATTGCACGCGAGCGCGAGCTGCTGGAGGATCTGCACAGCTTGGCACACCGCATCGACACCAGCGATTTGCGTCCCTCTACGCTGCGCGACTGGCTGCTCGACTTCCTTGAAACCGAACGTTCATCGTTGACGGTGGTATTCACCTCCTTCGGCTTCAAGCTGGGCATCCCGCTGGATGCCGACCTGGTGTTCGATGTGCGGCCGCTGCCCAATCCCTATTACGACGCCCAGTTGCGTCCGCTTTCGGGGCTCGATGCGCCGGTGATCGCCTACCTGGATGCCATCCCCGCAGCCCAGGACATGCTCGCCGACATCGGCAACCTGGCCGAAAAATGGCTGCCCGCCTACGCGCGCGACAGCCGCCACTACCTGACGATCGCCATCGGCTGCACCGGCGGCCAGCATCGTTCCGTCTATTTCGCCGAACAACTGGCCGCGCGCTTCCGGGAAAGCGTCGACGTGCTGGTGCGGCACAGGGAGCTGAATAAGTGAATGACCTCGCCATGCCGGTGCCGCAACAGGCGCCTGACTGGGATGACCTGCCGATTTTTCCGCTCGGCACCGTGCTGTTCCCGGGCGGCTCCCTGCCGCTCAAGGTGTTCGAGGCGCGCTATGTCGACATGACGCGCGAATGCATGAAGGCGGGCAGGCCCTTCGGCGTGTGCCTGATCAAGGAAGGCAAGGAAGTGGGCGTGCCGGCGGTGCCGCACGAGATCGGCTGCCTGGCCACCATCACCGACTGGGACATGCAGCAGTTGGGCGTGCTGCAGATCAAGACGCGCGGCTCGCAGCGCTTTCGCGTCCTCTCCTCGAAGGTGGAAGCCAATGGCCTGATCCGCGCCAAGGCAGAGCCGATGGCCGACGATGCGGCGACCGGCGTGCGCGCCGAATTTTCGGGATGCATGATTCTCCTGAAAGCTGTGCTGCCGAAGCTGCCGGCCGACCTGATCCCGGAGCCGCATGACTTCAACAACGCGGTGTGGCTGTCGAACCGCTTGTGCGAGGTGCTGCCGATCCCGGCGCTAGCCAAGCAGAAGCTGATGGAGCTGGAGGATCCGGACTCGCGCCTGGAGATCATCCACAAGTACCTGGGGCAGCAGGGACTGAAAAGCGGACAAAAGTAAAAGCCTGCTTTTGCGTGGTTCTGGTTTGCAAGAAATCGCCGGCAGAGCCGGTCGATTCTTTGGCTTGACTGCGACGAAAAGGCAAGGCGCGTAGGCTTGTCTCGTACAAGAGGCTGCGCGCCCTATCGAACACTAATCGAACAGCGGCGTGCCGGCAGCGAGACTGGTGAGGAGCTTCTTTACCGGTGAGGGCAGCGCGGCGTCCTTGGCTTCGGCGAGAGGCAGCCAGACGTGGCCGGGTTCTTCGGTGGCGAGGCTGACCTTGGCGGTGAGCAGCAAGGGCTTGATGCTCAGGTGATAGTGGGTGAAGCCATGCTCGATCACGTTGAGCGACTCGCGGCTTTTCCAGTCGGCGCCGAAGGCTTGCGCGAGTTTGCGGGCAGCGCTGTCGTCTTCGGCCTGCGGCAGCGACCAGAGGCCGCCCCAGATACCGGTGGGCGGGCGTTTTTCCAGCAGCACGCTGCCGGCGCGCATCAGTACCAGCATCATGGTCTCGCGTTGCGGCAGCTCCTTTTTCGGCTTGCGCGTGGGCAATTCTGCGGTGCGGTTCTCGCGCCGCGCAACGCAGTCCGTAGCCACCGGGCAATCCTTGCAGCGCGGGCGGCCGCGCGTGCACAGGGTGGCGCCGAGATCCATCAGGCCCTGGATATAGGGTTCCAGGCCGCCTTGTGGCAAGCGCTCGTCGGCCAGTTGCCACATCTGCTTTTCGATCTTGGGCAGGCCCGGGTAGCCGGCAATGCCGGCATGGCGCGCGAACACCCGCTTGACGTTGCCATCGAGAATTGCGGCACGCGCGCCGAAGGCAAAAGCACGGATGGCGGCGGCGGTGGAGCGGCCGATTCCCGGCAGGGCCTCGATCTCCTCCTGCCCGCGCGGGAATGCGCCGCCGTGCCGGTCCATCACCAGTTGCGCGGCGCGATGCAGGTTGCGCGCACGACTGTAGTAGCCGAGGCCCGCCCAGTGGCGCATCACTTCGTCGTTGGGGGCAGTGGCCAGACTGGCGACGTCAGGGAACCGTTCCATGAAGCGCTGGTAATAGCCGACCACCGCGCTCACCTGGGTCTGCTGCAGCATGATCTCCGAGACCCAGATGCCATAGGGGTCGCGGGTGTTTTGCCACGGCAGGTCGTGGCGGCCGTGCGTCTGCTGCCAGCCGATCACCCGCTGCGCGAAACTATCCTCTCCCTTTGCCGGCATCAGTGCAGCAACCCCTTCAGCCGGTCCTGAAGATTGCCCTGGGGCTTTTTCTGCGCCTGGCCCCCCTGCGGGGCGGCGGGCGGCTTGATGCCCAGCTGTTCCTTCAACTTATCCTCGACGGCACCCTTGAGCTGGGTGGTAGCGAGATTCTTCGCCACGGCGGCATAGTCGATGCTGTATTTCACCGCATCCAGCGGCCCGTAAAGCTTTACCGGTACCGTGAGGCCATTGAGTTGCGCCAGTTCCTTGCCCTGCTGGCCGCCGGAGGTATTGACCACCGTGGCCTTGGCGACGTAATCCATGGTGGACGCGCCGATGTCCACCTTGCCTGCGCCTCCCAGGCGCAGGAAGGGCGATTTGGCATCCAGGTCGTTGCTCTCGGCCACGCCGTTCTTGATCTGCGCGCTCATTTTCAGTTCGGTGAAGTCGGTCTTGTCTTCCTTCTTCGCGTCCTGCGCCTTGCTGCTGTCCATCGAGACGCCGGCTTTCACCTGACGGAAGGACTTGGCCAGGTTCACGCCCTTATAGGCGCCGTCCTTGAGGTTCAGCGCGGCGCTGCCGTTGAGCGCGCGCTTGAGCGCCGACGGCGTATTGCCGGCGGTGGTGACGTCGAGATCGATCGTGCCCCGGCCTTCGAGAATGTCCTTGTCGATGGCGTCTTTCATCAGGGGGTTGATGTTGACGCCTGCCAGGTTCTGCTTCACCGCGAAACTGTTCCGGTTGGCATCGACCTCGACCGAGCCCTTCATCGTGCCCTGGTAAAGCGCCGCGCTTACCGGGTTCATGTCCACGCGGCCGCCCGCGGCCTTGAAGTTGAGCACGATGTTGGAGGCCTTGATGTTGTTCACCTGCAAGGCGCCGATTTTCACCGTGCCGTTGGCGTTCAGGGTCTTGAGCGCCGAGAGGTCGATCGGCTTTTCCGGCTCGCTGCCCTTGGGGCCGGCGGCCTTGGGCGGGAAATACTTGTCGACGTTGAGCTTGTCGATGTTGACATCGAAGTTGATCGCCGGATTGCTGAACTTCGCCACGCCCGCCTTGGCAGTGATGTTGCTCTCGTCGAATTTCACCGCCAGGTCGGCATTGGCGTTCTCGCGCCCGAGGTCGGCATGCGCGCTGCCGGTGATCGGCAGCTTGACGCTTTTCATCGGCATCTGCGGATTGGCCACGGCAAGGTTGGCATCGATTTTCGCCAGGTCGAATACCTTGCCTTCGAGATTGGCGGTAAGCGCGGTGTAAAAGCCGCCGCTGACGGTGGTTTCACCGAATTGCGCGCGGGCGATTTCCAGCGCTACGCGGCCGATGGTCAGCGCTTTGCCCGAGCCTTTGACGTCGGACAGGCTGAACTTCATGTCGACGGCGTCCTTGCCGGACATTTTCACCGCACCGGTAACGGCATCGCCGGCAGCGCTTTCCTTGCTGACGGACAGGCGCGGCGCGTCGAGCTTGAATTCGAAATCGTCAGGCCCCTTCCTGCCGCTGGCGGAGACGGTGACACCGTCGATCTGGATCTGGTCCGAACCCAGGTCCACCTGCAGCTTGGGCACCTTGGCCTTGAAATCATTGAGCAGCACGCCCGGCATGGCGCCTGAGCCCTTGGCGTCCAGGCCCTCGAGCGCGATGTGGTGCACCGAGAAATCGGCGTCGATCTTCGCTGCCTGCAGCGACACGCTGCCCGATTGCTGGCCGCGCCGGCCCTTGGCTTCGACCTGGATCTTCTCGCTGCGCAGCGCCTTCTTGCGTCCGTCGGCGACGAGCGCCGGCGCGGTCAGCTTGATGTCGAAGGGCTCCTGGTTGTAGCTGCCGGTGCCGGCAAGATCGATCTTGCTGCCGGCTACTTCCAGCGTATCGGTATTGAAAGTCAGGGTGTCGGCGGCGAGCTTGAGAGCGGCACCGGTGACTTCCATGCCCGGCTTGCCGTCGGCGCCCGCCTGGCGATAGCTGCCCGCGAATTCGACCTTGAGGTCGGTGGCGTGCACCGATTTTTTCGCCATCTCCGAGCGCGCCGAGCCCCTCAGCGTGAGGGTGGCGCCGTTGAAGCCCAGCCCGCTCACCGCCACCTTGCCGTCCAGCCCCTTCACCGCATAGACCTTGGCAGGCAGATCGAAAGTCAATTCGCCCGACAAATCGAGCTGCGCCTTGACGGCCGGCTTGTCGCCTTCGAGGGCGGCGGCAAGCTTGAACTTGCCCGGCACGCCGTTGGCAAGACGTCCGGTTTCCAGGTTCAGACCGCCGATTTTCGCCGTCTGGCCGCTGGCTTCGTCGCTGTAGGTCACCGCGGCGTTTTCCAGCTTGAAACCCTGGGCGTCGAACTTGACCATTTCCTGGTCGTCCTTCTTTTCATCCTTGGCCAGCAGGTCGTCGAAGTTGAACGTACCGTCGCGGCGCTTGACGACATTGGCCTGCAGGCCCTCGACCTCGATCTTGTCGATCACCAGTTCCTTGCGCAACAGCGGCAGCACGTTGAGATAAAGCCGCGCGCGCGACACCTTGAGGAAGGGCTTGTCGCTCTTGTATTCGGAAAGCGACGCCGCCCCCGTCTCCACCCCCAGCTTGGGGAAAATCGCCAGCTTGATGTCGCCGGGAATCACCAGCGTGCGGTCCTTTTTCTCCTTCACCACCCGGGTGATCTCGTCCTTGTACTGGTTGGGGTCGAAGGTAGCTGCAAAAATGCCGACAGCCACGGCGATGATGAGAATCAGCCCGCCGAGCGCGATAGCCAGATATTTGATCGTTTTCATGGACCGATGGACCGGGTCAGACGCCGAAAGTTTAACCGAGGTGCAACGGCGCGGCCACGGCAGCGTAAAATTGTGTGTTGCGCCTACAGGGTTCCCGCATGCCGTTTTTCGCCGTATTCACACGCGCATTCAAGACCGCCGCCCTGCTTCTTGTGCTTTTGTCCGGCCTGTGCCGACCCGCCGTGGCGCTGGCGAACTATGTGATCGTCCTCAATTCGGACGACGACACCCTGAGCCTGCTCGACCCGCAGACCGGCGCCGAAGCGAAGCGCGTGCCGGTCGGCCGCGGGCCGCACCACATGATGCCGCTGCCGGACGACAGCGCGCTGTTGATCGGTCTCACCACCGTCAACCAGCTGCTGGTGGTGGACCGCAAGAGCGGTGAAATAACCCGGCGCATCGCCGTAATGGATCCCTACCAGCTTGGCTTCTCGCCCGACGGGCGCTACTTCGTCACTACCGCCTTGCGCCAGGATTTCGTCGATATCTATCCCGGCACGCTCACCGATACCCTGAAGCCGCTGGCGCGGGTGAAAAGCGGCGCGATGCCCAGCCATATCGCTTTTTCTCCCGACAGCCGCTATGTCTACGTCACCCAGCAGGGCAGCAATTCGGTAGGCAAGATCGAACTGGCGACGGGCCGGATGATCACCCATATCCCGGTCGGCCGTGCGCCCGCCGGCATCTGGCTCACGCCCGATGGCAGCAAATTGCTGGTGGGCGTGATGGGCCAGGACTTCGTCGCCGTGATCGACCGCGCCAGCGACAAGGTGGTGGATCGCGTGGTGACCGGCCGCGGCGCGCACAACTTCCTCGCCCGCGGCGACAAGCGCCACCTGTTCGTCTCCAACCGGGTGGAGGACAGCATCTCGGTGCTCGACATGCAGACGCTCAAGGTGGTCGACAGCATCAAGGTGGCGGGCTCGCCCGACTGCATGGAAT
This sequence comes from Burkholderiales bacterium, assembly GCA_036498945.1. Lineage (GTDB taxonomy): Bacteria > Pseudomonadota > Gammaproteobacteria > Burkholderiales > JAEUOS01 > JAQGMJ01. The sequence continues at coordinate 102,115 of DASYEQ010000031.1, read as the reverse complement.
TGTCCGCTGACGGCAAGTGGCTGTGGGTGACCGCGCGCAGCCGCCGCGAAGTGGCTCTGGTGAACATGCAGACGCGCCAGGTGGAAAAGCGCATCCCGGTGGGCCGCTCGCCGCATGGCATCTACTACCATGACCACGCGCCGCGCCAATAGGCCAACGATATTCCTGGGCCTGCTGCTGGCCCTGCCGGCGGCGGCGCAGGCGCCGCATGCGGCTGAAGGCGCGTGCAAGGGCACGGTGTACCTGACGATTGATACCGGCAGCATGTCGCAAGCCGACTTGATTGCCGCCACCCTCGGCAAATACCAGGTCAAGGCGACGTTTTTCCTCGCCAACGAGCCGACCGTGAAGGGCGACTACTCGCTCGGCCCGGGCTGGGCCGGTTACTGGAAGGCACGCGCTGCCGAAGGCCATCATTTCGGCAGCCATACCTACGACCACGTCTATTTCAGGGCCGGCGACACCGGAAGCGGCGTGCGTGCGCGCCCGCAATTCGGCAAGCAGGCCGGGCGCGCGCAGGTCTGGCAGGCGGACCAGGTGTGCGCCGAGCTCGATGCGGTGAGAACCCGCTTCCACGAACTCACCGGCGCCAGCCTCGCACCGCTGTGGCGCGCGCCCGGCGGCTACGTCACCCCCAACACGCGCAAGTGGGCGCGGGCCTGCGGTTATGCCCACGTCGGCTGGAGCCCCGCCGGTTTTCTCGGCGACGAACTGCCTTCGGAGGGCTATCCCAACCCCGCCCTGCTGGCGCGCGCTTTGAAGAACATCAAGGACGGCGACGTGCTGATGATGCACACCGGCATCCGCTCGCGCAAGGATCCCTTCGCCCCCATGCTCGACCCGTTGATCGCCGGCCTGAAAAAGCGCGGCCTGTGCTTCGGCCTGGTGCCGGATACCGGCTATTGAGACCCGCGCCGGGCTAGAATTGCCCGATGCTCGAATTCTTCGACAGCCATTTCGACGCCGCCTTTGCCTGGGCCTTCGGCACGCTGGTGCAGCCGGCGCTGTTCGAGCTCGGACTGATGGACTACTGGGACGAGGCCTACACCGGCACCGAGACCCTGCTCCTGGGTGTGCTGGAAATCGCGCTCCTGTGCGTGCTGGCGCTGCCGCTGCAACGCCTGCTGCCGGCCGAGCGAGGTCAATCCCGCACGGCGGTATGGACTGATTTCGCCTACACCCTGATCAACCGCCTGGGTCTGCTGCCCCTGGCCACCTTCGCCCTCACCTTCCCGCTGGAGGGCCTGATCGAACGCCTGTGCCACCAGTTCGGCGTACCGCGCATCACCGTCGATACCCTGTCGCCCTGGCTGGCGGCGCATCCGCTGGCGGAATTCCTCGTCTACCTGCTGCTATTCGATCTCCTCGGCTACTGGGTGCATCGCTCCCAGCATCGCTTTCACTGGTGGTGGGAGCTGCACGCCGTGCATCACAGCCAGCGCGCGATGACGGTGTGGACCGAAAGCCGCAACCATTTTCTCGACGACCTGCTGGGCGCCCTGATCATCGCCCTGGCCGCACGCCTGATCGGTACGCCCGGCAGCCAGTTCATCTGGCTGGTATTCGCCGGGCGCCTGATCGAAAGTCTGGCGCACGCCAATGTGCGCTTCGGCTACGGGCCGGCCAAGCGCCTCCTGGTCGATCCGCTGTTCCATCGCACCCATCACGCCATCGGCCTGGGCCACGAGGGCGCGCATCGCGGCGTCAACTTTGGCGTCATGCTGCCGTGGTGGGACATGCTGTTTCGCAGCGCTGTTTTCGACCGCGGTGTCGTGCCCACCGGCATCCGCGACCAGCTCGCCGGCCGCGACTATGGCGGGGGCCTGCTGACCCAGCAATCGCGCGCCGTCGAGCGCCTGTGGGAACGCCTGCGCGGACACGCGCCGGCAGCGCCTGGGCCGCGCTGATACCCGCGAGCGTCGCAATCGCCCCGAGCCCGGTGCAACGCCGGCCGCACGCGGCATGATTAGCCGCTAAAATAGGACACCAAAACCGGAATTTGCCGCTCATGCAGATCAGCCCGCCGTTCGGCTACGAAGCCATCGCGCCCTTTTTGCGCAACCAGCGCGTCAGGCTGACCGCGCCGGGCGCGCTGCCGGAGTTCACGCGCCGGCTCAACGCCATTCCGGTCAGTTTTTCCGAATTCAGCGCCACGTGCCGCGATTATCCGCTGGTGTTTTCCTCCGGCGACGAGGGCAAGACCTTCGCCCCGGTGGCCGTACTGGGCCTGACCGACCGCGAAAACCTGTTCGCCCGCAACGACGGCTGGGCGCCCGATACCTACGTGCCGGCCTACGTGCGACGCTATCCGTTTTGCATGACCCGCGTCACCATGGGCGGGGTGGAGCAAAGCGAGCGCCTGATCTGCGTGGAAAAAGACCGCATCGTCGAGAGCGGCGACGAGGGCGAGGCAATGTTCGACGGCGAGGCCAAGCCGCTGCCGCACTGGGCCACCATCGAAAAACTGCTGCAAGAATACGAAGCAGACCTCGAGCGCACGCGCGAGATGTGCAGCATCCTCCACGACTACGGCCTGCTGGAGCCTTTTTCCATGCAGGCGAACCTGAATGCCGGCGGCAGCATGCAGTTGAACGGCATGTACCGGGTGGCGGAGAACAAGCTGGAGTTTCTTAATGCCGGGCAGCACAAGAACCTGATCCGCAAGGGCGTGATGGGCCGCATCTACCTGCACCTGGTGTCGCTGGAGAATTTCGCCCGCCTGCTCGACCGCAAGGCGGCCCTGCTCAAGGGCGACGGCGCGGCGCCGGCCCAAGGCTAGCAGGAGAGCGCGAGTGTCCCTGGTCAAACCGGTCGAATATGACGACGCCTCGCCGGCGGTGAAGGCGGTCTACGACGACATCATGTCCACCCGCAAGGTGGCCGCCGTCAACAATTTCTGGAAAGTGCTGGCGCACGACCCGGCGACGCTTGCGCGTACCTGGGAAGAGGTAAAGTCCGTGATGGCGGCAGGCACGCTTGATCCGCTGGTGAAGGAGATGATCTACGTCGCCGTCTCCGCCACCAACGGCTGCGAATATTGCACCTATTCGCATACCGCCTCGGCGCGCAAGCAGGGCATGAGCGACGCCATGCTGGCCGAAGTGCTGGCGGTGGCGGCGCTGGCCAACAAGACCAACCGCCTTGCCAACGGCTACCGGGTGCCGGTGGATGAAGCCTTCATCCCCCGGTTCTGACGCATAATCATTCCGCAAGCGGATTTCGCGACCGTTTCCGACGCTTTATGCCCGACATCATCTATAACCGCACAGAACTGGGAGAGCGCGCCATGCGCGGCCAGGCCGGGCAAATCGCCCCGGACCTGGTGCGGGTGCTGGCCCTGGTTTCCGGGGACACCCATTTCGACCTGGTGAAAAAGCGTGCCATCCGCATGCCGGAAGCCGACCTGAAGACCGTGCTGGAGCGCCTGGTCGCAGCCGGCCTGATCGCCTCGCGCACTTCGACCGACCGCGACGATCTCGACTTCACCATGCATTTCAACACGCCGGCAGCGGAGGTACCGACGCTCTCGGACGCGGACAAGAGCCGCCTCGGCCTGGAAGCCACCGACGGCCACGACATCCTCACCAAGACCGGCTCCTTCCTGCAGCTTTCCGGCAATGCGCCGCAGACTTCGCTGGGCAAGTCGTGGACCGACATCACCGTGCTGATCATCGAGGACGACGAGATCCAGGCCCGGTTCGCGCAGAACATCATCATGAAGGCGGGCTTCAGGCAGCGCCATGCCGCCACCCGCGAAGAGATCGTGGGCGAACTGAACAAGCAGCCGCTGCCCGACTGCATGCTGCTGGACATCGAACTGCCCGGCACCAACGGTTTCGACATTCTGGCGCGCATGCGCCAGCACCCAAAGCTCAAGCACGTGCCGGTAATCATGCTCACCGCCCTGGCTTCGCAGCAGGACGTGTTCAAGGGCCTGTCGCTGGGTGCCAACGCCTACGTTTCCAAGCCCTACAAGAAGCAGACCCTGGTCGACACCATCGTCAAAACCCTGGGCCTGAAGCCCTACGCGGACAAGCCGGCCGGAGTCGGGCCTACCGGCTGACCGGCACGCCATTCCGGTCCGCTTCAATCGCACGCGCGAAGAAAGGCACGCCAGACATGGACGAAAAACAAGCAGGCGGCATCGGCCAGGACGATCTCGACGCCCAGTACAACCCGCGACTGGCGGTGCCGGCCTTCGCCGGGCACATCGCGCATTGGGCCGAGAGTTCGAAGCGCGTACGCCTTTCCGAGCCGGGCTTTCTCGACATCCCTTATGGCGATGCCCCCGGGCAGACGCTGGACTTCTTCCCGGTGCAGCAAAACGCCCGCAGCGACGTGCCGCTGCTGGTGTTCATCCACGGCGGCTACTGGCGGGCGCTGGACAAGTCCGACTTCTCCTACGTCGCCCCCTCCTTCACCCATGCGGGCGCGGCGGTGGCGGTGATCAATTACCGCCTGATCTCCAAGGTGACGCTGGAAGACCTGGTGCGCGACGTGCTGATGGCGGTGACCTGGTGCTACCTGCACGCCGGCCACTACGGCGCCAACCCGCATCACATCTACGCCACCGGCCACTCCGCCGGCGGCCACCTGGCGGCAATGCTGCTGGCGGCGCAATGGCCGCGCTGGCACGGCGCGCTGCCCGCGGAAGTGGTGCGCGGCGCGCTCTCGGTGAGCGGCCTGCACGACCTGGAGCCGGTACGCCACGCGCCGTTCATCCGTGATGACCTGGCGCTGGACGCCAAGCGCGCCCTGTCCATGAGCCCAGCCTTCCTGCCGCCCGCCACCCATGCGTCGCTGCTGACCGCCGTCGGCGGCGACGAAAGCGCGGAATTCAAGCGCCAGAGCGCCCTCATCGGCTCGCAGTGGAAAAACGTGTTCATGGGTGACGTGAGCATGCCAGGCTTCAACCACTTCACCGTCTGCACCGACTTCGGCAACCGCGACAGCCCGCTGGTGCGCGCGCTGCTGGAAATGATGTTCATGAGTCTCTAGGGCCAGCACCCGACGCGCGAAAGTTCGCCTAGACATGCCGAAAAAAAGCGGCGCCCAGGCGCCGCTTTTTTATGCGCCGCGGCGCTATTCGACGTAGCGCGACGGCACCGCGTACCCGCCGACATACAGCGGCCCGGGCAGCCCGGAGGGGCGGGTGCGCGCCAGGTCGTCCGGGCGCCAGTTGGCAGGCGGGGCAGCCAGCGGCACCGCCGTTTGCGCCACGCCGGCATCCTGCAGCGTGGCGGCCACTCCCGCCGCCGCGGTCGCGGTGTCGGCCACCGGCGCCAGCGGGGCGCCGGTGAGGTGCAGTGCCGAAGCGCGGAAGTCTTTTGCCCAGGAGGTGTCGATATCGGCGGCGAGCGGCGCCAGGCGCAGGTTCAGGGCCACCGACTTGCGCGTATAGCCGGCCCCCTCCAGCAGCTTCATGGCGACCTCGTCGGCTTCCTTGAGCTGGCGATCGTGGCCGCTGTTGGCGGCAATCTGCGAGCCGGCGAAGGAAATCACGCTCTTGATCACGCCGCTGCCGGGCACGATGAAGTTCATCAACACCGAGACTGCCAGCGAGGCACCGGAATTGTTGTCGTGATGCCCGGCCAGCACGTGTCCCATCTCGCGCGCGACCACGAAGGCCAGCCAGTCGTCGGCCGGGTTGCGCTTGGAGAAGCCGGCATTGATCGCCACCTTGCCGGTGCCGCTCGACATGGTGGAACAATTCTCGGCATCGCCGACGTAGACGTCAAAGGCCCCCAGGCGCTTCATCTGCTCGGGATAAAGCACGCGTGCCGCCGCCTGCAGGTTGCCGGCAATGCGCCGCACCTGCTCATGGAAGGCGGCGTTGGACGCCTCCAGCGGCTGCCGGTTGGCCGCCATCACGCCGAACTCGATCGCTGAATGCAGGCCAAGCAGGCCGGTATTGCCGGCAGGTGGCGGCGACGCGGATCCGGCATCCGCTTCGGGCCGGGAATCCGCCATGACATCGGCGGGCGTGACTGGCTTGGCATCGACAGGCGCAGCGGCCGGGGCATCGGCCGGCGGTTGGCTGACAGTCTCTATCGGTTCAGCCATCGACTCTACCGGCGCGGCGGCGCGCAACAGAATGGCAGCGCCATCGGCGGGCGGCTGCTGCACCTCAATGCCGCGGCGATACGGCGGAATGAACGGATCGCCCGCGGCCGGGACGGCCGCGGCCAGCAGCAGCGGATGTGTTTCAGATACGGCAGGCGTTTCGGCAAAAGCTGCGCCGGCCTGCAGCGCGCATGCAACCGCAACCATGCACCATGGGCGGCGCGACAGCCAATGCGTCCAGCATCCCCTTTGCGGCATACATCCCCCTGACCAGGCCGGCCTGTTTCCCCCAAGCCGGACCCGTCGTTACAGCGGATCGCCAGTCTACGCCGCTGCTTTTGCGAACGCCAATTTTCTGTTGTATTTTTCTCATATGAATCAATAACTTATTATCGTTTAACGATGAATAACAATGCTCTCGGCATTACACTTAAAGTTCAGTAGTTAAAGTAAATTCTCAAGAATAAAAAGGGCGGTTTCCATTTAGGGAAGCCGCCCTTGCGCCTCGCCTGGGTCGCCATTGCCAGCAGTTCGGCCTTCTACGCGTCCAGGTATACCGTGCCGTCCTGCACCTGCACCGCGAAGGATCGGGTGCAACCTTGGTCCGGCGCCACCGCGCAGCCGTCGGCGAGTTCGATGTTCCAGTTGTGCAGTGGACAGGCGACGCGCTTGCCGTGCACGATGCCTTGCGACAGCGGCCCGCCCTTGTGCGGGCATTTGTCGTGCAGCGCGAACACCTCGTCCTCGGCATTGCGAAAGACGGCGATGTTGCCGTGCGCGGCGGTCTTCACCACGCGCGCGCCCAGGCGCGGAATCTCGGTCAGCAGGCAGACTTTTTTCATGTGGGTGACGGCTGGCGATTCCAGTTCAACAGTGCTCATGTCTTTTTCCTTTTGGCATGCTCAAACTGCGAGCACTTCGAAATCCTGCTTGGCCACGGTGCCGTCGGCGCGTTCGCGCCAGGGGTCGGCGTAGTCCTTCACCGCGAACTTCAGGCGTGCGTATAGGGCCTTGCGGTTCTCGGCGTCCTCGACCACGCGCTTTTTCACATGATCCATGCCGACGCGCTGCACCCAGTGGATGGTGCGGTCGAGATAGCGCGCCTCTTCGCGATACAGTTGCAGGAAGGCGCCGGAATATTCCAGCACTTCCTCGTGCGTCGCCACCTTGCAGAGAAACTGCGCCACTTCGGTCTTGATGCCGCCGTTGCCGGCAACGTAGATCTCCCAGCCGGAATCGACGCCGATCACACCGACATCCTTGATGCCCGACTCCGCGCAATTGCGCGGGCACCCGGAGACGGCCAGCTTGACCTTGTGCGGTGACCACATGCCGAAGAGATCGTGCTCCAGCTCGATGCCCATGCGCGTCGAGTCCTGGGTGCCGAAACGGCACCACTCGGAACCGACACAGGTCTTCACCGTGCGCAGGCTCTTGCCATAGGCGTGGCCGGAAGGCATGTCGAGATCCTTCCATACGCCGGGGAGATCTTCCTTTTTCACGCCCAGCAGGTCGATGCGCTGGCCGCCGGTGACCTTCACCGTCGGAATTTTGTATTTATCCACCACATCGGCGATTTTTCGCAAATCGTGCGACGTGGTGACACCGCCCCACATGCGCGGCACCACGCTGTAGGTGCCGTCCTTCTGGATGTTGGCGTGGGCGCGCTCATTGATGAAACGCGATTGCGAGTCGTCCTTCGCTTCATGCGGCCAGGTGGACACCAGGTAATAGTTGATCGCCGGGCGGCAGGAAGAGCAACCGTTGGGCGTGCGCCATTCGAGGAATCCGTATACGGCGTCGTGATCCAGCAGCTTGTGCTGACGAATGGCGGCACGCGCCTCCTCGTGCGTGTGGTCGGTGCAGTTGCACATTGGCTTGGTCTTGCCGTCGGCCGCCTGGTAGGCGCCGCCGATGGTGGAAGCCAGTATCTGCTCCACCAGGCCGGTGCAGGAACCGCAGGAAGAGGAAGCCTTGGTGTGCTTGCGCACGTCTTCCAGGCTGAACAGGCCTTTTTCCTTGATTGTCTTGACGATGGCGCCCTTGCAGACCCCATTGCAGCCGCACACTTCCGCGGTGTCGGCCATTTGCGCCGCCTTGTTCTGTCCCTGGTGGCCGGTGTTGCCGAGGTTGTTCTGCCCGAACATCAGGTGGTCGCGGATGTCGTGGACATCCTGCTTGTCCTTGAGCAACTGGAAGTACCAGGCGCCATCGGTGGTGTCGCCATACATCACCCCGCCGATGATCTTGTTGTCGCGCAGGACCAGCTTCTTGTAGACGCCGCCGAAGGGATCGTTGAGGGTAATCTCTTCGGTGCCTTCGCCGCCGTTGAAGTCGCCGGCCGAGAACAAATCGACGCCCGTCACTTTGAGCTTGGTGGACGTTACCGAGCCCCGGTAAAGCCCGATGCCCATGTGCGCCAGGTGATTGGCGCACACCTTGGCCATCTCGAACAGCGGCGCCACCAGGCCGTAGGCGGTGCCGCGATGCGCCACGCACTCGCCTACCGCATAAATCTTCGGGTCGTAGGTCTGCATCGTGTCGTTCACCACGATGCCGCGGTTGACGTAGATGCCGGCGGACTCGGCCAGCGCCGTGTTCGGACGGATGCCGACGGCCATCACCACCAGGTCGGCGGGAATGGTTTCGCCGTCTTTGAACTTCAGCGCGCAGACACGGCCCGATTCGCCCTTGACGAGTTCCGCGGTCTGCTTTTCCAGTGCGAATTTCAGGCCCTTGTCTTCCAGCGACTTTTGCAGCATGCAGGCGGCCACACGGTCGAGTTGGCGCTCCATCAGCCATGGCATCAGGTGCACCACGGTGACTTCCATGCCACGCAGTTTCAAGCCGTTGGCCGCTTCCAGGCCCAACAAGCCGCCGCCGATCACCACCGCATGCTTGTAGGTCCTGGCGGCTTCGATCATGGCATCGGTATCGGCGATGTCGCGATACGAGATCACGCCCGGCAGTTCCTTGCCCGGCACCGGCAGGATGAAAGGGTTGGAGCCGGTAGCCAGCAGCAGTCGGTCGTAGGGTTCGACCGTGCCGTCTTCCGCATGCACCTCGCGCCTGACACGGTCGATCCGCACCACCTTCTTGTTCAGGTGCAGGCGGATCTTGTTTTGCGCGTACCAGTCGACATCATTGAGCATGATGTCCTTGATCGTCATCTCTCCCGCCAGCACCGGCGAGAGCAGGATGCGGTTGTAGTTGGCGTGCGGCTCGGCGCCGAACACGGTGGTGTCGTAAAGATCGGGCGAGATCTTCAGCAACTCTTCGAGAGTGCGTACCCCGGCCATGCCGTTGCCGACCATCACGAGTTTCATTTTTTTCATGGGAATTTCCGTTGCAGGCTGATAAATGATTCGATGGCCCGTCGCTTACGCGGCAAGCCGGCTTCCCTGTATCTGTTGCGCCGCCTGTTGCCGCACTTGCGCCAGCGCTGCCACCTCGCCGATCACCAGGATGGCCGGACTCCCCAGACGTTCACACGCCACGGCTTGCTCGAGGGTGGCGAGCGTCGCCACCGCCTGCCTTTGCGTAGCCAGCGTGCCGGACTGGATCGCCGCTGCCGGCATGTCCGCGCGCATGCCTGCTTCCAGCAAAGCCGCGCAAATGCGCGGCAGATTCGCCATACCCATATAAATCACCAGAGTGGTGCCGGTGCGCGCCAGGGCCCGCCAGTCGGGGCCGCCACCGTCCTGCGTGTGGCCGGTGACGAAAGTGACGCCCACCGCGTGCGCACGATGCGTGACCGGGATGCCGAGCGCCGCCGGTACCGCGATGCCGGCGGTGACCCCGCTGATCACTTCATAGGGGACACCGGCCGCGCGCAAGGCTTCGATTTCCTCGCCGCCACGGCCGAACATGAAGGGGTCGCCGCCCTTGACGCGCGCCACCACGTGGCCGTTGCGCGCCAATCTGAGCATGAGTCGCTGGATAAAGGCTTGCGGCGTCGATTTGCAGCCGCCTCGCTTGCCCACTTCGATGATGCGCGCGCCGGCCCGCGCGTGTTCCAGCACCGCGCGATTGACGAGATCGTCGATCAGCACCACATCGGCGCGCGCGAGCGCGCGCACCGCTTTCAAGGTAAGCAGTTCCGGATCGCCCGGTCCCGCTCCCACCAGATACACCAAACCGGCGCCGTTGCCGACAAGGCCAGTCCGCGTCATGTTTCACTCCCGCATAGACCTCACGGAAGTGCTTATTGCAAGCGGTATGCCAGCGGCTACACAGCGGCTTTCAGAGGCGGCAGACGAGATGAAAGGCCGGGCTCGCGCCCTTGCCGCACCACCACTGTGCAATGCAACATGAAGTGCACCGCTTTAGCGCCGTGACGAAGCGGCGCGTTAAAAACTGTTTCAGGAAGGAAAAGGAATCAGTTCGATTTCTTCTTCTTTGATGCCGAGCACACCTGCCATATCTTTCAGGCTGTCATCGCTGATGGCCACCACGTCATAGGCGGAAACGAACTCGCCACCCTTCGATTCCAGAAAGGCCTTGGCCTTGGCATCGCTGTCCCAGGTGACGATGGCATCCGGCCCGTTTTCCCTCAGGCGTGCACACATCGGAACCCGGTCTTCCTTATACACAATGGCAAACATGCGGCCTTCTCCCTTTTTCTTGCTGGGCTGCTTTGGATTTCCCGTGCTGGAGTGTACAAAAGATTTGACCTTTTGTGGGGCGAGGCGCCCTGGCACGCTGGCATGGCTGTTGCGTAAGCCCGGGCGAGACCAGGAAACTTTCAATGGCGATCGCTTCTCCCCTGCCGGCCCCGTTCGAGACCCGCTCCACCTGCCCTTATTGTGGCGTCGGCTGCGGCGTGATCATCGAACATGACGGCCGGCGCATTTCCGGCGTCCGCGGCGACCCGGACCATCCGGCCAATTTCGGCCGCCTGTGCACCAAAGGCGGCACCCTGCACCTGAGCGCGCGCCCGGAAAACCGGGCGCTGACGCCGCAATTGCGCGCCAGCAAGCACCTGCCAAGGGAAAACGTCGATTGGGAGACCGCGCTTGACACCTGCGCCGCCACCTTCGCCCGGGTGATCCGCGAACACGGGCCGGATGCCGTCGGCTTCTACATCTCCGGCCAGTTGCTCACTGAAGACTATTACGTCTTCAACAAGCTTGCCAAGGGCCTGATCGGCACCAACAACGTCGATACCAACTCGCGCCTGTGCATGAGTTCGGCGGTCGCCGGCTACAAGCAGACCCTGGGCGCGGACGCCCCGCCCGCCTGCTACGAAGACCTGGAACTGGCCGACGTGCTTTTGATCGCCGGCTCCAACATGGCCTATGCCCACCCCGTGCTGTACCGCCGGCTGGAAGAGGCGCGGGCCAAGCGGGCGGACGTCAAGGTGATCGTCGTCGATCCGCGCAAGACCGACACCGCGCGCGAGGCCGACCTGCACCTGCAAATCCTCCCGGGCACCGACATTGCGCTGTTCAACGCCATGCTGAACACCCTGATGTGGGAAAGCCTGACCGACGCGCGCTACATCGCCGAACACACCAACGGCTTTGACGCCGTGAAAGAAGCGGTGCGCGACATGACGCCGGCCGCAGCCGCGCGCATCTGCGGCGTGCCGGAAGCCGACATCCGCCAGGCCGCGCTGTGGTTCGGCCGCGCCAAAGGGGCGCTCTCCTTGTATTGTCAGGGCCTGAACCAGTCCTCCCACGGCACCCACAACAATGCCGCGCTGATCAATTTGCATCTGGCCACCGGCCAGATCGGCAAGCCCGGCGCAGGGCCGTTTTCGCTCACCGGCCAGCCCAATGCGATGGGCGGGCGCGAAGTCGGCGGCCTGGCCAACCTGCTGTCCGCGCACCGTGACATGGGCAATCCGGAGCATCGCGCCGAAGTGGCGCGGCTCTGGGGCGTGAACGAGGTCCCCGCGACACCCGGCAAGACCGCGGTGGAAATGTTTGAAGCCGTGGGCCGCGGCGAGATCAAGGCATTGTGGATCGCCTGTACCAACCCCGCGCAATCCATGCCGGATTTGAATGCCGTACGCGCAGCCCTGGATAATGCGGAGATGGTGGTGGTGCAGGAAGCGTTTGCCAACACCGACACCATTGCCTACGCCGACGTGCTCCTGCCCGCCTCCACTTGGGGTGAAAAGCATGGCACCGTCACCAATTCGGAGCGCCGCATCACCCGCGTCAACCCCGCCGTGCCGCCGCCCGGGCAGGCGCGTCATGACTGGGACATCTGCGTCGAGTTCGCCCGGCGCCTGGGCAAGGCCCTGGGCCGCGAGGAACTGGCGCGCCAGTTGTTCAGCCATGACTCGCCCGAGGCCATCTGGAACGAGCACCGAGAAAGCACGCGCGGGCGCGATCTCGACATCACCGGCCTCTCCTACGCCATGCTCGCCGAACGCGGCCCGCAGCAATGGCCGCTGCCGGAAGGCGAGTCCGTCGGCCGGCAGCGCCTGTACGCCGATGGCCGCTTTCCCACGGCGGACGGCCGCGCGCGCTTTGTCGTCACGCCGCACGCCGATGTGCATGAGCCGGTCAGCACCGCTTACCCGCTGGCACTGACCACCGGGCGCCTGCGCGACCACTGGCACGGCATGAGCCGCACCGGCCAGGTGCCGCGCCTGTTCAGTCACGTTGAAGAACCGCTTCTGTCGATGGATGCGGCCGACCTCGCGCGCCGCAGGCTCGCGCCCGGTGACTTGGCAGAAATCAGCTCGCGCCGCGGCAAGTTCATCGTACGCGTGGAAGCCAGCGACAGCGTGCGCCCGGGCCAGGCCTTCATGCCGATGCACTGGGGCAGCCAGTTCATGCGTGGCGCCGGCGTCAATGCGCTCACCACACCGGCCTTCGACCCCTACTCCAAGCAGCCCGAACTCAAGGCCGCCGCCATCGAGGTGAAGCCGGTACAGCTACCGCACCGCGTAGTGGCGATGCGCCTTCATGCCGATGCGGCGCAGGCCGCCCGCCTCACCGAAGCCTTGAAGCCGCTGATGCAGCGCTTCGATTACGCCACCGTCACCCTGGCCGGCCGCGACGACACCCTGGTAAGCCTGCGCGGCTACGCGGCGCAGACCGTGCCCGACGCGGTGCTGGATGAAATCGACCGCCTGCTCGAACTCACCGAACCGGCGCGCGTGATGCGCTATGTCGATGCGCGTCGCCGCGTCGAAAAAACCGCGCGCATCGACGACGGCGTGATGACCAGCGTCTGCCTCTCGGGCGAGACCGCCGCCGCCGACTGGCTCAAGAGCATGATGCTGGAGGGCGCCAGCCTCGAAGCGGTGCGCCCGTGGATACTCGCGCCGGTCTCCAGTCCGCCGCAAGGCTCGCTCGCGCGCGGGAGAGTCGTGTGCAACTGCCTGAACGTGTCGGAAAACGAAATCCGCGCCGATGCCGCCGCCGGGCTGGACTTCGCCGCCTGCCAGGCGAAGCGCAAGTGCGGCACCTCCTGCGGCTCCTGCGTGCCCGAGGTCAAGCGTATCATTGGCCTCGCTACCAGCGCTTCCAGCGAGGCGGCGCGGATCTTGCCACAAGCCGCGTAGATTCAGCCCAAGGAGGCCTCGATGATCGCAAGCAGAATATTCACCCCAAAACCCCATGCGGTATGGCCGCGGCCCCTCGCCGACCTGGCGCTGCCGCGACTGGAACACGCATGAGCGACGCCACCTACCTCAAGGAGATCGGCCGCCCGTGCCTGGTACCGCGGCCCGCCTCGCAGAATGCGGAAACGATATGAGCTACGCAACCTACCTCAAGGAGATCGGCCGCGGTGAGCACGCCGCCCGCGATCTTCCCTATGACGACGCCAAGAAACTGTTCGGCGCCATGCTCGACGGCGGCGTGCCCGACCTGGAACTGGGCGCCATCCTGCTGTCGCTGCGTTACAAGGGCGAATCCCTTTCCGAAGTGCTGGGCTTTTGCGCCGCGCTGGACGAGCGCATCGAGCAACTGAAGCCGCCGGGCGAAGGCATGCGCCCGGTGATCATCCCCAGCTACAACGGCGCGCGCCGCCAGGCCAACCTGATGCCCCTGTTGGTAATGCTGCTCAAGCGCGTCGGCGTGCCGGTGTTGATCCACGGCGTGCTGGAGAGCGAAGGCCGCGTCGCCGCCGCTTATGTGTTCCGTGAACTCGGCATCCTGCCGCAGGCCAACAAGCGCGGCGCGCAGGAAGCGCTGGATGCCGAAGGCGTCGCCTTCGTGCCGATTGGCGCACTTGCCCCCGGTCTTTCCAACCTGCTCGCCTTGCGCAACCGCCTCGGCGTGCGCAACTCCGCGCATACCGTAGCCAAGCTGGCCGACCCGTTTTCCGCTTCGCCCTCAGGCGGTGGGCTGCGCATGGTGAGCGTCACCCACCCGGCCTACGCCACCAAGCTGCGCGAATTCTTCGCCCAGGCGCCCGGCAGCGCGCTCCTGATGCGCGGCACCGAGGGAGAGGCATTCGCCAATCCCAAGCGCCGCCCGCAGATCGAGTACTTCCACGGCGGTGCAACCGAGGTGCTGTTCGAAGCCGAGCACGGGGTGATCAAGAACCTGCCGCACATTCCGGAAGAAAGCGACGCCCGCACCACCGCGCAATGGATCCGCGAAACCCTGGAAGGCGAGCACCCGGTGCCCCTGCCCATCGTCAACCAGTTCGCCTGCTGCATCTATGGCGCCGGCTACACCGCCGACTTCGCCCAGGCCAAGGCGCTAGCCGCGGTCAAGGCGCGCCTGCCGCTGGCGGCGTAAAAAGCGCAAGACCTGCCATACAAAAAGGGCCCTGCGCAATTCCGCTGCTGGCGGAATTGCGCAGGGCCCTTCATCGATCGAGCTTACTTACTGCGGGCGGGCCGGCTCGACGATGGTCAACTCGCGCAGCACGCCACCACCGGCAACGCTGCCTTCGGTGGTGCCCATGCCTTCCATGCGGGCCTCGCAAGCCTGCTTGTTTTCGCCTTGCAGGGCGGAACAGCGGTCCTCGGAGTTCTGCGCCAGGACGGCGGGCGGCGCGGTGTGCAGTTCCTGGTTCTGCTGCAGGGCGGCGCCGGCTTCGCGCATGCAGGTGGCGTAGTCCTGCTGCGACTGGCCGCTCTTGCAGAAGGCGACATCCGAACGATAGGTGGCGCGCGCGCCGGAATCGGCGGCGAGGGCGGAGAAGCTCAGGAAGCCGCCGATGGCGACCATGGCGATGTAGCCGAGACGGCGCGTTTGGTTGCGGGGCATGAACATGACGGACTCCTCTAAAACGTGGACTAGGGACTGAAGAAATCAGTGTCGCCAGTGTAGAAATCCGCCCCTGGAAGACCTGTCGGACAGCCCTAGACCGCAATGTCGGCGCATGCTGATTTCCCCGTAGGAATGCGCCGGGCCGTCGCAAAACGGCGAATCGAGGCGTGTGGACTAAAATGCGGGCTTCTCCGTTGTTCGCAGGAAACCCGCTCGTGACCACCGCAACTTCCGCTCCCTCCACTGCTTCCATCACTACCGTCTCCCTCCCGCTCAAAGCCCGGGACGACAATCAGCGCTGGAGCATCAAGGCCATCGAGGAATTGCTCGACCTGCCGTTCGCCGACCTGATGGCCCGCGCGATGGCAGCGCATCGCGAGCACCAGCCGGCCAACCAGGTGCAGCTGTCCACCCTGCTATCGATCAAGACCGGCGGCTGCCCGGAAGACTGCGGCTATTGCCCGCAGGCCGCGCGCTACGACACCGGCGTCACCAGCCAGAAGCTGCTGCCGCTGGAAGAAGTGATGGCCGCCGCGCGCGCCGCCAAGGAAAGCGGGGCGACACGCTTCTGCATGGGCGCCGCCTGGCGCGGCCCGAAGGAGCGCGACCTCGAGCCGGTGCTCGACATGGTGCGCGAAGTCAAGGCACTGGGCCTGGAAACCTGCGCTACGCTGGGCATGCTGAAGCACGGCCAGGCCGAGCAGTTGAAAGACGCCGGACTGGACTTCTACAATCACAATCTCGATACCGCCCCCGAGTTCTACGGCGACATCGTCAGCACCCGCCAGTACCAGGACCGCCTCGATACCCTGGGGCGCGTGCAGGGCGCCGGCCTCAATGTCTGCTGCGGCGGCATCGTCGGCATGGGCGAGTCGCGTCGGGAGCGCGCCGGCCTGATCGCGCAACTGGCCAATCTCGATCCCTACCCGGAGAGCGTGCCGATCAATAACCTGGTGCAAGTCGAGGGCACGCCGTTGCACGGCACCGCGGCGCTCGATCCGCTGGAATTCGTGCGTACGATTGCCGCCACGCGCATCACCATGCCCAAAGCGATGGTGCGCCTGTCCGCCGGGCGCCAGCAGATGGGCGAAGCGGTGCAGGCCCTGTGTTTCCTGGCCGGCGCCAACTCGATTTTCTACGGCGACAAGCTGCTCACCACCGGCAACCCGGAAGCGCAGCGCGACCGCGAACTGCTGGACAAGCTGGGCCTGAAAATCGCCGGCTGAGACCCGCGCGCAAAGAAAGCGCGCTTAGCCGTCGCGGCTGATGCCGGCCTCCTTCACCAGCCGCGTCATCACGTCGCGGTCGGCGAGGAAGAGCTTGCGAAAGCCTTCGACGTTCAGGTAGCCGGGTTCAATACCCAGGTTGGCCAGGCGCTGGCGCACCGCCGGCATCGCAATCGCCTTGTTTACCGCGGCATTGATGCGCTGGACGATGGCCTCCGGCGTGCCGGCAGGCGCCAACAGCCCGAACCAGGATTCGAACACAAAGCTGGGCAGCCCCGCCTCGGCCATGGTCGGCACCTGCGGCAGCAGGGCCGAGCGCTTCGCCGCGGTAATGCCGACGATGCGCAAGCGCGGGTTGTGCAGATAGGCCGAGACCCCGGCAGTGGGCACCACCATCGCCTGGCCGCGCCCGCCCGCCAGATCAGTCACCGCCTCCTGTGTGCCCTTGAACGGGATGTGCTCCATGCGCAGGCCGGCGGTGCGAAGGAAGGAAGCCATCGCCAGGTGGGTGGAACTGCCGACGCCCGCGGAGTTGTAGTTGCATTGCCCCGGGCGGGCGCGAACGTACGCCATGAACTCGGCCAGGTTTTTCACCGGCAGTTGCGCGTTGATCAGCAGGATGTAGCTCTGGTTGCCGATATCGGCCACCGGCACGAAGTCCTTCACCGGATCGTAAAAGGGCCGCGCGCCCATGGCCGCCGTGACGAAATGACTGGAGGCGGCCATCAGCAGGGTCTTGCCGTCCGCCGGCGCGTGCGCCACGAAGGAAGTGCCGAGCGCGCCACCGGCACCCGGCTTGGCCTCGATGATCCACGACTGCCCGAGCTCCTGCGCCATCTCTTCCGAGATCGCCCGCGCCGGCAGTTCGCGCGCTCCGCCGGCGGCGAAGGGCACGATGATGCGCCCGATGCCGCCTTGCGCATGCGCGGCGCCGGCCACGGGCGCGGCCGCCATCGCCAGCAGAAGTTGCCTACGCGTAGTTCCCATGTCTCCTCGTCTTTTTTTGCAGCGCTGCGCTAGCCGCGCATCAGGCGGTTGAAATCCTCGAACAGTTCCTCGATCGCATACGGGCGCGCAATCAGGCCCTGGTCGTGGGTGTTGCGCATCAGCAGTTCCAGTGCGCGACGATTTTCCTCCACGCCGAAGGGCGTGAGGTCGCGGCCACCGGCGCCGACCGGCGCGGCCATGCGCTTGCTTTCCTGCAGCAACGCATAGAGTTCGCGCACCATTTCAGGCTTCTCGCGGCACAGGCGCACGTCGACTACCATCATGTGGTTGATCGGCACCATCTGGTGCCTGGCACCCCAGGCCTGCGCGGCGACGTGCGGCTCCTGCAACACGGGGCGCAGGCGCGGATCATCCGGCAGGTCGGTGCCGATGATGGCGGCGTCGAGTTCGCCCGCCAGCAGCATGTCGACCGCCTTGCTCCCCGCCGGCGCACGCTCGATGCCCGGCGGATCGGGAAATTCGGCGAGATGGCCGTCTTCGAAGGTGACCCAGCGGATCTTGTCGAGATCGACGCCGTAGTCGTCGGCGAGAATGCCGCGCACCCAGGTGACGGTGGTCTGCGCCAGCGCGCGGATGCCAATGCGTTTTCCCGCCAGTTGATCCACGGTGACGCACTCGCGCTCGGCGTTGTACACCAGGCAATGATGCTGGAAGCGCCCCGCGCCCACTACGGCAGGAATCATCGCCAGCGGCTTGCCGTAGGCCCTGGCCTGGAAGCAGGTTACCAGGGCAAGTTCGGCGACGTCGAATTCGAGTTCGCGCACCACGCGCTTGAAGGCGCGGTTGGGCACTTTCACATCGGCAAAATCCAGCGTGAAGCCAGCCGGCGTAAGCAGCCCGCTTTTCAGCGCCCGCGTGTTGGGGTAGTCGCCCAGCAGGGTTTTAAGAACCGGCGTCGCCGTGCTCATGCACCCTCCCTCGTCTTCGACCAGGCCGCCGCCGCTTCCTCATGCGACCTCAGGGCCGGATACAGGCTGCGCGCGGTACGGGAAAAGAGCCATTCGCGCTCGACCGCCGAGAGGGAAGACGCCGCCTCCGCCGCATCGTTCAGCAGGCTCGCAAGCGATCCATCGGAGGCCGGGAAATTCGAACCCCAGCCGATGCGCTTCACGCCGAAGGCGTCGATCACCGCGCGCAGGAAATCCGCCTGTGTCGATTTACCGGTGCGCGATTCGCGCACGTTGTGGGTGGTGTACTTGAAGTGCAGGTGCTTGAAGCGCGCCAGGGCGAACAGGCCGGCGGCCTGCGCATAGGGTGCACCGTCTTCCAGCAGCGGCCGCGCGAAGTGGTCGAGCAGCACGATTGCCTCGGGAAAGCGGGTCAGCAGGTTTTCCAGTTGCGGCAGGCCGTCGGCGCGCAATTGCACGCAGATGGGGATGCGCTGCTGCTCGATGTAGTGCCAGGCGGGAAAGGCGCGTGGATCATCCAGCCGCGCCGCGTGATCGGCCGTGGTATGACCGGCGATGAACACACGCGCGCCGCTCAGGCCGCCCTGCACCCACTTGCGGATATCGTCCACCGCGCCATCGGCGCTCATGTCGACGGAAAACACCCCGGCAAAACCGCGCGTGCCGGCGGCGGCGCGTACCGAATCCAGCACGTAGCTGTTGTCGTGCCCGTAGCAGGTGGAGGCCTGCACCAGCACCGATTGCGCCACCCCGGCCTCGGCCATCGCCCGCAGCATGCCGGCCGCGTTCACCGGGCGCGCCTTCGACCAGTCCGATTGCTTGCCGCCCATCGGCGCCAGCGGGTAGCGCGTGGCGTCGTCCGCGATCACGTGGCTGTGCAGATCGACGACCGGCAGGCCGGCCAGGATCGGATTCAACGAAGAGCTCATGGTTGCCGGGGTCCAGCAGTGGATAAGTGGAGCCAAATGATGACGCACATTCCATAAGCAGAATAGTAAAACTTTTGCCTTCGGCCATAATTCATTGCTTATGACTTGAGGGCATCGCCATATGGCTCAACTCGACTGGTTCATCCGCGCCAACCTCCGGCCGCGGCACTTTCGCATCCTGGTGGCGCTGGACGACCTGCGCAACCTCGGCCGCGTCGCGCGCAGCCTGCACGTCTCGCAGCCCGCCGTTTCCATCGCCCTGGGCGACCTGGAGCGCGGCCTGGGGCTGAAGCTGTTCGAGCGCACCGCCAAGGGCGTGGTGCCGAATGCCTACGGCGAATGCCTGATCCGCCAGGCGCGCGTGGTGCTGGCCAGCCTGGCGCAGGCACGCGACGAGATGCAGGCCCTGCATTCCGGCGCCTCCGGCAAGATCAAGGTCGGCGCCCTGCCGGCGATGACCCCTGGCCTGTTGCCGCAGGCCATCGCGCTGTTGAAGGAAAAAGCGCCGCTGACCCGCGTGATGGTGCAGGAGGGGCCGATGGAAGCCCTGTTGCCCGAACTGCGGCGCGGCGCGGTAGACCTGATCGTCGGCCGCCTGCCGGGGCACGGCGCGCCCGCCGAAGTCGAGGAGGAGGCGCTGTACAGCGGGCACAACGTGGTGGTGGCCGGGCCGCGCCATCCGCTGGCGCGGCGCAAGCGCGTGAGCTGGCAGGAGTTGGTGGGCTACCCCTGGGTGCTGCCACCGGCCGGCACGCTGTCGCGCGAGCCGCTGGAGGCGATGCTGCAAAAGCATGGCCTGGGCATGCCCGCCGATTGCCTGGAGACGCTGTCGATCCACGTCATCACCGGCTACCTGCAACGCACCCGTGCCGTTGGTGTGCTTTCACAGGTGGTGGCGGGGCATTACATCGAATCTGGCATGCTGGCGCAGTTGCCGCTGGCCCTGCCCGACCCACAACGCCCCATCGGGATGACCTGGAATCGCCATCACCCGCTGTCGGCGGCAGCCCAGGGACTGATGCGCTGCCTGCGTGAATCGGTGGCGCAGATGCGCCCTTGAGCGCACGCCGGGAGGCTTACACCAGCATGTCGTAGGAGGTGATTCCGGCCTGGCGCAGCATGGCGTCGAAAATCTTTTGCGCCACGCGGTTTTGCGGGTCCACCACCTGGTGTTCCTTGTGCATGCAGCGTGCGCGCACTTCGTCGGACAACGCGCGGTTCGGCCCCGGAATGGACGCCGCCGCAAGTTGTACTTCGCAGGCGCGCTGCAAGGTCCAGAGCAGCCAGAAAGCGGCGGGAATGTTCTCCTCGCACACCAGCAGGCCATGGTTGCGCAGGATCAGTACGTTCTTTTCGCCCAGGCTTTGCACCAGCGCTGCCTGCTCCTCGGTGCGCGTGGTGACGCCTTCGAAGTCGTGATACGCCACGCCGCCCCAGAGTTGCGCGCCGTAGAAATCATCGTGCGTCAGGCCCGCTTCCTTCTGCGCCACCGCCATGCCGGCGGTGGTATGAGTATGCATGATGCAATGGACGTTGGCGCGCGCGGCGTGGATGGCGCTGTGGATGACGAAGCCGGCACGGTTCACGCTGTGCGGCGTCTCATGCGCCGGCGCGCCGTCCAGCCCGACCTTGATCAGGTTGGACGCAGTCACCTCGCGGTAGTGCAGGCCGAAGGGGTTGATCAGGTAATGGCGCTCGCCGCCGGGCACGCGCACGGTGATGTGGTTGAAGATCAGTTCGGTCCAGCCGAGATGGGCGAACACGCGGTAGCAGGCGGCCAGTTCCAGGCGCAGCGCCCATTCCGCTTCACCCATGCCGGCGGGGCGCGCGGCTTGCGCGGCAGTGAGTTTTTCCACGCTTCCCTCCGGTCTCGTCGCCGGTGTTAGGGCTGGCGTACCGGCAGGTGGCGCGCCAGCTCGCTCACCATCGCATACAGCAGGCTGATGTGCGGCACCGGGATGTTCTTGTTGCGCGCCAGTTCGACCACGGTGCCGATGATGGGCTCGATTTCCATCGCCCGCCCGGCTTCCAGGTCCTGCAGCATGGAGGAACGCACCGGCCCCACGCCACGCGCGATCTCCAGGCGCTTGTCAATGGTGACGATCTGCGGCACGCCGTAGGCGGCGGAAACCGCGTTGGCCTCTTCCATGCCGCGGCGGATCAGGTCAGTGAGCCCCGGGTTGTCGCAAATCTCCACCAGGTTGGCGCGGGTGAGCGCCGCCACCGGATTGAAGGTGAGGTTGCCGACCAGCTTCATCCACACCTCGGCGCGGATGTTGTCGCTGACGTGCGCTTCCAGGCCGCCGCGCACCATGGTGTCGGCAAGCGCATTCAGGCGCCGCGACAGCGAGCCGTCCGGCTCCCCCACGTAAAAGGTGCGGCGGCCGTTGCTGCGAATTTCTCCCGGCGCACTGACTTCGGCGGCGGCATGCACCACGGCGCCCACGACATGATGCGGATCGAGGTCGGCGAACATGCTGGCATGCGGGTCCAGGCAGGCGATGGCCTGGCCGTCACGTTCGCTACCTTCGCGGAAAAAATACCACCAGGGAATGCCATTGATCGCCGGCACCACCACGGTATGCGCGGCAATCAGGGGCTTTAAGCGCGGCAACATTTCCGGAATCTGGTGCGCCTTCAGCCCCAGGAACACGATCTCCTGCGGGCCGAAGACCGCGGGATCTTCCTCCGCCGGCAGCTTGACGGTGAAACGCTCGTCAGGCGCGGTGAGCGTCAGGCCTTGCGCCTGGATCGCGCGCAGGTGCGCGCCCCGCGCCACCACGCTGGTATCGAACCCGGCGCGCGCCAGGTAGGCGGCGATCAAGCCGCCGATAGAGCCTGCGCCGACCACACAGATCTTCATGCCGCAACCCCTTGCCCGTTTGTTCGCATGCTAACCCAAAAATATGACGGGTACATCCATTGCGGCCATAAGCGGAAAACGAGGGCCTCTAGCGTGCCGCGCCAGCGGCGCGCCGGCGCTGCTTTTCCTCGGTCCAGGCGGCGATCTCTTGATGCGCCGCCTGCCTTTTCTCTTGCATGTATTGCGGCGGGTCGAGGCGGATGGCCAGTTCCAGGCGGATGCCGTTGGGGTCGAAAAAGTAGATCGAATTGATGAAGTGATGATCGGTGATGCCCAGCACCTCGACACCCGCCGCCTCCAGTTTCGCCTTCGCCGCCTCCAGGTCCGCACGGGCCGGCACTTCGAAAGCGATGTGGTTGACCCAGGTGGGGGTATTGGCCGAAGGCGTGGCGGCGGTGTCGTCACCAAGGTCGAAAAAGGCGATGTAGGAGCCATCGCCCAGCTGGAAGAATATGTGGACGTAGGGGCAGTACTCGCCGGTCGACGGCACATGGTCCAGCTTGATCAGGTGCACCAGCGGCAGTCCCAGCAGGTCTTCGTAGAAAGCGCGCGTCTCCTCGGCGTCGCGGCAGCGCCAGGCGAAATGGTGCAGGCCTTTCACCGGCGTGGGCACGTTTCCCGCCAGCGGGTGGGCGGATTGCAGAATGGCGACCATCGGCGTCTCCGGATTTCTTTGCATCACCGCGCGCGGCGGCATTTGGCTCATTGTATGCGCGGGCGTAAAATCGCGTCTTGATTCGCTTGGGTCCTTTGTTCACGGCCCTGCCATGCAAAACAATCCGCCTCCCGCAACCGTCTCCGCCGCGCCGGCGGCGCCCGTTTCCTCCGCCGCGCGTTTTCCCAGCAGCTTTCTCGTCTGGTATTTCGTCATCGTCTGGGGCTCGGGCTACCTTGCGACCAAGGCCGGGCTGCAATACGCCGCGCCTTTCACCTTCCTCACCCTGCGCTTCACCTTCGGCCTGATATGCGCGGCGCTGTGGGCCTTCGTTGCCCGCCCGCCGCTGCCCCGCAACGCCCGCGAGCTGGCGCACATCGCGATGGCAGGCCTGCTGATGCACGCCTTCAACCTGGGCGGCAGCCACTACGCGCAGTACCTGCATATGTCGGCCGGCGTTACCGCGCTGATCCTCGCCTTGCAGCCGCTGCTCACCGCCTTGATCGTCTGGCGCTTTTCGCAGGAAAAGATGCGCCGCAACCAGTGGGCCGGCATCGCCCTGGGCCTGCTGGGCGTCTCGCTGGTGGTGTGGCACAAGATCGACCTGCACGCCATCACCCCCGGCGCACTGACGGCCGTAGGGGTGTCACTGGTGGCGATCACTACCGGCACGCTGTACCAGCGCAAGTTCTGCCCGCACGTCGATTTGCGCAGCGCGGCGCTGATCCAGTTTTCGGCCTGCATCCTGTTGACGGCGCCACTGGCGTGGACGGTCGAAGGCTTCGTCATCCACTGGGCCTGGCAGATGGTCGCGGCGATCGTCTTCCTGGTGATCTTCGGCTCCATCCTCGCCGTCAACGCCTTGCACACGCTGATGCGCCGCGGCGCCGCCACTCGCGTCACCAGCCTGCTCTACCTCACGCCGATCATCGCGGTGGCGCTGGAACTGATGTTGTTCGGCGTGGTGCCCGATCCCCTGATGATCGTCGGCATGGTGATCGCTTGCTGCGGGGTGGCGCTGGTGAACCGCTAGGAGCGTCTAGCCCAATGCACTGACGTGGTCGTAGATCGCGCCCGGCGTGGCCCACCAGCCGCGGCCGTCGTCGCAGATGTGCTTGAGCGCGCGGCGCAGCTGGCGCAGGCGGTGCGGCTGGCCGACCAGATAGGGATGCAGGGCGATGCCCATCACCAGCGGCTGCTTCTTGCTCTGCTCCATCATCTCGTCGTAGCAGTCGATGACCATGCCGGCGAATTCCTCGGCGCCGCACTGGCGCCCGATGACGGCGGGGATGTCGTTGATCTCCTGCGGGTAAGGGATGGTCCAGAGTTCGCCCGCGCGGGTGGTCATTTTGCCGGGCATGTCGTCGTGGCACCAGTTGAGGTTGTAGGTGAAGCCGGCTTCCTTCAGCAGGTCGGGCGTCACCGCGGTCTCGGCGATCCACGGCGAGAGCCAGCCGCGCGGGGCCACGCCCTCTTCCTTCTCGATGCGCTCGGTGCAGCTTTTGATCAGCGCGGCCTCGTCCGCTTCCTTCATGTCGCTCTGGCGTTCGGCGTTGGTGTGGCCGTGGCCGATGACTTCGGCACCCCAGGCGTACTGCCCCTTGCGGAAGGAAGCCACCACGTCGGGGCAGTAGTCATACAGCGCGGTGTTGATCAGCACGCCCACCGGCAGCTTGAGCTCGTCGAACAGGTCGCGGCAGCGCCAGACGCCGACCCGATTGCCGTAGTCGCGCCAGGAATAGTTGAGCACGTCCGGATCGCACGAGGGCGCCAGCTTCGCCCCCAGCCCCTTGCCGAATTCAAAATGCTCGATGTTGAACCCCAAATACACCGCAAGGCGCTTGCCGTCCGGCCACGAATAATCCTCGCGCCCATGGATCGGCGAATAGCGATAGCGGTTATGGGAGACCAGGCTGCGTTGCATGATGTTTTGCTTTTCGTGGATTTTGACCAAAAAATTGACCGGCTTTGCCGGCGATTTTTTGCAAGCCAGAACCACGCAAAAGTAGGTTTTTACTTTTGCGTGCTCAGATTTCGTCGATGGGCGTAGACCCGTGCCCTTCCTTCTGGTCGTCGTTCAGCGCATAGCGGTCGCGCGTGTTGATGTAGAAGCTGGCGCCGAAGCGCGCTACCGGAAAATAATTCTGCAGGTGCACGCGGTATTTCTCGATATCGATCAGGTCGTCGCGCGCGTGCAGCCAGAGGATCTTGCCGATGAAAATGTAGCGGCTGCCGGTTTCCAGCTTCTCCCACAGCTTGCACTCGAAGGCGACCGGCGCCTCGGCGATGCGCGGCGGGGCGATGGCCAGCGAAGGGGTGGTGGTAAAGCCGACCATCTCGACTTCGCTGACCTCCCGCGGCACGTTTTCGCCACAGCGGTGCATCTGCTGCGCGATCTTTTCGTCGGCGAGGTGCACGCAGAATTCACCGCTGGCGAGAATGTTGGCGGCGGTGTCCTTGATCTGCCCGTCCTTGCGCTTGTCGAGGCTGATCATCACGATCGGCGGCTCTTCGCCCAGCATGTTGAACATCGAAAACGGCGCGGCGTTGACCACTCCGTTCGGCGAAAGCGTGGTCACCAGGGCGATCGGGCGCGGGATGATCAGGCTCGCCATCAGCTTGTAGCGCTGATACTCGGTGAGGGTGCTGAAATCGAGGTCCATGGCAGTTCGCTTATTCTAAGGGCGGTTCACGCCAAAACGGTGCATAATTTACGGCAAACTAATAAGTCGGCACCGCCGCGGTGCGAGTGGCGCGAACCAGGTTTGCACAACCAGCTTGACGGAGGAGGAACGACGACAGCGCCGCCACGGCGCGGCATGCGGTTTCCCCATGGGTATCCAGGACGGTGTTCCAAGTGTATGGATTCCGGCGGCGTTTGTCTGCCCCGGATATGCCCCGGACATGCGCCTGACATGCCGGGAACCGCGACTGGCATATGGCTTGCGAAGTGAACCGGCACGGCGTCGCTGACGTCCGTGTCCATTGGCAGCGGCTTTTGCAATCTCGCCAACGGGATTTGCCGATATGCAAAAGCCATTTGGTAACCGGTGCTTTAATCTTTGGGCCGTCTTTCCGGTCCATGCAACCTAGAAGAGGAGTCAGCCAAAATGGGTACTCGCCGCAGCTTCATGATGCTGACCGCGGCCACCGCGGTCAGCGCCTGTTTTTCCTTGTCCGCCGCCGCCGAAGACACCATCAAGATCGGCCTGGTGACGGCGCTTTCCGGCGAGTCGGCGCGCGCCGGCGAGGCCTTGACCCGCGGCATGACGGTGGCCATCGACGAGATCAACGCCCGTGGCGGCGTGCTGGGCAAGAAACTGGAATTGGTGCGCCGCGACGACGAGGCGCAGCCGGCCAAGGGCCTGACTGCCGCGCGCGAACTGATCTTCAAGGAAAAGGTGGCGGTGCTGTTCGGCGGCCTGGATACGCCGGTGGCGATGGCGATCGTGCCGGTCGCCAACCAGGAAAAGATGGTGTTCATCGACCCCTGGGCGGCGGGTACGGCGATCACCAAGAACGGCGCCAACCCGAACTATGTGTTCCGCGTCTCCGCGGTCGATGAAATCGTCGACCGCGCGATGCTGCAATACGCGCAAAAGACCTTTTCGGCGAAAAAGCCGGGCATGATCCTGGTGAACAACCCATGGGGCCAGAGCAACGAGAAGGGCCTGACCGCCGCGCTGGCGGCCAAGGGCGTCAAGCCCGCAGGCGTGGAGAAATTCGAAGGCAGCGACGTCGACGTGGTGCCGCAGCTGACGCGCCTGAAAGTCGCGGGCGCCGATTCTCTGCTCCTGGTCGGCAACGTCGGCCCCTCGGCGCAGGTGGTGAAATCGCTCGACCGCATGGGCTGGAAGGTGCCGGTGGTCTCGCACTGGGGCCCGGCGGGCGGCCGTTTCACCGAACTGGCCGGCCCCAATGCCAAGGAAGTGCATTTCGTGCAGACCTACAGCTTCTTCGGCAAGCAGTCGCCGGTGGGCCAGAAGGTGATGAAGGCGCTGATGACCAAGTACCCTGACATCAAGGGTCCGAACGACGTTACCCCGGCAGTGGGCGTGGCCAATGCCTACGACGCGATGATGCTCACCGCCATGGCGATCCAGAAGGCCGGCAGCACCAAGGGCGACGCCATCCGCGAAGGCTTCTACAAGATCGACAGCTACGATGGCCTGATCAAGAAGTACGTCAAGCCGTTCTCCCCCGAGGTGCACGACGCCCTCACCGAGAACGACTACGTCTGGACCCAGTTCATCGACAACCGCATCGTGCCGGTGGCGGCGAAGTAGGTTCGCCCCTGCCAAGCCAGGCAAAGGCCGCCACGGCGGCCGCGCTCCAGGGGAAGGCCGCTACGGCGGCCTTTGTTTTTTTACGCCGTACGATTCACATAACGACCAGAACTTCAGACAACGCATGTTGATCACTTCCGCGCTCATCACCGGCCTGGGCCTGGGCAGCATGTACGGCCTGCTCGCGCTCGGCTTCTACGTCACTTATTCGGTCTCCAACACCGTCAACTTCTCGCAGGGCTCCTCGATGATGCTGGGGGCGGTGCTGGCCTTCGCCTTCAACATCACCTGGGGCTGGCCGTTTGCGCTGGCCGCCCTGGCGTCGCTGCTGATCTGCGCGGTGTTCGGCGTGATCGTCGAGCTGCTCGCCATCCGCCCCTTCGTGCGCCGCAAGTCGGAGGCCTGGCTGATGTCCACCGTGGCCTTGGGCCTGGTGGTGGACAACGTGGTGCTGTTCACCTTCGGCAAGGAGCCGCGCGGCCTTTCCCTGCCGTTCGCCAACGCCTCGATGCAAATCGCCGGCGTCGGCGTCTCGCCGCTGCAGATCGCGATTCCCGTGGTGGGCCTGGGTCTGGCGGGGCTGCTGCACCTGTTCTCGCGGCGCACGCGCCTGGGCAAGGCGATGCTCGCGGTGGTGCAGAACCGCGACGCGGCCAGCCTGATGGGCATCAACGTCAGCCTGACGGTGCTGCTGGCCTACGCCGCTTCCACGGTATTCGCCGGCGCCGCCGGCATCATGATTGCGCCGCTGTTCAACGTGCAGGCGAGCATGGGCACGGTATTCGGCCTGAAGGCCTTCGCGGTGGCGATTCTCGGCGGCATCACCAGCGCCTGGGGCGTGATGATCGCCGGCCTGCTATTCGGCCTCACCGAAGCGCTGATCACGGCACTCCTGGGCTCGACCTACACCCAGATCATCACCTTCGGCCTGGTGATCGTCGCGCTGGCGGTGATGCCGGACGGCCTGTTCGGCCGCGCGGGGGTGAAAAAGGTATGAACGCCCTCAAGTCGAAAACCGCGCCGCTGGCGGTCGCCGCCTTCGTCATCGCCTTTGCCGCGGCCGCGGTCGCGGCAGGGCTGGCCAACAGCTACTACGTCGACGTACTGGCGCGCATGGTGCTCGCGGCCATGGTCGGCGTGGGCCTGAACGTGCTGATCGGGCTCACCGGGCAGATGTCGTTCGGCCACGTCGGCTTTTACGCCATCGGCGCGTATACGGTGGCGATCCTTACCACGCAGGCGCACATGCCGTTCTCCGTGGCCGTGGTGATCGCCACCCTGATCGCCGGCGCCATGGGCGCCTTGCTCGCCCTGCCCGCGCTGCGGGTGCGCGGGCCTTACCTGGCGATGGTGACCATCGCCTTCGGCTTCATCGTCGAGCGCGGCGCCGCCGAATGGAGCGGCCTCACCGGCGGGCAGAACGGCATCATGGACATTCCTTCGCCTTCGCTCAACGCCACCGCCTTCGGGCCGCGCGGCATCGCGCTGCTCTCTCTCGCCATCCTGGCGATCATGGTCTACGGCTACTGGAAGCTCACGCTCTCCACCTGGGGCCGGGCGATGCGCGCGGTGAAGGATTCGGAGATCGCGGCCGAGTCCATCGGCTTCAACCCGGTGCTGATCAAGGCCGCGGCCTTTGCCCTCTCAGCCCTGTGCACCGGCCTGGCCGGCGGCCTGTTCGCGCCGCTGCTTGGCATGGTCACCCCTTCGGCCTTCAATTTTTCGCAGTCCATCCTGTTCGTGCTGGTGGTGGTGATCGGCGGCGGCGGCTCGGTGGCCGGCCCGCTGGTGGGCGCGGCCATCGTGGTGCTGCTGCCTGAAATGGTCTCGGGCCTGGCCGAATATAGCCAGTTGCTGTTCGGCGCCCTGCTCCTGGTGGTGCTGTGGATCGCCCCCGAAGGCATCGTCGGCGCGGTGCGGCGCTTCATCGGCCGCCGCGGTACGCTGACCGCGCCCGCCACCGACACCGTCCCCGCCGGCGCCACGCAGGCAGCCGAACTGGTGGTGGAAAACCTGAGCATCGCCTTCGGCGGCGTCAAGGCCGTCACCGCGCTCGCGCTCAACGCGCGCCCCGGGGAGATCACCAGCCTGATCGGCCCGAACGGCGCCGGCAAGACCACCGCGCTCAACATGCTTTCCGGCTTCTACCGGCCGCACGCCGGCAGCATCCGCTTGGGCGCCACGGCGCTGGCGGGCCTGCGCGCCTGGCGCATCGCACGCGCCGGCATTGCCCGCACCTACCAGACTTCGCAATTGTTCGGCAGCCTGTCGGTGCTGGACAACCTGATCCTGGCGCAGGCGCGCGGCCGCGCCGGCCAGCCCTTTGCCGCCGCGGCGCAGCCGCAGGCCGTGGAGCGCGCGCTGGCGCTTGCCGGTTTCGTCGGCTACACCGGTGACCTGCTGCGCCCGGCCGCCGACCTGGCGCACGTCGACCGGCGCCTGATCGAAATCGCACGTGCGCTCGCCACCTCCCCCGCCGTGCTGCTGCTGGACGAACCCGCGGCCGGCCTGTCGCGCGAGGACAAGGACAAGCTGGCGCTCCTGCTCAAGCGCATCGCCGCGCAGGGCATCGCGGTGGTGATCGTCGAGCACGACATGGCGCTGGTGATGGGCATATCCCACCAGGTGGTGGTGATCGACGCCGGCGTGCGCATCGCCGCCGGCAGCCCGCGCGAGGTGCAGCAGGACGAAGCGGTGAAAAAGGCCTATCTCGGCGAAGGCGCCGGGCGCCCGATGGCAGCGCGCGGTGGCGCCGCCGATCTCGGCGAGCCGCTCCTGGAAACCGGCAAGCTCTCCGCCGCCTATGGCGCCTCCCCCGTGCTGCACGAAGTCGATCTGCGGGTGCGCGAGCGCGAGATGGTGGCGGTGCTGGGGGCCAACGGCGCCGGCAAGTCCACCCTGATGCGCGCCCTCGCCGGCCTGCATCGCCCGGTCTCCGGGCAGATCGCCTGCGGCGGGCGCGCCATCGAAAGCCTGCCGGCGCACAAGGTTACGGGCCTGGGCGTGGTGCTGGTGCCGGAAGGCCGCCAGGTATTCCCCGAACTCACGGTGCTGGACAACATCCGCCTCGGCGCCTTTTTGCGCCGCGAAATCAGCGCGCAACAACTGGAGGCCGAGGTCGAGGGCATGCTGGTGCGCTTTCCGCGCCTGCGCGAGCGCGGCCAGCAGCGCGCCGGCCTGCTTTCCGGCGGCGAGCAGCAAATGCTGGCGCTCGCGCGCGGCCTGATGAGCAAACCCAGGCTGCTGTTGCTGGACGAGCCTTCGCTCGGCCTGGCGCCGGCGATCATCGAGGAACTGTTCGCCGCGCTCGACCAGTTGCGCCGCGAGCGCGTCACCATCCTGCTGGTGGACCAGATGGCCGGGCTGGCGCTGGCCCTGGCCGACCGCGCCTACGTGATCGAAGGCGGGCGCATCGTCGCCTCCGGCAGCGCCCAGGAAATCGCGCAAAACGACGCGCTGGAGCGCGCCTACCTCGGCGGGGAATAAAGCGGAAAGCCCGCGCCCGCCAGGCCGCGGGTGGCACGCGCGCCGCTCAGCGCGCCTTGAGAAAGCGCTCGCTGAATTCGGCCGCGGGCACCGGGCGGCCGAACAGGTAGCCCTGGCATTCGCCGCAGTTCATGCGCTTGAGCGCGTCGGCCTGCGCCTGCGTCTCCACGCCTTCGGCCACCACCTTGATGCCGAACTGCGCGGCCATGGCGGTGATTGCCGCGATGATGGTGCCGTCTTCGGCGCTGGCCGGCAGTTCGCGCACGAAGGACTGGTCGATCTTCAGCACGTCGATGTCCATCTGGCGCAGATAGGCAAGCGAGGAATAGCCGGTGCCGAAATCGTCCAGCGCCAGGCGCACGCCGAGCTCCTTCAGGCGCCGCGCGATTTCCATGTGCGCGGCGCTGTTGCTCATCATGCCGGTTTCGGTGATCTCGATTTCCAGCAGGGCGGCATCGACGCGCGCCGCCGCCAGCGCCGTGGCTACCGCCTCCGGCAGGTCGGCGTCCAGCTGTTGCACCGAAAGATTGACCGCCACCGGCACCGCCGCGCGCCCGGCGTCCAGCCAGGCGCGGATCTGTTGGCAGGCGCGGCGCAGCACCCAGGCGCCGACCGGCACGATCAGCCGGCTTTCCTCGGCCACGCCGATGAACTGCCCGGGCAGGATCATGCCGCGCCGCGGATGGTTCCAGCGCAGCAAGGCTTCGCAGCCAGTGACTACGCCATCGGCCAGGTCGAACTTCGGCTGATAGTGCAGCTCGAATTCCTCGCGCGCGAGCGCGCCACGCAATTCGTTTTCCAGTTCCAGGCGCTGGGTCAGACGGGTGTTCATGTCCGCTGTGTAAAAGCGGTAGCCATTGCGCCCGGCGCCCTTGACGCTGTACATCGCCAGGTCGGCGCTGCGCATCAGTTCGGCGGCGGAACGCGCGTCGTCGGGGAATACGCTGATCCCCAGGCTGCAGGAAACGGTGAGCGAGCGCCCCTCGATCTGCACCGGCATGCCCACCACCTCCACCAGCTTGCGCGCCACCTGCTCGGCGGCCGTCGCCGCTTCCAGGCCGTCGATCAGCACCAGGAATTCGTCGCCGCCCTGGCGCGCCAGGGTGTCGGCGGCGCGGATTGCACCGCGCAGGCGCTCGGCCACCTCGATCAGCAGGCGGTCGCCGACGTGGTGTCCCAGGGAATCGTTGATGTCCTTGAAGCGGTCGAGGTCGATGAACAACAGGCCCAGGCGCGTGCCTTCGCGCTCTGCCTTGGCCATCGCCTGGCGCAGGCGGTCGGAAAACAGCAGACGGTTGGGCAGGCCAGTGAGATGGTCGCGCGTCGCCAGGTATTCGATATGGCGCTCGGCGCGCACGCGCTCGGTGATGTCGTCCAGGCAGGCCACCAGGTGCGGCTCGCCGTCGAGCTCGATCGGCTCCAGCGACACCAGCAATTCGACGATCTCGCCGGACTTGCGGCGCATGCGCGCCGGTACCTGGCGCAGCGAGCCGCTCTCGCGGATCAGCGCCTGTACACGCACGCGCTCGGCGTCGTCCACCCACATCGACAGCTCGTCCATGGTCTGGCCGATCGCCTCTTCGCGGGTGTAGCCGAACACCTTGAGCCAGGCATCATTGACGTCCACCCGCGCGCCCGTATAGCGCCTGGAGATGGCAATCGGGCTGGGGCTGGCGCGGAACACCTTGGCGAAGCGTTCCTCCGACAGCGAGCGCAAATGCTCGGCGCGTTTTTTCTCGGTGAAGTCGACCGTCATGCCGACCAGGCACGCGGCGCCATCCAGATCGAGGGTGTCGGCCGACATCACGACGTCGAGGATCTTGCCGCTGCGGTGGCGTACACGCAATTCGAAGTTGCGCAGCATGCCGGTCTCCTGCAGGCTGCGCAGCATCGGCGCACGGCCTTCGGGGTCGGCCCACAGGCCCAGCTGCTGCGCGGTCTGCCCGACCGCCTGCTCGCGGGTCAGGCCGAACAGCCGGCACCAGGCGTCGTTGACGTCGACAAAGCGCCCTTCGGCCAGAGTGCTGATGGCCATCGGCTCGATGCTGGCGCGGAATACCCGGGTAAAACGTTCTTCCGACTGCTGCTTTTGCCGCGCCATGCGCTTGAATTCGCTCACATCGACGGCGGTGCCATGCAGCACCCGCTCGCCGTCCAGTTCCAGGACGGTGGCGGAGAACACGACGTCGATGATGCCGCCATCCTTGCGCCGCACCTGGGTCTCCACGCTGGCCACCGTCTGGCCGGCGGCGAACTGCTCGCGCAGGCGCTCGCGCACGCGCGGGTCGACCCAGATGCCGAGTTCGTTCGAGCTGCGGCCGATCACCTCCTCGCGCTTGTAGCCCAGGCGCGTCAGCCCGGCGCGGTTCATGTCGAGATAGGTGCCGTCGGCCAGGCGCGTGATGGTGACGCTCTGCGGGCTGGCATCGATCATGCGCGTGAAGCGCTCTTCGGAGGCCTTCAGCATGCGCTCGATGCGCTTGCGGTCGGTGATGTCGATGGACACCGCCATCAGCACCTCCTGGCCGTCCAGGCGCGCGCGCGTCATGGTGCACAGCGCCTCGATCACACGCCCGGACTTGTGGCGAAAGCGCGTCTCGATCTCGCGCGCCTCGCCGGGCGCGAGGCTGCCGGCGATATCACCGCGGTCGTCGATATCAACCCACAGGCCGACTTCGCGCACGGTCTTGCCGATTACCTCGGTGCGGCGATAGCCGTAGATGCGTTCGCAGGCCGGATTGACCTCGAGGAACACGCCGTTCACGAGACTCGCGATGGTGACGCATTGCGGCACGGCGTCGAAGATGCGCGCAAAACGCTCTTCCGACACCCTGAGCGCACGCTGCGCGCGCGCCAGCTCGGTGATGTCGTTGATGGCGGCGAACATGCAGCGCCGCCCTTCGAATTCCACCAGGTCGCAGGTGTACTGGACCTCGGCGATTTCGCCGGACTTCTTGCGGCACTGCGCGCCGGCATTGCGCAACTCGCCTTGCTCCAGCAGCGCGCGCATGCGCACACCCTCGTCCGGCGAGACCCAGATCGACACTTCGCCGCGCGAGCGGCCGAGCACTTCCTCGCGCGTATAGCCGAAAAAATCCAGCCAGGCCTGGTTGACTTCGATATAGCGCCCGGTGGCGAGTTCGGCCAGGGAGATCGGCTGCGGGCTGAGATAAAGCAGCGCCGGGAAGCGCGCGCCAGGCAGCAACACCGGCAGGCTGCCGGTGTCCTGGCCGCTCATTCGTTTGCTCCCGCGTTCAAGCCGCGCGCGCGCAGCGCGCGGCGATCCGCCCCTAACCCCTTCCCCATCTCTCCCCCGCAGGCGACGGCCGATCAGTCGGCGGCCGCGAAACCCTTGGCCGAGTATACCGGCTTGGCTTGTGCGCCAGACAGATACGCAATCAGTTCCTGCGCCTCTTTCGGCGCGGCACTGTGCGGTGTGATGGCGGCGCTGTACACCGTCCATTTTTGCAGCGCCTCCGGCAGCGGGCCGACCAGCTTGACGCCTTTCACCGGCAGGATTTCGCTGATCTGGTGCAGGCCCAGCTCGACCTCGCCCCTGCCCACCGGTTCGACGATGTTGCCGCCCTCGCCCAGGCGCGCCTTGGCATTCACCTGCGCGGTCACACCCAGCTTGTCGAACAGCGTCGCCAGGTATTTGCCGCTGGTGCCGCGGGCCGGGTCGATGTAGACGATCGACTTGGCGTTGAGCAGGGTCTGCTTGAACGCTTCCGGCGTGGAAATGTCGGGCAAGGTCGCGGTCTTTTCATTCACCGCCACGCCGATGCCCACCTTGGCCAGCGGCTTGACACTGCTTTCCACCACCGCATGTTTTTTCGCCAGCTCCTGGGCCACTTCGGCGGAGACGATCAGCACGTCCGCATGTTCGCCCTTGCCCAGCTTTTCCTGGATCAGGCCCATGGTGCCGAAGCTCACCTTCACCTTGTGGCCGCTGGCCTTCTCGAAGCTCTCCACCAGCGGCTGCACCGCCGACTTGGCGGCGCCGGCCGACAGCACCACCAGTTCGGCTGCCAGCGCGCCTTGCGCCGGCAGCACGGTGCCCAATACGCCCAGCGCCGCGGCGCCAATCAGGATTGCGCGCATGGGATCACCGCAGCTTGGGGTTGAGGGAACCGCGATTGAAATCCTTGTCGCCGGGATAGATCTTGGCGCCCAGGAAGCCCTGCGCATCCTTCTCACGCTCGGTCTTGGCCTGCACCACTTCTTCCTTCTTCTTTTCCTCGGCAACGCGCTCGGTGCGCTGCGCTTCGGCCTTTTTCTGGTCCGCGTATTCCCAATGGCCGTCGGGGAACAGGCGGATCTTCTCGCCGCCAGGCGTGGTGGTCTCGATCGGGCCTTGCGCCGGCGCCGGCTGCGCGGAGACCGCGCCGGCGGCGAGCATCAGGGCCAGGACGGCTGCGCTTGCGATTTTCATTCTTACCGCTCCTCATTCACGCCGGATCACCGGCTGGTTGCATTCTAGACGAGGAGGCGCCTGCCGCCCGCCCCCCTTGCTTCAGGTCTAGACCCGCTCCTCGACCCAGGCCTTGACGCCGGCAAGCGCGGCGGGCAGCTTGTCCGGCTCCGAGCCCGAGCCCTGCGCCATCTCCGGCTTGCCGCCGCCCTTGCCGCCCACCTGCTGGGCGACGAAGTTGAGCAGATCGCCCGCCTTCACCTTGGCCGTCGCGTCCTTGGTGACCCCGGCGATCAGCACCACCTTGCCGCCGTTGACGGCGGAGAGCACGATAGCCGCGGTCTTCAGCTTGTCCTTCAGCTTGTCCATGGTCTCGAGCAGCGCCTTGGAATCGGCGCCTTCGAGCGTGGCGGCGAGCACCTTGACGCCCTTCACATCCACCGCCTGCGCCACCAGTTCGTCACCCTGGTTCGACGCCAGCTTGCCTTTCAGCTTGGCCAGTTCCTTTTCCAGGTTGCGCTTTTCCTCCTGCAGGCGGCCGATCGCGCCTTCGACGTCGGCCGAGCCGACCTTGAGCGAACGCGCGATCTCGGAGAGTTCCTGGGTCTGGTCCAGCATCAGGTTGAGCGCGGTGGTGCCGGTGGTGGCTTCCACGCGGCGGATGCCGGCGGCGACGCCGCCTTCCGAATAGATCTTGAACGGTCCGATGTCGCCGGTGCGGCCGACGTGGGTGCCGCCGCACAGTTCGCGCGAGGAGCCGATGTCCAGCACGCGCACCTCTTCGCCGTATTTTTCGCCGAACAGCATCATCGCGCCGGTCTGCTTGGCTTCCTCGATCGGCAGCACGCGCGCGCGCGTCGGCGTGTTCGACAGGATCTCGGCGTTGACCTTTTCCTCCACCTGGCGGATTTCGGCGGCGGTCAGCGGCTTGTTCTGCACGAAGTCGAAACGGGTCTTTTCGTCGTCCACCAGCGAGCCGCGCTGCGCCACGTGGCCGCCCAGCACTTCGCGCAAGGCCTTGTGCATCAGGTGGGTCACCGAATGATTGCGCGCGATGGCGGCGCGCCGGGCGGTGTCCACACGGGCCTCGACCGTGTCGCCGACTTTCAGCGCGCCGGACTTGAGGGTGCCGTGGTGGCCGTAGACATCAGGCTGGATTTTCTGCGTATCGGCAACATCGAAGCTGCCGCCGGCGCCCACCAGCTCGCCCTTGTCGCCCACCTGGCCGCCGGACTCGGCGTAGAACGGTGTGGCGTCGAGCACCACGATGCCGTGCTCGCCGGTCGAAAGCTGCTGCACCGGGGTGCCGTCCAGGTAAAGCGCGACCACCTTCGCGCCCTCGTGGCTGAGCGCCTCGTAGCCCTTGAAATTGGTCTTGCCGCCGTCGTAGCTGACGCCCGCGGCCATCTTGAAGCGGCCCTTGTTGGCCTCCTGCGACTGCTTTTTCGCCTGCTGCATCGCCGCTTCGTAGCCGGGGATGTCGATGTTCTTGCCGCGCTCTCGGGCAACGTCGGCCGTCAGGTCCACCGGGAAGCCGTAGGTGTCGTACAGCGTGAAGACGGTCTCGCCGTCCAGCATGTTGCCTTCGCGCGCCAGGGCCGCGTCGAGGATCTTCATGCCGTTGGAGAGGGTCTCGGCGAACTTGAGTTCTTCTTCGAGCAGGGTTTCCTCGACGCGCTTGGCGTTGGCCTTGAGTTCGGGATAAGCCTTGCCCATCTGCGCCACCAGGTCTTTCACCAGGGCGTGGAAGAACGGCTTGGTCTGGCCCAGCTTGTTGCCGTGGCGCAGCGCGCGGCGGATGATCCGGCGCAGCACGTAGCCACGGCCGTCATTCGACGGAATCACGCCGTCGACGATCAGGAAGGAGCAGGCGCGGATGTGGTCGGCGATCACCTTCAGCGACGGGGTGCCGAGATCCTTCGTATTGGTCTCGCGGCCGGCCGCCTTGATCAGGTCGACGAACAGGTCGATCTCGTAATTGCTGTGCACGTGCTGCAGCACGGCGGCGATGCGCTCCAGGCCCATGCCGGTATCGACGCAGGGCTTGGGCAGGCGCGGCATTTCGCCGTTGGGCTGGCGATCGAACTGCATGAACACCAGATTCCAGATTTCGATATAGCGGTCGCCATCCTGCTCGGGCGAGCCGGGGGGGCCGCCGGCGACTTCAGGCCCGTGGTCGTAGAAAATCTCCGAGCAGGGGCCGCAGGGGCCGGTGTCGGCCATCTGCCAGAAGTTGTCGGAGGCGTACTTGGCGCCCTTGTTGTCGCCGATGCGCACGATGCGCTCCTTCGGCACGCCGACTTCCTTTTCCCAGATGTCGAAGGCTTCGTCGTCTTCGATGTAGACCGTCACCCACAGCTTGTCCTTGGGCAGCTTGTAGACTTCCGTCAGCAGTTCCCAGGCGAACTTGATGGCGTCGCGCTTGAAATAATCACCGAAGGAAAAGTTGCCCAGCATCTCGAAAAACGTGTGATGCCGCGCGGTGTAGCCGACGTTTTCCAGGTCGTTGTGCTTGCCGCCGGCGCGCACGCTGCGCTGCGCGGTGGTGGCGCGCTTGTAGGAGCGCACATCGGTGCCGATGAACACGTCCTTGAACTGCACCATGCCCGAGTTGGTGAACAGCAGCGTGGGGTCGTTGCCCGGCACGAGCGAACTCGAGGCCGCGCGGGTATGCCCCTTGGACTCGAAGTAGGAAAGGAATTTTTCGCGGATTTCGGAGACGTTCATCGCAGTCGAAGGGGTCAGGTTTTTGTGCTGGATTTGCTTGTTTCCCAAGCAAAATCAATCGTTTGGATTATAACATCCGGGCTTGCCGACCGCCTTGCAAGCAGCGCAAAACACACAAAGGGCACGAGGCAGCCGGCGATTGGCTAGAATCGCCGCGAATGCGGCCCCCTTCAGCCGCCGGAGAGCCGCATGTCTACCCACATTCTTGCGCTTGACCAGGGCACCACCAGTTCGCGCGCCATCCTGTTCGATCGTGCCGGGCGCATCGTCGCCATGGCGCAAAAGGAATTCCGCCAGATCTTTCCGCAAGCCGGCTGGGTGGAGCACGATCCTGAGGAAATCTGGCAGACCCAGCTGTCGGTGGCGCAGGAAGTGCTGTTCAAGGCGCGCCTGTCGGCGAAAAACGTCGCCGCGCTGGGCATCACCAACCAGCGCGAAACCGCGGTGGTGTGGCACCGCCCCAGCGGCAAGCCGATCGCCAACGCCATCGTCTGGCAGGACCGGCGCACCGCCAAGCGCTGCGAGAACCTCAAGCGCGACGGCAAGGAAGCGATGATCCGCGCCAAGACTGGGCTGGTGATCGACCCGTATTTCTCCGCCACCAAGATTTCGTGGCTCCTGGATCACGTGCAGGGCGCGCGCGAGATGGCCGACCGCGGCGAACTGGCCTTCGGCACCATCGACTCCTGGCTGATCTGGAAGCTCACCGGCGGCAGCGAGGCGAAAGGCGCGCTGCACCTGACGGACGTCACCAATGCCTCGCGTACCCTGCTCTATAACATCCACACCGACGACTGGGACGACACCCTGTGCCTGGCGCTGAACGTGCCGCCGACAGTGCTGCCGCAAGTGAAGAAATCGAGCGAGGTAGTGGGCCAGACCCATCCCGAAATCTTCGGCGCGCCAATGCCGATCGCCGGCATCGCCGGCGACCAGCAGGCGGCGCTGTTCGGCCAGGGCGCGGTCAGCCCCGGCATGGCGAAAAATACCTATGGCACCGGCTGCTTCATGCTGATGAACACCGGCGCAAAGGCGCTTGAATCCAAAAGCGGCCTGGTGACCACGGCGGCCGCGCGTACCGGCACGGAGAAGGCCTACGCCCTGGAAGGCAGCGTCTTCATCGCCGGCGCGGTGGTGCAATGGCTGCGCGACAGCCTGGGGATCATCCAGTCCTCCGCCGAGGTGGAAGCGCTGGCGGGAAGCGTGGAAGACAGCGACGGCGTGGTGTTCGTGCCCGCCTTCACCGGCCTGGGCGCGCCCTACTGGGACGCGCAGGCGCGCGGCTCCATCAGCGGCCTCACGCGCGGTTCGACCAAGGCGCACATCGCGCGCGCGGCGCTGGAATCGATCGCCTTCCAGTCGGCCGAGGTCCTGCAGGCGATGGAAGCGGACTCCGGCATCAAGCTCACCGAATTGCGCGTCGATGGCGGCGCCGCCGCCGACCAATTGCTGATGCAGTTCCAGGCCGACCTCCTGGGCGTGCCGGTGGTGCGCCCCAAAGTGCTGGAAACCACGGCGCTGGGGGCCGCCTACCTGTCAGGTTTGTCAGTCGGCTACTGGAAAGACCAGGCGGAAATCGCCGCGCTGTGGGAAAAAGAGCGCGTGTTCGAGCCGCGCATGCCGCGCGACCAGGCGCAGGAGCGGCTGGCGGCGTGGAACGCAGCGGTGGCACGCGTACGCAGCCAGCCCGCCCTTTCATAAGCCGGACATTCGGTGCAAAATAGCCGGAAGGCCTCCGCCCGCGCCGCCGGGCGGCCTGGGCAATTTTGCCGCCGCCGCCATCCGCCAAATTCGAACAGCAACCTCACTCATGACTGTCTCCGCCAAACCCGCCCAGGGCCCACTGCTGCTGGTCGACGACAGCGAAGATGAGCTATTGCTGATGCAGATGGGCCTGAGGCGCGCGGGCATCGAGGTGCCGCAGGTGGTGGTGAGCAGCGGCGAAGAGGCGCTGAACTACCTGTTCGCCCGCGGGCGCCACACCGGGCGCGACACCAGCGTGCAGCCGCGCCTGGTGCTGATGGACCTGCACATGCCCGGCAAGTCGGGGGTCGAAACCTTGAGCGAGATCCGCGCCCATCCGTCGACCGCGAATCTCAAGGTGGTGATCTTCTCCTCCTCCGAAGACCCGGCCGAGATTGTCGATGCCCATGAGCACGGCGCCAATTCGTTTTTGTGCAAGCCCCTGTCGGTGACCGGCATGCAAAACGTGATCAAGCAGTTGCGCAAATTCTGGCTGGACGTCGACCTGCCGGTGACCAGCGCGCCGTAGCGCGGCGCCGGCCGGCCCGATGCCGGCATTGCTACCCGCCACGAGCAGGCCCGGCGGGCCGCCGATGCCGGCAATTCTCCTTCGCGCCCCGCCGCCTTCGTCCAAGCTGCCCCGGACGCAACAGCTACCCCCACCCGCGGCCCACGCGGCCGCCGATCACACCACGTTTCGCGGCCCTCCCCGCCAGGCATCGCCGCCCGCCGTCGGAACCCGAAAAACTACCGGCCGGCGGTTTTCCCGTGCACGTCTGATTGTTGATTGTCTGACAATCTTGCAAAATGACAATCTTCATGCAAGACTGACCCGGAGGTGATATGGCGCTGCCGCAGGCGCCGATGGTGCCGGGCGCCAGACCGAAAAAGCACTGCCCGACGCATAGCGGCTGGCCGCGGTGCACGCGACCGGCCGAGGGGAAAACATCCGCCTGGATCTGAAGATCGCCTCCCTGACGGCGCGCCAGGGGCGGGCAACCGGAAGGAAGTCTCATGAAGATCGTCAGTTTTCTGCTGTCCCTGCTGGCTGCCGCCGGCATCCTGTATCCGAGCGCCGCATGCGCCGACCTGGTGATCGTCCAGGTGGCGCCGATGACCGGCCCGGTATCGACCGCCGCGCGCGACATCAACGCCGCCGCCGGCGCCTATTTCGAGAAGATCAACGCCGGCGGCGGCATCAACGGCGAGCGCTTGCGCCTGATCACCCGCGACGACAAATACGAGCCGCCGCTGACCATGCAGCAGATCCGCGACGCCGCCGCCGAAGACAAGCCCCTGGCCCTGCTCTACCCCTTCGGCACCACCCACATGGTGGGCGTGGTCAAAAGCGGCCTGCTGGACCAGGTGCGCATCCCGATCATCGGCGCGCGCGTCGGCGCCGTAGTCAAGCATCCGATGCTGTTCCGCGTGCGCGCGCAATATCGCGACGAGATCGAGCGCATCGTCGAACAGTTCTCCACCATGGGCTACGAGCGCATCGGCCTGATCTACCAGAACGACGGCCTCGGCAAGGAAGGCCTGGACGCCACCGTCGATGCCATGGCACGCCGCAACAAGGCGAACAACCTGGTGGTGAAGGCCGCCTTCCCCGCCAACACCACCGACGTGAAGGCCGCCGTGGCCGAGGTGGCCAAAGCCAAGGTGCAGGGCATCATCATGGTGACCAACACCGTTGCCGCCACTGCCATCGTGCGCGAAGTGCGCCAGAGCGACACCACCGTGCAGATCAGCGCGATGTCGCTGGTGGAAGGGGAAAAGCTGCAACAGGCCCTGGGCGACAAGCTCACGCGCGGCATCTGGATCTCGCAGATCGCGCCCAACCCCTCCAACCTGGGCATGCCGCTGGTGCGCGAGGCGCGCGACCTGATGCAGGGCTACGGGCCGAAAGACGGCAAGGTGAATTTCAGCCGCCTGGAAGGGCTGCTCGCCGCCAAGGTCATCGTCGAAGGCCTCAAGCGCGCCGGCCCCAAGCCCGACCGCGAGAAGCTGTACAAGGCGCTGCAGACCGTGCGCGGGTATGACACCGGCGGCGTGATGGTGGACTACAGCGACACCGCTCGCGAAGGCGTCAGGTACGTCGACATGTCCATCATCTCCACCAGCGGCAAGGTCCTGCAGTAGATGGTGGCAGCAGGAAGGCGTGCGAAAACGCCCTGCCCGCGGCCGGGCTGATCGGCCGGATCGGCCCGGCGCTTTACGCAACCGGCAACCGCCCGCAACCGCGAACGCGGGATTTGGCCGGGCGACATCAAAAAAGCGGGGGGCATCCGCTAAAATAGCGGGCTTCGGCTTTTCCGCATCGGTAGAGCGCCAATGCTCACATTTCAGCAAATCATCCTGCGCCTGCAGGCGTTCTGGGACAGCCAGGGCTGCGCCCTGTTGCAGCCCTACGACATGGAAGTCGGCGCCGGCACCTCGCACACCGCGACCTTCCTGCGCGCGCTCGGCCCCGAGCCCTGGCGCGCCGCTTACGTGCAGCCCTCGCGCCGCCCGAAGGACGGGCGCTACGGCGAGAACCCCAACCGCATGCAGCACTACTACCAATACCAGGTGGTATTGAAGCCCGCGCCGGAAAACATCCTCGACCTGTACATCGGCTCGCTCGAAGCCCTGGGGCTGGACCCGAAGGCCAACGACATCCGCTTTGTCGAAGACGACTGGGAAAACCCGACGCTGGGCGCCTGGGGCCTGGGCTGGGAAGTGTGGCTCAACGGCATGGAAGTGACGCAATTCACCTATTTCCAGCAGGTCGGCGGCATCGACTGCAAGCCGATCCTGGGCGAAATCACCTACGGCATCGAGCGGCTGGCGATGTACCTGCAAGGCGTGGAAAACGTCTTCGACCTGGTCTGGACCGAGTGGCAGGAAGGCGGAAAAGCCAAACGCCTGACCTACGGCGACGTCTTCCACCAGAACGAGGTGGAGCAGTCGAAGTACAACTTCGAGCTGTCGAACACCGAGATCCTGTTCGCCCATTTCACTGATTATGAGAACGAAGCCAAGCGCTTGATCGATGCGCAAGTCGCCCTGCCCGCCTACGAAATGGTGCTCAAGTGCGCGCACACCTTCAACCTGCTGGACGCGCGCGGCGCCATTTCCGTGACCGAGCGCGCCGCCTACATCGGGCGCATCCGCAACCTGGCGCGCGCGGTGGCGCAAAGCTATTACGAATCGCGTGAGAGGCTGGGCTTTCCGATGCTTGGCGACAAGAAACAGGGGGCCGCGCAATGACCACCCTTCTCGTCGAACTGTTCACCGAAGAACTGCCGCCCAAGGCGCTGGCGAAACTGGGCCGCGCCTTTGCCGAAGAACTGCACAAGGGGCTCGCAAACCGTGGCCTGGCGAGCGCCAAGAGCGCCGTCACCGTGTTCGCCACCCCGCGCCGCCTGGCCGCCGCGATTGCCGACGTCACCGAAAAAGGCAGCGACAGCCAGGTGGAAAAGAAGCTGATGCCCGCCAAGGTCGCGTTCGACGCCGCGGGCGCGCCCAGCGCCTCGCTGCAAAAACGCCTGGAAAAGGAAGGCGCCACCGCCGCCGATATCCAGATGCGCAAGGAAGGCCCCGAAGGAAACAGCGGGGACTTCGCCTGGCTGGTGCAAAGCGTGGCCGGCGCCAGCCTCAAGGATGGCTTGCAGGCAGCGTTGGCTGAGGCGATCGTCAAGTTGCCGATTCCCAAAGTCATGCGCTACCAGCCCGACGGTGCCGCCTGGACTGATCCTTTTATCGAGTTCGTGCGCCCGGCGCACGGCCTGGTGGCCCTGTATGGCGACAAGGTGGTCGATGTCACCGCGCTGGGCCTCAACGCCGGGCGCGTGACCCACGGCCACCGCTTCCAGGGGGCCAGGGACATCACGCTGAAGTCGGCCGACAGCTACGCGCAGCAGTTGCAAGCCGAAGGCGCGGTGATCGCGTCTTTCGATGAGCGCAGCCAGGCGATCCGCACGGCGCTCGAAGCCGCGGCGAAGCGGGAGAATGCCAACCTCGGCGGCGAGGCCGACGTCGACGCCCTGCTGAATGAGGTAACGGCCCTGGTCGAGCGCCCGGCGATTTACACCGGCGAGTTCGAAGCGGAATTCCTGGCGGTGCCGCAGGAATGCCTGATCCTCACCATGCGCCTGAACCAGAAGTATTTCCCGCTGTTCGACGCGCAGGGAAAGCTGAAGAACCGCTTCCTGATCGTCAGCAACATGCAGCTGGCCGATCCGAAGAACGTGGTCGAAGGCAACCAGCGCGTGGTGCGCCCGCGCCTGTCCGACGCCAAATTCTTTTTCGACTTCGACCGCCGCGAAAAGCTGGAGTCGCGCCTGGCCAGCCTCGACAGCGTCGTGTACCACAACAAGCTCGGCAGCCAGGGCGACCGCGTGCGGCGCCTCGAAGCCTTGGCGGGCGGCATCGCCGACGCACTGAAATTCGACACCACCAAGGCCAGGCGCGCCGCCAAACTGGCAAAGGCGGATCTCGTCAGCAACATGGTGGGCGAATTCCCCGAGCTGCAAGGCATCATGGGGCGCTACTACGCCACCCATGACAAGGAAGACGCCGAAGTCGCGCAGGCCATCGAAGAGCATTACATGCCGCGCTTCGCCGGCGATGCCCTGCCGGCATCGAATGCCGGTACCTG
The DNA here is from genome assembly GCA_036498945.1 of Burkholderiales bacterium. Classification (GTDB taxonomy): domain Bacteria; phylum Pseudomonadota; class Gammaproteobacteria; order Burkholderiales; family JAEUOS01; genus JAQGMJ01. The sequence goes on along the minus strand of DASYEQ010000031.1, from coordinate 57,983 downwards.
CGCCGCGCTGGCCGACAAACTCGATTCGCTGGCCGGCATCTTCGCCATCGGCCTGATCCCGACCGGCGACAAGGACCCCTTCGGGCTGCGCCGCGCGGCGCTCGGCGTGATCCGCATCCTGGTGGAAAAGTCCCTGCCGGTGAGTCTGAAGCAGATCGTGGAGGCGGCCTTCCAGGGCGTGGCGGCGAAAGCCAGCGAGAAAGACGCCGTCGCGAAAATTCTCGACTTCACCTACGACCGCCTGCGCGGCTACCTGAAAGACCGCGGCTACAGCTTCGACGAAATCGAAGCCGTGGTCTCGCAATCTCCCGAGCGCCTCGACCAGGTGATTCCCCGCATCGAGGCGGTGCGCGCCTTCCGCGCCCTGCCAGAGGCCGAAGCCCTTGCGGCGGCGAACAAGCGCGTGATCAACATCCTGCGCAAATCGGAATCCAGGCCGGGCGCGGTGAACCCGTCGCTGCTCACCGAGGAAGCGGAAAAAGCGCTGCACGCGGGCCTCATGGCCGCCAAGCCGGAAGCCGATGCCGCCTTTGCCAAGGGCGACTATGCCGGGGCGCTGAAACGACTGGCGGGCCTGCGCGGCGCGGTGGACCTGTTCTTCGACAAGGTGATGGTCAACGCCGAGGATCCCGCGGTGCGTGCCAATCGCCTGGGCCTGCTGGCCGAGCTGGAGCACCTGTTCAACCAGGTGGCCGACATCTCCAAACTCGCCGCTTGAGTTACGATGCGTCTTGTGGGCGCCCGCCCCGCCCGACGCATCTTTTCGCAATGAAACTCATCATCCTCGACCGCGACGGCGTGATCAACGAAGACTCGGACATGTTCGTCAAGAGCGCGGCCGAGTGGCGCCCGCTGCCGGGCTCCGCCGAGGCCATCGCGCGTTTCAACCATGCCGGCTACCGCGTGGCGGTGGCGACCAACCAGTCGGGCATCGGCCGCGGCCTGTTCGAGATGGCGACGCTCAACGCCATGCACGAGAAGATGCACCGGGTGGTGGCGCAGGCGGGCGGGCGGATCGACGCGGTGTTCTACTGCCCGCACACCGCCGACATGCAATGCGACTGCCGCAAGCCCAAGCCGGGCATGCTGCTGGAGATCGCCAAGCGCTTCGATACCAGCCTGGCCGGCGTGCCGGTGGTGGGCGATTCGCTGCGCGATTTGCAGGCGGCCGCGGCGGCCAGGTGCGACACCGTGCTGGTGAAGTCCGGCAAGGGGCTGAAGACGCTGGCCGCCGGCGGCCTGCCGCCCGGTACCCTGGTGTTCGACGACCTCGCGGCCGTCGCCGCCCATTACTGTGCGTAAGGCCGGAAAATAGATGTATCTCGCGCGCAGCATCGCCTACCTGATCTACCTGTTCGTCACCGTCGCGCCCTGGGGCATCCTTTCCTGCCTCAGCTTCTTTGTGCCGATGCCGCGGCGCTACCTGCTGATCACCTTCTGGACCAAGATGGCGGTGTGGGGCGCGAAAGTGTTCTGCGGCATCGATTACCGGGTGATCGGCCGGGAGAACGTGCCGGACCCCAAAACCCACGGCGGCGTGATTTTCCTCGCCAAGCACCAGTCGCGCTACGAAACCCTGTTGTTCCGCGGCCTGTTCACCTACATGTGCTACGTGTACAAGCGGGAGCTGCATTACATCCCGTTTTTCGGCTGGGGCATCGCCCTCTGCGACATGATCCCGATCAACCGCGCCCGCGGCAAGGAAGCGCTGGACCAGGTCGCCACCATCGGCAAGAAAAAGCTGGAAAGCGGCTGGAACATGGTGCTCTTCCCCGAGGGCACGCGCGTCGAGCCGGGGCAGAAAAAGCGCTACAAGATCGGCGGCACCTATCTTTCGGTCGCCACCCGCGTGGCGGTGGTGCCGATCGCGCACAACGCCGGCGACTTCTGGCCGCGCGGGCGCTGGACCAAGACGCCGGGCACGGTGACGGTCTCTATCGGCCCCGCCATCGCTCCTGATAACATGACGGCCGAAGAGCAGATGGCGAAGGTGGAGGCGTGGATCGAAGCCGAGATGCGGCGCCAGTTTCCGCATCAGTACGCCCCCGAAAAGCAGCCGCAAACCGCCTGACGTTTCAGGACCTGGCCGACGCGACGAATGTTCGGTTTCTTGCAACTCGACCTGCCGTTTTTGCGCAGCCCCGCGGGCGACGACCCCGTGCGCGGCGCGAAATCGCGCTCGCCAGAGGCGGCGCCGGAAGAGCCGCGGCGCATCCTGCTCGGCAACCAGCTGATCGACTACCAGATCCGCCGCTCCGCCAAGCGCCGCACCCTGGGGCTGACCATCGACACCCGCGGCCTGCGCGTCGCCGCACCCCTGCGCGCCAGCCAGGCCGAGATCGACAAGCTGATCTATGCCAACACCCGCTGGGTGCTGGCCAAGCTCAAGGAATGGCAACGGCCGGAAAACCTGCCGCGCGTGTGGTGCCTTTCCGATCCCCTGCCGCTGTTTGGCCTCCCTCGGCCGATGAAGATCGCCCCCGGGCGCGCGGGGCTAGCGAAGTTCGACGACCTGCTGATCCTCACCGTGCCCAACCCGCAAGCGGAAAGCGCGGTGCGCGCCAAGCTGCGCGACCTCCTGAAGGCGCAGGCGCGCGACTGGTTCCTCACCCGTCTGGCGCATTACTGCGCCGCCTTCGGCGTCGCCGTGCCGGACCTGCGCATCAGCCAGGCCGCCACCCGCTGGGGCTCCTGCGCGCGCTCGGCCGAGGGGGAGTACCGCATCAGCCTGAACTGGCGCATGATCCATTTCGAGCCGCGCCTGATCGATTATGTGATCGCCCACGAAGTGGCGCACATCAAGCACATGCACCACGGCCCGCGCTTCTGGGCCGCCGTCGGCAAGCTGTATCCGGATTACGAAGCCGCGCGCGACGAGATCAAGCGCCGCGCATTAGAATTGCCTGAAATTTAGGGCGCTTGAAAGTACACCCCTGCTTTCAAGCGGATCAAAATGAACAATTTCGCCGGCAAAGCCGGCCGAAATTCTTAGCCAACCGCGAAGGAAAAGACATGCCCAGAATGCTGCATACGATGCTGCGCGTCGGCAACATGGACCGCTCGGTGAAGTTCTATACGGAAGTGATGGGCATGAAACTGCTGCGCACCACTGACCGCCCCGACCAGAAGTATTCCCTCGCCTTCGTCGGCTACGACACCGAAGACAAGCAGGCGGTGATCGAACTGACCTACAACTACGGCACCGACAAGTACGACCTCGGTAGCGCCTTCGGCCACACTGCCTTCGAGGTGGATGATGTTTACAAGGCCTGCGAGACGGTCAAGGCCAAGGGCGGCAACGTGACGCGTGAAGCCGGCCCGGTCAAGGGCGGCGCCACCGTGATCGCCTTCGTCGAAGACCCGGACGGCTACAAGATCGAGCTGATCCAGGCGCACTGAGCAAGCCGGACAAAAGTACACCCCTGCTTTTGTCCGCCCTGTACTGCAAAAAATCACCGGCAGAGCCGGCTGGTTTTTTGGGTGAAAAGCAACGAAAAAGCAAAGCGACGGCTACGACGCCGCAGCTTTGCCTACCGTCCCGCTTTCCAGCGCATTGGCCAGGCGCACGTAATTCTCCAGCGGTATTTCCTCGGCGCGGGCGCGGGCGTCGATGCCGGCGGCTTCCATCTGCGCTTCGGTCGCATGGCCTTTCAGGGTGTTGCGCAGCACCTTGCGGCGCTGGCTGAAGGCCTGGGTGACGAGTTTGCCGAGGCGCTCGACGTTCAGCGCCTGCATCGCCGCGGCCGGCTTGGGCACCATGCGCACCACGGCGGAGTCCACCTTGGGCGGCGGATCGAACGCATCCGGCGGCACTTCCAGCACCTGCTCCATCTCGAAGCGGTATTGCAGCATCACCGACAGGCGCCCGTATTCCTTGCCACCGGGCGGCGACACCATGCGCTCGACCACTTCCGCCTGCAGCATGAAGGTGCAGTCGATGATGCGCGGTGCGAAGTCAGCGAGGTGGAACAGCAACGGGGTGGAGATGTTGTAGGGCAGGTTGCCGACCACGCGCAGGCCGGCGCGCTCGTCGCCGGCGGCGAGTACGCCGAAGTCGAACTTCAGGGCGTCACCCTCGTGGATGGTCAGGCGCTCGTTGCTGTAGTCGCGGCGTAGTTTGGCGATGACGTCACGGTCGATCTCGACCACGTGCAGGTGCTCCAGGCGCTCCAGCAAGGGTTTGGTGAGCGCGCCCAGGCCGGGGCCGATCTCCACCATCAGCTCCGCTGCCTGCGGGTGGATGGCGTCGACAATGGCGGCGATCACGTCCTGATCGACCAGGAAATGCTGGCCGAAGCGCTTGCGGGGAATATGGGCCATGCGCGGAGTTTAACGGCAGACTGGCTTGCGCGCCCAGGCGCTTGACGCGGCGCGAAGTTCGCGTATCTTTGGTAGGCGGGACCGGCGTCGCGCGCGCGGCGGTCCCGGCTGCTGCGTAATCCGCCAACACACTTGTGTTTCATCTTTTCCGAAATTCATGGGGTTTTATAGGGTTCGGGAAAATGGGGACGCGATTCGGCGCGTTTTTTTACCGTGGTTTACCGTGGTTTTTGGCGGCGCAAACACATTCGTGGTGACACGACCGATCCGGTCGGCGCCGTCCGCCACATATAAATGACCAGTTGGAGACAAGGTGAGCCTCACCCCCTACGAGATTTACGCCATCCGCTACGCCACCGTGGTGCGCAAGCATGCCGGGGAGAACTTCATCGGCGCCGACCCGCACGAGCACGGCGGCACGATGGACTATTTCGTCTGGCTGGTGCGCAACGCCGAGCGCAGCTTCGTCATCGACAGCGGCTTTACCGCCGCAGTCGGGCGCAAGCGCGGGCGTGAATTCCTGCGCTGCCCCTCCGAAGGCCTGGCGGCGCTGGGCCTGCCGGTGGATCAAGTGAAAGACGTGGTGGTGACCCACCTGCATTACGACCACATCGGCAACTTCGCGCTTTTTCCCAACGCCGTTTTCCACTTGCAGGACCGCGAGATGGCCTATGCCACCGGGCGCCACATGGCCAGCCCGGTGATGAACGCCGCCTACGAGGTGGAAGACATCACCGCCATGGTGCGCGAGGTCTACCGCGGCCGCGTACGGTTTTACAACGGCGACACCGAACTCGCCCCCGGCCTCACGCTGCACCACGTCGGCGGCCACACCGATGGCTTGCAGATCGTGCGCGTGTGGACCCAACACGGCTGGATGGTGCTGGCTTCCGATGCCACCCACTACTACGCCAACATGGAGGAGCAGCGCTTGTTCCCCATCGTCTTCGACGTCGGCGCGATGGTCGAAGGCTGGCGCCGCTGCCGCGAACTGGCGGATGCGCCGCAATACGTGATCCCCGGCCACGACCCCGAAGTGCTCAAGCGCTACCCCGCTTCCGGCCCTGGCAAAGAAGGCTGGATCGCGCGCCTGGACGTCGAGCCCCGCCCCTGACCCAAGGAAAGACCAACCCTCATGCAAGCCCCGGATAAAAAAGTTGCGGTCATCACCGGCGCGGCGCGCGGCATCGGCCTGGCCATCGCGCGCAAATTTCTCGAACAGGATTATCGCGTCGCCCTGCTCGACATCGACGGCCCGGCGCTGGAAAAAGCAGCGGCCGCCCTCGGTAGTGCGGATGCGGTGCTGGCGCTTACCTGCGACGTCGCCCTCCCGGCCCAGGTGCAGGCGAGCATCGATCAGACGGTGGCGCGCTTCGGGCGCATCGACGCGCTGGTGAACAACGCCGGCACCGCGGTGTTCAAGCCCCTCCTCGACACCACGCCCGAGGAGTGGATGCGCGTGCTGGCGGTCAACCTCACCGGCCCCTTCCTGTGCGCGCAGGCCTGCGCCCGCGTCATGTTGCGCAACGGCGGCGGCAGCATCGTCAACATCGCTTCCATCTCCGGCCTGCGCGCCAGCACCCTGCGCGTGGCCTACGGCACCAGCAAAGCGGGCGTGATCCATCTCACCAAGCAGCAGGCGGCGGAGCTGGGCAACATCGGCATCCGCGTCAACGCGGTGGCTCCGGGGCCGGTGGACACGGCGATGGCCAAGCAGGTGCATACCGCCGACATCCGTGCCGACTACCATGACGCCATTCCCCTGAACCGCTATGGCCTGGAAGAAGAAATCGCCGCCGCGGTGTGGTTCCTGTGCAGCGACGCGGCCGGCTACGTCAACGGCCAGACCCTGGCGGTGGATGGCGGCTTCGATGCCACCGGCATCGGCCTGCCCAGCCTGCGCCGCTGAAGGGCATGCGCGCCGGGCGTAAAATAAGCTACCCCAGACGAGGGACCCTATAAGGGAGATGCGGGAAGACCCTGCATTTATAGCGGGTATGACTGTCCTCACGCCATCCGTTTTCCAGGAGTCACCATGCTGCAAAAAGCTTCCGCCATGCCAAAGCTGAAAGACCCGTCCCTGTTCAAGCAACAGGCGTTCATCAACGGCGAATGGGTCGATGCCGAAGACAAGGCCACCTTCTCCGTCAACAACCCCTCCAACGGCCTGATCCTGGGCAACGTGCCCAACCTCACGGTCAAGGAAGTGCGCCGCGCCATCGAGGCGGCCGATGCCGCCTGGGGCCCGTGGCGCGCCAAGACTGCGAAGGAACGCGCAACGATCCTGAACAAGTGGTTCGACCTGCTGATGGCGAACCAGGACGACCTCGGCGCGCTGATGACCGCCGAGCAGGGCAAGCCGCTGGCCGAAGCCAAGGGCGAAGTCACCTATGCCGCGTCTTTCGTCGAATGGTTCGCCGAGGAAGCCAAGCGCGCCTACGGCGAAGTGATTCCCGGCCACCAGGCCGACAAGCGCATCGTCACCCTCAAGGAACCGGTGGGCGTGTGCGCGGCGATCACGCCGTGGAATTTCCCGATTGCCATGATCACCCGCAAGGCCGCTCCTGCCTTGGCAGCCGGCTGCACCATGGTGATCAAGCCCGCCGAGCAGACGCCCTATTCCGCGCTTGCCATGGCCGAGCTGGCGCATCGCGCCGGCGTGCCCAAGGGCGTGCTGCAGGTGGTCACTGCCGACCTTGAGCACACACCCGCCATCGGTCTCGAGCTCACCACCAACCCACTGGTGCGCAAGGTGAGCTTCACCGGCTCGACCGAAGTCGGCCGCATCCTGATGAAGCAGTCGGCTTCCACCATCAAGAAGATGTCGCTGGAACTGGGCGGCAACGCGCCCTTCATCGTGTTCGACGATGCGGACCTCGACAAGGCGGTCGAAGGCGCCATCATCTCCAAGTACCGCAACGCCGGCCAGACCTGCGTCTGCGCCAACCGCGTGTTCGTGCAGGACAAGGTGTACGACGCGTTCGCCGAGAAGCTGGTGGCCGCGGTGGCGAAACTCAAAGTCGGCGACGGCTTCGGCGAGGGCGTGACCACCGGTCCCTTGATCGACAAGCCGGCGCTGGAAAAGGTGCAGGCGCACGTGGCCGACGCGCAAGCCAAGGGCGCCACCGCGCTGATCGGCGGCAAGCAGCCGGCACTCGGCGGCACCTTCTTCGAACCCACCGTGCTGAAGAACGTCACGCCCGAAATGAAGATTTTCCGCGAAGAAACCTTCGGCCCGGTGGCACCGCTGTTCCGCTTCAAGGACGATGCCGAGGTGGTGAAGCTGGCGAACGATACCGAGTTCGGTCTCGCCGCTTATTTCTACTCGACCAACCTGTCGCGCGTGTGGAAAGTCGCCGAGGGCCTGGAGTACGGCATGGTGGGCATCAACACCGGCCTGATCTCCACCGAGGTGGCGCCCTTCGGTGGCGTCAAGCAATCCGGTCTGGGCCGCGAAGGCGCGAAGCAAGGCATGGAAGAGTACATGGTCGTCAAATACCTTTGTATGAGCGTCTGATCAGGCAAAAGTAAAAACCTACTTTTGCCTGGTTTTATAGTGGAAGAAATCGCTGGCAAAGCCAGATGATTTCTTCTTTGAACTACACGAAAAAGGCCGGCAATGCCGGCCTTTTGAATTGGAACACCATGCTGAAAAACGAATACCAGAACCTCGCCATCGAGCACCGCGACAACGGCGTGGCGGTGATCACCATCAACCGCCCGGAAGTGGCGAACGCCTTCAACACCCAGACCGGGCACGACCTGAAGAATGTCTTCTCTTCTCTGGTCGAATACGCGCGCGAATATCGCTGCATCGTGCTCACCGGCGCTGGCGACAAGGCTTTTTGCGCCGGCGCGGATCTCAAGGAACGCAACACGCTGAGCGACGCGCAATGGGTGGCGCAGCACGAAATATTCGAGCGGGCCTTCAAGGCCGTGCTGGATTGCCCGGTGCCGGTAATCGCCGCGGTCAACGGTGCTGCCTATGCTGGAGGTCTTGAGATCATGCTCCAGTGCGACTTCACCTATGCCTCGACCAGCGCGCGCTTCGCGCTGACCGAAGTCTCGCTGGGCATCATGCCGGGCGGCGGCGGCACGCAACTCCTGCCGCGCATCATCGGCGAGCGCCGCGCCAAGGAATTGATCCTCGCCGCCAAGCCCTTCAGCGCCGAAGAGGCTTATGCCTGGGGCCTGGTGAACAAGTTGTGCAAGCCCGAAGCGTTGATGCAGGAGACACTGGCTACCGCCGAGCGCATTGCATCGAACGCGCCGATCTCGGTGCGCACCGCCAAGCATTCGATTCATCGCGGCCTGCAGATGGATCTCGACTCCGGCATGCTGTTCGAGATCGAGGCCTACCAGCGCATGGTGGGAACGTCGGACCGCAAGGAAGGCATTCGCGCCTTCAACGAAAAGCGCAAGCCGAAGTTCACCGGGCAGTAAGGCGCCGTTCGTAAACGCCATCCCACAAATGGAAAAGGCGGCGGGCCAATGCCCGCCGCCTTCTCACTTCTCCTCCCGCGTGAGCGGATCCCCCGAGTGCAATTTTTACGATGGACCGTCAGGCGATCCATCAAAATCCGTAGGCCGCAGGATTCCATGCCCCCATGCCGCTGTCAATTCGCAGCGCCGCATTTGTTGCGAGGGGACAACGAAAATCTGTTAAATCGGGTAAACCCCTAGCCGCGGTACAGTTGGCCGCCGTCGATATCAATTACCGTGCCGCTCAGATAGCTGGCCCGAGCCGAGGCGCAATACAGCACCACGTCGGCCACTTCCTCGGGCTCGCAGATGCGGCCGAAGGGGGAGTTGGAAAGAATCTCTTCCCAGCGCGATTCGTCGCCGAAAGCGGACTTCGCCTTGGCCTTGCTCAAGGTGATGATGCGGTCGGTGCGCGTCGCGGTCGGGTTGACGCCGAGCACGCGCACGCCCTTGCTGGTGCTGCTGCCGCCCACGCCCTTGGTGAACGCGATCAGCGCCGCATTGCCGGTGGCGCCGCAGATGTAGTCCATCGACGGCTTCATGCCGGCCAGGCCGATGACGTTGATGATCACGCCGCTGCCGCGCTTCATCATCGCCGGCAGCACTTCACGCGTCATGTTGATGTAGCCGAACACCTTCAGGTCCCAGGCATCGCGCCAGCGCGCCTCGTCGACCGCCTCGATGTTGCCGCCGGGAATCGCGCCGGCATTGTTCACCAGCACGTCGATGGCGCCGCAGGCCGCGGCGAGCGACTTCGCCACTTCGCCGCGACCGAGGTCGGACGGATGCAGCGTCACCTGCACGGAAGCCACCTTGGCGATCTCCGCCTTTGCCGCTTCCAGGCGCGCCGGGTCGCGCGCCGCCAGGTGCAGGTTCGCGCCCTCGGCGGCAAACGCCTTGGCGCAGGCCAGGCCGATGCCCTTGGAAGCGCCGGTGATGAGTACGTTCTTGCCTTTCAATCCCATGTCCATTGCTGTCTCCTTTGATTCTCGTGGCGGCCAGGCCGCCTAGTGCGGATGGGCGCGCATCTCATGCATGATGCGGCGTTTCATTTCGTTGAAGCGCACGTCGGTCAGCGTGTCCAGATTGCGCGGCCGCGGCAGGTCCACCGGTATACGCGTGGCGATGCGTCCCGGACGCGCGCTCATCACGTAGATCGTATCGGCCAGCAGGATGGCCTCGTCGATGTCGTGGGTGACGAACAGCACAGTCTTTTTCAGCGCCTGCCAGACGTCGAGCAGGAGCTGCTGCATGGTCAGGCGCGTCTGCGCGTCCAGTGCGCCGAAGGGCTCGTCCATCAGCAAGAGGCGCGGCTCCATCACCAGCACGCGCGCGATACCCACGCGCTGGCGCATGCCGCCGGAAAGCTGCACCGGCAGGTGCTTGACGAAGTTTTCCAGGCCGACCAGCTCCAAGGTCTCGCGCGCCTTCTGTTCGTACCTGTCGGCCGAAAGACCCTGCACCTTGGGGCCGAACACCACGTTCTCCCAGACGTTGAGCCAGGGAAACAACGCGGCCTCCTGAAACACCACGGCACGCTGCGGCCCGGGCGCGGTCACCGGTGCGTCGTAGACCTTGAGCTCGCCCGCGGTGGTGGGCTCGAAGCCCGCCAGCAGGTTGAGCAGGGTCGACTTGCCGCAGCCCGAGGGCCCCAGCAGCGCGGCGAACTCGCCGTCGGCAATCTGCAGGTCGATATTTTCCAGCGCGGTCACCGGGTTGGCCCCGGGGTAGACCTTGCTGACGCCGGCAATGGCGATTGCGCTTGAACTCATCAATAACTCTGCAGGCGCCGCCAGGTGAGCAGGCGGCTTTCGATCAATACCACGAGGCGGTCGCTGACGTAGCCCATCAGGCCGATGGAAACCATGTCGGCAATCACCACGTCCATGCGGCCGACGTAATAGGCGTCCCACAGCACGTAGCCCAGGCCGGACTTCACCGCCACCATCTCGGCGACGATCACCGCCGTCCACGCGATCCCCAGGCCGATGCGCAAGCCGGTGAATACCGAAGGCAGCGCCGCCGGCAGGATCACCCGCTGCAACAATTGCCCGCTGCCCGCGCCCATCATGCGCGCGGCGCGCACCAGGTTCTTGTCGACGTCGCGCGCCCCCTGTGTGGCGTTGACCACGATGGGATAGAAAGCGCCCAGCGTAATCAGGAAGATCGCGCCGAAATCCTTGATGCCGAACAGCGCGATCGAGAACGGCAGCCACGCGGTGATCGGGATCGGCCGCAGCCACTGGATCGACGGATCGAGCAGGTGCGAAGCCAGCCGGCTCCAGCCGATCAGTACGCCCAGGGGCACACCGAGCACGATCGCCAGCGCATAGCCCTCGCCCACCCGTTGCAGCGAGAACCACAGGTTCGACGCCCAGGTCCCGCTGTAGGGATTGAGCGAAAGCCCGCTGCTGCCGGCGATCCACACCCACCAGGCCTTGAGTACACCCGAAGGCGCCGGGACCAGGCCGTCAATCAGCATGCCGTAGTGCCCCAGCACTTCCCATGCGGCAAGAAACAGGATCGGCAGGCAAACGGCCAGCGCCATGCGCTGGCCGCGCCCACCTGCAAAGCGACTGCTGCTCATGCGATTACCAGGGACAAAGCCTTACTTGCGCTCGGCGTTGGTGACAAAAGAGGTGTCCCAGAACTCGGCAATCTGGCCCGAGACGTCCTTCTGGATCACACCCAGGTCGTTGAAGGCCTTGGCCTGGCGCTTGATCTGGTTCAGGTCCACCACGCCGCCCAGCTTGATCGGCTTGGCGGCTTCTTTCGCGGTCGCCAGCGGCAGGCCGGTGAACTGCGCATAGGCCTGGGCAAACTTTTCCGGCGAAGCCTGCAGCTGCTCCATCGAATTCAGATAGGCCCAGACGAAGCGCTGCACTGCTTCCTTCTTGCTCGTGGCGGCCGCGCGGGCGGCCGCCAGCATGCCCAGCTCGGCACCTACCGACTTGGTCTGGCTGTATTCCAGCGACTTGGCGAAGTAGCCATAGCCCTCGATCACCGGCACCGACTCGAACGGCTCCCAGGTGACGATGCCGTCGACGTCACCGCGCTTGAGCGCCTGGTCGAAGTTGGCACCGGCGCCCTGGATCTTCACCTCGGTGAAGCCGTTGTAGGGAACGCCCTTCTCGGTCAGGGCAGCGGCGAACTGGAACCACACGGCCGAGCCCGGGGCAATGCCGATCTTCTTGCCCTTGATGTCGTTCCACGAGTTGAAGGTCACGCCCTTGCGCCCGATCACGTACTTGAACGAAGAGCCCACGCCCATAATGCCCACCATGTTGCGCGAGCCCTGCGACAGCGCGATCGCCAGGTCGGCCGGGCCGACGGTGGCCATGTCCAGCGAATTGGAGAGCAGCGCGGTACGCGCATCGGCGTAGCGCACGAATTCCACCAGCTTGAGGTCGACGTTCATCTTCTTCAGGTCGTCGACGATCAGCGCCATCGGCGCCAGGTGGCCGACCTTCTGGTAGCCGACGGTGAGCGTCATCGGCTGCGGCAGCGGCGCGGGGCGCGGCCCGACGGCGGCAGCGAGAGTGGAAACGCACAGCGCCGCGACAGCGGCGGCAACCTTGAGCAACGGCAAACGTGAAATGGTATTCATGGTCTCCTCCATGCAATAAGTGGGCCTTGCTTGATTAGTATGCAGGCAGTGCTTGCAAGGGTGCAAACTGTTTTAAATGTAGGGACAAAAAGCAAAAAGCCCGCACGTCGCGGGCTCCTTGTTTAGCGGTACGCGAAACCCACAGCCGGGCAACGCTGACTGCGGCTGACAGAATACTTATTCACCACGGAAATTCGGCGTACGTTTTTCCATGAAGGCGGTACGGCCCTCCTTGTAGTCCTTGCTGTCGAAGCAGGCGGCCACCATGCGCGCGACGGTGTCGAGGTCGCGGTCCTTGTGGTCCCTGCGCATTTCGACCAGCGCCTGCTTGGAAGCGGCTACCGTCAGCGGCGCGTTCTCGGTGATCATCTTGACGTAACCGGCTACGAAGGATTCGATCTCCGCCACCGGCAGCACCTTGCTGACGAAGCCCATCTGCAGGGCATCGGCCGCACCGAAAATGCGCGCGCTGAAAAACAGGTCGGACGTGTTGGCCGGGCCGATGATGCTGGCGAAACGCTCCAGGCCCTCGAAGCCGTAGCCCAGGCCCAGGCGCGCGGCCGGCATGCGGAACTTGGCGTCGTCCGAGCAGAAGCGCAGGTCGCAATAACCCGCGAGACCCAGGCCGCCGCCCATGCACACGCCGCGGATCTTCGCGATGGTGGGCTTGGGGCAGTTGAACACCGACTTGTAGCCGCCTTCGACCGCCGCGTTGTAGATCGCCTGCGCCTCGGCGCTGTCGCGCTTTTCGCCGAACTGCGAGATGTCGGCGCCGGAGACGAAAGCCTTCTCGCCCGCGCCCTGCAGCATCACCACGCGGATGTTCTTGTCCTCGGTGAATTCGCCGATCGCCTTCGCCACGTCCTGCCACATTTCCATGTTGACGGCGTTGAACTTGTGCTGGTTGTCGAATTCGATGATGCCGATGTGGCCATCGCGCTTGACGTTGAGTTTGCCGGGCTGGTTCTTGTCGCTCATGATTGACTCTCGATTAAATGACCTGATTCTTTTTCAATTCCGCCAGCTCCGCGGCGGAAACGCCGACGGCACCGTAGACTTCTTCGTTGTGCGCGCCGATCGGGCGCAGCGTGTGCTTGATCGCCGCCGGCGTGCGCGACAGCTTCACCGGCTGCGCCACCAGCTTGATCTTGCCCAGCGTGGGGTGTTCGACTTCCTCGGCCGCCCCCAGGTGCTGCACCTGCGGATCGGCGAACACCTGCCCCATGTTATAGATCGGGCCGCAGGGCACGCCGGCCTCGTTCAGGCTGTTGATCCAGTAGTCGGTGGTCTGCGTCTTGAAGGTCTTTTCCAGCTCGGCACGCAAGGCCGGGCGGTTCTTGGTCCGCGTCTTTTCGTTGACGTAGTCCGGATGGTCCAGCAGGTCGTTGCGGTTCAGTACCGCGCAAAAGCGCTTCCAGATCGCCTGGCCGGAGACACCGATATTGAAAAAGCCGTCGGACGACGGGAACACGCCCATCGGCGTGGTCACCGGGTGGTCGTTGCCGGCCTGCGGCGGAATCTCGCCGGTCATGAGGAAGCGCGCCGCCTGGAAATCGTTGATCGCGATCTGCGCGCCCAGCAGGCTGGATTGCACCCACTGGCCTTCACCGGACTCTTCGCGCTCCAAGAGCGCGATCATGATGCCCAGCGCAGCGTAGAGGCCCGAAGACGTATCTGCAATCGCGATGCCGGCGCGCACCGGACCCTGGCCGGGCAGCCCGGTGATCGACATCAGCCCGCCCATGCCCTGGGCGATCTGGTCGAAGCCGGGGCGCTCCCGGTAGGGGCCATCCTGGCCGAAGCCGGAGATGGAGGCGAGGATGATGCGCGGGTTGACCTTTTTCAGGGCTTCGTAATTGACGCCCAGGCGGTCCTTGACGTCGGGGCGGAAGTTCTCCACCACCACGTCGGCCTCCTTCACCAGCTTCATGAACAGCGCCAGGCCCTCGGGCTTTTTCAGGTTGAGGGTGACGGTGCGCTTGTTGCGATGCAGGTTCTGCATGTCGTAACCGTCACGGGCGCCGGACATGCCTTCATCGTCGGTGGGGGGCGATTCGATCTTGATCACGTCGGCGCCGAAGTCGGCCAGCATGCGCACGCAGGTGGGGCCGGCGCGCACGCGCGACAGGTCGAGGACTTTGAAACGCTTGAGGGCGGAGGCTGCGGGCGTAAAAGGCATGGCGATCACTGAGGCTTAAGCCGGCCGCGAAGGGCCGGAAGGATATGAACCGGTCGCGAACATCGGCCGGCGTTGTACTAACAAATTAACCGCATTCGCCTGGCGGCGAATCTGTAACTATACCGCGAGCGCCCGTCTCGCCGGCTTATGGGCGCGCTCCGTCGCGCAAGGTCTCCAGCAGGCTGCCCAGGCGCAGCAGCAGGGCGTCCATGCCGGGCCGGGCGATCAGCTGCAGGCCCAGCGGCAGGCCGGCCGCGTCGCATCCCCAGGGCAGGCTCAGAGCGGGGGCGCCGGCCAGGTTGGCGAGCACGGTGAAATCGGCCTGGTTCACCGGCACCGGCGCGCCGTGGGCAAAGGCCCCCTGCGGACAGGTCGGCAACACCAGCAGGTCGACGCTTTGCAGATGGTTATGCAGCGTATCAGCAGCGCCAGATACCCGTTGGCGCAATTCGGCTACCGCCGCCGCGTCCTGGCGTGCGCCATAGGCAAGGAGCTTGCGCAGCGCGGGCGAAAAGCCCTCGGGGTCGCGCGCCATGGCGGCGGCATGCACTGTTGCACCCTCGACCTCGCACAGCAGGAAAGCGTCGCGGCGCGCCGCGACGGCATCCCAGGGCAGATGCGATTCGACCAGCAGCGCGCCTGCCTCGCGCAGGCAGGCGGTCGCCTCATTCATCATGCGCTCGACGCCATCGGCCACTTCCACGCCGAGCAACCCCGGCAACAAGCCGATGCGCCGGCCCTTGAAGCCGAGCGCGGTCTGCGCTTCCTCGTCGCCACGCAGGGCGCGCCAGGCGGGCGCGAGGTCGGCCACCGTGGGCGCCAGCAGCCCCAGGTGGTCCAGTGTCGGCGCCAGCGGCATCACGCCGGCGAGATTCAGGTCGCCGCGCGTCGGCTTGAAGCCGGCGACGCCGCAATACGCGGCGGGAATGCGCACCGAGCCCATGGTGTCGGTGCCCAGCGCAACATCGCAGAGCCCGGCGGCCACCGCCGCTGCCGACCCACCGGACGAACCGCCCGGCGTATAACCCGGCTTGCGTGGATTCTCGCAGCGGCCGAACCACGGGTTGTCGCTGGTCGCGCCGAGCGCGGCTTCGTGCAGGTTGGTCTTGCCGACGATCACCGCGCCGACCGCCTTCAGGCGCGCAACGATCGCCGCATCCTTTCGCGCCACGTTGTGGCGGTAATGGCTGATACCGCCGGTGGTCGGCAACCCGGCGATATCGATGTTGTCTTTCACCGTCACCAGCCGGCCATCCAGCGGGCTCGAAAGCACGCCATGATCCAGCGCCTTGTCGCTGGCGCGCGCCGCCTCCAGCGCCCCTTGTTGCATCGTGCAGATGAAGGCGTGCAGGCGCGGATTTTCCTGCGCGATGCGTTGCAGCGCCTGCGCCGTGCGTGCTTCGAATTCGCCCGGCGCGGCGCTCATGGCTAGTAGGAGCGCGGCAGGCCGAGCACGTGCTCGGCAACGTAGGAGAGGATCAGGTTGGTCGAGATCGGCGCCACCTGGTACAGGCGCGTCTCGCGGAACTTGCGCTCGATATCATACTCGGCGGCGAAGCCGAAACCGCCATGGGTCTGCAGGCACACGTTGGCCGCTTCCCACGAGGCCTTGGCACACAGGTATTTCGCCATGTTGGCCTCCGCCCCGCAGGGCTGATGCGCATCGAACAGCTCGCAGGCGCGATAGCGCATCAGGTTGGCCGCTTCCACCTCGATGTAGCTTTCGGCGATGGGGAATTGCACGCCCTGGTTCTTGCCGATCGGGCGATCGAACACGATGCGCTCGTTCGCATACTTCTTCGCGCGGTCGATGAACCAGTAACCGTCGCCAATACACTCGGCGGCGATCAGGGTGCGCTCGGCATTCAGGCCGTCAAGGATGTACTTGAAACCCTTACCTTCCTCGCCGATCAGGTTCTCGGCGGGGATTTCCAGGTTGTCGAAAAACAGTTCATTGGTCTCGTGGTTGACCATGTTGCGGATCGGCCGCACCGTCATACCCTTGCCGATCGCCTCGCGCAAATCGACCATGAAAATGGAAAGCCCCTCGGACTTCTTTTTCACTTCCGCCGCCGGCGTGGTGCGCGCCAGCAGGATCATCAGGTCGGAATGCTGGATGCGCGAGATCCACACCTTCTGGCCGTTGATCACGTAGCGCTCGCCCTTTTTCACCGCGGTGGTCTTGAGCTTGGTGGTGTCGGTGCCGGTGGTGGGCTCGGTCACGCCCATCGATTGCAGGCGCAGCTTGCCCGAGGCAATGCCCGGCAGGTAGCGCTGCTTCTGCTCGGCCGAGCCATGGCGCAGCAGCGTGCCCATGTTGTACATCTGGCCATGCACCGCGCCGGAATTGCCACCGCCGAAGTTGATCTCTTCCATGATCACCGAAGCAGCGGTGAGACCGAGGCCGGAGCCGCCGTACTCTTCGGGAATCAGCGCCGCCAGCCAGCCGGCTTCGGTCAGCGCATCGACGAATTTCTCGGGGAAGGCGCGCGCCTCGTCCACCTGGTGCCAATAGGAGGGCTCGAACTGGGCGCAAAGGGCGCGGATGCCTTCGCGGATGTCGCTATAGGCGCGGGAGGAAGCGTGGGCCTGGTCCATGGGATATTGTGACTGTTACCGGAAAAAATTACCGGGAACGCCCGTTCCCGCAAGCTGTCCATTATCCGGGTGCGGCCGAAAATCGACAACTAATAGGCCTGTTTCCAGAGAAGTATCGGAGTATGCTCTCCCCATGCCGTGCAAAACGGCGCGCAGTTTGCTTACCCCGCGATCATTTGCTGCAAGACCATCCATGAGCGCGACCCTTTCCCCTCCCAAGACCAAAAAGCCGGCAGCTTCCGCCGACGCAGGCACCACCCTGCGCCTGGTGACGATGAACATCCACAAAGGGATGTCCATCCTCAACCGCCGCGCCACCGTACACCTGCTGCGCGAGCGCCTGCGCCTGCTGCACCCCGACCTGGTGTTCTGCCAGGAGGTGCAGGAAGAGCACACCACCCGGCGCCAGCGCTTTTCGCACTGGCCGGAGGCCGAACTTTCGCATTACCTGGCCGCCGATTTCTGGGCCGAGCGCCACTATGGGCGCAATGCGGTCTACGACCACGGCCACCATGGCAATGCCATCCTGTCGCGCCACCCGGTGCTGGGCGGCAGCAACCTCGACATCTCCGAATACAAGTTCGAGCGCCGCGGCCTGTTGCATGCCGAAGTGCGCCTGCCGGAACTCGAACACCCGCTGCACTGCTTTTGCATCCACCTGGCCTTGCTGGAACGCGGGCGCGCGCGGCAGATCGAAGCCATCATCGAGCGCGTCTCCTCGCAGGTGCCGAAAGACTGCCCGGTGGTGCTGGCCGGCGACTTCAACGACTGGCGCAAGCGCGCCAGCGGCGCGTTCAACGCCGCCGGCTTCACCGAGGTGTTCGAGACCCTCACCGGCAAGCCGGCGCTGACCTTCCCCAGCCACATGCCGGTGCTGCCGCTGGACCGCGTCTACGTGCGCAACCTGAAGGTGAAGGACGCGCGCGTGCTGCGCGACTGGGCCAGCCTTTCCGATCACCTCGGCCTGTGGGTCGAGTTGACGTTTTAAGCCGGCCGCCTCCCGGCATGCGCCTGCAATTCCGCGAACACAACGACATCAAGCTGCTGGTGCGCGGCGCGGATTATTTTCCGCGCCTGATCGGCGCCATCGACGGCGCGCAGCGCGAAGTGCTGCTGGAAACCTACATCTACGAAGAAGACGACGCCGGCCGCGCCGTCACCGCCGCGCTATGCGCGGCGGCGCAACGGGGCGCGCGCGTGTACGTCACCATCGACGGCATCGGTGCGCGCTTTTTTTCGCACGAATTCCGGCGCCGCCTTGAGGGGGCCGGGGTGCAGTTGCTGGTCTTTCGCCCCTTGCGCTTCGGCTGGTTTTTGCGCATACCGCATCTGCGGCGCCTGC
This sequence comes from Burkholderiales bacterium, assembly GCA_036498945.1. Lineage (GTDB taxonomy): Bacteria > Pseudomonadota > Gammaproteobacteria > Burkholderiales > JAEUOS01 > JAQGMJ01. The sequence continues at coordinate 39,455 of DASYEQ010000031.1, read as the reverse complement.
ACCGCAAGCTGGCCGTGATCGACGGCGCCATCGCTTTCGTCGGCGGCATCAACGTCATCGACGATGCCAATGTGCACGTCGAGCAGCCGCTGCCGCCGCGCCTGGATTACGCGGTGGAGGTACGCGGCCCGCTGGTGGCCGACGTGCAACTGGCGATGCGCCGCATGTGGAGCTATGCATCGAAGCGCTGGCTGCGGCGGCCCTTCGATGCCTGGCCCAAAGGCGAACCCGCGCCGCCGCCGGCCGGCCAGATGCGCGCGGCGCTGGCCGTGCGCGACAACTTGAGGCGCCGCCATCTGATCCTCTCCAGCCACCTTGCCGCCATCTATCGTGCCAGGGAGGAAGTGGTGCTGGCGCATGCCTATTTCTGGCCGGGGCGGCGTCTGTTGAAAGCACTGTGCCGCGCCTCCACGCGCGGCGTCAAGGTCACCGTGCTGCTGCAGGGCCAGCCGGACCATCCGGTGCTGCATTACGCCACGCAATTCCTGTACGACAAGCTGCTGCGCGCCGGGGTGGAGATTTTCGAATATCGCAAGAGCCACCTGCACGCCAAGGTGGCGGTGGTGGACGGCCATTGGGCCACCGTGGGGTCTTCCAACGTCGACCCGTTCAGCCTGTTGCTGGCGCGCGAAGCCAACGTGGTGATCGAAGACGCCGGCTTTTGCGCCACCCTGCGTCAGAGCCTGGTGGATGAGACGGCCGACGGCGGCGTAGCCATCCGCAAGGACGCGCGGCGACCGTTTTTCGCGCGCCTGCGCATCCGCTTGAGCTACGAGCTGGTGCGCCTGATCGCCAACTCGGTCGGCTTCAAGGCATAGGCCCAAGCCAAACGTGGCCTAGGCCCGCGCCAGGCCCTGCCGTTGTGCGCGCGTACGTTGGCGCCGCCGCCAGGCGCGAATCAGCGCCCAGCTCCAGCCGTACCACACCAGTACGTAACCGATCACCGCCAGCAGCACGCCCAGCGCGACCAGGCCCAGCGCAAGCGGCCAGCCCAGGCCCGCCATCCAATGCCATAACGCGGCCAGCGATGCCATGAACTGCGAGAAGTCGAAGGCAGGCGGCTTGAGGTCGGCCATGTGGACGCGCTGGCCGGGCGCCAGAATGAACATGCCGAGGCGGTACGCCACCAGGTAAAGCGGGATGATGGTGACCGGGTTGGTGTAAAGCGTCATCGCCATGCCAACCGCGGCGTTCCAGCGCATCGCCACCGCCAGGAGGCCCGCGCCCAGCATCTGGAACGGCCCGGGAATCAGGCCGCACAACAGGCCTGCCGCCACCCCGCCCGCCACGCTGCGCCGCGACAGGCGCCATAGCGCCGGATGCAGCAGCCACTTGCTGAACAGGCCGAGAAAACGGTGTTCGGCGATGTGCTCCCGGGTCGGCAACCAGCGGAGGATTTTGCGTTTGATCACGGCGGCGCAACAGTTCTGGTTCGAACCGGTTGGACTGTTGCGCCGGCCGTTGGTTCGGGAAAGCCTGCCCGGGTTCCTAGCTCTTTTCCAGCTTCAGGTCGGGCACGATTTCCGCATTGGTCTTGTAGGTCTGCTCGATGCGCGCCTTGAATCTGGCCCCATCCAGGTAGGCCGGCGTCTGTTGCAGGTTCTGCGCCGCCTTGGTGAAACCCTCGGATTCCACTACCTTTCGGCACACCCCTTGCAGCTGTTCCGCGACCGGCCGCGGCAGCCCGGTTGGCGCATACAGGCCGTTCAAGCCCGGCGTGACGGCGGGGTAGCCCAATTGGGTGATCGCCGGCGCATCCGGCACGGCCGGGTTGCGCTTGTCCGACAGCACCGCCAGCACGCGCAGATTCTTGCCGGTGATCGAAGACAAAGCGGGCGCGCCGAAGTCCAGTTCGCCGCCGATGAGTTGCGGCAGCATCGGCCCGTCGCCGCGGTAGGCGATGGCATTGAACTTCACGCCCAGCGCCTTCTCCAGCGTGCCCACCGACATGTGCGGTACCGAACCGGCGCCGGCATGGCCATAGGAGAGCTTGCCGGGGTTCGCTTTGGCTCGCCCCACCAGGTCCTGCATCGACTTGATCGGCGAGTCCTGCTTTACCGCGATCGCAAACACGTTTTCGAAGATCTGGCACAGCGGCTCGATCTGCCCGTTGCGAAACGGCATCTCCTTCATCACGAAGGGGGAGTTGACCATCGGCGAGGCGGGCGAGAAGGCCAGTGTGTAGCCATCCGGCGCGGCATGCGCCAGGGCGGTGAAACCGACCACGCCGCCGGCGCCGTCGCGGTTGACGACGATCCAGTTCTGCCCGGTGATGCGGGAGGCCTCGCGCGAGAAGGCGCGCGCCATCGCATCCACCCCGCCGCCGGCGGCGTAAGGAAGAATGACTTCGATATTCTTCGCCGGATAAGGCTGGGCTTGCACGAGGGCGCAAAAGAGCGTGCCGCAAAGCAACAAGAAGAGCCGCTTCATGGTCAGCGCTTCCCGCCGATCAGCACAAAGCAGATGCGCGCGAACTTGCCGGAGCGGTTCGCCCAGGCATGATTGGTACCGCGCTGGATCAGCACGTCGCCGGCACGCACAATGGTCTCCTGGCCCTCGAGGATGGCCGTCAGTTCGCCTTCCATGACGATGGCGTAGTCCACCGTCTCGGTGCGGTGCATGCCGGGGTGCTCGCCGGGCTTGGGGGCGTGCTGGGCATCCTGGTACAGGCTGGAGAAGGAAGCCTTGAAGGCGCGCTCGCGTTCCGCCGGGTCATTGGACTCGGGCGGGTAGTCGATGATGCGCACCACCGTGCCGCGCGCCGGCGGGGCGATGCCCTTGAGGTCGGCCAGGCGGTCAAGGTCGTTGATCGGCGCCGGGCTGTCGGCGGTCAGCCACAGGTTGGTGACACGGTAGCCGGGGCGCTCGGGCACGGTGCGCACCGCCATCGCGGGGCCGTCTTCGATGATTACGGCGCGGCCGGAGCTGTCGTGGCCGGTGACGATGCGCCGCACCGGCGCGGGTTGCTGCTGTGACATGTGGTCTCCTCGGAGGTCTGGTTTGCGTGCTGCAGGTGGATTATTCCACCAACCCGAGTAGGGGTTTAAAAAAATCGGGAACGCGGCGCGAACATGCTCCATCCAACAGGCAGAAGGAAACATCATGGCCAATTTACCCTCCCCTGCCGCCGCACCGTCCAGCCGCTCCTCCGATGAGGAACTGGCGGCAATGGCCGCCACCGGCAATGCCCACGCATTCGAACTGATCATGCGGCGGCACAACCGGCTGCTGTTCCGCAGCGCGCGCAGCATCCTGAAAAGCGATGCCGAGACCGAGGATGCGCTGCAGGAAGCCTATTTGAGCGCCTGGCGCGCCCTGCCCGGCTTTCGCGCCGAGGCCAAGCTTTCGACCTGGCTCACCCGCATCGTCATCAACGAGGCCCTGGGCCGCGCGCGCCGCGCCGGCGCGCAGGTGATTTCACTGGACAACCATTTCGAATCGCCCGCCAGCGAGGAACCCGCCATGGACGCCGAGCCACAGGAAACGGCGCAGGACGACCCCGACGACCGCCCGGACGTTGCCGCCATGCGCGCCGAACTGCGCCTTCTGATGGAAGCGCGTATCGACGCCCTGCCGCAACCGTTTCGCACCGTGTTCATCCTGCGCGCGGTCGAGGAACTGAGCGCCGAGGAAGTCGCCGGCCTGCTCGGCCTGCCGGAAGCCACCGTGCGCACGCGCCTGTTCCGCGCCCGCAGCATGCTGCGCGAGGGCCTCTCGCGCGATCTCGACATGGCCATCGAAGGCGCCTTTTCCTTCGACGGCGCGCGTTGCGACCGCATCGTCGCGCACGTGCTCGCGCACCTCACCGAACGCTGACGCCCCGCCCGCCTCACCGACCCCGCCTCACCGACCCTGTTTCACCGACCCTGTTTAACCGCCCCTGTTTCAACGACTCTGTTTCAACGACTCTGTTTCACCCCACCAATAAAGGAGGTCCCCATGTCATTTTTCGATATCTCTTCCCCGCAGGCAGCACGTCGCCTGTTCGTCGGCCGCACCGGCCTGCTGCTGTCCGGCGCGGCTGTTGCCATGCTGGCCGGCAATGACGCGCTGGCCGCCAAGAGCGGCAGCGGCAAGGCCGGTGACATCCAGATCCTCAACACCGCGCTGGGCGCCGAACTCGAAGCCATCGCCGCCTACCAGCTGGGCGCCGAGAGCAAGCTGCTGCAAAAGCCGGTGCTCGATCTCGCCGTCACTTTCCAGGGCCATCACAAGGAACACGCCGACGTGCTCGCCAAGACCGTTACCAAGCTGGGCGGCACCCCGGTTTCGGCCAAGGCGAAATACGACTTCCCGGTCGACCAGCTGAAGTCGCAGGCCGACGTGCTCAAGTTCGCCGCCAAGCTGGAACAGGGCGCCGTCAGCGCCTACCTCGGCGCGGTGCCCCTGTTCGGCAATCGCGACCTCGCCAAGGCGGCCGCCAGCATTCTCGGTGACGAGGCGATGCACTGGGCCGTGCTGCGCCAGGCGCTGGGCGAGGCTCCCGTTCCCGCGGCCTTCATGTCGTGAAACGGCTGCTGCTGATCATCGCCGCCGTGCTTTGCTGCACGGCGGCGCATGCGGCGCCCGATGCGGCACGCGGCGAACAGATCTACGTTCGCTGCCTCGCCTGCCATGCACTGGCAAGCGACCGCGTGGGCCCGCGCCATTGCGGCCTGTTCGGCCGCAAGGCGGGCAGCGTGCCGGGCTTCAACTATTCGCCGGCGATGAAGAAATCCGGCATCGTGTGGAACGAGAAGACCCTCGACAAGTTCCTGCAAAGCCCGCTGAAAATGGTGCCCGGCACCGCCATGACCTACGATGGCGTGACGGACGCCGGTGAGCGCGCCGACCTGATCGCCTACCTCAAGCAGGCCAACGCCGGGCCGGAGTGCAAGGGCAAGTAGCATCCCTGTTTGCATCTGATGCAAATATGCAACAGTCAACCAAACCCTGTTGACAGCGTTGATTGAACGCGTAGAATCCGCGCCTCAATGAATTCAAGGGCCGCGCCTCCCGGTGGCGGCCCTTCCCTCTTCAAGCCGCCCGGCGGTAACTTCAACGAATAAAGGAAAGGAAGCAATGACGGCAGCAACACTAGCGCGCTGAACCTCAAGGCCCCCTGGCTTGGTGTTCGCGCAACCGCACCCAAGCCCTGGCCTGACACAGCGCGGCCCGCGACATTCCATGCGCGGCGCCGTCACTTCCAAGCCCTGGGCGATTTCCCCCAGGGCTTTTTCTTTTTGGTACTTGGAGTTACATCATGGGCATTCAAATGACCCTGAACAAGGGCCGCGTTCCGGTCAAGGTCTGGACCGCGGATATCGAACACGAGACTTTGCAGCAACTGATCAACGTCTCGCAGCTGGAAATCGTGCATGGCCACATCGCCGCCATGCCCGACGTCCACGCCGGCATCGGCGCGACCGTCGGCTCGGTGATTCCGACCAAAGGCGCGATCATTCCGGCAGCGGTAGGCGTGGACATCGGCTGCGGCATGAATGCGGTACGCACTTCGCTCAAAGCAGCGGAACTGCCGGACAACCTGCATCGCATCCGCTGCGCCATCGAGCAGGCGGTACCGGTGGGCTTTTCGCAGCACGAGCACAGCAAGATCAAGGGCTCGCAGCACGGCCGCAATGCACGCGTTCTCGACCAGCGCCTGGACGACATCGTCGCCAAGCATCCTGGCCTGATGAAAATGCAAAAGCGTTTCGCCCAGACCTGGATCTGCCAGCTGGGCACCCTGGGCGGCGGCAACCACTTCATCGAAATCTGCATCGATGAGGCGGACCAGGTGTGGGTGATGCTGCACTCCGGCTCGCGTGGCGTCGGCAACGTGATGGGGCGTTATTTCATCGAAGCGGCAAAGAAGGACATGCGCATCCACTGTGTCAACCTGCCGGACCGCGACCTGTCCTACTTCCGCGAAGGCACGCAATGGTTCGATGATTACGTCGAGGCGGTCGAGTGGGCGCAGGATTACGCGCTGCTCAACCGTGCCGAGATGATGCGCCTGGTCCTCACGGTGCTCCAGGAGGAACTGCCGCGTTTCAGTATCGTTGGCGAAGCGATCAACTGCCACCACAACTACGTGGCGCGGGAGAATCATTTCGGCGAGAAGCTGTTCGTCACCCGCAAGGGCGCGATCAGCGCGCGTGAGGGCCAGCTGGGCATCATCCCCGGCAGCATGGGGGCGAAGTCCTACATCGTGCGCGGACTAGGCAACGATGAATCGCTGTGCTCGTGCTCGCACGGCGCCGGCCGTCGCATGAGCCGCAGTGCGGCGAAGCGCAAGTTCAGCCGCGAGGACCTGGAAGCGCAGACCGCCGGCGTCGAGTGCCGCAAGGACGGCGGGGTGATCGACGAGATCCCTGGCGCCTACAAGGACATCGACGTGGTGATGGCCAACCAGGAGGATTTGGTCGAAGTCGTGCATACCCTGAAGCAGGTCGTCTGCGTGAAAGGATGAGCGATGAAAACCGTCAATCCGTTGCTGACGCACAAGGCGCAAAAGGCCTTGAAACCGCGCAACCCCGTGCAACTCGCGCTCAAGAACAACCTGGGCTCGAAGGGCGCGGGCGCGCACCGCAAGAAGCAGGGCTCATTGCGCCGCGCCGAAAAAATGGCCGTGCTGCGCGCACTGGCCGATCTTTGAAGAAAGGAGGTGATTCGTGCGTACCGACATGTCGAAGGTGATCGTCGAGCGGCCGCGTTGGAGCAGCGGCTGGGTCGGTTCCAAGGAGGGGCGGCTTTATCGCGACAGCGAGGACGTATCGTCCAAGCAGGGTATGAAGCGGGGCTACAAGGATCGCAGGTCGTTGAGCGAAAACCTCAACCCCCTGCAACGCTACATCGCCTCCCAGGTGAACCGCCCTTGGAACAAGGTGTACTCGGAACTCTGCGCCAACATTGATCGGCGCAACGCGGTACAGGAGCACATCTTCCAGCACATGGACCAATTCGTCGAACGGCACACGCGCCTGATCGACGGGCGGGTGCATGTCAGGGGCTCCCGCTGGTCGCAGGAGTGGAGGCCGCTGGAGGAGTCGCCGGTCGAGATGTACGTGCATCCGAGCACCGGCCTGCTGCTGCGTAACCGCTATCGCAAAGGCCATGTGGCGCAGGTGCGCTCCAACCGGGTAAAGCAGGCTCTCGAATTGACAGCGCGCCGCCGCATCCTCGGCGACAGGCAGCAATTGCACTGCATCGATGGTCTCTGGTATCTGGTGGGACTCGATACGCTTCCCGAGTGCAAGGTAACGGTGGTGCGCGAAGAGGGAAAAATCAGGGAAGTCGTTGAACGCCAGACTCGTTGGGACGTGTTTCTCAAGAAACCCCTATCCGCGCTCGATGACGCGGGCCGCTACAGCCACGCGCCGATGGCGACCTATGGCAGGCACGGGGTATATGCGGTTTCCAAACGGCAACTCAGCGAACGCGAGTTACGCCGCCATGGACTGAAGCAAAAAGGCCGGGATTCTTCCCGGCCTTTTTGTTTGCGGCGCAAGCCTCAGTACGCCAGCAGTACCAGCGCCAGCCCGATCACGCCGGGGAGCGCCTGCACAAACAGGATTTTCCGGCTCGCCGTCGCCGCGCCATAGATGCCGGCGATGATCACGCAGGCGAGGAAAAATGTCATTACCGCCGGCCCGCCCGCCGGCCACAGCAGGCCCCAGATCAGGCCGGCGGCGAGAAAGCCGTTGTACAGGCCCTGGTTGGCGGCGAGCGTCTTGCTCGCGGCAGCAAATTCGGGCGTGGTGCCGAAGGCACGCCGGCCGCGCGGTTTGTCCCAGAAAAACATTTCCAGCACCAGGAACCAGAGGTGCAGGAGCGCGACTGCGGCAACTGCGATGCAGGCGGCGATTTTCATCGAAGTAGGAAGGATGGAGCGGGTGAAGGGAATCGAACCCTCGTCATAAGCTTGGGAAGCTTCAGCTCTACCATTGAGCTACACCCGCGACAGGCGCGATTTTACGATACTTTGCGCGCTTGAGGCCTCCTCAGGCGATCATCAGCCCGCGCCCGAACAGGTAGGTGACGTTGATGCGCCGGTTCTCGTAGCCTTCCTTGAAATGGATTTCATCCGTCTCGTGGAACAGCGTCGAATTAAACAGCACCGCGCGGTTGCAGCGGTAGGGCACCTTCACGCAATTCGCCCGGTTTTTTTCGAGGAAGTCGTAGATGCCGCGCTCGTTGTCGTTGTACTCGCGAAACGGCCAATCGGTGGGTGACGGCACATCGTAGACCAGCATGCCGCCTGATTCCGGATCGAGATTGGCCTCGTCCGGGGTGATCCAGAAGTTCAGGTTGACGCGGGCGAAATCGGCATGCACGTTGATGCCCTTGGCCAGGCGCGTATCGTATTTGAAAGCCCAGAGCTGCTCCAGGCGATGCGGGCCGAAGATGCGCGGCATTTTCTGCTTGAGTTCGCGCGCGATGCGCAGGTGCAGGGGGCTCAGGAAACCCTGGGGCGCGAACGCACCCAGGTAGCCGTTGCGGTATTCGCGCTTCCACACGGTGGAGGCCAGGCAGAAGCGCCGCAATTCCTCAAGCGCGCGTGGCGACAGCAGGTTGTCGATGTAGATCATCTCCGGACTGCTGGAGAAATAGCGCGCTTCGATGTCCCGCCAGTCGTTGTCGCCCAGGCAGGATTCGAAATCCTGCGCCACAGTGTGCTGCAACAGCAGGGTTTCGAGCGGATAGGGGCCGGCAGGCGGCGCGCCTCGCAGCGTGCGTAGCGACTCCCTTGCCTGTTCCAGTTCGGGCGCGGCGTGCCCCTGGCTGCCGAGATATTCGATCTGCTCGATGTCGTGGCGGATGCGGAACTCCGCGGCCGCCCCCGTCTCGCGCCGCCGCGCCGCCTGCTCGCGCAGGTTGGCGGCGGCGGTTTCCATGCCCAGGCGCTCTATCAGCTCCTGGTCGTCCAGCGTGCGGAAGTGATGCATGAATACGTTGTTGCGCGCCGACACGTGAGCGGGGTCCAGACGCAGACACTGATGAAAGCTTTCCAGCGCCTCGGCGTCGCGATCAAGCTCGCTCAGGACATTGCCGCGGTTGAAGTAGGCTTCGGCATAGTTCGCGCGGCAGGCAATGGCGCGCTCGTAGCACGCCAGCGCTTCGGCGTAGCGCCGCTGCTGCTCGAATACGCTGCCGCGGTTGTTGTGCGCCTCGGAGAAATCCGGCAGCAGGGCAATTGCCTTCTCCAGGCTCTCCAGCGCCTCCTCAAAACGGTACAGGCGCGCCAGCGCGTTGCCGCGGTTGTTCCAGGCGGGGGCATGGTCGGGCTTGAGTTGAAGGGCGCGCTCGTGGAGCACCAGCGCGTCGCCCAGGCGGTCGAGTTTTTGCAGCACATTGCCGCAGTGGTCCCAGGCCTCGGCCATGTTGGGGTCGAGGCCGGTGGCGACCTCGTAGGCAGCCAGCGCCTCGGCGTAGCGCCCAAGTTCCTCGAAGGCCAGGCCGCAATTGTTCTGTGCCTGCGCGAAACCCGGCTGGGCGCGCGTCGCGGCCTGGAAAGCGGCCAGCGCCTCCACCGGTTGCTCCAGACGCAGGAACACCAGGCCGAGGTTATTGTGCGCCTCGGCGAAATCGGGCAGAAGGGCAACAGCCTTGCCGTAGGCGGCGGCGGCCTCCGGCAGCCGTCCGAGATCTTCCAGGGCGAGCCCGGAATCGCAATGCACCTGCGGCATGTCTGGACGCAGGGCAAGCGCGCGTCCGAAACTGGCCAGCGCCAGCTCAGGCTGGCCCATGTTGCGCAATACCGTGCCGTGGTGAAAATGCGCTTCGGCATTGTCCGGACGTAGCGCCAGCGCACGGCGCAGCAACTGCTCGCCCTCCACCAGCCGGCCGTCCATCGCCCAAAGCAATCCGAGGTAGTGAAGCGCGCCCGGATGGTCGGGCAACACGCTACACACCTGCTCCAGCATCGCCCCCGCCAGTTGCGGACTGCCGCCCTGAAGGTAGCGCATGGCCTGGCCGAAAAGCTCCTGCGCCTGCTGTTGCGAAAGGCTCATGCCAGCCTCGGCAAGGAGGAACCGCCGGCTCCGGCGATGTTTGGTTCCCGGCACACATGCGCCAACCAGGGGGTATGCGCCCCTTTGCAACGGGAGGCAAAATCCCGAAAGCCAGTATCCGTATGGGAGGAGTGCATCTTCTTGTTGCTCATATCGCTTTCATCTTATTTTTCGATACGACGCTCGGGCGATTGCCGCCCCATCAGGCAGATGCCGACGGGAAAAAGGTCGACCAGCCGATGCTTGCTCGCGTCTTACCGCAGCCGTTACCGTAGCGGAAAGCGCGACCGCCCCGACGGGTCTTAACGAAAATTAATTCGCACCGGAATGGGGCGTCTTTCGCCCCGGGTTGCGCCGCGTGTCTTTGGGACAAATTGCGGCGCGGCGCCCGGCGAATCGGCGCCCTTGCCGGCGGGCCACGCATCGCCGGATCGCAGACCGGGCAGCTTGCAACCGGGAGCAGGCGCGACGGGCAAACGCCCGTCCGGCCTGCTTAGGCGCGCGGATTCCCGTCTGCTTCCGGCGGGGTCTGCCCCAGTTCGGCCAGCAGGGCGCGGGCCGCGGCTGGGTTGCGCTCCTTGGCGGCGCTGATGAAGTAGAGGTAGACCTCGCGTGCCTTGGCTTTCTTGCCCGGCTCCTCCACACGCTCAAGGCCGTCGGGTTCACCGCCCTCGGCCCATGCCTGCGCGCGCGCCGCCCAGGCCTTGAGGTCCTTTTTCGCGTAACCGGCGGCAATGTCGGGTTGCGAACGCATCAGGCGCGCGTAGATGAAGTCGCCGGTGACGTCGGCGAACGAGGGATACTCGTCGGAATCGGTATAGACGGTCGCCACGCCGTGCTTGCGGGCCAGCGCCAGGTATTCGGCGCACATGAAGCTTTCATGGCGCGCATCGAGCACATGGCGTAGCGCGACGCCGTCCTGCTTGGGCGGCAGCAGCTTGAAAAACGCGCCCAGGTCTTCCGCATCGAACTTCTTGGTCGGCGCCAGTTGCCAGACGATGGGGCCGAGCTTGTCGCCGAGTTCGGTGATGCCGCTGGCGAGGAACTTGCCGACCGATTCGCCCGCCTCCGCCAGGACGCGGCGGTTGGTGGTGTAGCGCAAGGCCTTCATCGAAAACACGAAACCTGCCGGTGTCTCTTTCGCCCACTTGGCGTAGGTGGAGGCGCTCTGGGTGCGATAGTAGGTGCCGTTGATTTCGATCGCGGTCAACTGGCGGCTGGCGTATTCGAGCTGTTTGGTCTTCGCCAGCTTTTCCGGATAGAAGGTCTCGCGCCAGGGATCGAAGTCCCAGCCGCCGATGCCGACGCGCACGCGCGTTGTCTTTGCCATCACAAAACTCCATCGGTGTTGCGTAACAATGCGGCCATTCTAAGCCAGCCTTTCGCTTCCCCATGCATCGCCCGCCGGACGCATGCCCGCCACCCGCGCCTCGCTTGCGAAAGCGCAATTGACCTATATCGGATCACGGCCCGGCGGTATCCGATAAACTATCGGTTTCGAGGGGAATCCGTTCCCCGGCAATAACCCTTCTGTCAACGTGATCGATATCCTGGTCAACGGCCAAACCCGCCGGCTCGAGCCTTCCGCCACCGTGAGTGCCCTGCTGGAGCAGATGCAGCTCACCGGCAAGCGCCTGGCAGTGGAGCGCAACGGCGAGATCGTGCCCAAAAGCCGCCACGCCGAGACCCGGCTTGCCACCGGCGACCGCCTGGAGATCGTGGTCGCCGTGGGCGGCGGCTGAGGCTACCCAAGTAATTTAATTCCAGAGCCGCGCCGCATTTTCGATATGGCGCGGCGCAAGAGGTGACGCAATGGACATGCAACTCAAGGACAAGCCTTTCGAAGTCGCCGGCAAGGTGTACAGCTCGCGCCTGCTGGTGGGTACCGGCAAGTACAAGGACTTCGCCGAGACCCGCGCGGCGATCGGCGCCTCCGGCGCGCAGATCGTCACCGTCGCCGTGCGCCGCGTCAACATCGGCCAGAACGCCGGCGAGCCTTCGCTGCTCGACTTCCTGCCGCCCGACCAGTTCACCATGCTGCCCAACACCGCCGGCTGCTACAACGCCGAAGACGCGGTGCGCACCCTGCGCCTGGCGCGCGAACTGCTCGACGGCCACAGCCTGGTGAAGCTCGAAGTGCTGGGCGATTCGCACACCCTCTTCCCCAACATGCTGGAGACCCTCGCCGCCGCCAAGACCCTGGTGGCGGACGGCTTTCACGTCATGGTCTATTGCAGCGACGACCCGATCATGGCCAAGCAGCTCGAAGAGATCGGCTGCGTCGCCGTGATGCCGCTGGCCTCGCTGATCGGCTCGGGCATGGGCATCCTCAATCCCTGGAACCTGTCGCTGATCATCGAAAAGGCCAATGTGCCGGTGATCGTCGATGCCGGCGTCGGCACCGCCTCCGACGCCGCGATTGCGATGGAACTGGGTTGCGACGGCGTGCTGATGAATACCGCGATTGCCGCCGCCCAGAACCCCGTGCTGATGGGCAGCGCCATGGGCAAGGCCGTGGTCGCCGGGCGCGAAGCCTTCCTCGCCGGGCGCATGCCGAAAAAGCTCTACTCCGCCTCCCCTTCCTCGCCCACCGGCGGCATGATCGCCGCCAAGGGCGCGTAAACTGCGCGGGCGAAGGGCTGCCGCGGCGCGCCTGCATGGCGCGCCCGCCGTACCTCCGCGAATGTTCCAGAACAACACGCAACACCTCCGCCGTTGATTGCCGCGCGCTTCGTCCGCGCCCCTGACCCGATGCAAGACACTCCCGAAGGCGCGCCGGCCGAAGAGCGGCCACGCCTGACCACACAATCCATCCGCAGCTTCGTGCTGCGCCAGGGCCGCATGTCGCCGGCCCAGGTGCATGCCTTCGAAACCCTGCTGCCGGTCTACGGCCTGCCTTACCGCACCGGGCCCCTGGATTTCGCCCAGGCCTTCGGCCGCGCCGCGCCCATCATCCTCGAGATCGGCTTCGGCATGGGCGAGACCACCGCGCGCATCGCGCAGGCCATGCCGGAGAAGAATTTCCTCGGCCTGGAGGTACACATGCCCGGCGTCGGCGCGCTGCTCAAGCTCGTCGCCGAACGGGAACTGGCGAACGTGCGCGTGATCCAGCACGACGCGGTGGAAGTGGTGCAGCACATGATCGCGCCCGGCAGCCTTGCCGGCATCCACGTCTTCTTTCCCGACCCCTGGCCGAAGGCGCGCCACCACAAGCGCCGCCTGATCCAGCCGCCCTTCGTTCAACTGCTCGCCACGCGGCTGGCGCCCGGCGGCTACCTGCATTGCGCCACCGACTGGGAACATTACGCCGAGCAGATGCTCGAAGTGCTTTCCGCCGAATCCCTGCTCGCCAATACCGCGCCCGCCGGCGGCTACGCCGAGCGCCCGGCCTACCGCCCGGTGACCAAGTTCGAAAACCGCGGCCTGAAACTCGGCCATGGCGTCTGGGATGTAGTATTCGCCCGCAAGCCCTGATACACCCTTTCAACCTTTGCAGAGAACAATATGAGATTCCTCACCCCGGCTTCCCTCGCCCTGCTGCTTGCCGCCACCTTCAGTGCAGGCTCCGCCATGGCGCAACTCAAGGCGCCCGCCGCATCGGCCCCGGCACCGGCGCCGGGCGCGCCTCCGGGCGGCGTGGTGCAGCCCCAGGTTCCCGACCCCTTGAGCAAGGAATTCCACGCCTGCGTGCAGAAGGCGCAAGACGCCGCGCAGCAGACCAAAAAGCCGGTGGACCCCGCGACCGCCCAGGGCTGTTTCGTTCCCGAGACCAAGCGCCAGGAAGCCAAGATCGCCACCGCCACGGCGCGCGCCGGCAAGGTGCTGAAGCCGGCCGACAAGAAACGCCTGGACGACACCAACGTTGCCTGGCGCCATTTCCGCGATGCCGACTGCGCCTTCTTTGCCGACCCCAAGGGCAGCGCCGACGAAGCCGCCGGCAACTCCCAGTGCCTGCTCGACCGCACCATCCAGCGCGCCATCGCCATGGATGGCCTGGCCACGGCGATCCAGCAAAATTCCGCCAGCGCCCCGCCGGCCCCCAACACGCCGCCGCCCCAGGGCACTCCGGCGCCTGCCGCACCCGCGGCTCCGGCCGCGCCGGCGAAAAAATAAGCGCCCCGGCGCTTCGATCAAGGGAGCCTTCGGGCTCCCTTTTTTATGGCCGCCGCCCGCCGGCGCCGCTCAGCCGGCGTCGCTCCAGTCGACCCAGCCGAACAGCGCGGTGGCGAGAATCAGCAGGCCGAAGGCGATGCGGTACCAGGCAAACGCCTTGAAGTCGTGGCTGGAGACGAAGCGGATCAGCCAGCGCACGCAGATGAAGGCGCTGATGAACGCCGTGATCGCTCCCACCGCCCACAGCGGCGCGTCGGCCGCCGCCAGCAGCGCACGCTCCTTGTAGAGCGAGTACAGCGTCGCCGCCACCAGCGTGGGCACCGCCAGGAAGAATGAAAACTCGGTCGCGGTCTTGCGCGACAGGCCGAACAGCATGCCGCCGATGATGGTCGAGCCCGAGCGGCTCATGCCCGGGATCAGCGCGAAGCATTGCGCGAACCCCAGCTTGAGCGCATCCAGCGGCCGCATCTCGTCCACCTCGACCACGCGCGGCGGATATTGCTTGCGCTCGACGAACAGGATGATCACCCCGCCGATGATGAAGGCGAAGGCCACGGTGTAGGCGTTGAACAGGTACGCCTTGATCATCTTGTTGAACAACAGGCCCAGCACCGCCAGCGGGATGAACGCGATCGTCAGGTTCAGCGCGAAGCGGTTCGCCAGGCGCTGCTTGCCAAGACCCGTGATCGCGCCGACGAAGCGCGCGCGGTATTCCCACACCACGGCAAGAATCGCCGCGCCCTGGATCACGATCTCGAAGAGCTTCGCCTTGTCACCGGTGAAGTGCACCAGTTGCCCGGCCAGGATCAGGTGGCCGGTGGAAGAGACAGGCAGGAATTCGGTCAGGCCTTCGACCACGCCCAGGAGCGCGGCCTTCAGGAGCAGCAGGATATCGATGTGCATGAATGAGGGTAAGGGGGAAACGTTGATCGGTAGCAGCGTGTGATTCTGCGCATCCGGCGTGACGCCGGCAAGTCAGGCGGTCGCCGCCTCCAGGCGCGCGAGCCACAGCATCGCCTGCGCGGCGCTCTCGCCGCACATCTCCGCCGCAGGCATCAGGCTGGCGCACACCGCCGGGCGGTCCGGCCGGCCGAAGATCATGCAGCGGTTCTGCGCGTCCAGTTGCACGCAGCGCACCCCCGCCGGTTTGCCCTTGGGCATCCCCGGAATGGCGGAAGTAATCGACGGCGCGATACAGCATGCGCCGCAGCCGGATCTGCAATTCATTGATTATTAACGAAAATTACAATGGGATTTGTTAAATTGTCGGAACTCTTCCTACAGGATTACCGGTGCACCTCTGATGTTGCCTTTTGGGGGCTGGCCGCACAATGCATCCCATCGAATCACCGCTTCAACCAATCCGCACTACCGCAACCGAGAGGAGAAATGCCATGCAACAGAATCTGCACCCGAATCATTTCGCTCACCTGTTTGGGGGCGTGGTGGTCGAAGAAGCCCTGAAAAAAGCCGAAGGCTGGAACCTGAAGAGCCGCGTCTGCCACCCGCTGGACCGCCCGAACCGCGGCAAGGCCGCCGCTGACCTGGCCCGTTTCGACGCCTCGATCGACGAAGCCGACGACGACGCGTTCGAAGAGTAAGCCGGATCGCTCACCGCGTTCGGTTCACTACCGAACGCAGCAACACCACCACCAGACTCGCGTTGCACCTGCCCGCAGCGCGCCGCCCAACAGCGGCGCGCCAGCCCGGGCCTGGTTCCGGAAGCCCCGGACGCCTGCCAGTGCAAGGCACCCGATGTCTCCCTGATTGTCTCCTCTAGTTCGCTAGATTTAGGCGCGGTGATAAATCTCCGCGCCTTTTTTTATGAACTCGATGGACTTCTCTTCCATGCCCTTCTTCAGGGCCGTCGCCTCGTCCGCCCCGATCTTGTCGGCGTAGTCGCGCACGTCCTGCGTGATCTTCATCGAGCAGAAATGCGGGCCGCACATCGAGCAGAAGTGCGCCACCTTCATCGAATCCTTCGGCAGGGTCTCGTCGTGGAAATCCTTCGCCGTGTCCGGGTCCAGGCCGAGGTTGAACTGGTCGTCCCAGCGGAATTCGAAGCGCGCCTTTGACAGGGCGTTGTCGCGAATCTGCGCGCCCGGGTGGCCCTTGGCCAAATCGGCCGCGTGCGCGGCGATCTTGTAGGCCATGATGCCGTCCTTGACGTCCTTCTTGTTCGGCAGGCCTAAGTGTTCCTTCGGGGTCACGTAGCACAGCATCGCGGTGCCGTACCAGCCGATCTGCGCGGCACCGATGGCCGAGGTGATGTGGTCGTAGCCGGGGGCGATGTCGGTCGTCAACGGTCCGAGCGTATAGAACGGCGCCTCGTGGCACTGCTCCAGTTGCAGGTCCATGTTTTCCTTGATCAGTTGCATCGGCACATGGCCGGGGCCCTCGATCATCACCTGCACGTCGTGCTTCCACGCCACCGTGGTCAGTTCGCCCAGGGTTTTCAGTTCTCCCAGTTGCGCTTCGTCGTTCGCGTCATAGCCCGAACCCGGGCGCAGGCCATCGCCCAGCGAGAAGGCGACGTCGTACTGCTTCATGATGTCGCAGATGTCCTCGAAGTGCGTGTAGAGGAAGTTTTCCTTGTGGTGCGCCAGGCACCACTTCGCGAGGATCGAGCCGCCGCGCGAGACGATGCCGGTCATGCGCTTGGCCGTCAGCGGCACATAGCGCAGCAGCACGCCGGCGTGGATGGTGAAGTAATCCACGCCCTGCTCGGCCTGCTCGATCAGGGTGTCGCGATAGATTTCCCAGGTCAGTTCCTCGGCCTTGCCGTCGACCTTTTCCAGCGCCTGGTAGATCGGCACCGTGCCGATGGGCACCGGCGAATTGCGGATGATCCACTCGCGCGTTTCGTGGATGTGCTTGCCGGTGGAAAGATCCATCACCGTGTCGCCGCCCCAGCGGATCGACCAGGTCATCTTCTCGACTTCTTCGCCGATGCCCGAGCTGACCGCCGAGTTGCCGATGTTGGCGTTGATCTTCACCAGGAAGTTGCGGCCGATGATCATCGGCTCGCTTTCCGGGTGGTTGATGTTGTTGGGGATGATGGCGCGGCCACGCGCGATTTCGCTGCGCACGAATTCTGCCGTGATCTTTTCCGGGATCGACGCGCCAAACGATTGGCCGGGGTGCTGCTTCATCAGCAGGTCCACCATCTTCTGCCCGGTCTTGCCGCCGGCGGTACGCAGGCTCTCGACATAATGTTCGCGGCGCTGGTCTTCGCGGATGGCGATGTATTCCATCTCCGGCGTGATGATGCCCTTCTTCGCGTAGTGCATCTGCGAGACGTTCATCCCGCTCTTGGCGCGGCGCGGCGCGCGCTTGAGGTTGAAGCGCAACTCCGCCAGCTTCGGGTCGCCCAGGCGCTCGATGCCGTATTGCGACGACGGGCCGGACAAGAGTTCCGTGTCGTTGCGCTCCTCGATCCACGTCTGGCGGATCGGCGAGAGACCCGAGCGGATGTCGATTTTCACGTCCGGGTCGGTATACGGCCCCGAACAGTCATACACATACAGCGGCGGATTCTGCTCGCCGCCGAACATCGTCGGCGTGTTGTCCTGCGTGATCTCGCGCATCGGCACCTGGATGTCCGGGCGCGAACCCTGGACATACACCTTGCGCGAATTCGGCAACGGCTTGACCGCGGCCTCGTCCACATGGGCCGTGGCGGCGATGAATTTGGGATTGGCGTTCATGATTGCGCTCCGGTGACAAGTGAGCGCAGGAAAGGCGGGAAAAACCGGATGCTGTGGCTTAACTCAACGCTTCCCTGCGGCGGCATTATCCGCATCAGGTTCCAAGGGTTTTTCTCACCAGACGGCCGCATCAGACGACGAGGCAGCCGCAGGACCCCCAGCGAAGTTTGGAGGGTACGCGTGGCGTCACGTTTTTGCAATGCCACACATCGGCATGGGCGTGATTTGTGCGTCGCAACATGAAATTCAGCCAAACCCCAAGAAAACCCCAGAGATTTCGAAAGAACTTTGCTGCGGTTGCGCCAAAACCGCGGCAAATCACGGTGATTTTCGGAAAATCTCCTGGCTGGCAATCGCTCGCGATCCAGGACACCGCCATCGCAAATCACGGTGGATTTGCAGGATGCTTCCGGTCGAGCACCACAAATGTGTTGACGAGTGCCGTGGGCGGGCGTGCTCGCGGGAGAGCCTTTGAAAACGCTGACGGGTCGGCGCCAAGGCATGGAAGAAGAAAGGTGCAGCCAGAAAAATCGAAAGTCCTGGTACCAAGCATATACAAAAACGATGATCAGGTTTGGGCGATTTGCAGCCCGTCCAGCATCGCCTCTAACGCACTCATTGCCGGCGCGGCGCCATTGGCCAGATAGTCGACGGCATCGATTGAATCGATCCATCCTTGCCGAAGTTGGGGCGTGAAAAAAGCCGCGACCGCCCGATCAAACGCGCTCCGGTTCGCGATCGGAATGAAAGGTTCGGGTACGACCGGCTCGGCAAAGCTGCCGCTGTAGTTTCCCTTGAGACAATCCGCCAACGACCACTCGATGGACGGATACTGGTCGCTCAGGTCGGCCGGCTGCGCTTTCGGGTTGCCCAGGATCCGCCGCGCGCCGACGAGCCAAATCATCAATTGCGCCCGCCAATGCGGATCGTCGATTGTCAGAGCCGACGCGGCCCAATCGCCAATTGTTGAAACGGGCAGATACCGCAAACAGAAAAACAGGCATGCGGAAATATCGCCGCCTGTTCCCCGCCACGGCCAGGCCTCATTGGCAAATCGCCCGTCATCGCCAACCATGCGTTTGAGCATCGGCGGATTCCCGCTCCAATCACCCGCGCCCATGATGGTGCAGCCCAGCGTAGCCAACGCGTCGGCGCGAAATTCACGATAGGGCAGGTAAGGCATATCGGCCGGATATTGCGTAAAGAAACCGGAGATCAGCAGCTCCCGAATCTCGCCACCGTTCGGCGGCCCGGCCATCGGCACCAGGTGCGGAAGAAGATGGTTGAACCAATCGCGCCATTCGCGCATGCGGCCAAAACTTCCCGTCCCGCTCGCTATTTCCCTCAGCGGATCAATCAGCGCGGCCGGCCGCAGGCCGGTGATGTCATTTTCAATCAATTCCGTAAACATGCGGCGTTGCTTGCCCATGAACCAGGCTTCACCCATAGGCTCTCGAGGCCGCGGAAACGCCTTGCGCATGCGCGCGAGCGCCCACTCGTCCGGGCCCGCACCGATGGCCCAGCGAAAGTCTGCCGCCTGCCTGGACGTCTTGCGCATGTTGCTATATTTCTCGCGTGCCGCCGTGAGCGCGGACAGCGGATTGTTATCGAAGGCTTTCCGTATTCAAGCCAGCTTCGCCAGCGTCTTCGCTATCAGCTTCTCCGGCGGTGCCAGATTCGCCGCCAGCGCTTCCGGCAGTCCATGCCGCTGGATCACATACGCCGCCGCATTGAAGCTCACCGTCACCTGCCCCGGCGCCGCCTCGGTAACCAGCACCTTCAGGGGCAAATCCAGCCCCGAGGAGGGCTGGGCCAGCATCAGCGGCGTGCCTGCCTTGGGGTTGCCGAAGAGGATCAGGGTGGTGGGCGGCATGCCCAAGCCGGCGCCGGCCGCTTCGGCTTGCTGGTCGATGATGGCGAAGACCTTGATGTCATGCGCGGCGAAGGCGTCGCGCAGGCGCTGCACCGTGGCGGCGAAGGCATAGGGGCTGGCAAGGCTGAGGATGCCGCTATTTTGCGCGGAAGAATCGGTGGAAAATGTCACTGCAAACTCCAAACGATGCGATCGGAGCGCCGGATATGCGCCTACAAACCGGCCATGCCCGTCGCCGGATACGCCATGCGAATATCGGAGCGCCATCGTATTTTAGCGCCAAGGCGTGACATATTTAATGGAGATTTCACTCTCTGCGCCCTAGAATGAGCTGGTCTGCGATTGGGGTATCCAGCCACGGCCGCGCCGTGGTCTTTCCTTGGAGAAGGTTTCTGCCATGCCAGTAACTCAGGTGGGATTGATCACCACGCCTTATGCCGTCATGCCCCTGGCCGGGCCGCCGCGCGTACCCCACCCGGCCCCGCCGCCGCCGCCACCACCGGCCTCCGTGCCGGGCGTCACCCACGCTCATGCGCCGCACGGCCACACCAGCTACGACTGGAACAGCTGCCGCGGCAACCTGGTGGAAGCCCAGCCTGTGCCGGGAGTGGACGCACGCCACCGCATCGGCGTGAATCGCGTGCCGCCGGGTAACGCCGCCAATACCATCATGCTGCCCTTTTTCGCCGACCACATCACATCGGTGCGCCTGCCTTGTCCGGCGCCGGTGGGCATCACGCTGTTCGTCACTGACGCGATGAGCGGCTGCAAATTCTTCGTCGACAGCATCAACGGCAGCAACGACCTGATGGTCTACCACGCCAATACGACGAATCACGGCCCGGGCGTGAACGCGCATGCCGATGCCCAACTGCCGGCCGCCGGGATCGATCTCGACGCCCTGCACGTCAACGCCCAGGGCGACTACCCCGCGCTGGCGCTTGTAGCCGAGGACGATTGCGCCAAGGGGGTGTATTTCCAGGCCGGCGGCGACGAAGAAAGGCGCAAGCTGCTGCAAGGCCGCCGCAACCGCCTGACACCCAACGCGGTGGGCGCGGTGCCATCGTTTGTCGGCGGCTGTACCGTGGTGGGCTTCCCGGCCGGCAATTCCTGGGAATTCTGGTACCAATGCCATGGCGATGTCGGCTACAAGCGCCCCACCGGCTTTCTGACCGTATCCAAGTCCCTGGTGACCCTCCACTGGAACTACCTGCGCAAGCGCATCGTCGAGGGTGAGGACCACGTCGCCACCGTCGCCACCGCGCACGTGATGGATCACGGCAGGATCTATCCCTGAGCGGCGCGGTTATCGCGGGCTATAAGGGAAATAGGCAGGCCTTGGATTGACATCTAGAGGACCCTGGTCCTAGGATGTCCGCTGACCAGGTGAAAATGCCGGTCGTTGCCGGATCGCGCGCCGACTCTTGAAATGGGCGCGCGTCCGGCGGCATGCAAACAACAAGCCAGAGACAAACGCCGGTATCCCTTCCGGCTGGAGGAAATCAACATGCGTCATTCGTTCGCAGCGTTCGCGCTCGCGTCGCTTTGTGCCGTCTGCGGCATTCATGTCAGTGCGCAGGAGGTCTACCAGATGCCGCCGGACAGCCAGCGCTGCCCGTCGAAATGGGGGCCGAACGACCAGAAGGGTTCGGCCAACATGATGAATGCGGCGCAGGTGCTGCGCGCCACGCGGCTGATCAAGACCGGCGAGATGTTCGACCTGGGCGAACTGCTTTCCACCGACCCGAAGGAGATGTTCCTGGTCGACGGCCGGCAGTTCAGCATGTACACGCGGAACTGGCCGGTGATTCCCGGCAAGCGCCAGGTGAACGAGGAACTGGTGATCACCGAACTGGGCCAGGTGGGTACGCAGATCGACGCCTTCGCGCACCAGATGTGGGGCGACAGTTTCTACAACTGTTTCAAGTGGAACGACATTACCACCCGCAACGGCTTCAAGAAGCTGGGCGCGGAAAACATCGGCGGGCTGATGACGCGCGGCGTGCTGCTGGACATCGCCGGCCTGAAAGGTGTGGACATGCTGCCGGCTTCCTACGTCATCACGCCGGAAGACCTGCAGCAGGCGCTGGAGAAGACGCACATGAAGATCGAGCCCGGCGACGCGGTACTGATCCGCACCGGCTGGACCCGGCTGATCGGGAAAGACAACCACAGCTACGGCTCCGCCAATGCGGGGCTGGGCATCGCGGCGGGACGGTGGCTGCTCAAGCAGGACCCGATGATGGTGGCGGCGGACAACTGCTGCGTCGAGGTGCGGCCTTCGCAACCCGGCAACAGCCTGCCGCTGCACGCGATGTTCATCATCGAGAACGGCATCCTGCTGCTGGAAAACCTGGACCTGGAAAAGCTGGCGGCGGCAAAGGCGACGGAATTCGCCTTCATCGTGCAGCCGCTGAAGCTCAAGGGCGCCACCGGGGCGCCGATCGCGCCGATGGCGATACGCTGACGAAATGCGAGGCGCCGGGCACAATCCCGGCGCTTCGCGTTCAGGTCTTCGCCGCGCCCCGCATCACCCGCCCGAGGGTTTCGTAGTCGCGACGCAGCATGGCGTCGAACTCGGCGGGGGACATCGGCATTGGCTCGGCGCCCAGGGTCGTCAGGCGCTGCTTCAGTTCGGGAGACTGGGCGGCCTTGAGCACTTCGGCGTTGAGGCGGGAGACGATGTCGCGCGGCGTTCCGGCCGGGGCGAGCAGGCCGACCCAGAAGGTGAACTCGGCGCCGGGCACGCCAGCTTCGGCGATCGTCGGCACATCAGGCATGGCGGCGGAGCGCGCGGCCGAGCTCATGGCCAGGGCCACCAGCTTGCCGCTCTTGACCGCGCCCAGGCTGGAGACCAGCGGCGCCCAGCTGAACTGGCAGCGGCCGCTCATGGTTTCCGACAAAATCTCGCCGGCGCCCTTAAGGGGAATGTGGGTCGCCTCGATGCCGGTGGCGGCAATCAGCTTTTGCGAATTGATGTGCGCGGCGCTGCCGATGCCGGCGGTGCAGTAGTTGAACACGCCGGGCCTGGCCCTGGCCTGGGCGATCAGCTCCTGCACGCTCTTGATGCCGGTGGCGGGCGCGGTCACCAGCACGTTGGGGTAGCTGCCGAGCGGCGCGATGGCGGCGAAGTCTTTCAGCGTGTCGTAGGGCAAATCCTTGAACAGCACCGGGTTGACGACGTGGCCGGTGGCCACCACGGCGAGGGTGAGGCCGTCGGGCGGCGACTTGGCGACGATGGCCGCGCCAATGGTGCCGCCGGCGCCCGGGCGGTTTTCCACCAGCACCGCCTGGCCCAATGAGGCGGCCATGCGTTCGCCGAAAATGCGCGCCAGCACGTCGGTGGCACTGCCGGGGGTGAAGGGCACGATCAGCTTCACCGGGCCGGACGGGTAGCCTTGGGCGAAGGCCGGCGGCGTGAGCAGCGCGGCGAGCGCCGCCCCGAGGAGGGTGCGGCGCGCGGGGTTGGGCGGCAGTGTCATGAGGTCTCTCCGGGTCGAGGTTTCTTTCCACTGCCGCAAGCAAGAGGCGGCGCATGCATGCGCCGCCGGAAGATCAGGCCGCTTCTTTTGCTTTTGCCACCGCGCTCTTGGCCCAATAGTCGTCGGAGGCCTTGGTCTTGGCAAGGGTCGCGAAGTCTTCGTAGCCGGGCGCCATCGAGGCGGCGGTGCCGGGCAGCACCTGGTGATGCTCGATATTGAGCAGGCGCAGCCAGCTTTGCTGCCCCATGGTGAGGCCGATCATGCAGCCCAGTTCGACCAGCTCGGGCTCGGTGAAATGGCGGTGCAGGCGGTCCCAGAAGGCGTCGTCGGTATCCAGGCGCCAGGTGATGGCGTCGGCGTAGGAAAGCGCGGCCTTCTGGCGCTCGGTGTAGCGGGTCGACTTTTCGTAGTTCAGCAGGTCGTCGACGTGGCCTTCGGCCAGGGAGCCGCTGCTGGTCGATTTCACCGAGCGCTGGTTGCCGCAGTATTCGCATTGCACGGTGCGCGAAACGAACAGGCGGCACAGTTCCTTGATCGAGTGGTCGAGCACGCCGTTGCGGAAGATGTTGTTCCACGATTCGGCGAAGAACCAGAAGCAGGCCTTCACATGCGCGCGGATGGCCGAGCTTTCCGGGCGCGGCGTGCCTTCGCGCTGGCAGCGCTCCATTTCGGCGCGCATCTTTTCGTCCATCTGGCTCAGTTCGACATAGCTGATTCTCTGCTTGCTCATCACGGCTCCTTTGGATTTCCCGGGTGGGTGCGCTCAAAGTATAGGGTGCTACTATTTGCAAAGGTACTCACCAATTCGGTAAGAGATATTTGCAAAAATGCAAACGCCCGCCAGCCTGAACGATTTCACCCTGATCCTGGCGATCCGCAATGCGGGCAGCCTGATGGGGGCGGCGCGCCACCTGGGTATCGCCCACGCGACGGCGTTTCGCCGTTTGCGGGCGCTGGAAAAGCAGCTGGGCGCGCACCTGTTCGAGCGCGTCGCCGGCCGCTATTCACCCACCCCGGCGGGCGTGTCGATGGCGCTGGCGGCCGAGCGCATCGAAAGCGAGGCGCACAGCGTGCTGGCGCAGATCGGCGGCGCGGAGGCCCGGCCGGCGGGCGAAGTCACCCTCGCCTGCCCGGAGGCATTCGGCTCCTTCCTGCTGCTGCCGCTGTTGCGCGGCTTTCGCGAGCGCTTTGCGGACGTGATCGTCCACCTGGTGTTTGCCAACGACCCGGTCGGGCTGAACCGGCATACCGCCGACGTGGCGATCCGCCTGGCCGACCCGCCGCCTCACCTGATCGCGCGTAAGCTCGGGCGCATCGCCTATGCGCCGTACATCGCATCAGCGCGCCGCGCTTCCCGGCGCAGCGCGGTGCTGGAGGAGCTCGACTGGGGCGTGCTCGACGAGGCTTTCCTGCATCACGGCACGCGCAAATGGCTGGAGCGCCTGGAGCGCCGCGGCCGCGTCGCCTTTCGCACCAACTCCCTGCGCGGCCTTTGCGAGGCGGTGCAGGAAGGCCTGGGAGCGGCCATCCTGCCGTGCTTTTTCGGTGATGCGCGGGCTGGCCTGACGCGCCTGGCGCCGCCGATCCAGGAACTCACCACCGATGTGTGGATCCTTTCGCACCCGGACTTGCGCGGCGTGGCGCGCATCGCGGTGCTGTCGGCCTACCTGGCTGAAACGCTGGAGGCGATGCAGGCGCGGCTGGCGGGCGAAGCGCCGCGCGGCGAGGGCACGCGCAAGCGCGGGCGGCGCGCCGCCTGAGGGGGCAGCAGCAGCAGTAAAATCTCCCGCTCAGACAGATACAGAACAAGAAAATGAATCCTGTTTCGTTCACCGGCGGCTCGAGGATCGGCTGGATCAACGCCAGTTGGCCTTTTGCCCGGCTTTCCGTGACGGCTGGGCGCCTGACGCTCAAAACGCTCGGCAGCTACGAGTTCAGCCCGGAGCAGGTGATCGCGCTGGAGAAGGAAGGCAGCATTCCTTTGCTCTCCAGCGGCATCCGCATCGTGCATAACCGCAGCGACTACCCTGAAAAAGTAATCTTCTGGTGCGTCGGAGGTCGCGACCGCGTGCTCCGCAAGATCGCGGAAAGCGGATTTGTCGCTCACGGGACGCCCGCCTCCACGCCCCGCGCCAAGGGCATGCCGTTGCGATGGAGCGTGGTGATCGGCAGCGTAGTGGTCTGGAACCTCCTCATGATGCTGGAGTTTCCACCAGGCGCTACGCGGAGTTCACATGTACCGGGGCTGTATTTCGCGCTGGCATGCTTCCTTGCCTTCGCATTTTCAACCGCGATCCGCCTCTCGCCACGTGTGCAATCGCTGGTGCTGCGCGAGGGCCACTCGGTCGGCGCAATCAAGTCTTTTCTGACGCTACTGCAACTGATCACCGGCTTGATGATTCTGGTGTTCAGCTTCATGCATTTTGCCGGCGCGCCTTGAGCGGGCCGGTTGTGATCCGGCACCGCGGCTCAGAAGCAGCGGCGTCCCCGGCGCGAGCGGCGCGCCGAGGGTAATACGCTGGCGCCTTAACCCTTGGCGCCGTCGGCCTGGCACTTCTTCATGAAGGAGGATTTCGCCGCGCCGGCCAGCGGCTTGCCGTCCTTGCCGGTGGCCTTGGCTTCGCAGGCCTTGGCGGCGGCGGCGCCGTCAGTACCGCACTTTTTCATGAAGGAAGTCTTGGCGGCACCGGCGAGGGGCTTGCCGTTCTTGTCTACAGCCTTGGCTTCGCAACTGTCGCCGGCGGCAGGCGCGGTGGAGGTGGCGGCCTTGGTGGCTTCGGTCACTTGCTGGACCGGGGCGCCGGGGGTGCCGGCGGCGCCGGGGGCGGCCTTGGGTTGGGCGTAGGCGGCACCGGCCAGGCACAGGCTGGCGATGAGGGCGAGAGTGATCTTGGACATGGTTCTTCTCCTTGGGGTTGGCAACGGTATAAGACTGGCGTGCGGCACAGGGTGCAACCCTACCATGTCGCGCGTGTGTCCTTAACGGTCGAGCCTGGCGCGCGGATGACCGCGCCGCTCACGCCGCCGCGGCAAATTCGGCCTGCACCTGCTTTTCATAGGCCAGCAGCTTTTGCACGCTGGGGCGCCCTTCCACGCGTTCGCGGTGAGCGGTGCAGTTCTTGAAACCGGCGGTGTCGGGCCCGAACAGCGTACCGCGGCGGAAGCACCAATAGAAATAGGCGTCGGCGCAGGTGAAGTGGTCGAAGAACCATTCACGGCCGGCGAGCATGTCATCGGCGAGCTGGAAGTATTCGAAGGCGGAATGCGAGCCGTGGGCACGCACGTTGTCGGCAGTGCCGGGCAGGTCGCAATAGCGCTCGGGGCGGGCCTGCTGGGTGAGCTTGGGGTGAATGCCCGCGGCGCACCAGGCCATGAGGGAGACGGCCCTGAAGTAATCCAGCGTGCCGGCCCCGGGCATCAGCCGGGCCTGCGGGTATTGATGGGCGATCCAGAGCTGGATGGCGGTGTTCTCGGTCAGCGGGTCGCCGTCGATGATCAGGGCGGGAACACGCTGCTTGGGGTTGATGCGGCGGTAGGCAGGGCTGTTGTTTTCGCCTTTTTTCAGGTTCACCGTCAGGGTGTCGAAAGGCGCGCCGGCC
Source organism: Burkholderiales bacterium (assembly GCA_036498945.1). Classification (GTDB taxonomy): domain Bacteria; phylum Pseudomonadota; class Gammaproteobacteria; order Burkholderiales; family JAEUOS01; genus JAQGMJ01. The sequence goes on along the minus strand of DASYEQ010000031.1, from coordinate 12,689 downwards.
TCGGTGAGCAGGATGTAGGGAACCAGGGAGCAAGCGACAGGGGAGTAGGCGAGTGTGAGTTTCATCGGGTCTCTAGGGGTCAGTGTTGCAGCAGGAAATCGGCGGCGCGCTCGGCCACCATCATGGTCGGCAGGTGGGTATTGCAGCGCGAGATGCGCGGCATGGCGGAGCAGTCGATGACGTGCAGGCTGTCGACGCCGCGCACATTGCAGCGCGCGTCCTGCACCGCCAGCGGGTCGTCGTCACCACCCATGCGGCAACTGCCGCTGGGGTGATAGGTGGAGAAGGTGCGCTCGCCGACCATGGCGTCCTGCCAGGCTTCGGTCTGCATCACGGCTTCGTCGGTCTCGCCGACCCTGATCAGGTTGTGCAGCGCGGCCTGGCGCAGCCAGGCGGGACCATCGAGGATGGCGGCCAGGGTCCTGCTGATGGTGTTGTTGATCGGCGTAGGGTCGTTCAGGCGGCGTACCCATTCGGAGTAGCCCTGGGCGAAGGTCTCATTGCGCACGGCGCGTACGGCGGGGTGGTGCATCAGCGACACCGCTTTTGCCATGCCGATCACCATGCGCTTGCGGTCGCGCGGGTCGGCGAAAAAATTGAAGTCGATGCGCGGGCGTACGTGCGGGTCGGGCGAAGCGAGTTGCACGGCGCCGCGCGATTCCGGGTGGTTGAGGATGACCCCGAGGGCGCCGATGCCGTGGCCGACCCCGTGCCAGGAGGATTTGTTCATCACCATCATCTGCATCTCGGCGCGCACGGCGGATTCGAGCCCGGTGGAAAAGCGCAAGCCGGTGATGAACTGGGCGTGCAGGGCGTGGCTCTGGCGCGCTGCGGGTTTCAGGTGTGCGGCGAGATAGACCACGGGATGATTCATCAGGTTGCGGCCGACGCCGGGGAGGTCGGCCACCACAGGGATGCCAAGTTGCTGCAACTCGGCGCCGGGGCCGATGCCGGAGCGCAGCAGCACGGCGGGCGAATGGATGCCGCCGGCGGCGACGATGACGCGGCGGGCCTCGTGGTCGGTGCGCGTGCCGCCGGTCAGCGTGGTGACGCCGATGCAACGCCGGCCGTCGAAACGCAGGCGCAGGACAGTGGTGTCGCACTGGATCTTCAGGTTGGCGCGGGCGCGGGTGGCGGCGTCGAGATAGGCACTGGCGGAATTGACGCGCACCGTGGTGTTGGAGAGGGGATAGGGACCGCAGGCGTCGTCGAAATTAGTGTTCAGGTCGGTAGCGTAGGGAATGCCCTGGTCGTTCGCCGCCGCCAGCACGGCGCGGTTGAACGCGGGCCACTCCTCTGGGAAAAAGCGGCGGATGTTCATCGGGCCGCCCTTGCCGTGCGCTTCACCGCCGAAATCGGCGTCGTTTTCGATGCGCTTGAAATACGGCAGCACCTCGGCGGCGCTCCAGCCGGGCAGGCCCCAGCCGTCGTAGACCTCGGGCGCGCCGCGCAGGGCCACCATGCCCATCAGGCTGCCGCCGCCGCCCATGATGCGGCCCTGCTGGTAAGAGACCTGGCTGCCGCCGGCAATCGCCCCCATGCGCACTTTCAGGTCGGGCCATTGGTAGGCGGGGTTGGCGTAGGAACGCGGATGCAGGTCGGCAATGTCTTCCGGCACCTGGCCGGGCGGGGTGTCGCGCCCGGCTTCGAGCAGCAGTACGGCCTCGCCACCCGCGGAAAGGCGGTTGGCCAGCACGCAGCCGGCGGCACCGGCGCCGACGATGATGGTGTCCCAGATCATTTGTCCCCACAGCCTTTGTGTTTGTGCGGCGATTGTAGGGGAGGCGGCACGCGCCGCCGGTTTATGGCTTTGATTAGGCGCGGCGCGCGCCGGGCGTTTTCACCACGGCCGATGCCCGCAACACGGGCAAAAAAATGCCGCCCCACGGGCGGCTTTCGCGTTTCTTGCTTATTGTTGGCGTTTTTGGTTTTCAGCGGTCTGGGCCGCCTTTGTTTATTGTGATTGTCGGCGGCGAGGGTCAGGCTCAGGCGTTCATGGTTTCGCTGGGCACACCGGACGGGGGCACGCCGGCGTCGTTGTTGATGCCGTTGCGATGGCCACGGATGTTATGAGTGCTTTCTTCCGCGGCGGTGGTCTGGTCTTGGTACTGGCTGACCTTTTTCACCGTGGCGTGCTTCTGCTGGGTCTGGATCTGCAGATTCTTCGGCGCCTGGCGGGTGCCGGGGGCCGCAATTGCGGTGGCGCTGGCGGACAGGGCCAGCGCGGAAACGAACAGGGTCAACAGGCGTTTGGACATGGCGTTTACCTCATGTTGGGCCGCTTCCGAAGAAGCCATCGGCCGTATGAAGCAAGTTTCGCGGAAGCCTCTTTTTCGCTCTGTCAGCCGGGGACGAAAAGCATGTAGGCGCCGGCACTACACGGGCGCGCGCCGGTGGGATGCCGACGCTCATCTCAGCCCTGTCCTACAGCGGGCGGGGGATGGCCGGCCTAAGCTGCGTGCCATGGTCCCTCGGTGTTCGGGGGCTCAAACGCGGATTTCAAGGAGACTGACATGCTGTTGACTATTGCCATTGTGCTGCTGCTGTTGTGGGGCCTGGGTCTGGTTACCGCGGTGACCGCCGGCGGCCTGATCCACCTGTTGCTGGTGATCGCGCTGGTGATGATCGTCATCAACCTGGTGAGCGGGCGTCGAGCGCTGTAACGCCGCCGGATACGGCACAAAGGGCGCCTGCGGGCGCCCTTTTTCGTTGCGCAGGTGGTTATCCGGCCGTTTCGGCGGCAGCCCGCCCGGTCTGCGGGGCCCCGGGGGCGGCCGCAATGCTAAAATTCCGCCCTGTCCCGGGTGGACTGTCGCTGTTCGGCGCCAGCCGCCCCGCCTTATTCGCGCCTATCCTCGCGCCTATTCCGGAATTCCGCCGCCATGCAAGCCGCTTTCGACGTCGCCCGCGCCCGTTTCAACATGATCGAGCAGCAGATCCGCCCCTGGGATGTGCTGGACCAGGATGTGCTGGATTTGCTCGGGGTGGTCAAGCGCGAGGATTTCGTGCCCGCTGCGCTGAAGGCGATGGCGTTCACCGACATGGAGATTCCGCTGGGCCACGGCACGGCGATGTGGTCGCCGAAAATGGAAGCGCGCGTGCTGCAGGAGCTGCAATGCAAGCCGCATGATCGCGCGCTGGACATCGGCACCGGTTCGGGTTATTTCGCGGCGCTGCTGGCGCATCGCTGCCATTCGGTGCTGAGCGTGGAGATCCAGCCGCAACTGAAGGCGCAGGCGCAGGAAAACCTGAAGACGGCCGGCCTTTCGGAGGTGCGCGTGGTCGAGGGTGACGGCGCGCGCGGCTACGGCCAGGAACTGTACGACGTGATCGTGCTGGGTGCCTCCACCCCGGTGCTGCCGGAAACCCTGCTGGCACAGCTCAAGCCGGGCGGACGCCTGTTCGCCGTGGTGGGCGATGCGCCGGTGATGCAGGCGCGCCTGTATACCCGCGCGGCGGATGGCGCCGGCGTTGCGGCGGTGACGCTGTTCGAAACGGTGATCCCGCCGCTGGCCAACGCCGCGCAGCCCAAGCGCTTCAAGTTCTAAAGAGTCCCCCAATGAAACAATTGAGTGTGCGCGAGCTGGCCGACTGGCTCGCCGATACCTCGCGCGAGCAGCCGCTGCTGCTGGACGTACGCGAGCCGTGGGAAGTGGAAAAAGCCAGCCTGCCGGGCGTAACGTCGATCCCGATGCAGCAGATTCCGGCGCGCGCCGGCGAGCTGGACAGCGAGCGCGAGATCGTCGCCGTCTGCCATCACGGCGGGCGCAGCATGCAGGTGGCGCTGTTCCTCGAGCAGCAGGGCTTCAAGGTGCAGAACCTGGCCGGCGGCACCGACGCCTGGTCGCGCGAAGTCGACCCCGCGGTGCCGCGCTACTAAAGGCTTGCCCCTGTGCCTGCGGTATAGTTTGCGCCCCGCGGCCCGAGGAAGTTGAAGCCGATGAACCGTCTGTTTTTGCGCGGGCCGCTCTACGGCCTGCTGTGGCTCGCGCTGGGCATCGCCCCGGCGCACGGCGCGGACTTGCTGATGCTCTACCGCCAGGCGCTGGACAACGACGCGCAATACAGCAGCGCGCGCTACGCGCTGGCGGCCGGGCGCGAGAAGGAACCGCAGGGCCGCGCCGGCCTGCTGCCGAACGCCAACGCCACCGCCTACACCACGGCCAATTACGCCGACAGCAATTTTCATACGTCGATTCCCGGCGCCATCCTGCCGCCGCCGTCGAACTTTTTCAACACCAACGGCTACACCGTTACGCTGACCCAGCCGCTGTTCCGCTGGCAGAACTGGCAGACCTGGGAGCAATCGAAACTGCTGGTGATGCAGTCGGAAGCGCAGTTCGCGCAATCGGGGCAGGATCTGATCGTGCGCGTGGCGCAGGCGTATTTCGACGTACTGGCGGCGCAGGATGCGCTGGCGGTGGCGCAGGCGCAAAAGGTGGCGATCGACCAGCAACTGGCGCAGGCCAAGCGCAACTTCGAGGTCGGCAAGTCGACGGTGGTCGATACCAACGAGGCGCAGTCGCGCTACGACCTGGCGGGCGCCACCGAGATCGCGGCGCAGAATGACCTGGACACCAAACGCGCCGCCTTGCAGGTGATCACCGGCCGGCCGGCCGGCGACCTGGCGCCCTTGCGCGGCGACATCGCGCTGCCGGCGCCGCAGCCGGCGCAGATCCAGCCGTGGGTGGATGCCGCGGAAGCCAACAACTATACGGTGAAGGCGCAGGAATCCGGCATGGAGGCGGCGCGGCGCGAGGTGGAGATCAACCGCGCCGGGCATTACCCGACGCTGGACCTGACCGCGCAGCGCCTGCGCCAGGACGCCACCGGCGGCACCACCTTCGGCGTGCCCAGCGAGACCACGCAGAATTCGATCGGCGTGCAACTCGGCATCCCGATTTTTTCCGGCGGTCTCACCACCTCGAAGACGCGCGAGGCGGCGGCGAATTTCGACCGCGCGCGCACCGACCTCGAATTCCAGCGCAGGAGCGCGGCGCAGAATGCGCGCCAGTATTACCTCGCGGTAACCAACGGCCTGGCGCAGGTACGCGCCTATGAGGCGGCGGTAGTCTCTTCGCAAAGCTCGCTGGATTCGAACAAGCTGGGCTATGAAGTGGGCGTGCGCATCAACATCGACGTGCTCAACGCCCAGCAGCAGCTCTACCAGACCAAGCAGAACCTGGCAAAGGCGCGCTACGACACCATCGTCAACGGCTTTCGCCTGAAGGCCAGCGCCGGCAGCCTGGCCGAGGATGACGTCAAGGCGGCCAACGCGCTGCTGAACCCCTAGGTCGGGGCCGGCAGCAGGCCGGCGATCATTTGCAGGGTTCTTTGCGTGGCGCCGCGGTGCGCCTGGGCGAAGGCGATGCCGGCATCCGCCATGCGCCCGCGCGCCGGCGCATCCTCCAGCAGGCGCGCGGCTTCGGCGGCGAGCTGCGCCGCATCGGCCACGCGCCGTGCCGCGCCGGCGACTACCGCCAGTTCGGCGGCTTGCGCGAAGTTGTAGGTATGCGGGCCGATCAGCACCGGGCAGCCGAGGGCGCAGGCTTCGATCAGGTTCTGCCCGCCGAAGGGCAGCAGGCTGCCGCCGACATAGGCGCAGTCGGCAGCGGCGTAATACGCGGGCATTTCGCCCATGCTGTCGCCCAGCCAGACCTGCACGTCCGCCGCCACGGTTTCGCCGTGGCTGCGCCGCCCCAGCACATGGCCGCGCGCTTCGATCAGGCGGGCCACTTCGTCGAAGCGCTGCGGATGACGCGGCACGATCGCCAGCAGGACGCCTTGACGCAATAGCGGCGCCAAGGCGTCGAGCAGCAGCACCTCCTCGCCTTCGCGCGTGCTGGCGGCCAGCAGCATGGCGCGGCCGCCGCGCGCGGCGCGCCAAGCCTGGCCGCGCTCCACCAGTTGCGGGGGGGCGGCGACGTCGAACTTGAGATTGCCCGTGACTTCCACCGCGCGCGCGCCGCTGGCGACGAGGCGCGCGCGGTCTTCCTCGCTTTGCGCGGTGACGCGCGTGAGACCGGCAAAGGCGGGGCGCGCCAGGGCGGCAATACGCGCGTAGCCGGCGGCGGAGCGCGCCGACAGGCGCGCGTTCACCAGTGCCAGCGGTACCCCTGCCTGGTTGCACCCGGCCACCAGATTGGGCCAGATCTCGGTTTCCATGATCAGACCCAGCACCGGGCGGAAATGCCGCAGGAAACGGCGCACCGCGTAGGGATAGTCGTACGGCAGGTAGGCGATGGTGATGCGCGCCTCGCCGGCATAAATATCGTGCGCGGCGGCGCGCCCGGTAGGCGTCATGCAGGTCAGCACCAGGTCGTGCCCGGGGTATTGCATCGATAGCTCACGCACCAGTGGTTGCGCCGCGCGCGTCTCACCGACGGAGACGGCGTGCAGCCACAAGACCGGACGCGTTGAGGCGCGCGCGGCATAGGAACCGAAACGCTCGCCGACGTCGCGCAGGTATTCAGGCTGGCGCTGCGCGCGCCAGGCCAGGCGCAGGAAAATGAAAGGCAGGATGAGCCACAGCAGCAGGGTGTAGAGAAGGCGCGCCATGGCTGCCGCGGTTTACGCGCCGCCCAGCAGTTCTTGCGCGGCGCTCCACACCGCGCCCGCCTCCGGCGTGGCAGCGAGGTCGCCGACGTTGCGCGCCTGCGCGGCGATCACGCCGGTCTCGGCCGGGCGCGAGCCGCAGTAGATGCCCACCGTCGGCCGGCCGAGCGCGGCGGCCAGGTGGGTCAGGCCGGTGTCCAGGCCGATCACCAGCGCGCTGCCGGCGAGCACGCCGGAAAGTTCGGTGAGGCTCTGGCGCGGTACCAGCACCGCGCGGCCGGCAAGCGTTTCGGCGATGCGCGCGGCGCGCGCTTCCTCGGTGGAACTGCCGTGCGGCAGCAGGCAGTGGTAGCCGGCGTCGCTTGCCAGGCGCGCCAGTACCAGCCAGCGTTCCTGCGGCCACAGCTTGGCGCCGTCGGCGGTGCCGGTGAGCAGCATGCAGTAGGGACCGGAGGGCATCCAGACGGCGCGCTTGGGCGCGACTTCGATACCGTAGCGCGGCTCGCCGCGCGGGGTGTAACCCAGCGACAGCCCAAGCAGGCGGCGGTTGCGCGCCACCGCGTCCAGGGTCCAGGGCACATGGTGGCGAAACCGGTAGGTGCGAGTGGCGAGGCCTTCGCGCGCGCTCGATTTGTCGAGGCCATGGCGCTCGCCCTTCGCCAGGCGCGCCAGGAGCGCGCTTTTCATCAGGCCCTGGGCATCGATCACGCGGTCATAGCCTTCGCGCGCCAGCAGGCGCTTGAAGCCGCCGATTTCCGCCCAGGTACCGCGCGAAGCCAGGCTCCTGCGCCAGCGCCGCATGGCGACCGGCACGACGTTGCTGACGGCGGGATGCAGGGCGACGATGCCGGCATAGGGCTCTTCGACCACCCAGTCCAGGCGTACGCCGGGAAAGTGGGCGGCGATATCCGTGACCGCGGGCAGGCAATGGATCACGTCGCCCAGCGAAGTGGTTTTGACCAGGAGTATGCGTTGCATCAAATGTGCGCCGGCCAAGGGTGGGACCTGCCTGCGGCCCCGGAAAGGCCGCACCGCGCTCCCCTCCGAGGCCCGCGTGGACCGGCGGCCAGCGAACCCGGCGCAGGGGCTTCGCTTACAATTCGGTGGTTGACCGCGTAAAGCGTAGCCCATGGACCGCCGGTAGCCCTTGAACCCGGCGCTATGGATAGCGATGGCCCGATTATAACCGTCATGTCCGCCCCTTCCCCTGCCGCCGCCCGCGCCCCGTTGACGCTGGCGATCATCACCCTCAATGCCGCCCGCGCGCTGCCGGAATGCCTGGCGAGCGTCGCCTTCGCGCAGGAGATCGTGGTGGTGGACTCGGGCAGCACCGACGGCACGCGCGAACTGGCGGCGGCCCATGGGGCGCGGGTGATCGAGCTGCCCTGGCGCGGCTACGGTCCGCAAAAACAGGCGGCGGTGGCGGCGGCCTCCCATGACTGGGTGCTGTGCCTGGACGCGGACGAGCGTGTCACCCCGGCCTTGCGCGCCAGCATTGAAGAGGCGCTGGCACGGCCCGCGCACCAGGCCTACCGCATGGCGCGGGCCAACCGCTTCATGGGCCGGGTGCTGCGCCATGGCGAGGGCTATCCGGACTGGTCGCTGCGCCTGTTTCATCGCGCCCATGCGCGCTGGAGCGAGGACCCGGTGCATGAGAAGGTGGAGGCACAGGGCGAGGTCGGCACGCTCGCGGGCGACCTGCTGCACGAATCGGCCGAGACCCTGGAAAGTTATCTGGCCAAGCAGAACCGCTATACCAGCCTGCAGGCAGAGCGCCTGCGCGAACGCGGCGAGTCGGCCGGGCTGATGCGCATCGCCTTTTCGCCGCTGGTGCGCTTCGTCAAGTTCTATTTTTTCCGCCTGGGATTTCTCGACGGCGTGCCGGGACTGGTGCACATCGCCATCGGCTGCGCCAACAGCATGCTCAAGTACGCCAAGCTGCGCGACCTGAACCGCGCGCCCTGAACCGGATGCTTCCCCGATGCGTCGCATAGACCTGCCGCTCGCCGGCCCCTGCCTGCTCGAACCGCGGGTGTTCGAGGACGAGCGCGGCTTTTTCTTCGAGGCCTTCAACGAGCGCACCTTGGGCGAATCGGGCATCGCCGCGCATTTCGTGCAGGAAAATCATTCGCGCTCGGCGCGCGGCGTGCTGCGCGGCCTGCATTACCAGTTGCCAAACCCGCAGGGCAAGCTCCTGCGCGTGCTGGCCGGCGAAATCTTCGATGTAGTGGTGGACCTGCGGCGCGCCTCGCCCACTTGCGGGCGCTGGCACGGCTTGCGCCTGGACCCACGCGCGCGCCAGATGCTGTGGGTACCGCCGGGCTTCGCGCACGGTTTCCTGGCGTTGTCGGATTTCGCCGAGGTGCTTTACTCCATCACCGATTTCTACGTGCCCGCGGCCGAACGTACGCTTGCCTGGAACGATCCGGTGCTGGCTATCGACTGGCCGCTGGCGGCGGCCGGCGTGACGCGGCCGCTGCTCTCGAACAAAGACCAGCAAGGGATGGCACTGGCTTCCGCGCCGCTTTTCGAATAAGGTTCAGCCATGCTTTCTGACCGCTACAAGACCATCCGCCAGATGCGCAGCGCCGGCAACCTGGCCGGCGCCATCGGCGGGGCGCAGTCGGCGCGCATCGAATCGGACGAAGACGCGCTGGAGGCGGTGATCGTCTGTTTCACCGCCGGCAACGCGCAGGAGGCGCTGCGCCTGCGCGACAGCGGGCGCCTGAACGCCAGGTCGCCCTCGGGCATGGCGGCACTCGCACTGGCGGGCATCATGACACGCGCCGACCCCGGGCAGGTGCTGCGTTACGCCGAGGGCGCGGTCTCCGCCGGCCAGGCGAGCTACGACGTTTTCGCCGTCTACTTGATGACCTTGCAGTTGCTGGGCCGCGCGCAGGAAGCGTATGCGCGCATCCAGTCGGGCCTGGGCGAGGTGCCGCTGCGGGAAAGCCTGCTGGCGCTGGTGGTGGCCGACATCGCGCAGGCGGCGGGCAACTGGCCGCTGGCGCGGCATGCCACAGGCATCGAACTGGCGACCAATCCGAACAGCGTGCGCGCCCTGCTGGTGGCGAGCCTGGCGGCCGCCGAACTCGACAACCCGCACGAGGCGCTCGGCCTGGCGCAGCGCGCCTGGCGCGCCAGCCCGCAATTGCCGCTGGCGGCCTACCAGGCGATGCGCAGCCTGAACAACGTCGGCGACTACTACGGCGCCTTCGGCCTCTGGCGCACTTGCACGCCGGAGGTGGCGGGCGTACCGCAGATACTGGAGCAGCTGGCTACCGCCCATGCGGGCCTGGGGAAACACGAGCAGGCGGTGCAGACCTATCACCAGGCGCTGGCCGCCGGGCCGCGCTCGATCGAGGCCATCCGCGCGCTGCTGCGCCTGCACCTGGAGGCGGGCGAGCGCGAGGCGGCCGACGCGGTGATCCGCGATTACCAGCGCGAGATCGAGGGCGACATCGACGCCACCTTCGTGCGCGGGCTGATCGAGCTGGACCGCCATCACCTGGAGGCGGCGCACAACCTGTTGCGCCACTCGATGGGCATGACCACCGGCGAGGGCGCGAAGGATTTCCTCATCTGGCCGGCGACCGAGCCGCACCTCCGCCACGAATACGAGCAGATGCGCCTGCTGCAGGAGCGCGGCCGCCTGCCGGCGGCGGCGGCGAAAAACCTGCCGCTGCTGCAAAAATTCTACGAACAAAGCGGCGACCCGGGCGCCGCCTTCGCCCCGCCGGGCGCCGAGGGCGAGGCGCTGCGCGCGGCGCTGGCGCCCTTCCATTACGTGCCGGCCAAGGCGCTGGAGGGGCCGGCGCTGGCGGCGCAGGATTACGCGGCGATCGAGGCGCAATACAGGGAAGGCCGCCCGCAGATGGTGGTGATCGACAACTTCCTGTCGCCACAGGCGCTGGCCGACTTGCGCGCCTTTTGCGAGGAGGCGACGATTTTCAAGACCGCCTACAGCACCGGCTACATGGGCGCTTTTCTTTCCGGCGGCTTTTCGCCGCCGGTGTTGCTGGCGATTGCCGATGAGTTGCGCCGCGTGATGCCGGAGGTGGTGGGGCCGCATCCGCTGATGCAGGCCTGGGCCTTCAAGTACGACCAGCGGCGCCAGGGCATCAACATGCACGGCGACTTCGCGCGGGTGAACGTGAATTTCTGGATCACACCGGACGAGGCCTGCGCCGACCCGACCAAGGGGGGGATGGTGGTCTACGACGTGCCGGCGCCGCCGAGCTGGACCTTCCGCGATTACAACTCGGGGGTGGAAAAGATCAACGCCTACATCGCCGCCCACGACGCGCAGCCGATCCGCGTGCCCTACCGCGCCAACCGCTGCGTGCTGTTCGACTCCACCTTGTTCCACACCACCGACGAGTTGCATTTCAATCCCGGCTTCACCAACCGGCGCATCAACGTCACCCTGCTGTTCGGCCAGGGCTTGTCGACCGACTAGGGGATTCATGCGCCTGCTGATCCTCGGCCGTGACGGCCAGCTCGGGCGGGCGCTGGCGGCGCTGGATTGGGGCGGCGCGCAGGTGGAGACGGCCGATCGCGCTCGCGCCGACCTGGCCACGCCGGCGGCGGCGCAAATGGTCGCGGCGTTGCGGCCGGACGTGGTCCTCAACGCCGCGGCCTGGACCGACGTCGAAGGCGCCGAGAACGCGCGGGATGCGGCGTTCCGTATCAACGCGCAGGCGCCGGGGGAGCTGGCGCTGGCCTGCCGCCAGGCCGGCGCCTGGCTGGTGCACTATTCGACGGATTACGTGTTCGACGGCGCCAAGGCCGGCGCGTATACCGAGGCGGATGCGCCCTATCCGCTGAATGTCTATGGTGAATCCAAGCTGGCGGGGGAAGCGGCGGTCATGCACTCAGGCGCGCGGCATCTGGTGCTGCGCAGCAGCTGGATCTACGACCGCGAAGGCGACAACTTTCTCAACCGCATGCTGGCGCGCGCACGCGCGCCCGGTACCACCGCATTGCCGATGGTGGCCGACCAGGTCGGCGCGCCGACCTGGTCGCATACGCTGGCGCACGCCACCCGGCTGGCGCTGCGGCAATGCCTGGCGCCGGACGGCGCGCGCCTGGCCGGCCTGTATCACGTGACGCCGGCTGGGCGCTGCAGCTGGTTCGAATACGCGCAGGCAACGCTGGAGATGCTGGAAATCCGGCGCGAGCTGGCGCCGGTGAGCGCCGCGGCCTTTGGCACGCGGGCGCGCCGGCCGGCCAATTCGGAACTGGATGCGTCGCGCTTTGCCGCAACCTTCGGCTGGGCGCGGCCGCACTGGCGTGAGGAATTGCGCCGCTGCCTGGAAGCGGTGCGGCCGGGCTAGATGCGGTAGGCGACGGTGGTCATTACCTTGGCCGCGGCCTTCATCGCCAGGCGCGCGGGCCAGGGCAGGGGCAGGCCGCCGGCGGCGCGCGCCTCGCGGCCATGGCGGACTTCGTCCTCGCGCATGGCTTGCAGCACGCTGCGCGAAGCCTGGTCGGCGATGGGTAGCCGCGCGATCTGGTCATCGAGGTGGGCCTCGACCTGGCGTTCGGTCTCGGAGACAAAGCCCAGGCTGACAGGGTCGCCCAAACTGGCGGCAAAGGCGCCGACGGCAAACGAACCGGCGTACCAGAACGGGTTGAGCAGGCTGCGATGGCCGCCCAGGGCGTCAATGCGCGCGCTGGTCCAGGCAAGATGGGCGCCCTCTTCGGCCGCCGCTTTTCGCATGTGAGTACGTACTGCCGGATCTTTCGCCAGCAGGGATTGGCCGTGATACAAGGCCTGGGCGCAAATTTCGCCGGTATGGTTGACGCGCATCAGCGCCGCGGCGCGGGCGCGCTCGTGGGCGGGCATGGCCTGCGCTTCGCCGATGGCACCTGCCGGCAGGCGATGAAACGGGGCGACGGCCAAGGCACGCAGGGCCTGGTCGAATTGGGTGATCAGGGTATCGAGCATGGGATCAAGCATAGCGCACCCGGGGCCTGAGCGTCGGCGGCTATACGTGCAAGGATCGTAGGCGAAAGAGCGTAGGCAAAAAAAACGGGTGCCCGAAGGCACCCGTTGATTCACTGCTAATCCGTGAAGCTGGATTAGAAGGTGTGGCGCATGCCGACGCCGAAGAAGCGCGGGTCGCTGCCAG
>DASYEQ010000030.1:0-51023 GCA_036498945.1 Burkholderiales bacterium | reverse complement strand
TCCGGTTCAGGCGGCCTGCTTCACCCGCACCTCGATCTTCATTCCCAGGCGTACCAGCATATCCACCAGGGATTCAACCGAGAAGAGATCGATCCGGCCGCGCATCAGGTCGGATACACGCGGCTGCGTTACGCCCACCAGCTTGGCGGCTTCGCGCTGCGAGGCGCCGGAGGCTCTGATGCGATCCTGCACGGCCAGCATGAGCTTGGAACGCAGCTTCATCGATTCCGCCTGCTCCGGCGTGTCTTCAAGCGCATCCCATACCGACCGGAAGCGCTGTCCTTTGGTGGTCTTGGTGACTTTCATTGCTTGCTCCGCATCAGTTCCTTGTATCGTGCCTTGGCAATATCAAGATCCTCGCGCGGCGTCTTCGGCGACTTCTTGCCGAAACAATGGAGCACGTAGACCGCGTCTTTCAGCGCCGCGAGTAAATCACGCGGTATGCGCCGCCGCGCTCCCGCACGCGAATCTCGCGGACGCCGGGACCTATGCCGCTCATCGGCTTCCAGTCGGAAGGATCGCGGCCTTCCTGCACCGTGGAAAGTTCGAATCCGCATAAGCGGCGCGCGATGGCCGGGAACGAACGCAAGTCATCGAGCGAGGTGCCGAGAAACTCGATGTCTTTCATCTTTTTCTGATTATACAAGAAATTGTATCAAGGCCGGGAATGCCCTCCACCTACTTGAAAACCGTCAACACCCCCGTGTACCCATACAACCTGTTACGCGCAATCTCCCCATTGGCGAAGAAGCCCACCAGCGGTATATCGCCGAGGTGCTCGCGGATGAGTTTGAGTTCGGCGCCTTGCTCGCCGAACATGCTGGCGCCGCGGCCGATGCAGGCGTGGTAGAGGGCGGCCTTGGGGGGTTCCTTGAGGTCGTCCTTGAGGTCGTAGATCATGCGCAGGAGGTCGCCGCGGGCGCTTTGGAGGTCGCGCTTGCAGAACATCATGGTCATGCCGATGGTGGGCATGTCGCCGATGGCAATCAGCTTGTTTTCGGGGTCGATGCCGGTGAGGTTGCGCACGAGGTAGTCGTCGCCGCCGCCGCTGGCTTCCGAGCCGGGCTGGACCAGGCCGATGAAGGTGTCGCGGGCGGCGACGCGTAGCCCGCGCATGTCGAGGCCGAGGTCTTCGAGCATGACGTCCAGCGCCGGGCGCTCGTCTAGCGTGGAGATGATGTTGCGGTCGCAGCTGGTGATGATGTGGTGGGTCTTGAGGGGGGCGCAGCCTTGGGTGAGGCGGGTGCCGAGTGCAACGTCGGAGGAGAGGACGACGCCGGAGATGCCGCCGGTGACGACCTGGTTGGCGAATTGCACGGTGGGGCCGCGCGCGGAGGAGAGACCGCCGGCGAGGTAGCCGCTGGAAACCTTGCCGGCCATGTCTTCGATGAGTTCTTCGATGTCGGGGGTGTGGGGGTCGGCGTGGACGATGGCGAAGTAGGCGGCGTCGGCCCCGCTGGCGGTGGTGGTGCCCAGGCGCGGCGGGGGTTCCTTGCCGGAGAAGACGGCATGGGTGAAGCCGGCGGGGCCGCAGACCATCAGGGCGACGGCGGGTTCATCGAGGTATTCGGTGCCGGTGGCGCAGATGCCGATGCCGACCGAGCCGACCCAGTCGGGTACGCCGGTGTGCGTCTTGACGAGGGCGAGCATTTCGGCGGCGTAGGGGACGAAGTCTTCGGTGATGTACATGAAGCCGAGCTTGCCGCCGCCGGTGCCGAGTTGCTTGAGCGCAATCTCGGTGGCGGTTTTCCAGTCGCTGTGCGCGGCGTGGCCGACGCGGAAGGGTGGGGTCATGAGGCGTTGCGCGGCGGCTTCGGAGGATTGCGTTTGGCGGCGGTGCGTTTGGCGGCGGAACGCTTGGCGGTGGCGGCGCGTTTGCGCGGGGCGGATTTTTGGCCGGCGGGCGACGCGGGGGCAGCGGCGGCGAAGGCGGCCTGCATGGACTTGATCCATTCGCCGGGGTTGGCCCAGGGCATGGCTTGCAGGGCTTGCGCGCCCTGGGCGAAGGCCTGGGCGCCGGCGTCGCCGGCGGCGCGGGCGGCGGCACTGGCGGCTTCGTTGGCCTGGCGCATGTCGGGCGCGGGTTCGGGAGATTTCTTGCGCGCGCTCGCGGGCTCGGCAGCCTGGGTGTAATGCTCGAAGCTGTTGACGGCGGAGAGCTGCATCTCAATCGTATTGATCTGCAGGTTGAGCATGTTGAGGTTCATCTCCAGCCATTGCTTGACTTGCTTGAGCTCGGTGAGGCGTTTTTCGAGGTCTTGCGGGTCGAAGCTGGGCATGGCGGTGCCGCCGACGGCGCCTGCGCCCATGCCGGGCACGCCGGCCCAGAAATTCTTGATGAACTCGAACGGGTCGCTGCCCTGGCTCATGTGCACTCCAAGGGGGTGGGGTGCGATTGATTCTACGCTTGTCGGGTGGGGGCGGGGTGTTAAATGTGGGGGGTTGTGATGGCGTGATCGTGGCGTTGCGGCCGCTGTCACTCCGCAAGAAAAAATTCGGGGTCGGAGCACTTTTTCAAAAGGCGAAAAAGTGCTCCGACCCCAATTTTTTGATGCGGTGGTGTGCCCGCCGTGATGCGCGTACTAGTCGAGCTGGATGCCGCTTTTCTTGATCACCGGGCCCCAGCGGTTGGCTTCGCTGCGGGCGTATTTGAAGAACTCTTCGGGCGTGCCGCCCATGATCTCGGAGCCGAAGTCGTTGAACTTGCTGATCACCACCGGATCCTTGAGCGCGGCGTTCAGCGCGGTGTTGAGCTTGGTGATCACTTCCTTCGGCAGGCCGGCGGGGCCGAGCAGGCCCTGGAAGGCGTAGGCCTCCATGTCTTTCACGCCGGCCTCGCTCATGGTGGGCACGTCGGGGAAGATGGCGGCGCGCTTGGGGGCGGCAATCGCCAGCATGCGCACCTTGCCGGCTTTCATCAGGCCCAAGCCCGAGGCGAGGTCGAGGAACATGCAGGGCACCTGGCCGCCGACGAGGTCCTGCAGTGCGGGGGCGGCGCCTTTGTAGGGAATGTGGGTGATCGAGAGGCCGGTGCGCTGCTTGAAGATTTCCATGCCCATGTGGTGCGGGCTGCCGTTGCCGGGGGAGGCGTAATCGACCTTGCCGGGGTGGGCTTTCACGTAGGCGATGAATTCGGAAACGGTTTTCACCGGCACGCCGGGGTTGACGACGAGCACCAGGGGCCAGCGGCCGATGGCGCCGATGTAGGTGAAGTCTTTGGCCGGGTTGTAGGGCAGCTTTTTGTAGAGGTGTTCGTTGAAGGCCATGGCGGCGTTGTCGCCGGACATGATGGTGTAGCCGTCGGGCTTGGCGTGGGCGACGACTTCGGCGCCGATATTGGTGGAGGCGCCGGGGCGGTTCTCGACGATCAGCTGCTGGCCGAGGGTTTTATGCATCGAGTCGGCGAGGGTGCGGGCGAAGATGTCGGTGCCGCCGCCGGCGGGGTAGGGGACGATCCACTTGATCGGCTCCTTGGGATAGTCGGACTGGGCGTGGGCGGTGGTGGCGAAGCCCACGGCGAGGGCGAGAGCAGCGGCGAGGGCGGCAATGCGGCGCGCGAGGTGTTTCATGTTGTCTCCGGGGTTTGTAGGAGTTGTGGGTGCGCCGTCTTGTGAACGGTGCATTAGAGGATTCTAACGGATGGGGTGGAGCGCTAGGGTTGTTGCTGCATCCCTTCGCGCGCGGTGGTGATGGCGTGCTGGATGCGCGCGGGGTCGCCGACTTCTTTCATCAGGAGCAGCGCCAGGCGCGCGAGGAAGAGTTCGGTTTGCTTTTCACCGAGCGTTTCGCCCAGCTCGGTCATGGTGTGGCAGGCGCGGGTGTAGACCTCGTCGAGTTGTTCGGGGGTGAGCATGGGGTTCCTTATTGCAGCGCGGCTTGCAGGGCGGCGTGGATGCGCGCGGAGTCGACCGCGGCGAAGCGCGCGAGCACGTGGCCGTCGGGGCGCACGAGGTAGTAGGCGGGGGCTTGCGCACTCGCGCCATACATGGGGAAGAGGCGCCCGGTGACGTCCCACGCGGAGGCGCGGGCGTTGCGCGTGGGGCTGACCCAGTGGACGGCGAGCAGCGGATGGGCGGCAATATCGGGGGCGCTGTCGCTCAAGGCGATGAGGGTGAAGCGCGTACCCGGCAATTCGGTGAGGTGGGCGGGCAGGCCATCGCGCTCGATCGGGCATTCGGGGAGGACGGCGCCGGGTGGCGGGCCGAAGCCGCTCGCCGCTTCGCACGCCTGCGTCAGGCGCGATTGCTCGTAGCTGATGGCGCTGGTCTGGCGCGGATTGGAAAGCGTGGAGAAGAAGGGGTCTCGGGTGGACAGGCTCAAGGCGGCTTCGCGCATCAGGTAGAAGGCGTGCGAGGGCGGGGCCATGAACTCGGTGCTCTTGGAGGCGTGGCGGATGTTTTCTCGCGCGGCGTGTACGCGCTCGTCGCTGTAGGTATCGAGCAGGCTGGCCTGCGCGTGGCCCTGGATCACATAGGCGAGTTTCCACGCGAGGTTATGCGTGTCGTCGATGCCGGAGTTCATCCCGCGCACGCCGAAGATCGGCACCAGGTGGGCGGCGTCGCCGGCGAACAGCACGCGGCCGTGGTTGTATTGGTCGAGCGTGAGGCAGTTGGCCTTGTAGGCGGAGATCAGCACCGGCTCCCAATCATCACGCTCGCCGATCCATTCGAGATGCGCGCGCACGCGCGGCAGCACGTTCTCGGGCTTTTGCGCTTCGATCGGGTCTTCGCCGTCGCGCAACTGGTAATCGACGCGCCAGATGTCGTCGGGCTGCCGGTGCATCAGGATGGTGGAGGCGGGGTTGGAAGGCGGGTTGAACCAGGCACGGCGCTCGGTGGGGTAACTGCTCTTCAAATGCACATCGACGATGATGTAGGTGCCTTCGTACCGGCTGCCGGAAAAGCGCAGGCCCATCTGCGAGCGCACCGCGCTGCGCGCGCCGTCGCAGGCGATCAGCCAGTCGCAATCGAGCTGATACGGCCCCTCGGCGGTGTCGAGTTGCAGGCGCGCGCCATGCGCGTCGCGGGAGAAGCCGGTGAGCTTCGTCTGCCAGCGGATATCGACCAGGTCCGCGTATTTCTTCTCGATGGCGTCGAGCACGAACTGGTCGAAATAGCATTGCTCCAGGTTCACCATCGGGTAGAACTTCTGGTTCTCGTCCATCGGCATCTGCAGGCGGTAGACCGGCGTGTCGCGGTAGTAGCTGGTGCCGGCGGTCCAGGGCAGGGCCTTTTGCAGGATCGTATCGACGCAGCCCAACTGGTCGAGAATCTCCTGCGAGCGCCGCGAGATGCAGGAAGCGCGGCTGCCGTAGGTGACGGTGTCGTCCGCCTCGATCACCACCGCGGCGATGCCGTGGCGCGCCAGGCCCAGGGCGAGGGCCAGGCCGATGGGGCCGGCGCCGCAGATGGCGACGGCGTGGCGCTTGCCCTCCACGCCGCCTTCAAGCGGCGGGCGCTGCAAGGGGTGACGACGGTAGTCGAAATATTCGTAGTACTGCATGGATTGTCTCCGGCGGCTTTTCTTTTGCCCTGCCGCCACACCATGATAATCAATCGCGACGCGCCGGCGATTCGGATTTCACGGCGATTCCTTACAATGCGCGGGCCGCCCTGACTGCATGCGATGACACCCGAACCCCGCTCCCCCGCGCGCGACGCGCCCCTGACCCGCACCCCTGCCCAGGATGCCGCGCTGGCGCAACGCTATTTCTGGGCCGCCGCGATCGTGCTCGTCGCCGGCCTCGCCATGGCCGGCTACGTCTACTGGTCGGCGGTGGACGACGGCACCGATGCGGTGCTGGCGCAGATGAGCCGCGGCAAGGATTACGACTACCAGTTGCAGCGCATGGGCGGCCAGGCGATGGTGCTGATGGCCGAGTTCAACGACTGGTTTTCCAACCTGTGGCACGGCACCAACCTGGCCTGCATGCTGGGCGGCGGCTCGCTTTTGACGGCACTGGTGTGCTTCTGGATCGGCCGGCGCCTGAGCGCGCTGTCGCGCGGTGCCGAGGCGCCTGCCCCAGGCGGGGAGTAACGCACGGCGCCGCCCGGCAAATGCCCCGGCGCCATGCAGGAAAACCAAGGACCACTTCCGGAGAAGCTTGCCCCGGGGCCAGTGAAACCCGGCGCCCGTACCGTAGCGAACTGAAACGGCGCGGACCGCCACGCCGAAACCCGCCCAGAGACAAGCCCGGGCTGCCTCGCCTCGTGGCTTACTCGGAAGGCGCCGGCGCCAGCGCGTCGGCCGGCACCTTGAACTCGGGATAGCGCGCGCGCAGGCGCTTGAGTTCCGTATCCGCACTGGTACCGCGCCCGGAATGGCGCAGGCTGATGATATGGCGCGCCCACAGATCGGGGTCGCCTTCGTAGAAGGGCGCGCGGCGCTGTGCCGGCGCGGCGTCCGCCGTAGTGGCGGGCGCGGGGGCAGCGCGGGCAGGCGCGGGCGGGGGCGGCGGCGCCAGGGCGGGCGCGGCGGCGGCGAGCGGCGAATTGGGCGACACCAGGGGACCATCGGCATTGACGCCGCCGCGCGCGCCCTGCGTACCTTTGCCCGGCGCATTGGCGGCCAGCGGGGAATTGGGCGGCACCAGCGGGCCGTCGGCGGCGATGCCCTCGCTGCGCATGCGCGCGGCAGCCGCCGGGGCCGGCGCGGGCGCCGTCTTGCCCGCCGCCGAAGCGCTCGCGGCAGGCCTGGCTTGCGCCTGCTGCAACTCGGCCGCGGCCTGGTCGCGGAACCGGCGGTCGGCCTCTTCGCGCGCCAGGTTGTCGCGCACTACGTTGTCACGCGCCGCCGGCGCGGCGGGACGGGCGACCACCGGCGGCGCGGCGCGGTGCTCCTCGCGCGGCGGCGCGGGCCTGGCTTCGCGCCGCGTTTCGTGCTGGGCTTCGGGTTCGCGCGCCTTCGGCGCTTCGACTTCGGCTGCACGCTTTTTCGGCTGCCCGGCCTCGCGCTCGGGCGCCGGTGTGGGGGCGGCCTTGGTCACCACCGGCGGCGGCGCGCTGTCCTTGTCGACGGCGGGCGGCGCGGCGGGGGCCTGGGCCGACGCCGCCGCGCCGGTGGGGGCGGCGCTCTGCGCAGCAGCGGCAGGCGGGGGCGGCGGCGTGTCGGCCGCCGCGGTGGTCGCGCTATCGGCGGCCGCCGGCGGCTCGGCCGGCTGCATTTCATAGCGCACGGCGATGCCGATGCCCAGCACCACGGTGGCGGCCAGCGCCAGCGGGCGGCCCCAGCGCGATTCGTCGCGGCGCAGGCGCGGGGCGTCGTTCACATCGGCGGCGAAAATCGGCGCCGGGCGCTGCGGGCTGCGGCCCTGCGCGCGGGATTGTTCACGGGTATGCGCGGCGGCATCACGCGCCTGCTCGAGAACCTTCTTGTCGAGGGCGGAGGGTGGCGCTTCATCAGCGCCGGCGCGGTACTGGTCGAGCAGGCGCCGCTCGAATTCGGAATGGACTTCTTCAGGTCGCGTCATAGATAGTCCTTCATGCCGGCGCGCAGCTTGTCGAAGGCATAGCGCAGCCGGCTTTTCACCGTCTCGCGGCCGCTGCCGGTGGCTTCCGCGATGGCTTCCAGCGACAGGCCGCCTTCGGCCTGGAGCAAGAATGCTTCCCGCTGCGCCGGCGGCAGGGCTTCGACCAGCTTTTTCAGCTGCGCGGCGGCCTGCCGCGAGGCGACCTGCACTTCCGGCCCCGGCGCGTCGCTGGCCGGCCAGTCCTGCGGCTCGCCCTCTTCGCCTTCGACCGGCACGAACTGCACCAGTTGCGCGCGGCGGTAGTGGTCGATCAGGCGGTTGTGCGCCATGCGGTAGAGCCAGGTGGAAAACTTCGCTTCCACCGTATACGTGGCGCGCGCCTTGATCAGATTGGCCCAGACGTCCTGGAACAACTCGTCGGCCACCCCCGGCTCGCGCAGGCTGCGCACGAAATAGCGGTACAGGCCGCCCTTGTGGCGGGCGTAGAGTTCCTCGAAGGCGGTGGCGTCGCCCTCGGCATAGGCGAGCATCAGCGCTTCATCGCTGCCGGCGGCGGCCATCGGACGCTTGGGCGGCTCAGCCATGGCGGGAAACGCCGCCAGGGCGACGGGGAAGAGAAACAGCTCCATACGGCTTGTAACGCATGGCCCACATCAAAGGGGTTGAGGGAAACTGAAAAAGATTGCCGCGCGGCGCCTCAGAAGCGTTGCGCGGCTCCCGGCATCCCGAAAAAGCGAGTACATGCTTTTCCGCCATGCGGGGCTTGATCAGTACTGCCGTTGGATTAAACAGCGATTTTTGCAAAGGTCAATTATTCGGTTCTGGTTTTTGCAAATGGAGCACGGTCCAGCTCAGCCCGCGCCCTGCCCTCTCTCATTACTGCCCCGGCGGCAACCATGCCGCCGGCCGTCATTCTGCCTCAGGCGGCTTCACCGGCCGCGGCTTGATTCACCTCGTCGCCCACCGGTGCGCCCTGCGCGCCGGCTTCTGCCGCGGCTTTCGCCTCGGCCGCGGCCTGGGCTTCGGCCAGTTGCGCGGCGCGGCGGCGGCGCAGGCTGATCACCTGCTGGTCGACCGCGCCGAAAATCGAGTTGCCGCTTGCATCCTTCACTTCCATGCGCACGCGGTCGCCGAACTTCATGAATTCGGTCTGCTTGATGTCCGCCGTTTCCTTGGCGGCGTCAGGCTTTTCATCGGCCTTTTCATCAGGCCTTGCAGCAACTGCTACATCGACCTTTTCATCGGCCGCCTCGTCCGCCCCTGCCTCGTCCGCCTTCGCTTCGGCGCTTTCCTCGGCTTTGTCGGCCTTTGCGGCTTTGGCGGCGGCCTTGGCCGCGGCCTTTTCAGCGGCTTTTTCCGCCGTCCGCCCGGCCGTTTCCTGCGCGCGCTTTTCCGCGATCGTGGCAAAACCGTTTTCAGTGCCGGCGTTGCTGATGGTGCCCAGGCCCAGCACGGTGCCGGCGCGCAGGTTGCGCGTCTTGGCGCAGTGGGCGATCAGCTCGGCGAAATTGAACTTCACGCCTTCGGCGGCGTTGAGCATGCCGAAGCGCACGCCGTTCCAGGCGATGCTCACCTCCACGTGCGCCAGGCCCTCGCGCCAGCTTTCCCCCAGTTCATCCGGGGTGACGGCGACGGGGGCGAAGGCGGTGGCGGGCTTGCTCTGGAAAAAGCCGAAGTGCTTGCCGATTTCGCGGGCGATCAGGTTGCGCAGCGACCAGTCGTTGATCAGGGTCACCAGGCGCACGTGTTCGAGGGCTTCGTCGCGCTTCACCTGCATCGGCGTGTCGCCCAGGATCACGCCGATCTCGGCTTCGAAGTCGATGCCCCAGGATTCTTCGGCGAACACCGCGTCATCCATCGGGCCGATGAAATCGTCGCTGCCGCCCTGGTAGACCATCGGCTCGCGCCAGCTGATGTCTTCCGCCTTGATGCCGGCGACGGCGGCCATGCGCTGCATGTGGCTGACGTAGACCGAGCCGTCGGCCCACTGGTAGGCGCGCGGCAGGGGCGCCATGCATTGCGCGGGATTGAATTCGAAGGGGCGCTTGGCGCGGCCCTGGTTCAACTGGCCGTAGAGCTCCTCCAGTTGCGGGACGATGAAATTCCAGTCGTCCAGCGCGCGCTGCAGCGTCGGGGCGATACCGTCGGCGATGCTTGCGGTCTTGAGGTCGCGTGAAACCACGGCGAGCAGGCCGTCGCGCGAGCCGTCCTTGAGGGTGGCAAGTTTCATTCTGTGCGTGCGAAAAGCGGCAAACCGCGATTGTCGCCGAAAACCGGCGCCGCCGTGGCCATGCCCCTCAAGCGGCGGACCGGGCCGCGGCCGGCGCCCAGGCGTTGCCGGCGACCGCCGCCGCCTGCGCGCGCAGCAATTCCAGGGCGCTGCCGACGGCGTGCATTTCGGTGTCGACGATGCCGTACTCGACCAGGCCCTTGGCGGTGTTGTCGAAATACTCGATACAGGGGCCGTAGAGCCCGGCGGCGCTGTGGATGGTCTGGGCCGCGGCGTGCGGGTCGAGGCGCCCGGCATAGCTGGGCAGGCGGTGGTCAATCACGAAAGCGAGCGCACGCACCGCGCCGCCGGGGGTGCGCGCCTTGATCCAGGTCGGCACGTAGGCGCCGGTGGACATTTCGCGGCGCCACATCAGGAGCAACTCTTCGCGCGCGCGCTCGCGCGCCACGCGGAACACCACGCCGGCGCAATCGCCGCCACGGTCCAGCCCCAGCACCAGGCCGGGCGCTTCCGGGGTGCCGCGATTGACGCGCGACCACAGGCAGAAAGAGCGATGCAGGCCGTAGATCTTGGCGGTGCGCTTCTCATCAAAATGCAAGAGCGGGTTCCAGATCAGCGAGCCGTAGCCGAAGATCCAGATGTCGCCGGCGGGATTGGCGGCCAGGGTGTCATCCACCGAGCGCGCCAGTTGCGCCTCGGACCAGGCGATGTTGGCCAGCCTTTCCTTCAGCCAGATGGCGCGGCGCGAATCCAGCTGCAAATCTTCGCGGCACAGCGGCGCACCGTTGTAGGCGGCCTCGACGGCGCCGTGCACCGTATTGGCCAGCGGCGGATTGGCGGGGTCGGCGCAAGGGGCGGCTTCGGCGGCCGGCGCAACGGGCTGCGCCTGGCCAAGCACCCGCGCGGGCGCCAGCGGCGCGGCTTGCACGTTCTGCCTGGACTCGGGCTCGGTCAGCATAGGGATGTAACGCCTAGTGTACCGTTCCTGTTGACAGGCCGCGCGGTGGAACAGACAAACCCGAAAAGCGGTCTACACTGGCGCCCTTTACGCAACATCACGGAGCAACGCCGATGGCCTTCCGGATCAAACGCGTCTACGAGGCCCCGGCGGCCGAGGACGGTACCCGCGTGCTGGTGGACCGGCTGTGGCCGCGCGGGGTCGCCAAAGACAAGGCCAAGCTGGACGACTGGCTCAAGGAAGTGGCGCCCAGCCCGGCGCTGCGCACCTGGTTTGGCCACCTGCCGGAGCACTTCGCCGAATTTTCGGATCGTTATATCGCCGAGTTGCAGGGCAATGCCGCCGTGGCCGAATTGCGCAAGCGCGGGCGCGGGCAGACGGTGACGCTGCTCTACGGCGCGCGCGATCCCGAAATCAACCATGCCGTGGTGCTGCAGAAGGTGCTGCGCGGCAAGGCCGCCTAGCCGCCCGCGCTTCGCTTTCGCCGTTCACGCCAGGGAGTTCCGCATGAGCCACATCATCCACGACATCAAGCTCGCCAGCCAGATCGGCCGCTACAGCGACGCGGTGGAGATTGCGCCCAACCAGCGCCTGCTCTTCACCTCCGGCACGCCGGGCCTGAGCGCCGCCGGCGAAGTGCCTGACGACATCACGGCGCAGTCCGAGATCGCCTGGCGCCACATCATCGGCATCCTCGAAAAGGCGAACATGGGCGTGGGCGACATCTTCAAGGTGACGCAGTACCTGACGCGCTTCGACGACGTCAGGCCTTATGCGCAGGTGCGCAACCGTTACTTGGGCGATGCGCGGCCGGCTTCGATGCTGGCGGTGATTCCGGATCTGGTGTGGAAGAACTTCCTGGTGGAAGTGGAGATCATGGCGGCGAAGCCCGCGTAGCAAAAAGAAAACGGCGGCCCGCTTGCGCGAACCGCCGTCTTTGCGGGGCTGCTTTTGCGGCGCCTACTTGCCGCCCTTGAGCTTGGCGAAAGCAGCTGCCATCGCGCCCGAAGGCGGCGGGGGCGCCTGGTTGCGGAAGCCGCCGCCACCGCGCGAATCACGGTTACCGCCGCCTGCGCCGCCGCGATTGTCGCGGCCCTGGCCGGGTGCGGAGGTGCGCGATTGCCCGGGGGTGTCGCTCATGCGCATGGTCAGCGCAATGCGCTGGCGCTGCACATCCACCTCCAGCACCTTGACCTTGACGATCTGCCCGGCCTTCACCACTTCGCGCGGGTCCTTGACGAACTTTTCCGACAGGGCCGAGATATGCACCAGGCCGTCCTGGTGTACGCCGATGTCGACGAAGGCGCCGAAGGCGGCCACGTTGGTCACCACGCCTTCCAGGGTCATGCCGGGCTTCAGGTCGCCGATCTTTTCCACGCCTTCCTGGAAGGTGGCGGTCTTGAACTCGGGGCGCGGGTCGCGGCCGGGCTTTTCCAGTTCCTTGAGGATGTCGGAGACGGTGGGCACGCCGAAACGCTCATCGGCGAACTTCGCCGGCGTCAGCTTGCGCAACACGCTGGTGTCGCCGATGACGTTCTTGATGTCGCGATCGAGTTCCTTGAGGATTTTCTCGACCAGCGGATAGGCTTCCGGGTGCACCGAGGAGGAATCGAGCGGATTGTCGCCGCCGGGCACGCGCAAAAAGCCCGCGGCCTGCTCGAAGGCCTTGTCGCCCAGGCGCGGCACCTTCTTCAACTGCTCGCGGGTCTTGAAGCGGCCGTTGGCGTCGCGATAGGAAACGATGTTGGCGGCGATGCCGGCGTTGAGACCCGAGACGCGCGTGAGCAGCGGTATCGAGGCGGTGTTCACGTCCACCCCGACGCCGTTGACGCAATCTTCCACCACCGAATCCAGCGCGCGCGCCAGGCGGGTCTGGTTGACGTCATGCTGGTACTGGCCGACGCCGATCGACTTGGGGTCGATCTTCACCAGCTCGGCCAGCGGGTCTTGCAGGCGGCGCGCGATGGAGACGGCGCCGCGCAGCGTCACGTCGAGGTCGGGGAATTCCCTGGCCGCGAATTCGGACGCGGAGTAGACCGAGGCGCCGGCTTCGCTGACGACGATCTTTTTCAGCTTGGCTTCGGGGAAGCGGGTGATCAGCTCGGCGGCCAGCTTGTCGGTCTCGCGCGAGGCGGTGCCGTTGCCGATCGAGATCAAATCGACGCTGTGCTTTTTCGACAGGGCGCCCAGCACGGCGAGCGAGCCTTCCCAGTCGCGGCGCGGCTCGTGCGGATAGATGGTGGCGGTATCGAGCACCTTGCCGGTGTTGTCCACCACCGCCACCTTGCAGCCGGTGCGCAGGCCGGGGTCCAGCCCCATGGTCGCGCGCGGGCCGGCGGGGGCGGCCAGCAGCAAATCCTTCAGGTTGGTGCCGAATACGCGAATCGCTTCTTCTTCCGCTTTTTCGCGCAGGGTGTTGGTCAGGTCGGTTTCCAGGTGCAGGGCGACCTTGATGCGCCAGGTCCAGCGCACGGTGTCGGCCAGCCACTTGTCGGCGGGGCGGCCTTCGTTCTTCACGCCGACGCGCGCGGCGATCATGCCTTCGCAGGCGTTGAAGGGCGCGTCCCAGCCCGGCTTTTCCTCTTCGGTGTCCAGGCGCAGCGTCACGGCGAGGATTTCTTCGCGGCGGCCGCGGAACAGGGCGAGCGCGCGGTGCGAGGGGATCTGGCCGATCGGTTCGTCGTACTCGAAATAATCGGCGAATTTTTCGCCGGCGGCTTCCTTGCCTTCGATCACTTTGGAGGCCATCACGCCGTGCTCCTGCATGTGCGTGCGCACCTTGGAGAGCAGGTCGGCGTCTTCGGCAAAACGCTCCATCAGGATCTGGCGCGCGCCGTCGAGCGCGGCCTTGGCATCGGCCACGCCGGGGTTGTCGATCCCCTCGGCGTTCCTGAACGCTTCCTTGATGTACTTCGCCGCTTCGTCTTCCGGCTTGAGTTTCGGATCGGCCAGCAGCGCATCGCCCAGCGGCTCCAGACCGGCTTCGCGCGCGATCTGCGCCTTGGTGCGGCGCTTCTGCTTGTAGGGCAGGTAGAGGTCTTCCAGGCGCGCCTTGTCTTCCGCCGCCTCGATGGAGGCGCGCAGTTCCGGCGTCATCTTGTGCTGCTCTTCGATGCTGGCGATCACCGCGGCGCGGCGGTCTTCCAGCTCGCGCAGGTAGGAGAGGCGTTCTTCCAGCGTGCGCAGCTGGGTATCGTCCAGCGCGCCCGTCACTTCCTTGCGGTAGCGCGAGATGAAGGGCACGGTGGCGCCTTCATCGAGCAGGCCGACGGCAGCGATGACCTGCGCGGGGCGTACGTTGAGTTCGGTGGCGATGCGTTGTTCAATCGGCGGCAGGGGCATTCTTGGAATCTTGTGTGTTACGTGGCGCGGTAAAAACAAACGCCGCGTTCGTCAGGCAACGCGGCGCGCGGATTATCGCAGCAATTTGGAACGGCGTGGCGGGGCCGTATGTCGCTGCGCAGCAACGGCGATGGGCGCCCGCGCACCGCCTTCTTTCGTCCTGAGCCTGTCGAAGGACGTGTGCACTACGATGCAACGATTCCGGGGAGCACACGCCCCCTTCAGCAAGCTCAGGGCAGGCTTCGACAGGCGCGGGGCGAACGGTGGGGGCACGTTACAACGAAGTGGAGAAGCGCCTACATCGTCAGGATGATCTTGCCCGTGTGCAGGCTCGCATCCATGCGCTCGTGCGACTTCACCGCTTCAGCCAGCGGGAAGGTGGAATCGACCACCGGCTTGATCTTGCCGGCTTCGACCAGCGGCCATACCGTTTCTTTCAGCGCGGCGATCACCGCGGCCTTGTAGGCGAGCGGGCGCGGGCGCAACTGGTTGCCCATGATGCGGCCGCGCTTGCGCATCAGGTCGCTGAAGTTGACTTCGACCTTGGCGCCGCCGGAAGTGGAGACGATGACGATCCAGCCTTCGGTGGCAATCGCTTCGATTTCGCGCGGGATATAGGAGCCGGCGACGATGTCGACCACGCAGTCGACGCCCTTGCCGTCGGTATAGCTTTTGACGGCGGCGACGAAGTCTTCCTTCTTGTAGTTGATCGCGCGCTCGGCACCAAGGTCGACGCAGAACTTGCACTTCTCATCGCTGCCGGCGGTGACGAACACGCGGTGGCCGAGGTTTTTCAGCAGCTGGATGGCGGAGACGCCGATGCCGCTGGCGCCGCCTTGGACCAGCACGCTGCCGCCGGCCTTGAGCGAGCCGTCGGCGTAGAGGTTGCTCCACACGGTGGCGTAGGTCTCGGGCAGCGAGGCGGCTTCGACCATCGAGAGGCCCTTGGGCACCGGCAGGGTGAGGGCTTCTTCGCACAGGCAGTAATCGGCATAGCCGCCGCCTTGCACCAGGGAGCAGACCTTGTCGCCGACTTTCCATTGCTTGACGGCGCTGCCGACGGCCACCACCGCGCCGGCCACTTCCAGGCCGGGCACGTCGGTCTCGCCCGGCTTGGTGGGGTGGGTGCCGTTCTTGCGGTGCATGACGTCGTGGCCATTGACGCCGGCGGCTTCCACCTTGACGAGAATCTCGTGTTCCTTCAGCGGGGCGATCGGGCGGGTGGCGAGTTGCAGGACTTCGGGGCCGCCGGCGCGGGAGACTTCGACGGCGCGGGTGCTGGTGATGGTGCTCATGGGGTTCTTCTCGCTTCGATGGAAAGGGGGCGCAAACGCGCAGGCGGCGCATTGTAGCGCCGGCCGCCGCCCGGGGCGGCCACGTGACCGCAGATCCGCCATGGTTCGGCCGGGCATGCATTTCCTCGCGCAATAGGCTAGATTGCGGGTCATGGACGCAAAAAAACCAAAAACGCCCCACACCAAGACTGAGTTGTGGATGATCCTGGCCTCGCTGATCATGGCCGCCGTGGGCTTGCCGATGATTTTTGCCGGCCAGCTTGCGGGCTGGGCGGCGACCGGGCTGTTCCTGCTGTGCGCCGCCGTGCTGGTGGCAATGCCGCGCTTTCGCGCACGGCAGACGGCGCTGCCAAGGGACCTGCTGGCGATCGATGACACGGGGATACGCCGCATTCTCGGCGACGGGCGCGGCGAGGCGCTGGCCTGGGCCGACCTGAGCGAAGTGATGATCCTCACCACCGCCGACGGGCCGTTCGCCGAGGACGTGTTTTTCGTGCTGCGCGGCGCGGGCGAGGCCGGCGTGATGGTGGGGCAAGGGCTGGCTGTCGAACACCATCTGCTGGAGGAGTTGCAGCGGCGCCTGCCGGACCTCGACAACGAGGCGGTGATTCGCGCGATGGGCTCGACGCAGGAGGCGCGCTTCGTGGTGTGGCCGCCGCAGCCCTACGCGACCACCGAAGAAGCGCCGGCAACCGCGTAGGGCTTCGCCAGTTGCGCTTCTGATTTGAATACGCACTGGGTTCCGGCTCGCGCGGGAACGACAAGCAAATGGAAAGACAAAAAAGCCGCCCGCTGCGCGAGGCAGCGGGCGGCTGGTACTACGGTACTGCTACTACCGCGTCACCGCACCTACGCGGCCTTGCGCAGGGCGGGCGCCGCGACTTCCGGCTCATACCCCGCAAGCTCCATGCTGCCCGCGGCGCGGCCTTGCGTGAGCGACCGCAAGGTGGTGGTGTAGCCGGCCAGTTGCGCCAGCGGCACCCGCGCTTCCACCTCCGCCCGGCCTTCCTGCTCTTCCAGGCGGGTGAGCCTGCCGTGGCGGCGCTGCACGTCGGCCACCACATCGCCGACGTACTCCGGCGGGGTTTCCACCGCCAGGCGCATCACCGGCTCCAGCACCAGGGTGCCGGCCTGCTTCAGCGCCTCGGTTACCGCCAGCGCGCCCGCCTTCTGGAAGGCCAGATCGCTGGAGTCCTGGGCGTGGAAGGCGCCGTCGATGAGCGTCACCGTCGCGCCCACCACCGGGTGGCCGTTCGGGCCTTGCCTCAAGGCGTCGTGCAT
Organism: Burkholderiales bacterium; assembly: GCA_036498945.1. Taxonomy (GTDB): domain Bacteria; phylum Pseudomonadota; class Gammaproteobacteria; order Burkholderiales; family JAEUOS01; genus JAQGMJ01. The sequence goes on along the minus strand of DASYEQ010000030.1, from coordinate 34,449 downwards.
GCCCTTTTCGACCGCGGGGATGAAGTTGCGCGGAATCGCGCCGCCCTTGATCTTGTCGATGAAGACGTTTTCATTGCCTTCATGCGGCTCGATCGTCAGCCTCACCACCGCGAACTGGCCCTGGCCGCCGCTCTGCTTTTTCAGGGCGCCTTCAACCACGCCCGTCGCCTTCGCCGGCGTCTCCAGGTAGGCCACGCGCGGGGTGCCGGTACGCACTGCCACGCCGTAGTCGCGCTTGAGCGTTTCCACCTTGATTTCGAGGTGGAGTTCGCCCATGCCCCAGAGCAGGGTCTCGCCGGTGTCCTCGTCCACGCTGACCGAGAACGACGGGTCTTCCATGGTCAGGCGCGCCAGGCCCGCCGACAACTTCGGCAGTTCTTGCGCGTCGGCGGCGGAGACGGCCCAGGCGAGCACCGGCTGCGTGGTGTGGATGCGTTCCAGGCGCAGGTGCCGGTTGGGCGCGGCCACCGTGTCACCGGTTGCCGCGTCCTTCCAGCCGGCGACGGCGACGATCTCGCCCGCTTGCGCGGAGGTCACGTCTTCGGTCTTGTCGGCCATCACCACCGCCAGGCGGCCGACGCGCAGGTTGCTGTCCCTGCCCGAGAGCCACACCGTATCGCCCACCTTCACGCTACCGCTATACAGGCGCAGGAACGCGAGGTTGCCGTGCTGCGCAGCGGCGACCTTGAACACCAGGCCGGCGAGCGGACCTGCCGCATCGGGCGCGAGTTCGACTTCGCTCTCACCAGCCTTGGCTTCCACCGTGGCTTTCACGGCGGGGCGGTCGGCGGGCGAGGGCAGGTAGTCGATCACCGCGTCCAGCAGGGGCTCGATGCCCTTGTTCTTGAACGCCGTGCCGGGCAACACCGGGACGAGCGCGCCCTTGAGCGTCGCGCGGCGCAAGGCTGCGCGCAGCTCATCAGCGGCGATCGTGCGGCCTTCGGCATAGGCTTCGAGCAGCGTGTCGTCAGCTTCCGCTACCGCCTCGATCAGGAGGTTGCGGCGGATGGCCAGGTCGGCGCGTTCGTCGTCAGTCCATGCGCGTACGCTGGGATTGCCTTCGGCATCCCACGTCCACACGGCCTGCTCGATCAGGTCGTAGAGGCCGGAGAAACTGTCTTCGGCACCCAGCGGCCAGGCGAGCGTAACCGTGCGGGCGCCTAAGCGCTCGCGCATCTGCTTGAGCACACGTTCATAGTCCGCCCCCACACGGTCCATCTTGTTGACGAAGGCGATCAGCGGCACACCGTAGCGGCGCGCCTGGCGCCACACGGTTTCCGATTGCGGCTGCACGCCTTCGACCGCGCTGAACACCGCGACGGCGCCGTCGAGCACGCGCAGCGAACGCTCGACTTCGATCGAGAAGTCGATGTGGCCGGGCGTGTCGATGATCGTCAGCCGGTGGTCGGGATGGCGCGCCGAATGCCAGTGCGTCTGCGTGGCGGCGGCGCCGATGGTGATGCCCTTTTCGCGCTCGAGGTCGCCGAAGTCCATGACGGTGTTGCCGTCGTGCACTTCGCCGGTGCGGTGGATCAGCCCGGTCTTGAACAGGATGCGCTCGGTGAGCGTGGTCTTGCCGGCGTCGATGTGGGCGATGATGCCCAGGTTGCGCCAGCGCTCCAGGTTGGTATTGGGACGGGTTGTCATGATGAATCCTTTCCGCCGCCTCGCATGGCTTGGATGGGCGAGGACGGCCAAACACGTTGATCGGCTGCGTGGGGAGAGCGTCAAAACCAGCCGCCGTCCCCATTGGGCGGCCGGTCAGCGTTGTTCGGGATTCATCGGGCGTTCCGTCCTGTTCCTGTGTGTCTTGCCTGTGGCGCTAAGTGGTTAAGAAATCAAAACAATTTGGGCATAAAAAAAGCACCCCGGAGGGTGCTTTTTTGCTGGAAACCGGAAGCTCAACGGCCTCCGCCCGCGGCGGGCGCACCCTCGCCCGCGACAGGTCGCGATTCGGTCAACAACAACAAAAGGACTCGATTCATGGTTTCCGGGATTTCCGTATCAGCGCCCACTATATGCCACTGATGGGCGGAAAATCAAGAGGGCGTTTGCACCTGTTTATATACGGGCCGTGCCGCCGCGCGGATGCTAGAAGCCGGGGCCGCCTTCCCTGGCGAGCTTGGCGGCGTGCTCGGTGGCGGCGTTCATCGCCATGATTTCGCTGTCGAATTCCTCTTTCAGGCGGTGGCGCATGTTGGGGGCGACTTCCTTGTGGTGGTCGGCCTTTTTCTCGAAGGAGACAAAGGCGTGCCACTTCTCGTTTTTCATCTGCGCCGCCCAGCACCAGCAGAGGTAATCACCGTGTTCGATAAAGTATCCGTCGCTCATGAAATGCTCCTGAAGCGTTGAGGGGCCGCCCGCAGCAGGCGGACGCTACGGCCCGACAATCGCATGGGCGTGCGATTGATGCCATCAGCGGGAAACACCGGCCCATGTAGGCTGGCGCCGACGAAAAGCCGGTGCATCGCTGCACGGCCTTGAGGGTTCCCTTCTTGTTGTTGGGTTCTAGCGGATTTTTACCAGCTCCTTCAGCACGCCATCCAGGCCGCCGTAGACCGAGATCCTGCCGATCTTCTCGGTGATCTTTTCCAGGCTTTCCAGCTCCTTCAGGCGCAGGGCGATCGGGCTGTCTTCCATCACCTTGGCGGTGTTGAGCAGCGAGCGCGTTGCCGCGGTTTCCTCACGGCGGCGGATCACGTTGGCTTGCGCCGCCTTTTCCGCCTCCACCACCTTCGCCAGCAAGACTTTCATTTCGCCCGGCAGGATGATGTCCTTCACGCCCACCGACTCCACCTCCAGGCCGAAGCCTGCGACGCGGCGCTGGATGTGCGCGTTCACCGTGGCATCGAGCGCGCCCTTGTCTTCCAGCAGCTCGTCGAGCGTGCGGGTGCCGACTGCCGCGCGCAGGCCGAACTGGAGTTCCTTGTACAGGTAATCCACCGGCTTGGCCTGGCGCGCGTAGGCGGTGAGCACGTCGCTGATGCGGTAACCCGCAGTCAGGTTGACGCGCAGCGCCACCTTGTCGCGCGTCAAAATTTCCTGGCCCGCGACTTCCAGCACCTGCATGCGCAGATCGACGATATCGGCGCGGATTTCGCGGCCGGCGCGCCAGTAGGCATGCATGCCGGCGGCGAGCAAGCCGTACACCTTGCCGTCGACGTACAGCACCGCGACCTGGTGCTGCGGCACCATCACGCCGTAGACCAGCGAGGCGCCGGTGACCTTGGCGCTGAAACCGCCGCGGCCGTCGGGCGCAACCAGTTGCGAAACCAGGGCCGGGGCCACGGCGAAGTCATCCGCGATGTTCAGCCTGTCGATGCGCACGTCGATGTAGCCCTTCCAGTAGAGGCGGCGGGTGTTCGGCGCCAGCACGTCAGCGAGCGCGCCGTTTTCGTAGCGCAGGCCGATTTCCTGCGGACCCAGTTCGACGCGCTGGAATTCGCGCGCCACCACTTCGGGTTCGGCGTTCATCAGGTATTCGACCAGGCGGTGGTCGAAGCGCGGCTCACGCAGGGTGAATTTTTCGACCGTCAGCTGCTTCAGCGGGTCGAAGTAAGTGTGTTCGCCCGCGCCCAGTACGGCTTCGAAGTCGCCGCGCTTGAACAGGAGCGCACGTTCGTCTTTCTTGACTTGAAGCTTGCGCATCAACATGAAAATTCTCCTTGTCTAAAGAACAAGACCACAAAATTGGGCCGGCCTCCCGCTCGCCCGACGGGCCGCCGGATTGCACGGGCGGGGGAAAGGCCGCGCCTTCGGGGATACGGGAGTCTTGTCCAACTTCGGAGCGCTCTCCCGTTCACCTCAGGCTGTTTGCCTTCCCGCGTCCGCGCGCACGCGGCGCACTGGTCGGACGGCGGTTGCGGCGACGCGATGTTCTGCGCCGCCGCGCGAAGCCGGCCCGGGTACTGCGTTAGTTCACCGTGATAGGGTGATTTCCTGCGGGATTCGAACCCGCGACAGATCGATCTACAGTCGATTGCTCTTCCAGACTGAGCTAAGGAACAGCTGGTGGAGAACGCGGGATTCGAACCCGCGGACCTCGGCCCATCTAGGGCCGCGCTCTACCTGGCTGAGCTAGTTCCCCGTTCACATCCACCCCGCCCGCAGCGCCGGTACACGCACGGCCGATTCGCAGGCCGCGCGCGCCAGGGAGGACTCACGAGCCTCCACCGCTGGCGCTACGCTCGGGATGAATTCCTGTGAAGGGCCGCTGCGACCGGCCCCTCGTCATTTTTTGCTGCACGATCCCGCCTACCCCTACCGTTCGTCCTGAGCTGGTCGAAGGACATGTGCGCCTCGGTACAACATCAAGGCCCACGCCCCCTTCGGCAAGCTCAAGGCAGGCTTCGACGGGCTCAGGACGAGCGGAGGAGACACGCGCTGCATAGCCCCCCCCGCAGGCGCCGCCTAATTCACCCAGCGGCTGTGCCGCGGCAGCTTGGCCGCCAGGTACTCCATCTGGTCGGCCAGGATGTTGCGGCCGGACAGGATGAAGTGCTCGTAGCGGCACGGCGCGTAGGGCACGTAGCGCAGCGACATGCGCGCTTCTTCCGGCGTGCGCGCCGCCTTGCGTTCGTTGCACGCGCGGCAGGCGGCCACCACGTTGCTCCACACATCGGCGCCGCCGCGCGAGCGTGCCAGCACGTGATCGCGCGTCAGCTCGTTGCGGCCGAACACCTGGCCGCAGTAGGCGCAGCGGTGGTGATCACGGCGGAACAGCAGGTCGTTGCGGTCGCCCAGCGGAATCGCTTCGCGCAGCACGCGGCTCATGGCTTCCGAGCCCGCCACCGCGATGATCGGCGGGCTCTGGATGCACGAGCGGGTGCCGTCGTGTTTCACGCCGCCGCGAAACAGCACGGCCGGGTCGCCGATCGACCAGGCCACCTTGGAGACGGCGTGGTAGCTCACCGCTTCTTCGGCGGAAAGCCATCTGAATGGTTGACCTGCGAGGTTCAACGCGAGGATCTGCATGGGAATACCGCCGCCTTCCTGTTCTATCTCTTGCGCATGCGCGCATTCCTTTAAAAAACGCCGGCACTGTTCCGCTGCCGGCTTGCGGTGGGTCCGGAACATGGTTCGGGCATTGGATGCACGCCGGCGGGCGTAAGCTACGGCTTCCCGCAAGCGCCGCGAGGTCTTTCCTTGGAACTGCTCACCAGCCCGCAAGCCTGGATCGCCTTCGCCACCCTCACGGGGCTGGAGCTGGTGCTGGGCATCGACAACATCATTTTCATTTCGCTCCTGGTGGACAAGCTGCCGCCGGAGCGCCAGAACCTGGCGCGGCGCCTGGGCCTTTTCATGGCGATGTTCATGCGCATCGGCCTCTTGCTGGTGCTGGCGGAGATCGCCGGGTTGACCGGCGCGCTGTTCACGCTGCTGGACCAGCCGTTCTCCGGGCGCGACCTGATCCTGATCGGCGGCGGCCTCTTCCTGGTGTGGAAAAGCACCGGCGAGATCCACCAGTCTCTCGAGGGCGAAGAGCATCATGCGCAGACGAAGGTGGGCGCGAGCTTCGGCGGCACCATTTTGCAGATCATGGTGGTGGACCTGGTGTTTTCGCTCGACTCCATCATCACCGCGGTGGGCATGGTCGACCAGGTGGCAGTGATGATCGCGGCGGTAGTCGCTTCGGTGGCGCTGATGATGCTCTTCGCCGCCGCCATCGGCCGCTTCGTCGCCACCCACCCGACCATCAAGATGCTGGCCCTTTCCTTCCTCGTGGTGGTGGGCGTGGTGCTGATCGCCGACGGTTTCGGCCACCACGTGCCGAAGGGCTACGTCTATTTCGCCATGGCCTTTTCCACCGCGGTGGAAATGCTCAACATCCGCATGCGCAAGCGTGCCGGCGCGGTGAAGCTGCGGCCGGGGCGCTTGCCGGGCGAATGACGTTGGTTGGTAGACGCTCGCGGGTTCGATACCCAAGGACATCCGGTTTGCAAGACCGGCGCTCTTCCGGCTGAGCTAAGCGTCTATAAAAAGGTACCCCTCCGCGGAATCGCCTGCCTCCCGCTCTCGGCGGTGCTGCCGTTCCAGGTCACTATTTTTTCGGTCCGCCTGGACTCGGACCGTATGTGGTGCGCCCTGAGAGATTCGAACTCCCGACCCGCCGGGTAGAAGCCGGCTGCTCTGATTCCTGAGCCAAGGGCGCAAGGATGGTGCGACGCCTCCGATTCGAACGGAGATACCGTGGGTTTTAACTCCGCGAGGTCTGCCACTTGCCTCAGCGTCGCTGCGTGCCCATCCTGGTCGGGAAGGAGGGAGTCGAACCCCCAGGGAACCGTTTTTGAAACGGATGTGTCTGCCGGTTGCACCACTTCCCGCTGACGTTTGCAATAATGCGCATATGCTGCCCCGCGTTTTCACCCATCGCCTGTCCGCACATGTGATCAACGGCATCGCCGTTGCCGTCGGCGTGGGGCTGATCCAGGGGCTGATGACGGGGCTGTGGGGCCGTACCGCGGCGCTGGCCGCCCTCACCGGGGCGATCTGCGCTTCCCTGGCCGACGTGCCGCTCACCCCGGGGCGCACCTGGCGGCGCGTGCTGCTGGCTTCGGTGATCGCGGTGGCGGTGACGCTCCTGGTGCACCTGTGCCGGCCGTACCCGGCGCTGATGGGGCCGGCGGTGGCGCTGGTGGCATTTGCTTCGATGATGGCGCTGGCCTGGGGGCCACGCGCCGGGCCGGTGTCGTTCGTCGGTATCCTGGCGTTCATTTTCACCATGGCGCCGCCGCCGCTGGAGAGCCTGCAGGAGGTGGCGATCCAGACTTCATGGACGGTGCTGGGGGCGGTGCTGTATTTCGCCTGGTCGCTGGCGGCTTCCGCCGTGCTGCAGCCGCGTTACCGCACGCTCGCCCTGGTGGCGGCGCTCGATGCCACCGCGCAATTGCTGCGCGCCCGCGCGCACCTGTATGAAGAGGCGCCGCGCAGCGGCGACGGCTCGACCGAGCTGCAGGGCTGGATCGAAAACGAGGCGCGCCTGGATGAGCGCCTGCAACTGGCGCGCGACCTGCTGCTGGAACATCAGGACGACGGCCGCACGCGCCACCAGGCCGGCCTTTTGCTACTGACCATCGACCTGCGCGATACGCTGCTTGCCAGCGAGCTCGATACCGAGCTGCTGGGGCGCGACGTCGCCGGCGAGCGAGTGCGCCGCGTGCTGGCGGCGAGCCTTTTGGACTACGCGCTGGCGGTGGACGATATCGAAGAGGCGGTGCGCTTCGGGCGCAATCTGCGCGAGCGCACCAAATCCGAAAGCCTGCTCGAAACCCTGGCGGATGACGCGGTGTTTCCGAAGCACGACCCGCGCGCACGCCTGCTGCCGGCGCTGCTCGACCGCGGGCGGCGCCTGCGCGACGACCTGACGCAGATGCAGGCGCTGATGCGCGGCGCACCGGTCTACATGCCGCTTCCGCCGCAGGAACTGCGCCTGTTCATTTCCGCCGAGGGCTGGCCGGTGTCGGCGCTCAAGCGCCACTCCACCTTGCGCTCGCCGGTGCTGCGCCACGCGCTGCGTATGGGCCTGGCGCTGACGGCGGCGTATTTCATCGGCAAATCGCTGCCGTGGACTTCGCATCCGGTATGGCTGATCCTCTCGGTGGCGGTGGTGCTGCGCGGCAACCTGGAGCAGACGCTCTCGCGGCGCAATGCGCGGGTGGCGGGCACGGTGCTGGGCTGCCTGCTGGTGCTGGGGCTGTCGGAGATCGGCGCCGGCTGGGCCACGGCTTCGACTTTCATCATTGCGGTTGGCGTGGCGCATGCTTATGCGACGCGCGCTTACCTGGTCACGTCCATCGCCGCCACGCTGATGGCGCTGTTGCAGGCGCACCTGGCGGCGCCGGAGTCCGGCTTTGCGGTATTCGAGCGTTTGGCCGACACCTTTCTCGGCGCGCTGCTCGCGTGGTGCTTCGGCTACGTGCTGCCTTCGTGGGAGCGGCGCGCGCTGCCGGGGGTGATCACGCGCGTGCGCAAGGCGCTCGCGCAACTGGCGCAGGAGGTGTTGCGCTGGCCCGACCCCGAAGGCTCGGAGCTGCAATTGCGCCTGGCGCGGCGCGAGGTGTACGAATCGCTCGGCGCGATCGCCGCCACCGCGCAGCGCACCGGGGTGGAGCCCAGCCGCGTGCGCCTGCCGCTCGGCACACTGGCGGCGCTGTTGCGGCATAGCCATGCGCTGCTGGGGCACCTGGCTTCGGTGCGCGGCACGCTGGCGCGGCGCCATGATGATCTCGACCGTGCCGCCACCGAAGCCGCGCTGGCGAGCGCCGCCGATGAAATGGCGCAGGCGCTGGACACCGAACGCCCGCGCGACACGCCCGCCGCCGTCGCCGCGCCGGAAGATGCGCCGGCGCTGCCGAAAGAACTGGTTGCCGCTGCGCTGCTACCCTGGGTGGAGCGACGTTTGAAACTCGCCGAGCAGGCCGCCGACCGCGTGGCGGAAACCGCCGACGTGCTGAAGGTGGTGGCGAGCGCGAAAGTTTAAGGACGGAAGGTGGAGGAATCGAACCTCCGAGCCACATCTGCAGCCGCGGTGTAGCAAACCGCTCCATTACCCCTCTGGCAACCTTCCAAAAACAAAAAGGACCACGACCATGCCGAACGATACGCTGCCGCCCGAGGTGATTGGCGCCCTGCAACGCGGCGACACCATCGACGCCATCCGCCTGCTGCGCGACGCCACCGGGCTGGGCTTGAAAGAATCGAAGGAGATGGTCGACGCCTACAAGGCGGGGCGGGTGATCGAGGTGCCGCTGGTGCGCGCCAGCGGCGCGGCGCTCGAAGGGCCCGCCACGGGCACGGGCTTTGACAGCCTGCCGGCGGACGCGCTGGCCGCGCTCAAGCGCGGGCGCAAGATCGAAGCCATCAAGCTCACGCGCATTGCCGGCCATCTCAGCCTCAAGGAGGCGAAGGACCGGGTGGAGGCCTATGAGCGCGGCGCGGGGCCGCCGACCACCACCGTGGCGGGCGCGCTGGGCGGGCTGGCGCCGGGCGAGGTGCCGAAGACGGGGGGCCGCATGTGGATCATCGTGGCGGTGATCGCCGTCGCCGCGGCCTTCTGGTTCTTCGTCATGCATTGAGGGGAGCCGCCGACGGACTTCACGCAAGTAAGGAACCCGTAACTTCCTCGCATCGAAGAGGCACTCTGTTCCATTGCGTTACGGTGGTATTGTGTGGCAGCCCGTGACGGATTCGAACCGCCGTCTTCGGTTTTGGAGACCGGGGTCCTGGCCACTGGACGAACGGGCTGTTGCAATTGGCTGCCTCGACAGCTCACTTGCAAATGCGCGAACCTGTACGGTCCTCATTAACAGCGAGGTGCTCTGCCGGTTGAGCTACAAGGCAAATAAAAGCGCTCGGGGTTGACCCAACGGACTCGAACCGATACCCACCGGATTCACATTCCGGGACTCTGCCATTGAGCTAGGGCCAACCCGGAGCGCTCTCGAAAAAACTGGAAGCACGCACTGGAATCGAACCAGTCTCAAACCTGCTTTGCAGGCAGGCGCCTGACCACTCGGCCAGCGTGCTATTTGGAGCAGGCAAAAGTAAAGCCCTACTTTTGCCTGGATTGCTTGCAAGAAATTGCCGGCGGAGCCGGCCGATTTTTTGTGGAAAAGCCACGAACAAACCTGGCAGCCGCGGCAGGATTCGAACCTGCGTACACGCTTTCAAAGAGCGCTGTCTGAGACCTCTCGACTACGCGACCAGCATCTGGCGCCCAGGGCACGGATTCGAACCTGCGACCTGCCGCTTACAAGGCGGCTGCTCTCACCAACTGAGCTACATGGGCAAAAAGGATTTCACGCAAACCGGCTTGCACCACCGCGACAGGGAAGGAGGGCCATCGCGTCCGCCAAAACCATTCTTCGGATCTCATTTGTGCAATGCGTGCTTTCGAGGTCTTCATGCCGGTCTACGTGAAAAGGGGTGGGGGCGGTTGGACTCGAACCAACATGATCCTGACTCAGAATCAGGCGCCTGACCTCTCGGCCACGCCCCATAATCAAAGCCGAAAAAAGTACACCCCTGCTTTTTTCGGGTTGTGGCTTGCAAAAAACCCCTGGCACAGCCGGTTGATTTCTTGTGGAAGGGCGACGACAAGGCGACTCGCGCTTGATCGCCGCTACGTTGTTGGTAAACCGTACGGGAGTCGAACCCGCCTGGGGGGATTGAAAGTCCCCTGACCTCACCCGAAGTCGAACGGTTCATTGGTTTTTCGTCGCAGTTACGTCAAAAAATCCTCCTGCTCTGCCGGGGATTTTTTGCTGCCTGGAACCAGGAAAAAGTAGGCTTTTACTTTTGCCTGCCCATTGGTGGAGATGGCGGGATTCCAACCCGCAACTTCCCGCTTGCAAGGCGAGCACTCTGGCAAATTGAGCTACATCCCCGTTGATCGTGCCGGTGGCGTCCGGCCTCTTGCACTTCAAACTTTCGGAAGGAAGATCGCTTGCAGCGCGCGCAGGGGTCTGGGTTTCCGCGCCACCTATCTGATGACTGCGGACTTGTCAGCGCGCGCTGCTTCTTCGTTTGGCGGGTGAAGCGGCCCGATTCGATGCACAAATGCTGGTTACGGCCGAGGCGGTCCTGGCTACAGCCGCGGCGGTCCTGGTTGCGGGAGGCCTTCGAGCGGCCCGGGTCTCACGACTCGAGGATATGAACCTCCTGCGCTGCCTACTACGCTCTATCCCACAGTTGTTTGCTGGTGCATCCCCCAGGTATCGAGCCTGGCTCTCCTGCTTTTCAGGCAGGCGCTGTCACCTGATCAGCTTGGAATGCGTCCTTGCTTTCCTCCAGCAAACTGACCGGGTTAGCCGGCGATTTCCTGCTGGCAGAACCCGAAAAAAGTAGGGGTATACTTTTTTCGGAATCGCTTTTGGCGCCACGTAGGGGTTTCGATCCCCTCACCTCTGATTGACAATCAGGCGCTCTCCCGACTGAGCTGACGCGGCGTTGTTGCGTTGTGGTTGGCGCGATGGGACTCGAACCCACAACTCCCCGGTTAAAAGCCAGGTACTCTGATCCATTGAGTTACACGCCAGTTGTTGGCGGAAGCGGGGTCGAGTCGAACGCCCAAGGCCCTTTCAGGCTCGCACGGTTTTCAAGACCGGTACCGTCGCCAATCGGTTTGCGCTTCCAGGTAAAACGTGGTGCGTCCGGCACGATTCGAACGTGCAACTTCCGGCTTCGTAGGCCAGTGCCCTGATCCGTTGAGCTACGGACGCGTTGTCGGTGGTGCGGGCGACACCGTTCGCACAAGCGCGAACCTGCGTCGTCGTGCGTTTGCGTGACCTGAAGACCGCTACCTGAGCCACTCGGTCACACCCGCGTTTGGTTTTTTCGTTGCTGTCTAGTCAGGGAAATTGACCGGCTTTGCCGGCAATTTCTCCGCAAAGCAGACTCGAAAAAAGTAGGTTTGTACTTTTTTCGAAATTCGTAGAGCGGACAGCCGGCTACGATCCGGCACCTGCGACGCTGGCGGCGTCGCCCTCTGCCAATTAAGTTATGTCCGCTTGAAGCAAGTTCCGGCGGCGGTGCTTTGCCGCCGGCTTGCTCAAACCATGTTCCGGATTGTTAAAGAACTACGCCCGGGATCCGCTGATCTCAAGCGGCAAGTGCAAGCACCTGCGATACAACTGGTACGCGGCCCCGGACTCGAACCGGGACTGTCCGTTGGGACTCCTGCTCCTGAGGCAGGCGGGTTTGCCAATTCCCCTAGCCGCGCATAAACCGTTACTGCCAAGACCTGGTGCGCCGTGATGGATTCGAACCACCGGTGTTCGTCAGAACCCCTGATTTACAGTCAGGTGCCTTGCCGCTCGGCCAACGACGCTGAAAACAAAACAGCCCGGGCTTAAGAGCACCGGGCTGTGGGAATTTCTGAATGCCGCGCCGACTTCTACGTCTCGCGCCTTCGCATTCCCACAGCCCGCCGATTGACGAGGCCTCGCTGGCCAGATTTCGGGCAAAGCTCCGCCTGCGTGCACTGGATGCGCACGTCGGCCGGCCTGGACCACACGCGGTGGCCTGCCCTTATTGCACCGCTACTGCCCTCGTCGTTCATCTGCTTTCCGGCCTTGAGGCCTTCACTCCTTTGCACTTCGTCACGCATTGCGCGAAACGGACTTCAACAACTGCACCCTCGCCTGCCCGCGGGCGCCGTGCGGTTGTGTTACGGCGCCCCCGTTTTCCCCACGAGGTGGGATGGAGTCGGGCGTATCCGCTATTGCAGCCCTTCCCCTCTTTTCGCGTGCATTCGTCGAACCCTGCTTCTCTTTTCTCAATTCCTTCAATAGCAATCTGCCGGCCAGCATCGAATTCATCCCAAATACAAAAAGGCCCGGTACCTTTTGGGTGCCCGGGCCTTTTGGCTTGAATCCTTGGATGCGCGCCTATATGGCGCCCCCCGGCCCGTGCATGCGAATACCGTCCTCCCCCGTGGCTATGACGCACCGCGGGCTGGGATGTTGCATGGAGGAATTAAGTAGATACAACATGGCCGGAATCTCTGAAATCTTCGCTCTTCGATAAATGATGGAGGCTTAACGCGCCTTCTTGCGACCGGGTTGACAGCAGATGAAAACTTGTTCGAATCTGGTGTTACCCGATGAGTTGCATTATGCAGAGCCCGGTTTCCCGTGTCAACGATTATTTGCATCAAATGCAAACTGTTGTTTGCATCCAACGCAAGCATATAATGCGCGCTTACGCTTTTACGCTTTGATCCATGGCCCGCCGTCCCTACCGCCCCCGCCGCCTGCGCCTGGCCATCAAGGAGCGCATGGCCGTGCGCGGCATTCCTTCCGTGGTGGCGCTGCATGCGCTGCTGCGCGAAGCGGGAGTGGAGATTTCGCACTCCCAGCTCACGCGCATCGTCAACAACGAATCGGAACTGCTCAACCTCACCGTGGTGGGCGGCCTGCTGACCGTGTTGCGCTGTGACGCCGCCGACCTTTTCATCACCGAATACGCCTGACATGCCCCACCCAGACCACGCGGACGACAAGACGGTGCAGTTGCCCACCCACCCGTCGACCGCCAGCAGTACTGACGCCGAATCCTTTCTCCTGCCGCTGGACGCGCCCACGGTGCCATTGGCGCAGCTTGAGTTGCCGCCGGTATATGCGCGGCCCGCAACCCCGGACGCCGCACCTCCGCCTCCGCCTCCGCCTCCGCCTCCGCCCGCCCATCCGGCGGACGATGACAAGACGATGCAGCTGCTTGCGCATCCGTCGCCTGACATCGACGCCGACGCCGACGCCGAATCCTTCCTCTCGCCGCTGGACGCCCCCACGGTGCCACTGGCGCAGCTTGAGTTACCGCCGGTATATGCGCGGCCCGCAACCCCGGACGCCGCGCCTCCACCTCCGCCCCCGCCTGCCCACCTTGCGGATGACGACAAGACGATGCAACTGCTTGCGTATCCGTCACCCGTTACCGACACTGATACCGACGCCGCCTCCTTCCTCTCACCGCTGGACGCCGCCACGGTGCCGCTGGCGCCACTCGAGTTGCCGCCGCTGCAGCCGCAGCCCGCCGTGCAGGAAACCGCGTCCTCGCACCTGCTGCCCCTGGGCGCCCCGACCGTGCCGACGGAGCACACCCTCGAACTGCCGGCACCACAGGCGCACCCCGAAGGCCTGCTGCCGCTGGGCGCACCCACCGTTCCGCTCACCGGCAGCGCCGAGCAGCGCGCTCCCGATGCCGACGCCATCCGCGAGCAGATCATGATCCAGCTCATGCGCATGGAGTCGCTGCACAACGTGCGCGTGCTCTTGGCGGTCGAATCCGGCAGCCGCGCCTGGGGCTTCGCCTCGCCCAACAGCGACTGGGACGTGCGCTTCATCTACGCGCCGCGGCTCCCCTGGTACCTGCGCGTGAACGCAACCCGCGACGTGATCGAACTGCCGCTTCACAAATATGCGTCGGATGACCTCGACATCAACGGCTGGGAACTGCGCAAGACCCTGGGCCTGATGCAAAAGTGCAACCCCACTTTGCTTGAATGGCTGCAATCGCCGCTGGTGTACCGCCAGAACGACGACGCGGTCGCCGGCCTGCGCGCGCTCGCCCGCGAGTTCTTCAGCCCCGCCGCCTGCTGGCACCACTACTTCAGCATGGCCAAGGGCAACAACCGCGAGTACCTGCAAGGCAAGACGGTACGCCTGAAAAAGTATCTCTACGTGCTGCGCCCCCTCCTGTGCTGCCAGTGGATCGAGCAATACAACGCGCCCGCGCCCATGCTGTTCCGGACCCTGGTCGACACCCTGGTGAAGGACGCCGAACTGCGCCTGGCGATCGACGCGCTGCTGGAACAAAAGCGCGGCGCCGCCGAACTCGCCGAAGGCCCGCGCGTGCCGGCACTGGGCTGGTTCATCGAAAACGAACTGCAACGCTGCGAGCAGGCCGCCGCGAAAGTGGCGGTGCGCAAGGCCTCGCAGGAAGCCTACTATCGCTGCGACGAATTCCTGCGCGCCACCATCATGGGTGCTTAAGCAGGCAGGCTCACGCGCGTCAACCCGCCCGGCATTTCCTCGAAAGAGAATTCCACCGGCAAAAAGCGCGCGATCACCTGCGCATTGGTGAGCGTGTGCTGGCTCGGCGCCGCCGTGACGAAATTGCCGCCGCCGGCCAGGGCAAGCGGCAGCAGCAACTGGTCCGCCAGGTGCTCGCCCACCGCCGCGCCCGAATCCAGGTAGCCACGCATCTCCCGCGCCGCGCGCGCCGCCACCTGCTCGGCCGAGACGCCGCGCTCGCCGAAGGCCGTCACCACTTCGCTGACCTGCTCATGCTCGGCGATGAACAGCAGCACGTTGCCCGGCCCCTGGTCCTGCGGCAGCGCGCGCATGGCCACCGCTTCTTCCGCCAGCCCGAAGGCCCGTTGCAGCGCTGCCAGCTCGCGCTTCGCCACCTGCGCCGGCACCGCCGCCACCAGGCTCTCGGCATGCAGGCGCAACAGCGGCCCGCGCGATTCCAGTTGCAGCGGCGCCAGGGCAGGGCAGGGCGCGATGCGCACACGCAACTCGCCGCCACCCGCCGGGTAAAAGCCGCAGCGCGCAATCTCCATTTCCACCCGCGCGCCCATGCGCGCCAGCAGCGGCAGGAAGCTACGCTGGAGAAAATGCGCCGGCGGCGCGAACGGGTTGTGCGTGCCGCCCGAGAGCTTCAGCGAGCTCGGCGCATCCGCGCGCAGCAACGCCGGCAGCAGGGTTTGCAGCACCAGGGTGCAGCTGCCGGCCGAGCCGATCGCCGCTTCATAATCGCCGCCGCGCAGCGGCCCCGGCGCGAATTCCAATGTCGCCGAGTTGAGCGCATCGCCGGTCACCTGCGCATGACACACCTGCGCCGCCGCCTGCACCGCCGCCAGGTGCTGACGCAGCAGGCCGGGCTTGGCGCGGCCGGCGCGAATGCGCGCGATGCGAAAAGGGGTGCCGGTGATCATCGCCAGCGACAGGGCGCTGCGCAAAATTTGCCCGCCGCCTTCACCTTGCGAGCCGTCGAGTTCGATCATGTTGTTCTCTTCAATTTCTTGATGTTCTTGGGTGTTGCCGATGTTGCGGTTCTAGTCGGTCGCCGATCCGAGGATGACGGTGATGTGCGATTCACCTGGCCGATATACGGACCAGAGGAAAGTGCCCCACCATTCGCGGCCATCGTCGAAGTAAGCCGACCAGTCGGCGGGCCAGGCGAAGATCTCCAGCCGCTCATCCAGGCCGCCCAGATAGGCCTGCACGATTTCGTGAAACAGCGCGTCGGTTTCTTCAGCAGACAGTTGCAGGTTGTAAGGCGGCTCGGCAAAGGCGTACACCAGGCCATGGTCGGGTGGAAGCCCGGCACCACCGAAGCGCACCGCCCCCTGTTTGCTTTGCTCGTCGCCCACCACGAACCAACGGTTCAGGTGAGGATCGCGTCCGCGCAAAATGCAGCGCCCGCGCTCCAGCGCGTACTGCGCCCCGAGGAATTCCCGCAAACCGATCGGGCGTCCCGCCAAGCCGGCGCAATCGAAGGCGAACGCATAACGCGACACAGCTTCGGCCGTGATGCGCCCTTGCGCTGCCAGGCTTGCGCCGAACGCCGTCGCCTTGCGCCGCAATTCGTGCATCGCAGCACAAACCGCGGCCGCGTGCGCTGCCTGGGAAGGTTCCTCCCCAGGCAGCGTCACCTGCACGAACTCCAGCACGCCGCCCGCGCGTTCGAAGCGCGAGAGCAGGGCGGCCTTGCGCGCATCGGGCTGCAGGATTTCCATGAGTCCTCCGTCAGCCCTTCACGCACACCACCTGCTTGAGCGTATGCACCACTTCCACCAGCTCGCGCTGGGCGTGCATCACGGCGTCGATGTCCTTGTAGGCCATCGGGATCTCGTCGATCACCGCTTCGTCCTTGCGACACTCGACGCCGGCGGTTGCCCGCGCCTGGTCCGCCAGGGTGTAGCGGCGCTTCGCTTCGGTACGGCTCATGGTGCGGCCGGCGCCGTGGCTGCACGAGTGAAAGCTTTCCGCGTTGCCGAGGCCGCGCACGATATACGAGCGCGCGCCCATGCTGCCGGGGATGATGCCCAACTCACCTTTCTTCGCCGACACCGCACCCTTGCGGGTTACCAATACGTCTTCGCCGTAGTGCTGCTCGCGCTGCACATAGTTGTGGTGACAGTTCACCGCTTCCACATGCGACTCGAAGGGCTTGGCGATCACGCTTTTCACCGCGCGGATGACGTTTTGCATCATCACCTCGCGGTTGGCGCGCGCGAAGCTTTGCGCCCAGCCCACCGCCTCGACGTAATCGTCAAAGTGTTCCGAACCCTCGACGAAATACGCCAGGTCCTGGTCCGGCAGGTTGATGAAATGCTTGCGCATGTCTTCTTTCGCCTTTTCGATGAACAGCGAACCGATGGCGTTACCCACCCCGCGCGAACCCGAGTGCAGCATGAACCACACGTTATCCGCCTCGTCCAGGCAGACTTCGATGAAGTGGTTGCCGCCGCCCAGCGTACCGACGTGACGGTAGTTGTTGGTATTCGAAAGCTTCGGGTACTTCCCGGTGATGCGGTCGAAGCCCGGCTTGAGCGTTTCCCACGCCACATCCACGGCCGAAGGCGGCTTGTCGCCCCACGAACCCTGGTCGCGCCCGCGATGCTTCGGCGTCATGCCGTGCGGCACCGCTTTTTCGATCGCCGCGCGCAGGGGGCCGAGGTTATCCGGCAGGTCATTCGCGGTCAGCGTGGTCTTGGCCGCCATCATGCCGCAGCCGATATCCACGCCCACGGCCGCGGGAATGATCGCGCCCTTGGTCGGGATCACGCTGCCGATGGTCGAGCCCTTGCCCAGGTGTACGTCCGGCATCACCGCCAGCCACTTGTAGATGAAGGGCATCTTGGCGGTGTTGGCGAGCTGCGCCTTGGCCGAGTCTTCCACCGGCACGCCTTCGGTCCACATTTTCACCGGGCGGTCGTGCCCGTTTTGCATTACGTCGTAGTTTCCGGTTTTCATGTTGCCTGACTCCTTGCTGCTCATTCTATGGGGTGCTGGAAGCGTCAGCGTGTGGTGATGAGGTCTGACGTCTGAGTCGGCTTTTCGGGCCGCTATCACTTGTCGCTTGTACCTGGGCTGACGGGTGAGGTCTGGTGCGCTGCCCGCGGCGCGGTGAGGGAGCCCGATATGTTTTCAACCCCTCGGCCTCCTTGCCGGGGTCTCACGCTCGCCCGCTTCCAGCAAATC
Organism: Burkholderiales bacterium; assembly: GCA_036498945.1. Taxonomy (GTDB): domain Bacteria; phylum Pseudomonadota; class Gammaproteobacteria; order Burkholderiales; family JAEUOS01; genus JAQGMJ01. Next base: position 16,741 of record DASYEQ010000030.1, on the reverse strand, counting down.
TTCTACGCCAACTCAGCCTTCCAGTTGGTTTCCTGGATCGCGATGTTGATCTCGCGGATCGCCTGCGCCAGGTCGTCGGCCTGCTTTTGCAATGCCGCCACCTTGATCACCGCAACCCACTTGATCTCTTTCATGCTGTAGCGATCCGGTTCCTTGTTGGTCGAGGCCACCGCATGGCTGATCAGCGCGTGGCGCGCCATCAACGTTTCGCGCTGCGCCACCGCCTGCGACAGCTTGCGGCCGTCGGCCAACAGGTGCGACTGATTCGCCTCGTTGATGCGCACCACCAGCGATTCCAGCGCATCCTGGACCGCGAAGGACTGCGCGATCAGCGCGCCCGGGTCTTCGTGCGGCGCGTCGCCTTCCTGCACGATCACATTGTTACCCACGCGCTGCTTGAGCGCCGCCAGTTTTTTCTGCATATCGCTACGCACGATCAAAGCTTCGGCGATTTTCATGTTGCATCCTTTCTCTTTATCTTCTTTTCACTGCCTGGTGGACACGACCGGAGTCGAACCGGCTCAAGCGGCGACCGGAGTCATTACTTCCGGCTCGGGATCCGATTGGAAAACGCCCGCGAATTTCGGACCGTTTCCGGCAGCCCGCACCCACGTTGCAAACCGTACTCGTACCCGACTTGCGCCCGCCCCCGGTTTTATCCGGTCCACCCGTTCAGTTTTAGGTGGAGGCAACCCTTCTTGCCAACGTGCCCTTGGCGAGAGGTAGTGCAACGGGTGTGCCAAGCGTCATCACGCAAGCCATGCAGGCTACGTAACCATATGTTTTGTTGGAAAAAATTATCGGTACGGCAACTCGGCACGCCTTTTGGGTGATCAAGTAATTTCTTACATTGTTATCCTTTTAGATATAGAAATATCAGATAATCTCTTTCGTCATGGCAAAGAAAATCGTCATCTTCGGCTTCCTCGGCACCCAGCTGGATGCCGGCGGCGGCGCGGGCCGCTGGAGCAAGTGGCGGCCCACGATCGCGCTGGCGCAGCTGCCCGACGTGGCGGTGCATCGCCTGGAGTTGTTCCACGGCGGCCGCCACAACCACCTGATCGACCAACTGCGCGCCGACCTGCGCAAGGTTTCGCCGCAGACCGAAATGCGCGCGGTGGAATTGCCGATCGAGGATCCGTGGGACTTCGGCCAGGTGTACGCGGCGCTGCACGATTACGCGCGCGAGTATCGATTTAACCCGGAGACTGAAGACTACTGGGTTCATATCACCACCGGCACCCACGTGGCGCAGATCTGCCTGTTCCTGATGGTGGAGTCGCGCACCATCCCCGGCCTGCTGCTGCAGACGGCGCCGCCGAAAAAGCAGCGCGAGGGCGACCCCGGCGGCTATGCGCTGATCGACCTCGACCTGTCGCGCTACGACGCCATCGCGCGGCGCTTCGCCCGCGAGCGGGAAGATGCGGTGACGCTGCTGAAGTCCGGCATCGCGACGCGCAACGCGCGTTTCAACCGCATGATCGGCGAGATCGAGCAGGTGGCGCTGAAGTCGCGCGCGCCGATGCTGCTGATGGGGCCGACGGGCGCGGGCAAGTCGTTCCTGGCACGGCGCATTTTCGATCTGAAGAAGGTGCGGCACCAGCTCGCCGGCCATTTCGTCGAGGTCAATTGCGCGACTCTGCAGGGGGAGGGTGCGGGGTCGGCACTGTTCGGCCACGTGAAAGGCGCCTTCACCGGTGCGGCGAGCGAGCGTGCCGGTCTCTTGCGCAGCGCGGACAAGGGCCTGTTGTTTCTGGACGAGATCGGCGAGCTCGGCCTGGACGAGCAGGCGATGCTCCTCAAGGCAGTGGAAGAAAAGCGCTTCCTGCCGATGGGCGGCGACAGGGAGGTGGCGAGCGACTTCCAGTTGATCGCCGGCACCAACCGCGACCTGCGCGTTGAAGTGGCGCGCGGGCGTTTTCGCGAAGACCTGTATGCGCGCATCAACCTCTGGACTTACGAGTTGCCGAGCCTCGCGCAGCGCCCCGAAGACATCGCGCCCAACATCGATTACCAGTTGGCGCGCCATTCGGAAGAGGCAGGCTTCCAGGCGCGCTTCAACAAGGAGGCGCGCGAGCGCTACCTGCGCTTCGCCGCCTCGCCCGAGGCGCCCTGGCGCGGCAACTTCCGCGATCTCTCCGCCTCGATCACGCGCATGGCGACGCTGGCCGAGGGCGGGCGCATCAACGATGCGATGGTGGAAGGCGAGGTCGCGCGCCTGCGCGCGCTGTGGGCGGTGGACGACGCGACACCTCCCGCATCCACCGGCTTGCGCGAATTGCTGGGCGCGGAGGCGCTGCAAGACATCGACCTGTTCGACCAGGTGCAACTGGCCAGCGTGATCGAGGTCTGCCGCGCTTCCCGGACTCTGTCGGAAGCCGGCCGCAAGCTGTTCGCCGCCTCGCGCCGTGCCAAGGAGAGCAACAACGACGCCGACCGCCTGCGCAAATACCTGGTGCGCTTCGGGCTGGACTGGAAGGCGGTAAGCAGCACCTAACCGGTCCGCGCCCGGCAACGCTCGCGGGCGATGCAGCTCGATCAACACCGTTTGCTATCATGCCCCGTCAACGGCAAGCAGCGAAACGGCATGCAGAAATTCATCACCATGAGCCAGCTCACTTCCAGTGAAGGGTTCGGCTCGCAAATGGCCAACTTTGCCGCGTTGTACGCGGTGTCGCGCAAGACCGGGCACCGCATCGTGTTCCTCGACCACTGGATCGGCGGCAAGGGCCTGATGCTGCATGTTCCCTTCGTTTCGCTGCCGCTGGAGGTGTTGCCGATGTCGGCGATCGGCGCCAGTGAAGCGGTGGCGGTGTTCGCCATCGACAGCCGCGTGGTGGTCGATAGCCGGGTGTTCGAGCTGGACGAGAACCTGAACTACGACATCCGGCATTTTTTCACCAGCTATCGCTACTGGTATCCGCAGCGCCAGGCGGTGCAGGAAATGTTTCGCTTCAAGCCGGAGATCGGGCGCGAAGCGGCGCAACTGCTTGCCGCGGCGGACGCGCGCGGACGCGAGATCGTCTCGGTGAGCGTGCGGCGCACCGACTTCCTGAGCTCGCCTTATCATCACAATCTTTCGCCGGCGTATTACGCCGACGCGTTCGCCCAGTTCCGCGGCGACAACTACCTCTTCCTGGTGTTTTCCGACGACATGGAATGGTGCCGCGCGCAGTTCGGCCGGCGCGCCAATGTCGCCTTCGCGCCGCCGGCTTCCTCGCACTATGTGGACATGTGCGCGATCTCGCTGTGCCAGCATCACATCGTTGCCAACTCCAGTTTCGGCGTCTGGGGCGCGCTGCTGAATCGCAACCTGCGCAAGAAGGTGGTCTGCCCGAGCCGCTTCCTGAAGACCGACCTCGAGATCCCCTATATCAACTATGCCTGGCATCCCGACGATTGGGTGGCGCTGGACGACCTCTAGGTCAGGGCCGTTCCGGTCCCCTTGTAACCGCACCCGGGACTTGGCCGGCAGTAGTTGAGTGCCGCTTTTGTGCAGGCAATACCTCTCCCATGATCCTAATATGGAAAGTGGGCATTCACAATATTCATGGAAGCAGCGGCTACCCAGTCGCCACCGCCGGTATTTCAGTTGATTTTGGTAGCGCTAACAAATACACTTGCTTTTCCGGGTCGGGCCGCTTGGAACGACCGCCAGTTCATCGTCCGCCCTTTTCAACCGACAACCACGGCCCGCCATCGGCGCGGCCGGCCGAGACAACATGAAACGACTTCTCCTTTCCCTCTTCGCCTGCGCCTTGCTGTGCGGCCAGGCCTTCGCGCAAACGTGGCCTTCCCGGCCGGTGACCATCATCGTGCCGTTCCCGCCGGGCGGCTCGACCGACATGGTGGGCCGCGAGATCGGGCAAAAGCTGACCCTGCGCCTGGGCCAGAACTTCGTGGTCGACAATCGCCCGGGCGCCACCGGCGCCATCGGCGCGGGGCTGGTGAAGCGCGCCGCGCCCGACGGCTACACCTTCATGGTGGCTTCCATCGGTGTCTACGCGGTCAACCCCTTCCTGCAAAAGAACCTTCCGTATGACCCGGCGAAGGACTTCGACCTGCTCACGGTGGCCGTGCGCGCGCCCAATGTGCTGGTGGTCAACCCGGAACTGCCGGCGCGCAACATGGGCGAGTTCATCGCGTATCTGAAGAAGAACCCCGGCAAGGTGACTTTCGCTTCTTCCGGCGCCGGCTCTTCCGACCATCTCACCGCGGCGCTGTTCTGGCAGAAGAGCGGCACCAGCGGCATCCACGTGCCGTACAAGGGCGGTGCGCCGGCGATCTCCGACCTGCTGGCGGGCCAGGTGAATGCCTCGTTCCAGAACATCAACGTGGTGGTGCAGCACGTGAAGAGCGGCAAGCTGAGGGCCCTGGCGATCACCGGCGACAAGCGCGCCGCGATCATGCCGGACGTACCCACGCTGGATGAGACCGGGGTGAAAGGCGTGGACGTCTACTCCTGGCAAGGCGTGGCCGCGCCCAAGGGCTTGCCGGCGGATGTGAAACAGAAGCTGCACGCGGCGATTGTCGCCGGGCTGAACGATCCGGCGGTGAAAGCCAAGTTCGCCGACATCGGCATCGAGGTAGTGGCCGACACACCCGAGCATTTCGCGCAGTTCCTCAATACCGAACTGGCGCGCTGGAAGCACGTGATCGAAGTCGGCAAGATCAGCATCGAATAACTTCACCCCCATAGCCAAAAACCTGAACGCCATGCCCGCTTCTTCCACGCCCGTCATTACCGACATGCAGGTCATTCCTGTCGCCGGGCACGACGGCATGCTGCTCAACCTCTCCGGCGCGCATGGCCCTTACTTCACGCGCAACCTGGTGATCCTGAAGGACAACGCCGGGCGCACCGGCGTCGGCGAAGTGCCGGGCGGACAGAAGATCACGCAGACCCTGGAAGACGCGCGGCCGCTGGTGATCGGCCAGCCGCTCGGCGCCTACCAGGCGGTGCTCAATGCGATGCGCGCGCGTTTCGGCGACCGCGACGCCGGCGGGCGCGGCCAGCAGACCTTCGATCTGCGCGTGGCGATCCACGCCGTCACCGCGGTGGAAGCCGCGCTGCTCGATTTGCTCGGCCAGTTCCTGGGCGTGCCGGTGTGCGCGCTGCTCGGCGAAGGGCAGCAGCGCGAGTCGGTCGAGATGCTGGGCTACCTGTTCTACGTCGGCAACCGCAAGCGCACCGACCTGGCCTACCGCGAAGAACCGAATGCGAAAATCGACTGGTTCCGCCTGCGCCACGAAGAAGCGCTGACCCCGCAAGCCATCGTGCGCCTGGCCGAGGCTACGCGCGAACACTACGGCTTCAACGACTTCAAGCTCAAGGGCGGCGTGCTCTCGGGCGAAGAAGAAGTGGAAGCGATCCGCGCCCTGCACGAACGCTTCCCCGAAGCGCGCATCACGCTCGACCCCAACGGCGGCTGGCTGCTGAAGGACGCGATCCGTTTGTGCCGCGACCTGCACGGCGTGCTCGCCTACGCCGAAGACCCCTGCGGCGCCGAGGGCGTCTACTCCGGGCGCGAAGTGATGGCCGAATTCCGCCGCGCCACCGGCCTGCCGACCGCGACCAACATGATTGCCACCGACTGGCGCGAAATGGGCCACGCGATCTCGCTGCAGTCGCTCGACATCCCGCTGGCCGACCCGCACTTCTGGACCATGCAAGGCTCGGTGCGCGTGGCGCAGATGTGCAACGCCTGGGGCCTCACCTGGGGCTCGCACTCGAACAACCACTTCGACGTCTCGCTCGCCATGTTCACGCAGGTGGCCGCCGCCGCGCCGGGCAAGATCACCGCCATCGACACCCACTGGATCTGGCAGGACGGCCAGCGCCTGACGAAGATGCCGCTGGAGATCCAGGGCGGGCAGGTCGCCGTGCCCAAGCAGCCGGGCTTGGGCGTCGAGATCGACATGGCGCAGGTGGAGGCCGCGCATCGCCTCTACAAGGAAAAGGCGCTGGGCGCGCGCGACGATGCGATCGCCATGCAGTACCTCATCCCCGACTGGAAGTTCGACCCCAAGCGGCCCTGCATGCAGCGCTAGCGCGGTGCCATCCGGCGCAAGCCGCCGCGGCGTAGCCGTCGGCGCTGCACCGGGGCCCGGTTTGCGGCGGGCCGCCGTGCCACATCGCCAATGCCGCGCCCCCTGTCGTGGCGCCGGGCATATCGTCAGCCCGCCGAAGGCTGCGCCGCCATCCGCCGCTGCATCATGAGGTTGTAGCCGGCACCGGCAAACATGATCAGCGCGGTGAGAATGAACACCGCGCGCATGCCGAAATGCCCGCCGGCGAAGCCGCCCAGGAGCGGCCCCAGCACCTGGCCCGCGTACTGCGCCGAAGTGTTGTAGCCGAGGATGGTGCCGGTGCCCTGCGGCACGTTGTGGCGAATGGTGGCGGCGATCGCCGGCAGCAGGCCCGCCAGCGACAGGCCCATGAGAAACCGCAGCGCCAGCAATTGCCAGCTGCTGGCGACGAAGGCCTGCGGAATCAGCAGCACCCCGCACACCGTGAGGCAGCCGACGATCACCTTCCACGGCCCGATGCGATCGGCCAGGCGCCCGAGGCGCGGCGCGGCGAGAATGCTGCCCACCGCGGAGGCCGCCATCACCAGGCCGGCGGTGAAGACGATGTCGCCGCTGCTTTGCCCGGGCTGACCAAGCTGGCCGATGTAGACCGTGATGATCGGCTCGATCGACATGTTGGCGAGCATCAGCAGGGTCGCGGTGGCGAGCATGGCGACCACCGGCCGGCGGTCCGGGATCGTCGCCCACGCGGAAGCGGCGCCGGGCGCGAGGCGGCCGGGGATCTTGCTCTTGTCTTCACGGATGAAAAAGACCGAGGCGAGAAAGGCGATGAAGACCACGCCGCCGGCGAGAAAAAAAGTCTGGCGCACGCCCATCAGCCCCGGCAGCACGCCGCCCACCAGCGGCCCCAGCAGGGTGCCCGCCATCGCGCCGGTGGAAAGCGTGCCCAGTGCCCAGGCGGCGCGTTCCTTCGGCGTCTGCGTCGCCACCAGCACCACCGCGCCGGAGGCATAGCCGCCGAGCAGGCCGGTCAGCAGGCGCAGGCCCACCAGTTGCCAGATGTTCTGCGCCAGGCCGATCAGCGACATGCAGATCGCCAGCGCCAGGCAGGCACGCATCAGGATCAGCTTGCGCCCGTAGCGGTCGGCCATGCGCCCCCAGACCGGCGCCATCAGGCCGGCGCCGAGGAAGGTGATGCCATAGGCGATGCCCGACCACTGCACGATCGCCGCATGCCCCGTCACGCCCAGCTGCTCGACGTAGACCGGCAGGAAGGGCAGCAGGAGGCTCATGGCGGTGATGTTGGTGAACGAGCCGAACAGGCAGACGTAAAGGTTGCGCTGCCAGTATTGCGATTCCGAAGACATGTGATTCCCGAGTGACGGCGGCGCTGCTTGCCGCTTGTGGCGCAGGTGCAATGATAAGTTCAGCGGCGTGCGGGCGGCGCTTCTTCACCGTATCGCGCCGCGCGACAAGCGTCGCTTGCGAGCCGTGAAGCGGCGGTTGCGCGGGCCGCGATGCAACGAGAGGCCGTGCGGATGCGGCCGATGATTGACGAGAGGCCTCTCCGACACGCCAACGCGATTGGCGAAACCGCCTGCGTCTGCGCAGTTGGGGCCCCATACGCGGAGCCGCGGTTTAACAAAAAGCCCCGCATGGGCGCGGCCGGCGATCTGCCGAAAAGCCGCGCCTATGCGGGACTTTTGGCCCGCTCCTCCGCACATCGGCGCCCCGCCCCCGGCGGGATACTGGGCTGGTCGAAAGGCGCCTCGCCGCGCCGCCCGTTGCAGCGCCACCCTGGCGCATGGGTGTACCTCCCTCAAGAGAGGCCGCTATGAAACCATTCCCGTCGCCGCCCGCGCCGCGCATCGCCGCGCTGGCGGGGGCTTGCCTCGCCGCCCTGCTCGCCGGCTGCAACAGCCTGCCGGTATCGCACGGCGCCACGCTGGCGCGCGTGACCGGCGTGTATGTCGAGGTCGCGCCCGGTGTGCACAGCGAACGCAGCGGCCGCCCGGCCGAAGCCGGCAAGCCGCTGGTGGCCGAAGTGCGCGTGCCCGGCCTTGACGGCGCGCCGGCGAAAATCGCCATGGTGCGCGTCGGCAATATGGAAGTCGCGCCCGGCGACAGCGTCGAAGTCAACCTGGGTGAACGCGGCATGCTCACCGGCGTGCGGCCGGCCGCCGCCTACATCGTGCGCATCGATACGCCGGCCGATACCGCCATCGCGCGCAACACCGCGCCAATGCCGCACCACCCGTTGCCGGGTTTCTTGCGCGGTGTCCACGCGCCCGTGCTTGCCGAACCCATGCCCAAGCTCAGCCTGTCGGACACCCTCACGCTCGCCGCGCGGCCCTGACCCGCGCCGCGCAGGCCGCGCTTACACGCAGCGATAGAAGTCCGCCGCTAGTTGCGAGCCCTTGCCCGGCGTCGCCGTCTGCAGCACCGGCTTCTTGCCGAACTTCCAGCTGCACTGCTCGGTGGCGCGTTGCAGCGCCTCGGCCGACGTCACTTTGTTGGCGTCGTAATCCACCAGCACGCGCTCGCTCTTGAGCACCACGTGATGCTCGCCGTTCACATAGGCGCAGGCGGAAAGCACGAAAGGAAGAACCAGGATGGTGACGGCGCGTTTCATGAGTGACTTAGCTCCGGTGGGTGGGCATCCGGCAGTGTAATCGCAGCCGGACCGCGATGCCGCCGTCATGGAGCGCCGTCTTCCGGCGGCGGCGCGGGGGGCGTGCGGGGCAGTGGCGGCGGCATCAGGCTGCGCAGCCCCTTGAAGCAGCCATATAGCCCGACCAGCCCGATGGCCAGCGCGGGCACGGCCATGATCAGCGCGCCGCTCATGCCGCTGCCGCGAGCGCCGCTCAAGGCATCGCCCACCCCCAGCACGGTGAACAGCCCGCCGCAGGCGGTGATGCCCAGCGAGACGCAGCCGGCCAGGAGCAGCAACAAAGTCAGCAGGACCTTCACGGCCGGGTTCATGCGTCACCCCGATCGCGCGGATCGCCGTAATTCTGCGGGCCGCGATAGGTGCCGTCGTCCCCGCCGCTGCGCGCCAGGCCGACGATGCCGGCGACGCACAGGACCATCACGATCAGGCCGATGCCCGCGACCCCGCCGCCGCCGCTCCCGTGGAACAGCATGCCGCAGGCGGTGGCCACCAGCGCCAGCATGCCGACGCCAAGCAGCAGCAGGATGCCGAGCACCTTGAATATCGCGCCAAGTGTCTTCATGCGTGCCTCTCTCCCATGGCTCAGTCCACTGGCACCAGCGCAATGGTCTTGCGCCCGAAGGCGGCGTCAGTCTCGGCGCGGCGCTGTTCCAGCAGCGCGGCACGGCCGTCGCGGTACAGCAGGTTGAAGGATTCGAACGGGATCAGCCGGCCGTCCGGCTGCACGATGTGCACGCAGGATTTTTTCATCGCCCGCACGTCGAAGTTGACGGCGTCCATGAAGGCCATGATGAGCACGCGGAACACGCGGTCGTAGCCGACCTGCGCGGGCGCGGCCACCTGCGGCAGGCAGCACATCAGCGAGGAGAGGCAGCTGGCCTGGCCCTCGGGACTGAGATTGGTGGCGAACAGGCGGAACACTTCGGCCTTGAGCAGGGGATCGTTCTCGAAGACGATGGTGTTGCGCCCGCCCGCGAGCAGGGTCTCGGTGCCGATGAAGCGCGTGAGCGGCTGCACGCCATCCGCCGTCTTCAGCGCGTAGCCCATGGCAAGCGCGTCCGGGTTGCACGGCACCGGGATGATGTCTTCGGCCTCGAACATGCCGGTCTGCGCCAGCACCGCCTGGCGCACCTCGGTGAGCGTCAGCCGCCCGCCCTGCGCCGACAGCCCGTCGGTGCGCCCGGCGAACTGCACCGGCTGCAAGGTGACGCCGCGCACGCAGGGTTGCGCGGCGGCGTATTCGATGATGCGGCCGATCTCGCCGTCGTTGATGCCGCGCGCCACCGTCACCACCAGGGTGGTGGAGAGATTGGCGCGGTTGAGGTTTTCCAGCGCCTGCGCGCGGATGCGCGTGAGATCGGCGCCGCGCAGGGCCATCAGCGCCTCGCGCTCGAAGGAATCGAACTGCAGGTAGATCTCGAAGCCCGGCGCGTAGGCGGCCAGGCGCTCGGCGAAGCCCGGCTCCTGGGCGATGCGCACGCCGTTGGTGTTGACCATCAGGTGGCGGATCGGGCGGCGCCGCGCGGCATCGAGGATCTCGAAGAATTGCGGATGGGTGGTGGGCTCGCCTCCCGAGATCTGCACCACGTCGGGCTCGCCTTCGTTGGCGACGATGGCATCGAGCATGCGCTCGATGGTGGCAAGGTCGCGGTGCTGCGGGCGGTGCGGCCCGGAATCGGCATAGCACACCGGGCAGGCGAGGTTGCAGTGGTCCGTCACCTCCAGGATGGTGAGGCAGGAGTGCTGCATGTGGTCCGGGCACAGGCCGCAATCGTAGGGGCAGCCCCAGTGCATCTGCGTGTTGAACTGCAGCGGCATCTCCGGCGGCTTGATGTAGGTCTCGCGGCCCAGGCGCCAGTACTCGGCGTCGGTGGCAATCAGCACCTTCGACTGCCCATGCTCGGGGCACCACTTGTACAGCCATACCTGGCCGTCGCGGATCACCGATTTCGCCTCGACGCGGCGCAGGCAGTGCTCGCACAGCGAGACCACGTGGTCGTAATAAAGATAGGGGCGGTTTTTCGCCATGGCGTTCTCAGGCAGGAGCCGGCGCGGGGTTGCCGCGCAGGCGGTGGACGAACATCAACACGTAGCCGGCAAGACCCGACAATGCCGCCCACTGGATCGCCGTCAGCCCGGCGTAGAGGGCCACCGGCAGGGTGTCGGCCGGCGCCGGGCCGAAGGGCGGCTTGAGGCATTCCAGGCCGAGGCGGATCACGCAATAGCCGGCGAGAAAAGCGGCGAAGCGCGCGCCCGGCGTGGCGGTGAAGCGCCCGCGCAAGCCGAGATATAGCCCGGCCAGCAGCAGGATTTCATACGCCGCCGTCGGGTGGCGCGCGATGCCGTCGCCGTAGTCCCAGCCCCAGGGCAGGGTGGTGGGAATGCCGAAGGTCTGGTCCCACAGGCCGGAGAGCTGGCAGCCGACACGCCCGATCATCAGGCCCGCCGCCAGCGCCGGCACCCAGGCGTCGCCCGTCGGCGTACGCCAGCCGGTCAGGCGCTTGGCGATCTCCACCCCGAGGGTGCCGCCGATGAAACCGCCCAGCACCGACTTGCCGCCCAGCCACAGTTCCGGCGTACCCTGCGCCAGCAGGAAGGGCAGGTGTTCGAACACGTGCAGCAGCTTGCTGCCCAGCGCCGCGCCGAACACGGCACCGGCCACCAGCGCCATGCGGTCGATCCACGCGGCCGGCCGCGGCTGCCGCCGCGCCTGCGCCCAATACAGGCGCGCGCCCACGAAGTAGGCGAGCATTTCCAGCACGAAGTGGGCCTCGCGGCCCGGCAAGGAATGCATGCGGTTTTCTGCCCGGCGCGGTGCGCCTTTCTTGTTCTCGAGCGCAGCATACCTTGTCCCGCGGCGGGCGGCCAGCCCGCCGCCGGTTCCGGCTTACAGGTCGGCCGGGAACACGTACACCGGCGGGCTCACCGCCGGCTCGCCCACCACCAGGGTGATCTGCCCGTGCGCGTTGAGCGGAATGTCGCGCAGCTTGCCCTTGTACTCGGCGCCGTCGAGATAGGCGCGCACGTGGCCCTTCAGGCCGGCGACGTCATCTGCGGCAAGCGGCTGGCCCCAGATGTCGAAGAACTGGCCGAGGGTGTATTTGCGGCTGTCGGGCGACTCGACGTGGATGATGCCGGTGGCGTCGTGGGTGTGCAGCCAGTAGATCGCGCTGCCGCCGCCGACAAAGCCGTCGCGCTCCTGCGGCTGGACGATGCCGATGCCCTGCGGCACCGCGATCTGCTCGCCCTTGTAGAACAGCGAGAGATGCGCGTGGACGTGCACCTTGAGCATCTCGTGGCTGGAGCCGTCGATGCCGTCGATGGTCTGCCCGTGGCCGCCTTTGTCGGTGTCGCCGGGCGCGAACATTACCTTGCCGAGGGTGGTGGCCTGTTGCAGCGGCTGCGCCTTGCGCTGCGCCACGGCGGGAGCGGCGAGGAGCGCCGCGCTGAGCAACACCACCAGGGGAGCAAGCCGCGCGCCTTTGGCCGGCCGGCCGTCAAACGGAATCATCCAGACATCCTTTCGCATGAACAAAAAATCAAACCCGCCTACTGTGCGCCGGCGAACAATACCCGCCGATGACACGGACTACGATGGCGCCACGGTGCCGCCGGGCGCGCCGGGGCGGCCTTGTTGCCGCGGCCGCCAGCATACGCCTGCCATTTGATACGCGGCACCGGCGCGCGCCGATGCATCACGCGCCGCCGGCTTTGGCGCTAGACTGGCGGCAAACCGGTGCCATGGTTTTGCCGCAGTCGCCGCGGCGGCTTGCACGAAAGTCCGCCGCGGCAGTCGCAGAAAGCCGCAAACAGTTTCACCCATACCCCGCCAGACGGCCGAGCCGCGCCGTCTTCCGCCGCCTTGCCCTCCAGGAGAAGACATGACCACCAACATCCTCTTTCTCTCCACCGACAACGCCGCGCGCAGCATCATCGCCGAAGGCATGCTCAATCACCTGGCCTCGGTGAAGCAGTGCGACGTGCTGGCTTTCTCCGGCGGCAGTTCCGCCTCCGGCAACATCGACCCCTTCGCCCTGGAGGTGCTGTCGAACGCCGGCGTGGAGATCAGCGCGTATCACAACAAGAGCTGGAACCGCTTCACCCATCCCGACGCGCAGCCGATGCGCATCGCCATCACCGTGGCCGACCGCGAGATCCACAAGCTGGCGCCGCACTGGCCCGGCGAGCCGATCCAGGTGCACTGGCCCTATCCCGAACTCTCCGGCACCTTCACCAACGAAGCCGCCAAGCGCGCCATGTTCGAACTCACGCGCCAGGCGATGGCCTACCGCATCTCGCAACTGCTCGCCCTGCCGCTGGCCACCATCGGCGGCCCCGAACTGAAGCACGCCCTCGCCGCCATCACCGCGAGCTGAAACCGCTTGCGCGGGCGGCGCCGCGTTCACGCATCAAGCCGTAAGGCTGTTGCCCAAGAGATCAACCGCCGTCGCCGCGCGATGGCACGCGGCCGCGGTTTTTACCCGTTTTTGCAAACACACTTGTGGTGCAACCACGGAAAAACACGGTGGATTTCGCGCTTTCGCCGATGCCTGCACCGCCGGCACCCTATAAAACCCCAGGTTTTGCGCGAATTTCGCCAACACAAACGTGTTGCGTGCGCCTGCCGATGGCCAATCCCGGGAGGCGAAATTCGCACCCTGAAGCAGTGCGATGGCGCCCTGTCACCAGAAAATAATTAGGCGCGCTTACGCCTCTTTAACAACCCCGACATCAGAGGGGGCATAGGCCTCTTCTTCCGGTTTCGAGGCCTGCCGTTCACCTAAGATACAGCAACCACGTACGCGTGCAAGCCATATCCGCCGCCTGGCAAAAGCCCTACAATGGCCCGCAGGAGGCAGGTGCCGTGTCCGCAACCAGCATGGTCGAATACCGGGGTTATTTGCTGCGCGTGCAACTGCGCGAGTGGGCGCCCGGCTTCATGGCCAACCTCGACCTCATGCTTTCCGATAACGGCCTGGCCATCCGCCGCTGGTGGCCGGTACCGCACATGGTCGCCGGCCAGGTCTACGCCAGCAGCGACGACGCGCAAGCCGCCGCCCTCCGCTTCGGCCACACCTTCGTCGACAACCTGCACACGCGCGGCGCCTGAAAGGCATCGCGCCGCGGCGTCAGCGGCGCGCAGGCGCGTGGAACCATTCCGCGCCCGTCCGGTCCACACCGGCAAGCACTCCCGCATCGCCGCCCGTGTCCGCCACCTCCCTTTCCTCCCCCTTCGCCGCCGTCCCGCAGCACGGCTTCACGCCGCGCTTCGAGTTCTGGGCCATGGAAGTGGCCGTGCCGGCCTTGCGCCGCCTGTGCCTGCTGCTGGAACGCGCGGACATCGAGACCGGCTACGACCACCTGCGCGGCAAGTCGGTGCGCTTTTACGTCCGCTATACCGACGCGCGCGAGCAGCGCGCCCTGGCCAGCCTGGTCTTCACCCCCGAGCCGGAAACAGCGCGCGTCGCCGTGCACTCCGACCTGGGCGAAGCCGTGCACCTGAAGACGGTCGACGAGCTGGATGCCGACACCCTGGCCGAGATGGCCGCCGCGCTGAGCGCCAGCGCCGCCGCGCGCCGCCAGGCGCGCTCCTGAGCGGCTGCCATAGGCCACGGGCGCAGTCGCCGCCCGGATCCGCCCGTCGGCGGATGCATTGACGCTGACATCCGGCTGCGCCAGACTGTGCCGGCGGCCCTGGGCCCGCGTTCCACCCCAAAAAAATCACAAGGAAACACGATGGAATGGCTCAACAAGCTCACGCCCGTCGAAATGGCGGGCATCGCCGTCAACGTGCTGGTCGTCGGCTTTTTGCTGTTCAAGATGATCCAGCGCCGCGGCGTGTGGAACGGATTGCTGTTCGATGCGCGCGTCACCGGCACGGCCGGGGTGATCGAGTCGGTGCGCGGCGGTGGCGGACTGTCGAAATTCAAGGTACAGGTGCTGGAGCGTGATGGCGCGGCGCTCACGGGCATCGAGTGGTCGATCAGCGGACCTGGCTGGTGGGGGATTGACGGCGTGGTGCTGACTCCCAGGCAGCGCGACGAATTGCAGGCCGCCGTGGAAGCCGCGGTACGCGCCATCGACAATCGCATATCCTTCCCCGCGACTACGGTGGAGGTGGCGCAGGGCAGCGGCACGCAGCGGCAGCTACAGGTGCGCGTACTGCGCGACGGCGCGCCCTGCGTCAGCCTCAAACGCGTGATACCGATGTGGCGCTGGTCGCTGCCGGGCGCAAGCGCCGCACTGACGCCGCAACAGGCGCGCGAACTGGGCGCCGCCCTCGGGCGCGCGGCAGGCCAGGGCGCCACGGCGTCAATGCATGGCGGCCGGCACTGAGCGGTCGCGCGCGGGCTGCTGCCCATGGGCGCGAAAGGCGGCGGCACCAGCCTCCGAGGCTAGCAGGCGCAGCAGGGCGCGGCCGGCAACTGCGTGTTTCGACTTCGCGGAGAGCGCGCCGGCAATCGTGCCCTGGCATTGCACCTCCGGGGGCCACGGCGCCAGCAGTTCGGCGCCGCGCGCCGCGCCGATGCCGCGCAGGGTTTCGATGCCGAGATCGGCGTGCCCGGCCGCGACCTGCGCGGCGGGCGCAGGCGTGCCGCTGCCGCTGTCGAGCAGGCGCGGCGCGACCGCCTGCGCCACGCCGAGGTTTTCCAGCAACAGCAAAAAACGCTCGCCGCAGGGCCCTTCGCGGTCATAGGCGATGCGTCGGGCGCCCAGCAGGACGGCGCGCAATTGCGCGGCACTGCGCAACGCCGGCCGCGCCGCACCGGCGGCAATCGCAATGCCCATCGGCGAGCGCGCCAGGGTCTGCGGTTCGCGCAGCGGGCCCTCGCCCCCGGCGGCAAGCGGCGCCACGCTGAAGGCGGGCAGGAGGACGACGTCGAACGCTTCGCCGCCGCGGATGCGCCGCTGCAAGGCCGCGGCGCCGCCGAATTCGAGGCGCAGCGCCGGGCTGCCGGCGGCGGCAAATGCAGGCGCCAGGTCCTGCAACACGGCGCGCGCGTCTTCAACGCTGAAGACCACCAGCTCATCGGCGCGGCACGGCGCGGCGGCCAGGCAACAGGCCAGCCAGGCCAGGGCGAATCGGCGGATTGCCTGAGGCAAGATAGTTTCCCTTCATGTAGCGCGCGTGGCGCGGATGCGGCTGCCGTCGGCTCCCACGCCACCGGCAAATCAGAGCTTATGCGCGTGCGGCCGATGCTTCTGTATCAAGTGCTACACAAGCGCGATGCGGATGCGGCTACTATAGAAACCATGCTCGCGGCAGCAAAGCGAAGAATCATGATGGCGCCCTTTACGAGGCGTAATACCCGATGCCCCAGAACCTCGACATCACCCTGATCCGCAGTTTCCTGGCCGTCGCCGAACACGGCAGCATGACCGCGGCCGCCGCGCGGCTGCACCTGACGCAGGGCGCGATCAGCCAGCACATCCGCCGCCTGGAAGAGGGGTTCGGCGTCAGCCTGTTCGAGCGCGACCGCCCGCGCCTGCGCCTGAGTACCGCCGGTGAACGCCTGCTCGGCCGCGCGCAGGCGCTGCTCGCGCTCAACGACGAACTGGCGCGCGAGATGCGCGGCGAAGGCAGCGCCATGCCGCTGCGCCTGGGGGTGCCCCCGGACCTGCTGGCGACGGGCTTCGCGCCGATACTCAAGGCGTTCGCGGACGCGCATCCTCAAGTGGAAGTGCAGCTCACCTGCGCCACCTCGCCGGTGCTGACCGAGGGTTACGCCGCCGGCACGCTCGACCTGGCGGTGGTGGAAGCGCCGGTAGGGCAGGCCCGCGGCGAATGCCTGCGGCGCGAGGCCCTGGTGTGGGCGGGCGGGCGCGCAAGCGACGTGCATCGCAAGCGCCCGCTGCCGGTGTCGCTGGTGGATGCGACCTGCGCCTTCCGGCCCGTGGTGATGGAGGCGCTGCGCTCACGCAACGTCGAATGGCGCACGGTGTACGAGAACGGCAATTTCGAGACCAACGTCGCCACCGTCAACGCCGGCCTGGCGGTCTCCGCCTTTCTCGCCTCGGTGGTACCGGAGCACCTGCAGC
>DASYEQ010000029.1:0-13147 GCA_036498945.1 Burkholderiales bacterium | reverse complement strand
TTCCTCAGGTTTTATCAGGGTCCCGATATCACGGCCGTAAAAATCACCGTGGTATTCCGTGGTTTTTGCGGCAACGGCGCCGTGGTAACACGCTTGTTGTTGAACCAGGCTTAACATCCGGCGGCGGCAATGCGCCGTATGCCGCTTGAAGCAAAGCCCGATCAATTTCTTCAGGATGCAATTTATGTCGCCGAAAACAAAAAGCTGCGCGCGCCTCGCCGCGCTTTGTCTGAGCCTGCTGGCCGCGGCCTGCACCACGCCGCCGGTCACGCCGGAGATCCGCGCCGCGGTCGCGGCGCCGGACCGCAGCGAAGCGGACCGCAAGACCGACCAGCGGCGCCATCCGGCGCAATTGCTGGCGTTTGCCCAGGTGCGCTCGGGCATGAAGGTGCTGGATCTGGGCGCGGGGGCCGGCTACAGCACGGAAATCCTGGCGCGCGCCGTCGGCGCCTCCGGCATGGTGTACGGGCAGAATTCGCAGGAGGCGATCGACCGCTACCTGAAGACGCGCTTCGACGACCGCTTCGCCAAATTTCCGCTGAAAAACGTGGTGAAGGTGATCCGGCCGGACGCGGATCCGGTGCCGGCCGAGAACGCGCCGTTCGACCTGATCACGATTTTCTTCGCCTATCACGACATGGCGGGCGCCGGCATCGACCGGGTGATGATGCTCAAGCGCTGCTACGCCGCGCTCAAGCCGGGCGGCGTGATGGTGATCGCCGACCACGCCGCGCAGGCCGGGACGGGAACCACCGTGACGCGCACCCTGCATCGCATCGATGAAGCGACAGTGATGCAGGATTTCGCCGCCGCCGGTTTCCGCTTCGATGGCCATGCGGATTTCCTGCGTAACCCGGACGATCCGCGCAATACGCATTCGTCGCGTTCGCCGGTCAAGGTGGACGAATTCGTGCTGCGTTTCGTCAAGCCGGCGATGTAAGGCAGGAATGAAAAAGGCGCCGCAAGCGGCGCCTTTTCGTGGCTTCTTCCTCGTAAAAATCATCCGGCTCCGCCGGTGATTTTTACGCTACGCAGGCCGCGAAAAAGTAGGGGTGTACTTTTTCGCGCTCAGTGCAGTGCCTTGACGAAGCGGTCGCCGCGCGGCTGGAAGTGCTTTTCCTCGTTGAGCGACAGCAGGATGGCGCGGGCATGCCCGGTGATGCGGGCGCGCTCGATCAGGCCGATGTAGCGCGAGTCCTTGCTGTTGTCGCGGTTGTCGCCCAGCAGCAGGTATTGGCCGGCGGGAATGGTGACGGGGGCGAAGTTGCGCATCGCCTGCACCTGCGGCAGGAGCATGATGGAATGTTCGACGTTGCCCAGTTTCTCGTCGGCGAATTCGAGACGGAAGCGCCGGGTCTGCGCCGGCAGTTGCGGAGCGATGCTGGGGTCGCCGGGCTTGTATGCCAGCGGCTTGCCGTTGATCACCAGCGCTTCGTCGCGCATTTCGATGACGTCGCCGGGCAGGCCGATGACGCGCTTGAGCCAGGTCTCGCCGTCTTCGGGGGAGTCGAAGGTGATGATGTCGCCGCGCTGCGGGCCCGTGCCCTGGTAGAGCCAGACGTGGGTGAAGGGGATGCGCAGGCCGTAGGCCAGCTTGTTGACCAGGATCTGGTCGCCTTCGACCACGGTGGGGTTCATCGAGCCGGTGGGGACGCGCATGTGGTCGGCAATCGCCGAGCGGAACAGCGACATCAGCACCAGGAAAACGATCAGGCCGCGGGTGTTGCGCCAGGCGGCGTAGGCCTGGCGGCGGGCGGTGGCGGCAAAACTCATTGGGTTCCTCCGAAAATCTTGGTCTTGTTGTGCATTGGTGGGTCGCGAATGCCAGCGCATTTTAACCCGCGCGATTCAGACGCCGGCCAGCAAAAAGAGTTCCCGGGAAGCGGGGCAGCGGCCGCAGGCGAATTAGAATACCGTCATGGCGCTGAAATCCACTATCTACAAGACCGGCCTGCAAGTGGCCGACATGGACCGCAACTATTACGCCGAGCACGCGCTGACACTGGCCTGCCATCCGTCGGAGACGGCGGAGCGCATGATGGTGCGCCTTCTGGTGTTCGCCCTCAACGCCCACGAGCGCCTGGGGTTCGGCCGCGGGCTGTCGGACGTGGATGATCCGGACCTGAGCCTGAAGGACCTGACCGGCCAGATCGAACTGTGGATCGAGGTCGGCCAGCCGGACGAGAAGGCTATCCTCAAGGCCTGCGGGCGCGCGGATCAGGTGAAGGTCTATGCCTACGGAAACTCCACGCCGGTGTGGTGGAAGGGGATCGAAACCAAGCTCACGCGCGCGCGCAATCTCTCCGTCTACGCGGTCCCTCCCGCCGAAGCCCAGGCGCTGGGGCAACTGGTGGAGCGCACCATGCAGCTGCAATGCACGGTGCAGGATGGCGAGGTGTGGGTGCGCGATGAGACGCGCACGGTCGAGGTGCATCTCGAAACCCTGCGCGAGGTGGCGTGATGCGCCGCGTGCATTTCGCCATCCGCGGCGAATACATCGAGCTGCACAAGCTGCTCAAGGCGGTCGGCATCGCGCCTTCCGGCGCGGCCGGCAAGATCATGGCGGCCTCGGGCCAGGTGCGGGTCAACGGCGCGGTGGAAACGCGCAAGACGCGCAAGCTCAAGCCCGGCTTCCAGGTGCGGGTGGGCGAAGTGGAGATCCACGTGCAGGCGGAGCCGGCCGGTGAAACCGCCGGGAACGCTGCCGCGTAGGAGAGGTCTGACAGCAAGAGCCGTTCCCTGCCGACATAGGCGAAGGCATGTGCTTTGCAAAATCCTTTTTTGAGGCCGCGCCTTCTGGCGCGGTCTTGAATTGGACGGCAAATGCCGCATATTTTCGCTGACCGGGCATCCGGCGGCCTGCTATATTTGGGCCGTGGAGAACATAAACCAAATGCTGAACCACCAAGAACCGCCTCTTTCCATCGCCTCCGTCCGCCTGGATAAACTGCAAACCGAGATCCTGCACGCCCTCTACGAGCGTTCGGAACGCTGGCACGTGCTGCCGCAGCTCGGGCGCATCGTCTTCCCTGGCGCCGCCGCCTACCGTGACGCCGAACTCGCCGGCTTCCTGATGCCGCGCCTGCGCCGCATGCGCGCGCTGGATTTCGTCAAGCTGCGCCGCCTGGGCGCCGACCTGGTCGCGACGATCAGCCTGAAGGGCATCGAGTTCGTCGAGAATCACAGCCCGGTGGCGCAGGCGGCATAAGCCTCCCGCGGCAGGAAATAAAAACGGCAGCCGAGGCTGCCGTTTTCAATGACGCGGCAGCCCAGGCTGCCACCGCCATGTGCCGGATGACTCAGAGGCCGCCGGTAGGCGTGGGCGGCAGGCTGCGCAGGTAGGCGATGATCGCCTTCATGTCCTCCGGTTTCATGCTCTTGTAGTAATCAAATGCCATCGGCGGCTTTAGCCTGCTGCCGTCGCGGCTGACGCCTTCGCGCACCGCTTTTTCGATCTCGGCGTCGCTCCAGTTCTTCAGCCCGCTTTCATGCGGCGTCAGGTTGCGCGCCACCGAGGTGCCCCAGGGGCCGTTGAACGCATTGCCGCCGGCGCCCATCTTGCTGCGGTCGGTCTGGCCCTTGACCATCGGCGTGTGGCATTCCATGCAGTGCGCCACCGGGCCGGCGAGGTAGGCGCCGTAGGCTAACGTGTCGGAGCGCGCGGGCGCCTTGATCGCCTGCTTGATGGGCGGCCCGTAGCTCGGCGGCAGCGGGATGTGATAGACCGAGCGCGGCGGTGTATTGGAATTGGGCTTGACCTGGCGCAGGTAGGCGATGATCGCCTCGAGGTCGGAATCGGCCATGTCGCGGTAGAAGCCGAAAGGCATCGGCGGGCCGATCAGGCTGCCGTCGGGACGGATGCCTTCGCGGATCGCGCGCTTCAATTGCGCGTTGGTCCAGCGGCCGATGCCGGCCTTGGTGTCGGTCGTGATGTTGGGCGGGAAGGCATCGAAAGCGGCGTCCTTCACCGGCGGGCCGCCGGAGAGTTCGCGGTCCCATTGCGTGGCGCCGTCGGGGCCGCGCGGGGTGTGGCAATTGCCGCAGGCGGCGAGCGAACTCATCAGGTAACGGCCGCGCGCCAGGCGCTGGTCCTCGGCGCGGGCATCGGCTACCATGAACGATTGAAGCAGGGCGAAAGCGAGCGTACCCGCGATTGCCGCGTGAATGTGGCGCATTGGAGTAATCCCCCCGGATTGTGCGCGCGGTGTTTGTTGATCGTGTTTGTTGCCAGGTCCGGCCGCGCCCGCAAATGATAACCGAACCCTTGGGGCTATGACGTGAACATGGATGGAATTGTCGACCTGCGCAGCGATACCGTGACCCGCCCGACGGCGGCAATGGTGGAGGCGATGGGGCGCGCCGAAGTAGGCGACGACGTCTACGGCGAAGACCCGACGGTGAACCGCCTCCAAGGCCGCCTGGCGGAAATGCTCGGCTTCGAAGCGGGCCTGTGGCTGCCCACCGGTACGCAAAGCAACCTGGCGGCGCTGATGGCGCATTGCCGGCGCGGCGATGAATACATCGTCGGCCAGGAGGCGCACACCTATCGCCACGAGGGCGGTGGCGCGGCGGTGCTGGGCAGCATCCAGCCGCAGCCCCTTGCCCATCAGGCCGATGGCACGCTGGCGCTTTCCGACATCGAAGCGGCGACCAAGCCGCTCGACGATCACTACGCGCGCACCCGCCTGCTGGCGCTGGAAAACACGCTGGGCGGCAAGGTGATGCCGGCTGCTTACATCGAGAGCGCGCTGGTGCTGGCGCAGCGGCGTGGGCTGGCGACCCACCTGGATGGCGCGCGGTTGTTCAACGCGGCGGTGGCCTCGAACGTGGAGGCGGGCGTGCTGACGCGCGGCTTCGATTCGGTCTCGGTGTGCCTCTCCAAGGGGCTGGGCACGCCGGCCGGCACGGTGCTGGTGGGCCGCAAGGATTTCATCGCGGAAGCGAGGCGCTGGCGCAAGGTGCTGGGAGGCGGCATGCGCCAGGTAGGAGGGCTGGCAGCAGCGGGGTTGTACGCGCTGGATCATCACGTCGCGCGGCTGGCGCAGGATCACGAGAACGCGGCCGCGCTGGCCGGGGGCCTGTGCGGCATCGGCGCGCTACAGGTAGAAGGGCCGTACACCAGCATGGTGTTCGTGCGCGTACCTGCCGAGCGCACCATGGCCCTGCAGGCGCATTTGCGCGAGCGCGGCATCGTCGCCGCCATCGGCGCGCGCACGCGGCTGGTCACGCATCTTGATGTGGATGCGGCAGGCATCGCGCGCGCGGTCGCCGCGTTCAAGGCTTTCTTCTAGGAGCTATTACCCCGCGCGCGGCACGGATTCGGTTAAATTGGCTGCATCTTCGAGGTAAAGGAATCGCAGGAAGCCATGGCCGCAGTATTGAAAACCGCCGTATCGAATGTGGTGTTCGCCAATGCCGAAGAGGCAGTGGCTGCCGCGCGCGTGTTGACGCCACGCTTTGCCGAGCGCGCGCAGCAGTGCGAGGACTTGCGCCGTTGCCCGGACGAGTCGCTCGCTGAGCTACACGCTTCAGGCCTGATGCGCATGTTCCAGCCCAAGCGCTTCGGCGGCTCGGAACTGGGCGCGGATGCGATGTTCGAAGTGGTGCTGGAGATGTGCCGCGGCTGCGCTTCCACCACCTGGGTATGGTTCAACCTCGCCTCGCATTCGTGGAACATCGGCCAGTTCGGCCTGCAGGCGCAGGAGGATGTGTGGGGCGATGACCCGCATGCGCTCGCCGCCGGCGGCCTGGCTTTCCCCTGCGGCAAGGCGACGCCGGTGGAGGGCGGCTACAAGCTTTCCGGACGCTGGCCCTTCGGCAGCGGCATCGACGGCGCCACCTGGCACCTGGTGGGTGCGATGGTCGACGAAGGCGAAGGCAAGCCGCCGGGGCGGCGCCTGTTCCTGGTGCCCGCCGCCGATTACAAGAACCTCGGCAACTGGCGCGCCTATGGCCTCACCGGCAGCGGCAGCCATGATGTGGAGATCAAGGACGCCTTCGTGCCCGAGCACCGCACCATCGAAGCCGGTATGTTCACGCGCGGTGTCGAGGTGCCGGGCAACCAGGTCAACCCCTCGCCGTGGTTCCGCACGCCGAGCTTTGCGGTATTCGGTTTTTCCCTGGCGCAGCCGCCGATCGGCATGGCGCGCACCGCGCTGATGGAATTTACCGAGGGCGTGAAAATGCGCGCCGGTCTGTACACCGGCGCGAAACTCGCCGAACTGGCGCCGATGCAAATGCGGGTGGCCGAAGCCGCCGCTTGCGTGGAGATTGCCGAGAATCAGTTGCGTAGCGACATGGCGGAGATGATGCGCATGGTGGAAGCCAGCATCGAGCCGCCGCTCGACCGCAAGATGGCGTGGAAGCGCAATTGCGCCTTCGAGGCACAGTTGTGCGTGCGCGCCATCGACACCCTGATGGTGGCAAGCGGCGCCCAGGGCTTGAGCCTCAATGGCCGCATGCAGCGCCACTTCCGCGACATCCACGCCGCCACCGCGCACATCGCGCTGACCTGGGACGTGCAGGCCACCGCCTACGGGCAGCATGCCTTCGGGCTGCCGCCGCAGCCGGGCCTGTTGATCTAGGCGCCTGCGCGGCAGAAGGTCGTCGGACCCTAGTTCCGCTTCTGCTTGGGCGCGGGCCGGTAGACGATGTTCATGTGATTGGAATCGAACACCGTGAGCCCGAATTCGCGCCGTGCCGTCTCCACCACATAGTTGACGCTGGCTGAAGCCACCAGCAGGGTGAGGACGCGGCCGCCGATATCTTCCGGCGGGTTGCACACGCCGGGATAAGCCTGGGTCATCTGCCCGAGGTACTTGGCGAACACCGGGTCGGGCGCGCGCTCTTCCGGCTCGGCCTTGCGGCCCAGGAGCTTGCCCAGCATGCCCTTGGCGGGAACCAGGCGCCGCGCCTCTTCCTCTTCCAGCAAGGTGTCGAGATATTCCCAGGCGCCTTCATCGTCGGCCGGCACCGGTGGCTTGATCACGTGCAGAAGCTGGTCCTTGGCGACACGCACGTTGGGCGGGCTCACCGCCGCGGGCTGGGCCGGCTTTTCCTCCTCGATGCCCCACTCCTCGGCGAAGGCGCGCGGCCACCAGCGGCCCGGCAGGATCATCACGCAGCCCGGGCACGCATCGCTGATCAGCACGGGAAAGTGGCCCAGGCTCAGGCGCCGGTTCGGCAGGTGCTTGCGGAAGATCAGCAGCGTGGAGGCGAGCAGGCCGCGGCTGGAAAGGCTTTGCGGCACCGGCATGGCGAAGGCGCGCGAGATCTCGGCGGTGAGGTGCTCGGCGACGCGTGCCTCTTCCGCGTCGTTCGGCCGCGTGCCCTTCAGCTTGAACATGCCCTGCGCCGCTGCGGCCAGTTCGTCCGGCTGGCACAGGCCGCGCGGGTCGTAGACCACTTCGGCCGGCGCATCGCCCGCGCCCGGCTGGAACAGCACGTTGTTCGCCTGCACCAGGTGCGCCCACACCACGCGGCCTTGCCGCAGCAGGGTAGGGTAGCTGTCCACCAGATTTTGCAGCGGGTCGGTGCGTATCCACGGCGGCGCGGCGATCTTCAGGTAGTCGTGCTCCAGCGGCTTCAGTTCCGCCACGCGGGCGGCAATGTCGACCTGAAAGTCGAACGCCGGGGCAGCGGCAGCAGGGGCTGCCGCGCCGGCCTCCAGCGCGCCGCCGACACTCGCGGGTTCAGGCTGATCGCCGGCGAGCCATTGCAGCGCATGCGCGTGCACGCTGTGCGGCTTTTCGCCCCAGGCGCCGACGTTGCAGGTCTGCATCGGCAGGGCGGCGATCTCCGGGCCGATCAGGAGCACGCAGTTGTTGACGCTCTTGCTTGCGCCCGGCGCGGCGGGGTGCGTGGCGTGAAAGTCCTCGTAGTTGCACCAGTTCCAGTGCCGCTTCGCATTGCGCCGAACGGTCTCGCCGAGATAGGCGCCCGCGGCCAGGCAGAGGTTGGAGAGCACCTGGCGCTCCAGGTCCGCGTGCTGGGCGTGCACCGCGGCCAGCCAGGTATCCAGAGGCTTGAGCGAGTCCAGCGAAAAGTCCAATCGGGCCACCGGGATCTGCGCCTGCAAGGGCAGGCCACCGTTGCCGAACTGGCCGTGGCCCAGCAGGATGTGGCATAGCGCCGGAATGTCGGCGGCGATGTCGGCATTGCGCGGTGTGGCCGAGCGGGCGTTGCGTAGCAGCTCGCCCATGTAGGCCGCGATGGAACCCTGCCCGCCGGCCGTGCTGCCGTTCATGATGCGGTTGAGGGCGGCGAGCTTGGGCCAGCAATTGCGTCCCGTATGGGTGCGCACCACCGGGTGCCGGTGCTCCATCAGGGGCACCGCGCCCCATTGGCCGCCGACGCCGCTGCGGATGATTTCGCCCAGGCAGGCGCCTGCCTGGCTGGCCCAGTGCTGCAGGTTCGCATCGAAGCCATCCTGCGCGGCGGGGTGGGCGCCGCGCTGCGCCAGGTGTGCCTGGTGCAGGCGCTCGAGCAATTGGTCCAGCGCGGCCACGCCGGCCAGTCCCGGTGCGATGGTGATGCCGTGGGCGGCCTGCGCTTCCTTGCGGCATTCCGCGGCCTTCTGCCGGTTGCTGAAAAACCAGTCCGCATCCATCACGAAAGCCGGTTCGGCCACTGGCGCGCCGAGCATGACTTCGCCCGGCACCACCATAGTGGCGCGGCCGTGCGCCTCGGCGATCTTCGGCGATTCCAGCAACAGCAGATTGGCCTCGGCGTCGGTGAAGTGAAACGAGACCGCGAACTCCGGATTGGCTACCTGCGCCCGGTCCACCTTGAGCAGCACCTGGCGCAAGGCCCGCAGGGTGCCGGGGTTGCAGGCGGCAGCGCGGGTGCCGAAGTCCATGTGCAGGTGACGTTCGGTCGGCTCGATGCGGTCGAACATCACGTACTTCACGCCCTGCGGATTGGGGTTGGGGTAGATCAGC
This sequence comes from Burkholderiales bacterium, assembly GCA_036498945.1. GTDB lineage: Bacteria > Pseudomonadota > Gammaproteobacteria > Burkholderiales > JAEUOS01 > JAQGMJ01. The sequence continues at coordinate 4,208 of DASYEQ010000029.1, read as the reverse complement.
GCCGGCACCTGCCTGTCCGTCTCGATGGGCACGGACAGGCCGGCTGGCCAAAGTTGCTGCGGGCTGCTGATGCGCTGCACCCCGGCGACGCAGACGGTGGCGAATGCCGGCGGCAGTTCCGCGGCCTCTTCCATCACATAGGCGCAGCCCAGCGCATCATCGAACACCGTTGCGCCGAAGCGGCTCATGAGTTCGAATACCAGGCGGCGCAGCGCGTCGCCGAAGACCGGGCGCACGAAAGCGATGCACTGCGCCCCCCGCGCGGCGTCGCCGGCCAGAAGGCCGTAATGGGCGATCTGGTCCGGCGGAAAGGCGATCTCGGTATCCCCGCCTTCCATCGGGCCGGCCGCACCGTGGCCCTGTAGCAGGTCAAGGATCGCCTCGTAGGGCAGTGCGACAGGCATGCCGCCTGAGAACTTCTGGACAAACAGGTGGATGGCGATGGCGGGTCTCGAGACTGTAGTAATTTTGGCTGCATTTTAACCATGCGGCAGGCCGGCGCGATGACGCCGGTCGGCCGCGCCCGGCCGTCCGTAAGCCTAGCTGTCGAACAGGTCCGGCGTGATGCCGCTTACCTGCGCCGGCGGCGGTTCCTCGCCTTCCTTGTACAGCGTACCGACGCGCACGCCGATCAGGCGGATCGGCAGCTTGAGCGGAATGCGGTCCAGGCATTCGAGGGCGGCGGCGCGGATCGAGGCTTCATCGTTGACCGCGGCGGGCAGGGTCTTGTCGCGGGTGACGATCTTGAAGTCGCGATAGCGCAGCTTCACCCCGACGGTGCGCCCGGCATACCTGCGGCGCTGCAGGTCTTCGGCCACCTGCTCGCACAGGCGGCTTAGCACCTCGTCGATGCGGCGGCGGTCGCGGGTGTCGTTTTCGAACGTGGTCTCGCGGCTGCGCGACTGCGGCTTCTGGAAGGTGACGACGGGCCGTTCGTCGCGGCCGTGCGCGGCATCGGTCAGCCATTGCGCGTAGTTGTTGCCGAAGTGCCTGGCCAAGAATTCCGGGCGCTCGCGCGCCAGTTCGCCGATGGTGTGGATCTCCAGCTTCGCCAGGCGCTCGGCGGCTTTCGGGCCGATGCCGTTGACGCGCTTGGCGGGCAGCGGCCAGATGCGTGATTCCAGGTCGTCCATCGTCAGCACGGTAAGGCCGTCAGGTTTGTCGAGCTCGGAGGCGATTTTCGACAGCAGCTTGTTCGGCGTGATGCCGATGGAGCAGGTGAGGCCCGTTGCTTCGAGCACGCGCTTCTTGATCGCGCGGCCGACCGATTCGCTGCCGCCGGGAATGTCGGTCAGGTCGATGTAGATTTCGTCGATGCCGCGATCCTCGATCACCGGCGCGATCTCCGCTACCGCCGCCTTGAACAGGCGCGAGTAATGGCGGTAGTTGTCGAAATTCAGCGGCAGCGACAAGGCGTCGGGGCACAGCGCGCGCGCCTTCATCATGCCCATGCCGGAGTGGATGCCGAAGGTGCGCGCCTCATAGGTGCAGGTGGTGACCACACCGCGCCCGGCATAGGTGGAGAGCGGCAGCGGCCCGTCGCCGTCCTCGGCGCGGCGCCAGCCGATCACCACTGGCAGGCCTTTCAGTTCCGGGCGGCGCAACAACTCCACGGAGGCGTAAAACGCATCCATGTCGAGATGGGCGATGCGGCGCGGGCGGGAGGCTGACACGGCTTGCGCTCGGGAGCGAAAGCCGTATTCTAAGCTGTATTTACGTACAGCTTAGGCGTGACTCCGGGCAACTCAAAGATTCGGCGCCAGCCAGCGTTCCAGCTCTTCCTTCGGCACCCCGCGGCGGCGCACCTGATCTTCCAATTGGTCCGCGCCGATCTTGCCGGCGTTGAAGTAGGTCGAGTCCGGGTGCGAGAAGTAGAAGCCGCTGACCGAAGCCGCCGGCATCATGGCGAAGCTCTCGGTGATCTGCATGTCGATCTCGCCGGCGCCAAGCACGTCCCAGAATGGCCCCTTGACGGTGTGGTCGGGGCAGGCGGGGTAGCCCGGCGCGGGGCGGATGCCGGCGTATTTCTCGGCGATCAGGTCGTGGTTTTCCAGCTTCTCGTTGGCGGCGTAACCCCAGAGTTCGCGGCGCACGCGCGCGTGCAGGGCTTCGGCGAAGGCCTCCGCCAGGCGGTCGGCGATGGACTTGAGCATGATGCCCTTGTAATCGTCATGCGCGGCGGCGAATTCCTTCAGCTTCTTGTCGATTCCCAGGCCCGCGGTGACGGCGAACAGGCCGATGTAATCCTCGCCTTGGCCCTTGGGGGCGATGAAATCGGCGAGGCAGCGGTTCGGCGTGTTTGAAGGCTTCCTGGTCTGCTGGCGCATGCCGTACCAGGTCAGCGCCACCTTGCTGCGCGACTCGTCGGTATAAATCTCGATGTCGTCCTCGTTCACCGCGTTGGCGGGCAGGAGCATCATCACGCCGTGCGCGGTGAGCCAGCGGCCGTCGATGACCTTCTTCAGCATCGCCAGGCCGTCGTTGTGGACGTGGCGCGCGGCCTCGCCAACCACCGCGTCCTCGAGAATCTCCGGGTGCGAACCGGCCAGGTCCCACACCTGGAAGAACGGGCCCCAGTCGATGTATTGCGCCAGGTCGGCGAGGTCGTAGTTGCGGAACACCTTGCGGCCGATGAATTTCGGCCTGGGCGGCGTATAGACGTTCCAGTCGACAGCCGTCTTGTTGGCGCGCGCCTCGGCGAGCGTGATGAGTTCGGGGCCCTTCTTGCTCGCATGCTGGGCGCGCACGCGTTCGTACTCGGTGCGCAGTTGCGCGATATACGGGTCGCGCTGGGTCTCGCTCAGCAATTGCGAGGCGACGCCGACGGCGCGCGAGGCGTCCGGCACGTAGACCACCGGCTGATTGTAGTGCGGCGCGATTTTCACCGCCGTATGCACGCGGCTGGTGGTGGCGCCGCCGATCAAGAGCGGCAGCTCGAAGCCCTGGCGCTCCATTTCCTTGGAGACGTGCGCCATCTCTTCCAGCGAAGGCGTGATCAGGCCGGAAAGCCCGATCATGTCGGCCTTCACCTCGCGCGCGGTATCGAGGATCTTTTGCGCCGCGACCATCACGCCGAGATCGACCACCTCGTAGTTGTTGCAGCCGAGCACCACGCCGACGATGTTCTTGCCGATGTCGTGCACGTCGCCCTTGACGGTGGCCATGACGATCCTGCCCTTGGTCTGCACGCCGCCCGAGCTTTTTTCCGCCTCGATGAAGGGGATCAGGTGGGCGACCGCCTGCTTCATCACGCGCGCCGATTTGACCACCTGCGGCAGGAACATCTTGCCGGCGCCGAACAGGTCGCCGACGATGTTCATGCCGTCCATCAGCGGGCCTTCGATCACTTCGATCGGGCGGGCGAATTGCTGGCGCGCTTCTTCGGTATCGGCGACGATGTAGTCGGTGATGCCCTGGACCATGGCGTGCGACAGGCGTTCGTTCACCGGCTTGTCGCGCCAGACCAGGTCCTCGACCTTCGCTTTGCCGGCGCCCTTGTATTGCTCGGCGGCCTTGACCAATGCCTCGGTGGCTTCGCTGGCGGCGTTGTTGCGGTTCAGCACCACGTCTTCGGCCATGGCCTTGAGCGCCGGCGGGATGTCGTCGTAGACGCCGAGCTGGCCGGCGTTGACGATGCCCATGCTCATGCCGGCCTTGATGGCGTGGTAGAGGAAAACCGTGTGGATCGCCTCGCGCACCGGGTCGTTGCCGCGGAAGGAAAAGCTGACGTTCGATACGCCGCCGCTGATCTTGGCGTGCGGCAGGTTTTCGCGGATCCAGCGGGTGGCGTTGATGAAATCGACGGCGTAGTTGTTGTGCTCGTCGATGCCGGTGGCGATGGCGAAAATGTTCGGGTCGAAGACGATGTCTTCCGGCGGAAAGCCGACTTCGTTTACCAGGATGTCGTAGGAGCGCTTGCAGATTTCGGTCTTGCGGGCGTAGGTGTCGGCCTGGCCCTTTTCGTCGAAGGCCATGACGATGACGGCGGCACCGTAGCGGCGGCACAGGCGGGCGTGATGGCGAAAGGCGTCTTCGCCTTCCTTCATCGAGATCGAGTTGACGATGGCCTTGCCCTGCACGCACTTCAATCCGGCCTCGATCACCTCCCATTTCGAGGAGTCGATCATGACCGGCACCCGCGCAATATCCGGTTCGGAGGCGATGAGGTTGAGAAACTTGGTCATCGCCGCCTGGGAATCGAGCATCGC
>DASYEQ010000028.1:0-36816 GCA_036498945.1 Burkholderiales bacterium | reverse complement strand
ATGCGCCGCGCCGGATCGGAGATCGCCAGCGCCATCTGTTCGGCAAGGTGACCGGCGAGTGTCGTTTCGGCGGTGACGAAGGCTTCGAGATTGTAGGCACTGTCGTCGCCGCCCTGCGATCCGGACCCCGACCATTCCGTATAGGCGGGCGGCGGCAACTCCGGCGGCGGCGATTTTTCCCCGACGTCGTCGGGGAACACGTTTTCGAGTTCGGTGCCGAGGCCCTCTTCCATGGAACTCCGGCTCGAATCGAGTTCCTGGCCGTTCCAGTCGGCGGGTTCGCCGGAGGCGTCTTCGCTGTCGGAACCGCCGCCTTCGGCCTCGCCTTCCGCGGCCGCCTGAGGCGCTTCGTCTTCATTGCCGCGTTCGAGCAGCGGATTTTTTTCCAGTTCGACTTCGACATAGGCTGCAAGGTCGAGGCTAGAGAGCTGCAGTAGCTTGATCGCCTGCATCAGCTGCGGCGTCATCACCAGCGCTTGGCTCTGGCGAAATTCTAGTCGTTGCGACAGCGCCATTGGAATCCCGGCAGAATCTGGTCCGTTTCTTGCCTGTATTTGTTTATAACAGGTTGCCGAGCCGAGCGGTATGAGATTCCGCAGTGCGGCAATGCACAAAACTTGTGCATAACTCGGACGGCTAGAGGCGGAATTCCTCGCCCAGATAGAGCCGCCGCACGTCCGGATTGTTGACGATGTCGTCGGCGCGACCTTCCATCAAGACTTCGCCGGAATAGATGATGTAGGCCCGATCGGTGAGGCCAAGCGTCTCGCGCACGTTGTGATCGGTGATCAGCACGCCGATGCCGCGATTGGTCAGATGCCGCACCAGCGCCTGGATGTCGCCGACGGCGATCGGATCGATGCCGGCGAACGGCTCGTCGAGCAGCATGTAGCTCGGCCGCGTCGCCAATGCGCGGGCGATTTCGACGCGCCGACGTTCGCCGCCGGAGAGCGCAATGGCCGGCGTCTTGCGCACGCGCGCGATGTTGAACTCCTCAAGCAGCGCATCGAGATCGGCGTCACGGCGGCGGCGGTCGGGCTCGACCACTTCGAGCACCGCGCGGATATTGTCCTCGACATTGAGGCCGCGGAAGATCGAGGCCTCCTGCGGCAGATAGCCGATGCCCAAGCGGGCGCGCTGGTACATCGGCAGCGCGGTGACCTCATAGCCGTCGAGCTCGATGCGCCCGCGGTCCGCCGCGATCAGCCCGGTGATCATGTAGAACACAGTGGTCTTGCCGGCGCCGTTGGGGCCGAGCAGGCCCACTACTTCACCGTTGGCGACGTCGAAGGAGACGTGCTTGACCACCTCGCGCGACCCATAGCGTTTTTTCAGCCCGCCGGCCACCAGGTTGCTCATTTGGCCGGCGGCTCCGGGTAGGTCTCGCGCGGCGCGGCGATGATGCCGGAGGGCTTGAGGTTCAAGTTGCCTCCCGGGGCGCTGCTATCGGAAGCGCTCTTGGCGGAATCGCTTTTGGCGGCGTCGCCCTTGTTCGTATCGCCTTTGCTTGCGCCACCTTTGCCCGCCTCGCCCTTGCCGGCATCCGCCTTGGGCGCGCCAGCTTTGCCTGGCTCGGCCTTGCCCGGGACGGTCTTGCTGTCGCCGCCGGCGGTCTTGGGCATGATCGTGAGCCTCACGGGCGGCTTGCCGCCGACGGTATCACCGGTGTCCCGCGCATTCGGCTTGCCGACCACCGTATAGAACTCGGTGCGGCCGTCGTAGTTGATGACGTCGCCCAGCGCCTCGTCGCCGTTGCGCAGCAGGCGCGCGCGGGTGATCAGCTTGGCGTGGTCGCTCTTGGCGTCGTAGGTGATCTGCTCGCCCCAGCCCTCGATGTATTCGTCGACGCCATCGCGCTTCTGGCGGAAATACGCCAGCCCGCCGGTGCCCTTGTCGGCAATGCCGCTCTGGAAGCCCTCGGGATCCTGCTTGACCGTCAGCTTGTCGGCGCGGATGACCAGCGTGCCTTGCGTCAGCACGACGTGGCCCTCGAATACGTTGACCTGCTTCAGGTCGTCGTAGGTCATGCGGTCGGCCTCGATGTTGACCGGCTTGTCGCGATCGGCCTTTTCCGCATGCGCCGGCGTGGCCACGCCCAGCCCGAAGGCGAGGGCGGCAAAAGCGGCGGCGCAAAGCGGACGAAAACGTGCTGGCATGAAATCGAAACTCACTTTTTGTTTTTGCGGTCAGGCTGCGGCGCCTGGATGTAGGTACCGGTGACCGCCGAATGCAGATGCATGTTGCGATAACGGTTGTCGGCATCCATGCCGGTGCCGATCAGTATCGATTGACCATCGTGGATCACCACGCGTTCCGGCGTATCGGCGGTATCTTCGTCCGGGCGGGCACGCAGGTAGCTGGTGGTGGCGCGCAAATCCTGGGCGCCGGCATCATGGGGAAGCGCGGCCTTGTCGCCGGCGCGGAAGACCTCGACGTTATCGTACAGGCGCACCTCTTCGCCGCCGCTGGTGGTGATGCCGCGATCCGCCGACAGGCGCACTTCGGGCTTGCCCGGCTGCAATTCCTTGAACACCGGCTTCCTCAGGTGGGCGGTGTCGTCGTCCGGGTAATGGACCAGGTGGGCGGCGCTCAGCACGTAATGGATTTCGCCGGTGTCGGACAGGCGCACCACGGTGAAATTGTCGGCGGTGTAATCCGCGTCGTGGGTCGGCGGGCGCGCTGGCGCCGGGGCGGACAACTCCACCGTGCGGTTGAGCCAGGTGGTGAGCATCACCAGCATCAACAGGATGGTCAGCGGCACCAGCACCGACAGGCCGCGGGTGTTGCGCGCCAGGGCACGGGGGCTCACTTCAGATACCCCGCGATCAGGCGCTCCAGCTGCCCCTGCGCCGTAAGAATCAGTTCGCATACTTCGCGCACCGCGCCGTTACCGCCTTCGCGCGTGCTGACATAGTGCGCGCGCTCGCGCACCGCTGCCGGCGCGCCAGGAACGGTAGCGCAAAAGCCCGCGCGCAGCATCGCCGGCAGGTCGAACAGGTCGTCGCCCATGAAACCCGCCTGCTCGGGCTTGAGCTTCTGCTCGCCCAGGATTTCCTCCAGGGCGTCGCGCTTGGCCGCCACCCCCTGGTAGCAAAAATGGATGCCGAGGTCGCGCGCGCGCCGCTCCACCAGCGGCGAGCGCCGCGAGGTGATCAGCGCCAGCTTCAGGCCGGCGTCGCGCAGCATGTTCATCCCCTGCCCGTCGAGCGCGTGGAAGGTTTTGACCTCGACGCCGTCATCGCTGTAATACAGGCGGCCGTCGGTGAGCACCCCATCGACGTCGAAGGCCATCAGCTTGAGCGGCTTGAGAAGGGCGGTCAGGTCATCGGCCATGGCGATCTCCTTCCGGCGCGAAAAGGGCGTTGCGCTGCATCACACCACCTTGGCGTGCAGCAGGTCGTGCGCGTGCAGCGCACCGACCAGCTTGCCGCCGTCGAGCACCAGCAACTGGGTGATGTTGTGCTGGTCCATCAGGTGCACCGCTTCGATCGCCAGTGCATCGGGGCCGATATGGCGCGGACTGGCGGTCATTACGCTGGCGACCGGCGTCTCCATGGTCACGCCATGCTCCAGTGCGCGGCGCAGGTCGCCGTCGGTGAACATCCCCGCCAGGCGCTCGCCTTCCAGGATGGCCGTCATGCCCATGCGCTTGGCCGTGACCTCGCGCAGCGCCTGCCCCAGCGTGGCCGACAGCGGCACCGTCGGGATGGCCGGCCCGGCACGCATGACTTCGCGCACGCGGATCAGCGATTGGCGCCCGAGCGCGCCGCCGGGGTGCGAGCGGGCGAAATCGGCCGGGCCGAAGCCGCGCGCATCCAGGAGCGCTACCGCCAGGGCGTCGCCCATTGCCAGTTGCGCGGTGGTGCTGGCGGTCGGCGCCAGGCCCATCGGGCAGGCTTCGCGCTCCACATGCGTGTCCAGGTGCACGTCGGCTAAGCGCGCCAGGGTCGAATCGGGGTTGCCGGTCAGGGCCACCAGCTTGGCGCCCATGCGCTTGATCGACGGCACGATGGCCAGCAGTTCGCCGGTCTCGCCGGAATTGGAAAACGCCACCAGCACGTCATCGGCAGTGATCATGCCGAGGTCGCCGTGGCTGGCCTCGGCCGGGTGGACGAAAAAGCCGGCGGTGCCGGTGGAGGCAAAAGTGGCGGCGATCTTGCGCGCGATGTGGCCGGACTTGCCCATCCCGGAAACCACCACGCGCCCACGGATCGCCAACAATAGTTCGACCGCCTTCGCGAAAGAGCCGTCGACGCGCTCGATCAGCCCCGTAATGGCTTCGGCCTCGGTGCGCAACACTTCCCGCGCCAGCGCCAGCGGGCCGGATTGGGGAGGCTGTAAACCGGACTTGTCCATACAGATTTGCGGCGTTGCGGCTTGAGGATTTTGCGATGCAGCAGCTATCATGCAGCGAGTATAACAAACCATAAACGGTTTCGGCCTCGCGTTGGCATTACTTTTGCAGTCAATCCTTGTAAATCCCCGTAGGGGCGTCCGGGTGCTCCATGCTCTCCACCCTTGAGATCGTCCTGATCTTCCTGGCCGCCGCGGTCGGCGTGGTGGCGCTGGCGCGCAAGTTGCATTTGCCGCCCATCCTGGGCTACCTGGCGGCCGGCATCCTGATCGGACCGCATGCCTTGGGCGTGGTGCCCGACACGCCCGGGACCCGCTACCTGGGCGAGTTCGGCGTGGTCTTCCTGATGTTTTCCATCGGCCTGGAGTTCAACCTCGCCAAGCTGATGTCGATGAGAGGCACGGTGTTCGGCCTGGGTACCGCCCAGGTCGTGCTGATCACCCTGCTGGGCCTGGCAGGCGCCATGCTGATGGGCCTGGACTGGAAAGCCGGCATTGCCCTGGGCGGCGCGCTGGCGATGTCTTCAACCGCCATCGTGGTCAAGCTGCTCACTGAGCGCCTCGAACTGGAATCCGAGCACGGGCGCGACGTCATCGGCATCCTGCTGTTCCAGGACTTGGCGGTGGTGCCTTTCCTGGTGGTAGTGCCGGCCCTGGCCGAAGGCGGCGGCGACCTCGCCTGGACACTCTCCAAGGCGCTGCTCAAGGCAGTGGTGGTGCTGGCGATCCTGCTGTTCGCCGGCAAGAAGCTGATGCACCTGTGGCTCACGGTGGTGGCGCTGCGCCGCTCCACCGAACTCTTCGTGCTCAACCTGCTGTTCATCACCCTGGGCCTGGCCTATATCACCGAGCATGCCGGCCTGTCGCTGGCCCTGGGCGCCTTCGTCGCCGGCATGCTGATTTCCGAAACCGAGTACCGGCACCAGGTGGAGGAAGACATCAAGCCCTTCCGCGACGTGCTGCTGGGCCTGTTTTTCGTCACCATCGGCATGCTGCTTGATCCCAGCGTGCTGGTACACCAGTTTCCGCTGGTGGCCTTCCTCACGGTGATTCCGGTGATCCTCAAGTTCGCCGTGGTCACGGCGCTGGCGCGCGGGTTTCGCCGGCCGCTGGGCACGGCGATCCGCACCAGCCTGGCGCTGGCGCAGGCCGGCGAATTCGGCTTCGTGCTGCTGGCGCAGGCCGGCGCCCTGAACATGGTCGACGCCAAGCTGCTTTCCGCCATCCTCGCCTCGATGCTGCTGTCGATGCTCGCCGCCCCCTTCCTGATTGCCTACAGCGAACGCATCGCCGGGCGCTTCGCGCGCGACGACTGGATGCTCAAGTCGCTGCAACTGACCGAGATCGCCAGCCGCGCCATCAAGAGTTCGCGCCACGTGCTGATCGCCGGTTTCGGGCGCAACGGCCAGTCCCTCGCCCGCCTCCTGAAAGACCAGGGGATCGACTATATGGCGCTCGACCTCGACCCCGACCGCATCCGCGAAGCGCTCGCCGCCGGCCACTCGGTGGTGTACGCGGACGCGGCGCGGCGCGAATCGCTGATGGCCGCCGGCCTGATGCGCGCCCAGGCGGTGGTGATTACCTACGGCGACACGCCCTCGGCGCTGAAGATCCTGCATCACGTGCAGGAAGCACGCCCCGGCCTGCCGGTCATCGTGCGCGTGACCGATGAATCCGACATGGACCGCCTGCAGGCCGCCGGCGCCGCCGAGGTGGTGCCGGAGGCGCTCGAGTCCTCCCTCATGCTGGCCTCCCACGCACTCCTCTTGTGCGGCGTGCCGCTGACGCGTGTGCTGCATCAGGTGCGCTCGGTGCGCGAATCGCGCTACGGCATCCTGCGCGGCTTTTTTCACGGCGCCTCCGACGCCCAGGAAGACCTGACCGAACGCCATCATTTGCGCCTGCATTCGGTGCCGCTGCGCGAAGGCGCCTTTTGCATCGGCAAGACGCTCGGCGAAGTCGGCCTGGAAGCGTTCGGCGTGGAACTGGTGGCCTTTCGCCGCAAGGGCGTGGCGGGTGTCGATCTCGGTCCGGGGCAGATGCTGCAGCCGGGCGACGTGCTGGTGCTCAAAGGCACACCCGAGCCGATCGCGCGCGCCGAGGAACGGCTGCTCAAGGGCTGATGCGCTGGTTTTTGCCGGCACCGCAGGTATGATGCGCGACCGATGATCACTCCCTTGTCCGTCCGCAAACGCAAGCTCGCGCTCGTTATGGCGTTGGCATTGCTCCTACTTCTGGAAGCGGTGCCGGAAGCCCGCGGCATCAGCGGGCCGCTGTTCGGCGGACACCTGGTTGCGGTCCTGCTGTGGCAACCGGTGGTGGGCTGGCGCCAGCGTCCGCGCCTGCGCGATTTGCTGATCATGGCGGGCGTCATCGCGCTGGCGGCGTTCCTGGTCGACCCCTGGATCAAGCTGGTTTGGATCGCCTTGCTGTCGGGCCTGATCGCCGGCCTGGCGTCGGCGTTCGCGCCGCGCCAGGAGCGCGTGTTTTATCTCGCTGCGCTGGGCAACCTGATCGTCATGCTATTCACCTTGGTGGTGCCGGAACTGCTGGCGCCGGCGGCGCGCGCCAGCGCGCTGTCGGAGACCGCGCGGGTGTGGATCGAAACCTTGCTTGGCCTGACGCTGGCGGTGATGGTGGGCGTGGGCTGGCGCGCCGGGCCGGAAGCGCCGGAGACCACCGGGCCCGGCGGCCGCCCCTATGACCTGCTGTATGCCGCCTGGGTGGTGGTGCTGCTGCTGCTGGTGGTGTTCTTCGGCCTGGCGCTGTTGACGCTGTCGCAGCGCTCCTACCTCGCCAGCATGGGCGCCACCCTGATGGTGGTGGCCGCATTGTTGCTCGCCTTCAATTGGCTGTGGGCGCGCTTCGGCAGCCAGGGGCGCGATGGCGGCGGCACGCTGTCGATCCTGGTGTCGCGCTACCTGCTGTCCTTCGGGCTGCCCTACGAAAGCTGGCTGGATCGCCTGGCGCAGCTATCCCGCGACGAGACCGATCCGGCGAAATTCTTCGGCGAGGCGATGCACGCGCTCGGGCGCCTGGCGATCGTCGCCGGCGCGCGCTGGAACGGCCCCGGTTTCGCCGGCGAGTTCGGCGAGGTCGGCGGGCGCCACATGGTGGTGATCGACACCGCCACGCAGGCGGCTTCCACCGCGCGCATCGAGGTGGCGATCTATACCCGCGAGTTGCTGTCGCCGGCGTTCGTCTGGCACTTCAAGTTGCTGATCCAGATCGCCGCCGAGTTCTACGGCGCCAAGGCGCGCGAGGCGCGCCTGCGCAGCCAGCAATACCTGCGCGCGGTGCACGAGACCGGCGCGCGCCTGACGCACGACGTGAAAAACCTGCTGCAATCGCTCAACGGCATTCTCGGCGCAGCGGCGGAGGTGCGCGACGACGCCCAGGTGCGCCAGCTGGTGCAGCGCCAGCTGCCGGTGATCACCCAGCGCCTGGCGCAGACCCTGGACAAGCTGCAGCAGCCTTCCACCGACAGCCAGCGCCTGCTGCGCCTGACTTCCTGGTGGAACGTGCTGCGCCGCCTTTACGAGCGTGAGCCGGTCACCTTCGTCGAGGCCGAAATCGAGACCGACCTGCCGATCGCGCAAAGCCTGTTCGACAGCGTGGCCGACAACTTCCTGCAAAACGCGCTGCAAAAGCGCGCCTCCGGGCCGCCGATCGACATCCGCGTCGAGCTCACCTGCCTGGACGGGCGCATCGAGTTCTCGGTCAGCGATACCGGGGCGCCGATGGAGGCCGAGGGCGCGGGCCGCCTGTTCGACTGGCCGCTGCCTTCGCGCAGCGGTTTGGGGATTGGCCTGTACCAGGCGGCGCGCCAGGCCGATGCGCTGGGCTACCGCCTGCGCCTGGCGGAAAACCGCGAGGGCTGCGTGCGCTTCGTGCTGCTCAACGCGGATTAACGCCGCGACGGTTGATCAGGGCTCGGTGCGTTCCAGCGCCGCCATGCGGCTGTAGAGCGTGGTGCGGTTGATGCCCAACAGGCGCGCCGCCTGGCTGACGTTGCCGCCCGCCAGCTTCATCGCCGCCGAGATGTAGGCGCGCTCCCAGCCCTCGAGCTTGTCATCCAGGTTGAAGCTGCCCCGGCGCGACAGTTCGCGCAGCGCCGCTTCGTCCAGGCTGTCGCCTTCCGGTGGTTCGCCGGCCATCAGGACGGCACCGGAATCGAGCTCGGATTCGAGGTCGCGCGCGGAAATCTCACGCCCCGGAAACTTGGTCACGAGGCGGATCACCACGTTGCGCAGTTCGCGCACGTTGCCGGGGAAGGGGTAGTCCAGCCACAGGCGCTCGGCGGTAGGCGAGAGGCGGAAATGCGGGGCGTCGGCCGCCGCCGCGTAGAGGGCGCGGAAGTGGGTCAGCAGCGCAAATTTATCTTCGCCCAGTTCGCGAAGCGGCGGCACGCGGATCGAGAACACCGACAGGCGGTGATACAGGTCGGCGCGAAAGCCGCCATTTTTCGATTCGTTGCGCAAGTCGCGGTTGGTGGCGGCGAAAATGCGCGCCTGCGACTTGCGCGAAGCGGTCTCGCCGACGCGGTTGTATTCGCCGTTTTCCAGCACGCGCAACAGCTTTGCCTGCAAGGGCAGGGGCAGTTCGCCGATTTCATCCAGGAACAGCGTGCCGTCCTGCGCATCCTCGAAATAGCCGGCCTTGGCGGTCTGCGCGCCGGTAAAGGCGCCGCGGGCGTAGCCGAACAGCGTCGGCTCGACCAGCGATGGGGCGATGGCGGCGCAGTTGAGCGCCAGGTAGGGCTTGCCCGCGCGCGGGCCCAGCGCGTGCAGGCTGGAGGCCACCACCTCCTTGCCGCTTCCCGATTCACCTTCGATCAGCACCGGGAACGGGGAGGTGGCATACAGGCCGATTTGTGTCTTCAGGCCGAGCATGGGCTCGGAGACGCCCACCAGCGCATCCAGCGGGCTGCCGGCGGCCGCCGGCCCGGCAGCGGCTTCGGCCTCCGCGGCGTTCGCCTTGAGCGCGTCCAGCAGCAGTTGCTTCAGGCGTGCCGGCTGCGCCGGCTTGGGCACGAACTCGGTGGCGCCCAGGGAGCGCGCGTGACGCGCCGCCGCCACTTCCGATTGGCCGGAGAGCACGATGATCTTCATGTCTGGCGCGTGCGAAAGCAGGGCGGAGATCAGGCGGTAGCCCTCGTCGGGCTCATGGGGAATCGGGGGCAGGCCAAGGTCGATCAGCGCCAGCGGCGGCGCCTGCGGCAGGCTGCGCACCAGGTTGACCGCAGCTTCGCGCGAGGCTGCCGAATGGACCTGGAACTCCTGGCCGAGGACGATGGCCAGGGTATCGACGATCAGCGGATCGTCGTCGACCAGCATCAGCGCGGGCAGGGAACGCGGGGGTCCATTCATGTATCAAGGGGGCGATTGGCCGGAATCAGCCTGCATTGTCGCTTTTTGCGCCTTGCAGTGCACGCAAACGTCCCATCAATGCAATTAAATAGCAACATCTCAGCAACAATTCGCCGGCGGGCTTGCTGCTAAAATGCCGCCGGTCCATGACTATCACCGACTCTTCCGCGTCTGCCGGCCCGCCCTTCGTGGCGATGGAAGGCGTGTCCTTCGCCTACCCCACGCTGACCGGCGCCCTTGGCCGCCAGATTCTGAGCGGCGTCGACCTCAAGGTGCGTCGCGGCCAGCTGGTGGCGCTGATGGGCGGTTCGGGTTCCGGCAAGACCACCATCCTGCGCCTGCTCGGCGGCCAGGTGGCGCCGCAGGCCGGGCGTGTCACCATCGACGGGCGCAACGTCCACGCGCTGTCGCAAAAAAACCTGTTCGCGCTACGCCGGCGCATGGGCATGCTGTTCCAGTTCGGCGCGCTGTTCACCGACATGAGCGTGCTGGAAAATGTCGCCTTTCCGCTGCGCGAGCACACTGAGCTGCCCGAGTCCGCCATCCGCGACCTGGTGCTGATGAAGCTTAACGCCGTGGGCCTGCGCGGGGCCCATGCGCTGATGCCCGCGGAGATTTCCGGCGGCATGTCGCGCCGGGTGGCACTGGCGCGCGCCATCGCGCTGGACCCGCAACTCATCATGTACGACGAGCCCTTCGCCGGGCTGGACCCGATTTCGCTGTCGATCACCGCCAACCTGATCAAGAGCCTGGGCGCGGCGCTGAACGCGGCCTCCATCGTCGTCACCCACGACGTCGCCGAATCGCTGGAAATCGTTGATTACGTTTATTTCCTGGCCGAGGGCAAGATCGTCGCCGAAGGCACGCCCGACGAAATTCGCGCCTCCACCCTGCCTTACGTGCAGCAATTCGTGGCCGGCGCCCCGGATGGCCCGGTGCGCTTCCACTACCCGGCGCCGGATTACGCCGCCGACCTGGGGCTGGCGAAGTGAGGAAGTTCATCGAAGGCATCGGCCACGGGGTGATCGATTCGATCGCCAAACTGGGTTATGCGGCGCGCCTGTTCGTCCTGATGCTGCGCCAGTCCGGCACCGCCTTCGCCCGGCTGCGCCTGACCATCGCGCAAATCCATTTTATCGGCAACTATTCGCTGGTCATCATCGTGGTTTCCGGCCTGTTCGTCGGTTTCGTCCTTGGGCTGCAGGGGTACAACACCTTGCAGCGCTATGGTTCGGAGCAGGCGCTGGGCCTGTTGGTGGCGCTGTCGCTGGTGCGCGAACTCGGGCCGGTGGTCACCGCATTGCTGTTCGCCGGCCGCGCCGGCACCTCGATTACCGCGGAAATCGGCTTGATGAAGGCCGGCGAGCAGTTGACGGCGATGGAAATGATGGCCGTTTCGCCGGTGGCGAGGGTGCTGGCGCCGCGTTTCTGGGCCGGCGTTGTTTCCATGCCACTATTGGCGGCGATGTTTTCGGCAGTCGGGGTGTTCGGCGGCTACCTCGTCGGCGTGGTGATGATCGGCGTGGACGACGGCGCTTTCTGGAGCCAGATGCAGAACGGCGTGGACTGGATGAACGATGTGGGCAACGGCGTGATCAAGAGCATCGTGTTCGGCATCGCCGTCACCTTCATCGCCGTGTTCGAGGGGTATGACAGCGCGCCTACGCCCGAGGGAGTGTCGCGCGCCACCACCCGTACCGTGGTCAGCTCTTCGCTGGCGGTACTGGGCCTGGATTTCATTTTGACCGCGCTGATGTTCTAGCCTAGGGTAGACGATATGGACCGGAAACTGACCGATTTATGGGTGGGAATGTTCGTGATTGCTGGTGTGGTCGCGATCCTGCTCCTGGCGCTCAAGGCAGGCAATTTGCTGTCCTTCAGCTTTTCCGAAACATATCAAGTGCTTGCGAAATTTGATAACATCGGTGGCTTGAAAATACGGGCGCCGGTCAAGAGCGCCGGAGTGGTCGTGGGCAGGGTCGCCAGCGTGGGCTTCGACGACCAGACGTACGAGGCGGTGGTAACCCTGGCGATGGACAAGCACTACAGCTTCCCCAAGGACACCTCGGCGAAGATCCTCACATCCGGCCTGCTCGGCGAACAGTACATCGGACTGGAGCCCGGTGGCGATAGCGACAAACTGGCCGAAGGCGGCAAGATCAAGAGCACGCAGTCGGCGATTGTGCTGGAAAACCTGATCAGCCAGTTTTTGTTCAGCAAGGCGGCGGAAGGCAAGAGCGACAGCAATGGGCAGCAGGGCGGCGGCGCGGCGCCTTCGGGCATGGCGCCACCGGGCATTTCGGCGCCTCCCGGCATCAATGCGCCGGCGGGCGGTACTCAGGGCGGGAAGTAAAGCAAAGCGAAAAAAACAAGGACGGCAAATGAAGGTTTGGGCAGATTTCAGGCATTTGGTGACGGCACTGTTGTTCGCGGCGCTCGCCGGCGGCTGCGCGACCAGCAGCCATAATCCCGCCGACCCGCTGGAAAGCATGAACCGCGCGACGTTCGGCTTCAACGAGGGTTTCGACAAGGTCATCTTCAAGCCGGGCGCGCAGGTCTACAAGACCGTGCTGCCGCAGCCGGTGCGCCAGTGCGTGGGCAACGTGTTTGCCAACGTCGGCGACGTGCTGGTGTCGGTCAACAGCCTGTTGCAGGGCAAGGCCGGCGACGCAGTCTCCGACGCCTGCCGCGTGCTGGTCAACACCACCATCGGTCTCGGCGGCTGCTTCGATGTCGCCTCCAAAATGGGCCTGGAAAAGCACAATCGCGATTTCGGCCAGACCATGGGCAAGTGGGGCGTGGCCCCGGGACCCTACCTGGTGCTGCCGATTCTCGGGCCGTCGGATTTCCGCGACGGCCTGGGCTATGTGATGACCACCAGCCTCGACCCTGTCTGGCACATTCCTTACGTGCCGCTGCGCAACGAGATGGTCGTACTGCGTGCGGTCAGCATCCGCGCCGACCTGCTCTCGGCCAGCGACGTGCTGGAGCAGGCCGCGCTCGACAAATACAGCTTCGTGCGCGACGCTTATTTGCAGCGGCGCCAGAACATGATCGAGGATGACGACAGCGCCATGCCGGAGAAAAAGCCCGAGCAGAAGTCCGAAGCCGGCCCCTTGCCGCTGGCATTCAAGGCGGCGATGCCGACGTCCGAGGCGGTGCCGGGCGAGTTGTGGCTTGACGAGGCCAACCAGCGCGTCGGCGCCGGAGGCGAGGCCGCGATAGCGCACGACAAGGCCGACAGCGCCGCGCGCGGCGAGTCCAAGGCGGGTCGTGTGGTTTCCAGTTCGTTGTAGAAATCAGGATTTATTTACAGGTAGTTCGCTATGTTGAAGTTGAAACGATTTATCCGGGCCGCGTTTTTCGCTGCCGGTTTTTGCGCCGCCGGCGCCGCTTTTGCCCAGGAGGCGCCCGACGCCCTGATCCGCAAGGCGGTCGACGAAGTCACCACCACCATCAAGGCGGATCACGACATCCAGGCCGGCAACCGGCAGAAGATCAACGCCCTGGTCGACAGCAAGATCGCGCCCTACGTCAATTTCACCCGCATGACGCAGTCGGCAGTCGGCCGCAACTGGGCCAAGGCAACGCCGGACCAGCAGGCCACGTTGACGCGTGAATTCAAGATCCTGCTGACCAACACCTATTCCGGCGCGCTTTCCTCCTACCGTCCCGAGACCGTGATCGAATATCGCCCGGTGCGCTGGACCCCCGGCGAATCCGACGCAGTGGTGCGTTCGGTGATCAAGGGCAGCGGTGCCGAGCCGATCCAGCTCGACTATTACGTCGAGAAGATCGACGGCGCCTGGAAAGTGGTCGACATGAACGTTGCCGGGTTCCGCCTGGTGGAAAACTACCGGGGCCAGTTCAATGCCGAGATCAACAGCAGCGGCATCGACGGCCTGATCAAGAAGCTGTCGGCGCTTAACCGCGCCAACGAGGCCAGGATCAAGTCCTGATGGCCTACGCGGTTCCCGCCGGCAGCGGCCGCTTCGATACCGCCCCCGCGTTGCTGGCGGCCGGTACGGCTGCGGTCGCCGGCGGCGAGTCGGAAGTGGACCTGAGCGCGGTCGAGGATTGCGATTCCAGCCTGCTTGCCTGCCTGCTGGCCTGGCGGCGCGCCGCCATCGCGCGCGGCGCCGTGCTGAAGGTGAAAAACGCGCCGTCGACCCTGGAGCGTATCGCCCATCTGTATGGTGTCGAAGCCCTGGCCTTGAATTGAACCGATGTGAACCCATATAGGCCGGAAATTGATCGGGCAGCCTTACTTGGCTGCCCGAATTGCTTTCGGTGAAGGGCATGAACTACGCCATACAGGCACAAGCAGTACAAAAGCGCTTCGGCTCGCTCCAGGCGCTGGGCGGAGTGGATCTGGCGGTCGAGGAAGGGGAATTCTTCGGCCTGCTCGGCCCCAACGGCGCCGGCAAGACCACGCTGATCTCCATCATGGCTGGCCTCACCCGGCCCGACGCCGGCAGCGTCAAGATAATGGGCTACGACGTCGTGGCCGATTACCGGCGCGCGCGGCGCAATCTCGGCGTGGTGCCGCAGGAGCTGGTGTTCGACCCGTTCTTTACCGTGCGCGAGACCCTGCGCATCCAGTCCGGCTACTTTGGCCTGCGCGGCAACGATGCCTGGATCGACGAGGTGATGGAAAGCCTGGGGCTGGCCGACAAGGCCAACGTCAACACCCGGGCCTTGTCCGGCGGCATGAAGCGCCGCGTGCTGGTGGCCCAGGCCCTGGTGCACAAGCCGCCGCTGATCGTGCTCGACGAGCCCACCGCCGGGGTAGATGTTGAATTGCGCCAGACGCTGTGGAAATTCATCGCGCGCCTGAATCGCGACGGCCATACCATCGTGCTCACCACCCACTACCTGGAAGAGGCGGAAAGCCTGTGCAACCGCATCGCCATGCTCAAGGGCGGCCGCGTGGTGGCGCTGGATGCGACCGCCAATCTGCTCAAGCGCCATGCCGGCGCCTTCCTGCACCTGAAGGTGCAGGGCGACCTGCCCGAGGCCCTCGCCCAAGGCGCGCCGCGCGAAGCCGGCGGCGCCTACCGCTTCCAGCTCGCCAGCTATGACGAGGTCGAGGCCGTGCTGGCGCCGATCCGCGCCGCCGGCCTGCATATCGAGGAATTGCAGGTGATGACCCCCGACCTGGAAGACGTGTTCGTGCAGGTGATGAGCGGCACGCCCGCGCAGGAGCGCACATGAGCCGCGGCGCCACTTTGGAGGTCGGCAGCGGCTTTCGCACCCTGCTCTACAAGGAGCTCTTGCGTTTCTGGAAGGTGAGCGCGCAGACCGTCACCGCGCCGGTGCTGACCGCGCTGCTTTACCTGCTGATCTTCTCCCATGCCCTGCAGGGCCGGGTGCAGGTGTATGCCGGGGTGGATTACACCGCCTTCCTGATTCCCGGTCTGGTGATGATGTCGGTGCTGCAAAACGCCTTCGCCAACAGCTCCTCCTCGCTGATCCAGTCCAAGGTCACCGGCAACCTGGTGTTCGTGCTGCTGCCGCCGATCTCCCACCTGGAATTCTTCGGCGCCTACACCATCGCGGCGGTCGTGCGCGGCCTGGCGGTGGGCACCGGCGTGCTGATCGTCACCCTGGTCTTCGAGGTACCGCCGCTGACTGCGCCGCTGTGGATATTGGGATTCGCCTTGCTGGGCAGCGCCTTGATGGGCGCGGTTGGCTTGTTTGCCGGCATCTGGGCGGAAAAATTCGACCATATCGCCGCCTTTCAGAACTTTTTCATATTGCCTGCCACTTTTTTGTCAGGAGTTTTTTATTCAATCCATTCACTGCCGCCGTTTTGGCAGGCAGTGTCGCGTTTCAACCCGTTTTTTTACATGATCGACGGTTTCCGGTACGGCTTTTTCGGCGTCAGCGACGTTTCCCCCTGGCTTTCCCTCGCCGTGGTCGGCGGCAGCCTGGTGGTCATAACGGTGACGATCGTAGAATTGCTCAAGCGCGGCTATAAGCTGCGCCACTGAAAACCGTCGCCAGAGGCTTATATGGTCACCCCTGAATACGTCAAAACCCTGATCGCCGCCGGCCTCGCCTGCGAGCACCTGGAAGTCGCCGGCGACGGCACCCACTTCGAGGCCGTCATCGTCAGCCCCGCCTTTGAAGGCAAGCGCCTGATACAGCGCCACCAGCTGGTCAACCAGGCCCTGGGCAGCCAGATGGGCAACGAGATCCACGCCCTGTCGATGAAGACGCTGACGCCCGCCGAATGGCGCGCGGCGGCTTCCGCCTAAGGGGCCGCGATGGACAAACTGATGATCAGCGGCGGCACCCCGCTCAAGGGCGAAATCGCCATCTCCGGGGCGAAAAACGCCGCCCTGCCGATCCTTTGCGCCTCGCTGCTGTCGGCCGAGCCGCTGGTGCTGGACAACGTGCCGGAATTGCAGGACGTTGCCACCACCCTGAAGCTGTTGCGCCAGATGGGCGTGAAGGTGGAGCGCGAGGGCAAGCGCGTCACCCTGCATGCGGAAACCATCACCAACCCGGTGGCGCCGTATGAACTGGTAAAGACCATGCGCGCCTCCATCCTGGTGCTGTGCCCGCTGGTGGCGCGTGCCGGTTCGGCCACAGTCTCGCTGCCCGGCGGCTGCGCCATTGGCGCGCGCCCGGTGGACCAGCACATCAAGGGCCTGGAAATCCTCGGCGCCAGCGTCAAGCTGACCCACGGCGACATCGTTGCCCAGGCCGGGCGCCTGAAGGGCGCGCGCATCGTCACCGACCTGGTGACGGTGACCGGCACCGAAAACCTAATGATGGCGGCCGTTCTGGCGGAGGGCGAGACGGTGATCGAAAACGCCGCCCGCGAGCCGGAGGTGGTGGATCTCGCCAACTGCCTGATCGCCATGGGCGCGCGCATCGAGGGCGCCGGTACCGACCGCATCCGCATCCAGGGCGTCGAGAAGCTCCATGGCGCCACCCATGCCGTGATGGCCGACCGCATCGAAACCGGCACCTACCTGTGCGCGGTGGCGGCGGCCGGCGGCGACGTCACGCTGACCGGCGCGCGCGCCGATACGCTGGAGGCGGTGGTGGAAAAGCTGCGTGAAGCCGGCGCCACCATCGAAACCAGCGGCGACCGCATCCGCATCCGCGCCTTCGGCCGGCCGAAGGCGGTGAACGTGCGCACTTCGCCCTATCCTGCCTTTCCCACCGACATGCAGGCGCAGTTCATGGCGCTCAATTGCATTGCGGAGGGCACCGGTGTAGTCACCGAGACGATTTTCGAAAACCGCTTCATGCACGCGCAGGAATTGCTGCGCATGGGCGCCGAAATCGAGATCGAAGGCAATACCGCGGTGGTCAAGGGCGTGCCGAAACTGGCCGGGGCCACCGTCATGGCGACCGACCTGCGCGCCTCCGCCTCCCTGGTGATCGCCGCCCTGGTGGCCGAGGGAGAAACCGTGATCGACCGCATCTATCACCTTGACCGCGGCTACGAAGGCCTGGAAGCCAAGCTCGGGGGCGTCGGCGCGCGCGTATCGCGGCGCAAGTAAGTCGCGGCGCTCCACCCTTGAGGCCGGCGGCCGGCAAAACCGCCGCCGGCCCGTCTGTCATCTCACGGCGCCGCCGTGGACGTAGAATAGCCTGCGGTCCATGCGCGTGCCGCTTGCATCACGCGCACGGCCGCACCAGATAGCCGGCGCTCCAACGACCTCCAAACATGGCTTCGCCTTCCAACTCGCAGCGTCTCGCCAACCCCAGTTCCATCATGGAGATGGAGCCGGAGAAGAAGCGCGCGCCTGACACGGCGAGCCAGCCGACCACCTCGTTCAAGACCCGCTACGTCAACGCGCCGGGCGCCGGCGACGACGACCGCAGCATGACCCTGATGCAGGCGGGCGACCGCACGCGCTGGGAGCAGATCCGCGGCGACCTCTCGGGCGGCATCACCTCCGCCGTGGTGGCGCTGCCGCAGACCATCACCATCGGCGCCCTGGCCTTCGCGCCGCTCGGGCAGGAATACATCCCGATCGGCATCCTGGCGGGCTTTTACTGCTCCATCGTCTCCGGCCTGGTCACCGCCTGGACCGGCGCGATCCCCTTTTCCGTCGGTGGTCCGCGCTCCTCGTTTTCCCTGGTGCTGGCGCTGATCCTGTCCACCCTGATGGCGGGCTACGGCGAGATCTACGGCGCCGCCGCGGTGGGCACGCTCACCGGTACCACCCATATCATCGGCCTGGCGGCGATGGCGGTGCTGTTCGCCGGCATCCTGCAGATGCTGCTGGGGGTCTCCGGCGTCGGCGCCTACATCAAGTTCATCCCGCACCCGGTGGTGGCGGGCTTCATGAACGGCATCGCCTTCCTCATCCTGGTGTCGCAGCTGCCTTATCTCGCCGGCATGTCGGAGCACCTCCCCTGGTGGGACGTGCAGGGTATTGCCGCCAACATGCACCCGGCCACCGCGATTGTCGGCATCTTCACCTTCGCCGTGATCTACGTGTGCAACCGCTACGTGCAACGCATTCCCGGCCCGCTGGCCGGCGTGGTGCTCGGCACCGCCTTCTATTACGGCCTGCACGCCCTCATCCCCGGCATCGACCTTGGGCCGGTGGTGGGCTCGGTGCCGCCCGAATTCCCCAAGCCCACCATGGCGCCGATATTCTGGGAATACATTTTCGATCCCCGCACCTGGCAACTGATGCTGAAAATCGCCCCATCGATCGGCGTGCTGGCAGTGCTGGGCGCGCTGGAATCGCTGATGTGCGCGGTCGCCGTGGGCCAGATCAGCGGGCGGCGCCCGAAAGCCAACCGCGAGTTGCTCGGGCAGGGCCTCTCCAACGTGGTGGGCAGCCTGTTCGGCGCCGTCTTCTCCGGTTCCACCACCTCGCGCACCGTACTCAACTACAAGATGGGCGGGCGTACCCGGCTCTCCGGCACCGCGCACTCGCTGGTGATGCTGCTGGCGCTGATGACTGCCCCCTGGTGGGTGGCGCAACTGCCGCACGTGGTGTTGGCCTCGGTACTGGCCTTTATCGCCGTCACCATGTTCGACGGCTGGACGCGCCAGCTGGTCAAGCGCCTGTCGCACCGCGAAGTGCATCGCGAGGTGTGGACCAACGTCGCCATCGTGCTCCTGGTGACGGTGGCCACGATCGCCTTCAACCTGGTGATCGGCGTGCTGGCCGGGGTGGTGGCCACCGCCATCGTGTTCATCAGCAAGAGCAGCAAGACCGTGGTGCGGCGCGTCCAGTACGGCGACCGGCGCCATTCGCTCAAGCTGCGCAGCCCGGAAAAGACCGCCTTCCTGCGCGAAAACGGCCAGGAGATCGTCATCCTCGAACTCGAAGGCTCGCTGTTTTTCGGCACCGCCGACCAACTGGCCCTGGAAGTCGAGGGCCTGCCGCGCACCACCACCTATGTCATCCTCGACTGCAGGCGGGTCATCGAATTCGACGCTTCCGGCGCCCACATCATCGAACAGATCAGCCGGCGCCTGACCAAGAGCGGGCGCCGGCTGCTGCTTTCCCACATTACCCCCGGCGGGGCGAACGGCAAATTCCTGCGCGACATGGGTGTGAACGTGGTGATCCCCACCGAATTGTGGTTCCGCGACACCGATTACGCGCTCGAATGGTGCGAAAACCGCCTGGTGACGCGCGCTTTTCCGGACGACGAGACCATCGCCGAAATGTCCGTTGCGCGCATGGGCCTGGCACACAATTTCACCCCGGAAGAGATCAGCCTGCTTTCAGCGGCGCTGCATCGCCAGACCTTTGCGCCCGGCCATTACCTGTTCCGCGAGGGCGACAAGGGTGACGAGATGTTCCTGCTGGCGCAAGGCGCCATCACCATCAAGCTGCCGCTGAACAAGGCCGACCCCAATGCCGAGTCGCGCCGCTTGGTCACCTTGAGCCCGGGCGTGATGTTCGGCGAGATGGTGCTGGTCGAATCGCGCCCGCGCTCGGCCGACGCCGTCGCCGAGGAGTATTCGGTGGTCTACAGCCTGTCGCGCGACGACCTCGAACACCTGTTCAAGTCCAACCCCAAGCTGGCTACCAAGCTGATGCGCAACGTCAGCCGCATTCTGGCCGACCGCCTGCGGACGACCACCGAAGAGCTGCGCGCCGCCGAAATTTGAGGGATCGGGCCGCGGCCCGAGGATTGTCTGCCTCTATTGCTTCAATTGGCGCAATTGCCGATGAAATATGCGGCAGTGCGATAAAATAAGCCATTCCCAGGCGTGAGCGCGCGCAGCGGCGCGCATTCTTCGGCGCAGCGCACCTCGACGCCTTTTCGTAGCTTTTGCGGCTAAAAAATGGCCGGCTTTGCCGGCGATTTTTTCATTCTTAAATCACGCAAAAGTAGGTCTTTACTTTTGCGTGCTTCCATATGCTCACACTAGCGCTCTCCAAGGGCCGCATTTTCGATGAAACCATGCCGCTGCTCGAAGCGGCCGGCATTCGCGCGCTCGAAAATCCCGAGACTTCGCGCAAGCTGATCATCGGCACCAACCGCGAAGACCTGCGCATCATCATCGTGCGTGCCTCGGATGTGCCGACCTACGTGCAATACGGCGCCGCCGACCTGGGCGTGGCGGGTTACGATGTGCTGCTGGAGCACGACGCCAAGCACGGCATCGACGGCCTGTACCGTCCGGTCGATCTCAACATCGGCCGCTGCCGCATGATGGTCGCCGTGTCCGAGGATTTTGACTACGACGCCGCGGTGAAGCAGGGCGCGCGCATCCGCGTTGCCACCAAGTACACCACGGTGGCGCGCGAGCACTTCGCCTCCAAGGGCATGCACGTGGACCTGATCAAGCTCTACGGTTCGATGGAACTGGCGCCGCTGGTGGGTCTGGCGGAAGCCATTGTCGACCTGGTCTCCACCGGCGGCACGCTGAAGGCGAACAAGCTGCGCGCGGTGGAAGATATCCAGGCGATTTCCTCGCGCCTGATCGTCAACCAGGCGTCGCTCAAGACCAAGCGCGCCCCGGTGCAGGCGCTGATCGACGCCTTCGAAAAAGCGGTGGAGAGCTGACATGCAGGTATTGCGACTCGACTCCGGCGCGGAGGACTTCGATGCCCGCCTGGCCCAGCGCCTGGCCTACACCGAAGAGACCGACGACGCGGTGGAACGCGCGGTGCAGGGCATCCTGGCCGACGTGAAGAAGCGCGGCGACGCCGCGGTGCTGGAATACACCAACAAGTTCGACGGCGCCGGTGCCAAGTCGATGGCCGACCTGCGGGTGGCGCCGGCCGAACTGCAGGCAGCGCTGGGCAGCATCCCGGCGAAGCAGCGCGAGGCGCTGGAAGCGGCCGCTTCCCGCATCCGCCATTATCACGAGAAGCAGAAGGCCGATTCCTGGCAATACACCGAGGCCGATGGCACCGTGCTGGGCCAGCAGGTGACGGCGCTGGATCGCGCCGGCCTCTACGTGCCCGGCGGCAAGGCGGCTTACCCCAGTTCGCTGTTGATGAACGCGATTCCGGCCAAGGTGGCCGGCGTCAAGGAACTGGTGATGGTTTCGCCCACGCCCGGCGGGCAGAAGAACCCGCTGGTGCTGGCCGCCGCCGCGATTGCCGGCGTGAACGTGATCTACACCATCGGCGGCGCCCAGGCCGTGGCCGCTCTTGCGTACGGTACCGAAAGCATCCCGCAGGTGGACAAGATCGTCGGCCCGGGCAACGCCTATGTGGCCGCCGCCAAGCGCCGCGTGTTTGGCACCGTCGGCATCGACATGATCGCCGGCCCCTCGGAAATCCTGGTGATTTCCGACGGCAGCGCCAACCCGGACTGGGTGGCGATGGACCTGTTCTCGCAAGCCGAGCACGACGAGATCGCGCAAGCCATCCTGCTGTGCCCGGACGGCGCCTATATCGAGCGCGTCGCCGCCAGCATCGACCGCCAGGTCGAGAGCATGCCGCGCGCCGCCATCATCCACGCCTCGATGACCGGGCGCGGTGCGCTGATCAAGACGCGCGACCTGGCGCAAGCCTGCGCGATTGCCAACCAGATCGCCCCCGAGCATCTGGAACTGTCGGTGGCCGACCCGGACGCCTTGCTGCCGCAAATCCGCCACGCCGGCGCGATTTTCATGGGTGTCTACTCCAGCGAGTCGCTGGGCGATTATTGCGCCGGGCCGAACCACGTGCTGCCGACCTCGCGCACCGCGCGCTTCTCTTCGCCCCTGGGCGTGTACGATTTCCAGAAGCGCTCGTCCATCATCAAGGTGTCGAAAGCCGGCGCCGGCACGCTCGGGCGTATCGCGGCGGAACTCGCCTATGGCGAAGGCCTGCCGGCGCACGCCAAATCGGCCGAATACCGCCTCTGACCTGATTTCCACCCGCCATCCATCTGCCGAAAGCCCTCGCATCATGAGCACCGCCAAACGCATCATCCGTCCCGAGATCCAGGCGCTGGCCGCCTATCACGTGATGGATGCGAGCGGGCTGGTCAAGCTCGACGTGATGGAAAGCCCCTACCGCTTGCCCGAATGGCTGGCGAAAGAAGTGGGCGAAGTGGTGGCGAACCTGGAACTGAACCGCTACCCGATTCCCACCGCGGCGAAGCTGCGCGGCCTGATCAAGCAAACCATGGGCGTGCCGGCCGGCTGCGAAGTGCTGCTGGGCAACGGCTCGGACGAGTGCATCACCTACATCACCACCGCCATCGGCAAACCGGGCGCCGTGGTGCTGGCGCCGTCGCCTTCGTTCGTGATCTTCCAGATGTCGGCGATGTTCCAGCACCTGAAATTCGTCGGTGTGCCGCTGAACCAGGATTTCAGCCTTGACGCGGACAAGTTCATCGCCGCCGTCAAGGAACACCAGCCGGCGCTGACCTGGATCGCCTATCCGAACAATCCCACCGGCAACGCCTTCAAGGTGGCCGAGATCGAGCGCATCATCGCCGCCGCGCCCGGCCTGGTGGTGATCGACGAGGCCTACCAGCCCTTCGCCGAGGGCAGCTTCATGCCGCGTTTGAACGAGTTCGACAACGCCGTGGTGATGCGCACGGTGTCGAAAATCGGCATGGCCGGCATGCGCCTGGGTTACGTCGCCGGCAAGCCGGAGTGGATCAACGAATTCGACAAGACCCGGCCCCCCTACAACATCAACGTGATGACCGAGGCAGTGGCGATCAAGCTGCTCGAGCACAAGGAAGTGCTGGATGAGCAGGCGCGCGCCATCCTGGCCGAGCGCGAGGTGGTCGCCGCAGAGTTGCGCAAGCTGCCGCAACTCACCGTCTACCCCAGCGCCACCAATTTCGTGCTGGCGCGGGTCGCCGGCGAAAAAGGGGCCGCCGCCCGAGTGTTCGACGCCATGAAAGCTGCCGGCGTGCTGATCAAGAATCTTTCCGGCGGCCACCCGGCGCTGGAAAACTGCTTGCGCATCACCATCGGCACCCCGGATGAAGACCGCGCCATGCTGGCGGCGCTCAAGGCAGCGCTGCGCTAAACTCTTTCAATAAGCCATACCGTCGCGGCATACTCAAATCATGCGAACCGCAGAAGTCACCCGCAATACCAACGAGACGCAAATCCGCGTCAGCGTCAATCTAGACGGCACCGGCAAGGCCGCCTTCGCCACCGGCGTGCCCTTCCTCGACCACATGCTCGACCAGGTGGCGCGCCATGGCCTGATCGACATCGCCATCGACGCCAAGGGCGACCTGCATATCGACGCCCACCACACGGTGGAAGACATTGGCATCACGCTCGGCCAGGCGGTGGCGAAAGCGATCGGCGACAAGAAAGGCATCCGCCGCTACGGCCATGCTTATGTGCCGCTGGACGAGGCGTTGTCTCGTGTCGTTGTCGATTTTTCCGGCCGCCCCGGCCTGGAATTCCATGTGCCGTTTACCCGCGCGATGATCGGCGAATTCGACGTCGACCTGGCGCATGAATTCTTCCAGGGCTTCGTCAACCATGCCCTGGTGACCCTGCACGTCGATAACCTGCGCGGCGAAAACGCCCACCACCAGTGCGAAACCGTGTTCAAGGCCTTCGGCCGCGCGCTGCGCATGGCCATGGAACTCGATGCGCGCATGGGCCAGACCGTGCCCTCCACTAAGGGCTCCCTGTAGCTTGGCGATGCCGCGGTGGCTGAGGTACCTGCTGGCGTGCTGGCTATGCCTGGGCGCCGGCCTGGCATGGTCGCAGGAATTCGAGGCCCAGGGGCCATATACCGATCCGGCCAGCGGGCTGGTGCTGCCGGAAAGCCTGGGCAGCCTGCCCCGCGTGCAGGCGTACGACTACGAGTCGCGCCATCCGGGGCTGGGCATCAGCTGCAAATACGAGGTACGCGAGCCGCTGGTTTTTGCCGATATCTACGTCTTCAACGGCCGCCTGGGCGTGATTCCTTCCGGGATTGAAGATCCGGCGGTGGTCCGCATGTTCAACAGTGCGGTAGGCGAAATCCAGGCAATGGGCGAATTGGGGCGCTACCAGGATGTGAAGCTGATCGGCGCCGACAGCATCCCCCTGGGCGAAGGGGCAAATGCGCCGCAGGCGCTGCGCGCACGTTTTTCCTTCACTCTGGCGGCAGGTCCGGTGTACTCTCACGTCTACGGCTTGGCGGTGCGCAATCATTTCGTCAAGCTACGCTTCACCTATCGCCAGGACCAGGCGGAACAGGCCGTGCCCGTGCTGGGAGCGGCGCTCAAGGATCTGGCGCGCATGGTCGCTGCCGATCCGCAATGAAACTCGAAAGGAAGCAGGGCTGATGGGAGGCGTGGTGGCGGTGGTCGATTACGGCATGGGCAACCTGCGCTCGGCTGCCAAGGCGATGGAACAGGTGTCGCCGGATTCCAGGGTGGTGATCTCGGGCGACCCCGATTTCGTGCGCCGCGCCGACCGGGTGATCTTCCCCGGCCAGGGCGCAATGCCCGACTGCATGCGCGAAATGACCGCCTCGGGCCTCAAGGAAGCGATCCTGGAAGCCGCCGCCAGCAAGCCTTTCCTCGGCATTTGCGTCGGCATGCAGATGCTGTTCGACTGGAGCGCCGAGGGCGATACCCCGGGCCTGGGCGTGTTCAAGGGCAAGGTCATCCGGTTCGCCGGCGACATGAAGGGCGCCGACGGCAACCGCCTGAAGGTGCCGCACATGGGCTGGAACGAAGTGCACCACGATCGCGCGCACCCGCTCTGGAAAGGGGTGCCGGACGACGACCGCTACTATTTCGTGCACAGTTTCTACCCGCAGCCGGAAAATGCGGCCGAGGGCGTCGGCAGCGCAAACTATGGGGTACACTTCAGCTGTGCGGTTGCGCGCGATAATATTTTCGGCGTACAGTTTCACCCTGAGAAAAGCCACACAGCCGGCCTGACCCTGTTTGCGAATTTCGCCTCCTGGAAACCTTGATTCCTCGAACCGTCACCGGCCATAAGCGGCGCGACGCCGCAATCCAGACCTCTTACCGTACATCCCCAAATTTCCACCAATGAATGACCCGGTGCTCGCATGTTGATCATCCCCGCGATTGACATCAAGGACGGCCATTGTGTCCGCCTGAAACAAGGCGACATGGCGGACGCCACGATATTCTCCGAAAACCCCGGTGCGATGGCCGCGCACTGGAAGGCGCAGGGCGCCAAGCGCCTGCACCTGGTCGACTTGAACGGCGCAGTCGCCGGCAAGCCGAAGAACGAAAGCGCGATCAAGCAGATCGTCGCCGCCCTGGGCGGAGAGATTCCGATCCAGCTGGGCGGCGGCATCCGCGACCTCGACACCATCGAGCGTTACCTCGACGACGGCATTTCCTACGTCATCATCGGCACCGCCGCGGTGAAAAACCCCGGCTTCCTGCACGATGCCTGCGGCGCCTTCCCCGGCCAGATCATCGTCGGTCTCGATGCCAAGGACGGCAAGGTCGCCACCGACGGCTGGAGCAAGCTGACCAAGCACGACGTCATCGACATGGCGAAGAAGTTCGAGGACTACGGCGCCGAGGCCATCATCTATACCGACATCGGCCGCGACGGCATGCTCTCCGGCGTCAACATCGAAGCCACGCTGAAACTGGCGCAGGCGATGCAGATCCCGGTGATTGCCTCCGGCGGCCTGTCTTCGGTGAACGACATCATCGAGCTGAAGAAGATCGAGGGTGACGGCGTCATCGGCGCCATCGCCGGCCGCGCCATCTACGACGGTACCCTGGATTTCAAGGTCGCCGTCACCGAGGCCGAGAAAGAGTAATTCCACACGTGGCGCGCAATATGGCGCCTTGCGGTTTATTGCAGCCCAAACGCCGCCCGTGAGCCGGGCGGCTTACGTCATGCTTGCCAAACGCATCATCCCTTGTCTGGACGTCACCGCCGGCCGCGTGGTCAAGGGCATCAATTTCGTCGGCCTGCGCGACGCCGGCGACCCGGTCGAAATCGCGCGCAAGTACAACGACCAGGGCGCCGACGAGCTGACGTTCCTGGATATCACCGCCTCCTCCGACCAGCGCGACATCATCCTGCACATCATCGAGCAGGTCGCCGCCCAGGTATTCATTCCGCTGACCGTCGGCGGCGGGGTGCGCAAGGTGGAAGACGTGCGCCGCCTGCTCAATGCCGGCGCCGACAAGATCAGCATCAACACCTCCGCCGTGCAGAATCCGCAACTGGTGGCGGACGCCAGCAACAAGCACGGCGCGCAATGCATCGTGGTGGCCATCGACGCCAAGCAGACTTCGCCCGGCAAATGGGAGGTATTCACCCACGGCGGGCGCAACGCCACCGGGCTGGACGCAATCGAGTGGGCGCGCAAGGTCGAGCAACTCGGGGCAGGGGAGATTCTGCTCACCAGCATGGACCGCGACGGCACCAAGAGCGGTTTCGACCTTGGGCTGACGCGTGGCGTGTCCGACGCCGTCGGCATCCCGGTGATTGCCTCCGGTGGCGTCGGCAATCTGGAAGACCTGGCCAACGGTGTCACCGAAGGGCATGCGGATGCGGTGCTGGCAGCCAGCATCTTCCACTACGGCGAATACACGGTGCGCCAGGCCAAGGAATGCATGGCCGCCCGCGGCATCGAAGTCCGGCTTTGAGCGGGCCGGCTTGAATAAAATCGCCGGCAAAGCCAGTTGATTTTATGACTCAAAAGCCACGAAAAGGCGCGCAGCCTTGCCAAGTGGCTTTTCGCCCCATATGTGTGGCAATCGGCGGTCACCGCTGCCTTGAGGCTAGAATACCGCCATGGACTGGTTAGACAAAGTGAAGTGGGACGAGCGCGGCCTGATTCCGGTGATCGCCCAGGAGGCGTTTACCAACCGCGTGCTGATGTTTGCCTGGATGAACCGCGAATCCCTGAAACTGACAGTGAACACCGGCAACGCGGTCTACTGGTCGCGCTCGCGCAACCGCCTGTGGAAAAAGGGCGAAGAGTCTGGCCACGTGCAAAAAGTGCGCGAAATCCGCCTCGACTGCGACGAGGATGTGATCCTGCTGAAAGTCGAGCAGATCGGCGGCATCGCCTGCCACACCGGGCGTCATAGCTGTTTTTTCCAGAAATACGAAAATGGCGACTGGGTCGAGACCGACCCGGTGCTCAAATCCTCCGAAGAAATCTACGGCAAACATGAGTGATGCAGTCCTGGCCCGTCTGGCCGAAGTAATCGCCCAGCGCCGCGGCGCCGACCCCGAAAAGTCCTACGTCGCCCGCCTGTTCGCCAAGGGTGGTGACGCCGTGCTGAAAAAAATCGGCGAGGAGGCCACCGAGACCGTGATGGCGGCCAAGGATGGCGACAAGGCGGCCATCGTCGGCGAAATGGCCGACCTGTGGTTCCACTGCATGATCACCCTGGAACAGCACGGCCTGAAGCCGCAGGACGTGCTGGACGAGTTGGCGCGCCGCGAGGGCCTTTCCGGCCTGGATGAAAAGGCCGCGCGCAAGGACGCCGCGCGCAGCGACGCTGAAACGCTGAAAGCGAAATATAAATAGCGGGCCTGAAGGCCAAATACAAATAGCCGAAGCGAGACACCATGCACACCGACCCGAACTGCATTTTCTGCAAAATCGCCGCCGGCCAGATTCCCGCCAAGAAGATCTACGAAGACGACGAGCTGATCGCCTTTCACGACATCCACCCGGCTGCGCCGATCCATTTCATGATCGTGCCCAAGGAGCATGTGGAGTCTCTGGCCCACACCCATGCGCAGCACGAGCAGCTGCTCGGGCGCATCATGGTGCTGGCGCCGCGCCTGGCGAAAGAGCAGGGCGCGCGCGAAGGCCAGGAAGGCGGTTTTCGCGTGGTGATCAACACCGGCCGCGACGGCGGCCAGGAAGTGTTCCATCTGCACGTGCACGTGCTGGCCGGCCCACGGCCCTGGACGCGCATGGCCTGATTGCGCCGATCACGGCAAAGCCGTACGCGCCGGCACGGTTTGGCGTAGAATCTGGCTTGAAGTTTTGCGCCGGGCGCGCCGGATCGACAGTGCGCACGCCCAGGCGGCAGTATCAAACGTGGCTAAGCAATAAACATAAACGACGCTGCGTAAGGGCGCCTCCGGCAAACGGCGGCGCCAGGGCCTTTTTCCAGCGGCCCCGCTCGACACAACACAACCACGTTCTCAGGAGTTATTCATCATGGGTGGCTTTTCCATTTGGCATTGGCTGATCGTCCTGGTGATCGTCATGCTGGTCTTTGGCACCAAGAAACTGCGCAACATCGGCTCCGACCTGGGCGGCGCGGTCAAGGGTTTCAAGGAAGGCATGAAGGAAGGCACCGCCGCCGACACGCCGGCCGAAACCCCGCAGGTCGGCCAGACCATCGACGTCAAGGCGGAAGAAAAGACCAAGGTCTAAGGCGCGGTTGGGCTGCCTGCCGGCCCGCTTTTATCGGAAGCGGGCCGCCTCTTGCGCGTGCCGTTTCTCGTCTTTTCCCATTGACTTCAGGAATCCGGAACCATGTTCGGCGTTGATTTCTCCGAGATGATGGTCATCGCGGTGGTCGGGCTGATCGTGCTCGGCCCCGAAAAGCTGCCCAAGCTCGCCCGTACCCTCGGCGCGCTGATGGGGCGCATGCAGCGCTACGTCAACGACGTCAAGGCGGATATCAACCGCGAGATCGAACTCGACGAGTTGAAGAACATGCATGCGACCGTGAAGAACGCGGCGCAGAGCTTCGAGTCTTCGGTGCGCGACACCGTCTCCAGCTTCAAGTCGCAGGCCGACGAGATCAACGCGGCAGTTACCGGCGCCGCCGACAGCGCGCTGGCGACGACGATGGCCGAGAACGACATGGCGGCCGCGCAAAGCGACGCCGACCTGGCCGCCTTGATCGCCACGGAGCAGGCGCGCGCCCTGGCGCCGCCGCCCGAGCCTTCCGATGCCGATATCGCCGCCGAGATCGCCGCGGCGCAGATGCAAGCGCCGGCGCCGGTCCAGCAAGCCGCGTGATCCAAAGAAAATTCAGCACCATGAGCGAAGAAGGCCTGCAGGAAACATTCATCTCCCACCTGGTCGAGCTGCGCGACCGGTTGCTGAAAGCCGTCTATGTGTTCCTGGCGGTGTTCCTGTTCCTGTTTTTCGTCTGGCCGCAGGGCACGGCGATCTACGACTTTCTCGCCGAGCCTTTGACCCATGCGCTGCCGCAAGGCGCGAAAATGATCGCCACCTCGGTGATCGCCCCGTTCGTGGTGCCGATGAAAGTCACCGCCATGGTGGCCTTCCTGGTGTGCCTGCCGTGGACCCTGTACCAGGCCTGGGGTTTCGTGGCCCCGGGACTCTACACGCATGAGCGGCGCATCGCCCTGCCGCTGATCGTTTCCAGCTCGGCGCTGTTCATCGCGGGCATTGCGTTCTGCTATTACATCGTGTTCGGGCGGTTTTTTGCCTTCATCAACGCCTGGGCGCCGAAAAGCGTGACCCCGGCGCCGGACATTGACGCCTATTTCAGCTTCGTGCTCACCATGTTCATCGCCTTCGGCGTCACCTTCGAGGTGCCGGTGGTGGTGGTGGTGCTGTGCATGTTCGGTATCGTCACGCCGGAAAAATTGAAGGAGTGGCGCGGCTACTTCGTGGTGGTCGCCTTCATCGTCGCCGCGATCGTCACCCCGCCGGACATGGTGTCGCAGATCGCGCTGGCGGTGCCGATGTGCATCCTCTACGAACTCGGGATCTTCTTTGCCAAGTTCGTCGCCAAGGATGCCGAAAAGCGCAAGGCCGAAGCCGAAAAGGCGGAGAAGGAAGGAAACTCGGCTTCTGCCGGATCCTGAATTCAGGCCTGAATGCGGCGCTGCCTGGCGCCGCCGGCACGTGTTATGGAATCGACGGGGCGGCCTTACTGCCCGTCGTCCTCATCATCTTCTTCCTGCTGACGCTGCTGGCGCTGCGGCTTGGGCCGCTTGCCGATATCCACCGCGATGTCCTGCGGCTTGCCGTCGCGCAGGATTTTCATTTTCGCCGCCTTGCCCGGCGCCAGCTGGGCGATGACGTTGAGCATGTCGGAAGAGTCGGTGACCGGCTTGCCCTCGATTTCCATCAGCACGTCGCCGGGCTTCATGCCGCCCTTGTCGGCCGGGCCGCCCTTCATCACGCCGGCGATGATCGCACCCTGGTTCTTCGGCAGCTTGAACGACTCCGCCAGGTCAGGCGTGATTTCCTGGATTTCCACGCCGATCCAGCCGCGCGTCACCCCCCCCGTGGCGATGATCTGCTCCATCACCGATTTCGCCATGTTGGAGGGAATCGCGAAACCGATCCCCAGGCTGCCGCCGGAGCGCGAATAGATCGCGGTGTTCACCCCCAGCAGGTTGCCCTGTGCATCCACCAGCGCGCCGCCGGAGTTGCCCGGGTTGATCGCCGCATCCGTCTGGATGAAGTTTTCGAAAGTATTGATGCCCAGGTGCGAGCGGCCAAGGGCCGAGACGATGCCCATGGTCACCGTCTGGCCGACGCCGAAGGGGTTGCCGATGGCCAGCACCACGTCGCCCACGTGCGCCGCTTCCGGGCGGCCGAAGACGATCGCCGGCAGCCCTTTCAGGTCCACCTTCACCACCGCCAGGTCGGTTTCGGGATCGCTACCCACCACCTTGGCGCTGGAGCGGCGGCCGTCGGCCAGCAGCACCTCGATCTCATCGGCCGATTCAATCACGTGGTGGTTGGTCAACACATAGCCTTCGGAGCTGACGATCACCCCCGAGCCTAAACTGGAGGCGCGGCGCTTTTCCTGCGGCTGGCCACTCTGGCCACTCTGGCCGCGGCCGAAAAAGTGGCGGAACAGCGGGTCGTTGAGAAAAGGCTGCTTCGGCGCCTTCACCTCTTTTGCGGTGAAAATGTTCACCACCGCCGGCATCGCCTTTTTCGCCGCCTCGCTATAGGAGCCGCGGGCCACGTCCGACCCACCCAGGGGAGGCGGCGCCGCTTGCGACACCGTCACCGTTCCCGCGTTGGTGGTGGTCGTTGTGGTCGTTGCCGGGCGCAGGGCCAGCCAATCGGGGCGCAGGGTGGCAACGACAAACCAGACCGCGATGCATACCGTGACGGTCTGCGCGAAAATAAGCCACAAATGCCGGAACATGGAGAATTGAATGACCAGAGAAGAATTACAAGGCGTGCTCGACCATCTGCTCGAGCCCGGCCGATTCCGCGATTATTGCCCAAACGGCCTGCAGGTGGAAGGGCGACCCGAAGTCAAGAGCGTGATCAGCGGTGTGACAGCCAGCCTGGCGCTGATCGAAGCCGCCGTCGAAGCGAAGGCGGACGCCATCCTGGTGCATCACGGCCTGTTCTGGAAAGGGGACGACATGCGCGTCACCGGCCCGAAAAAACGCCGCCTCGAACTGCTGCTTGGGAACGACATCAACCTGTTCGCCTATCACCTGCCGCTGGACGCCCACGGCGAACTCGGCAACAACGCCCAACTGGCGCAGGTCCTGGGATTGACCATCACCGGCCGCTTCGCCGACCAGGAAATCGGCTTTCTCGGCGACCTGCCCGCGCCCATGAGCGCGCAGCAGGTAGCGGCATTGGTAGGCGAGCGCCTGGGACGCACGCCGTTGCTGGTGGGTGACGCCACCCGCACGGTGCGCAAAGTCGCATGGTGCACGGGCGGCGCCCAAGGCTATTTCGAGCAGGCGATCGCCGCCGGCTGCGATCTCTACCTGAGCGGCGAAATCTCCGAGCAGACCACCCACCTGGCGCGCGAATCCGGCATACCCTACATTGCCGCCGGCCACCACGCCACCGAGCGTTACGGGGTGCAAGGCGTCGGCGCCTACCTGGCGCGCGAATGCGGCCTCGCGCACCGCTTCATCGAGATCGGCAACCCCGCCTGAAGGCCCGGCCGGGGCCTTATTGCGCCTTGGCGTTCTGCGCTTTCAGCTGCTCGACAATCTCGCGCAGCAACACCACTTCCTCGGGCGGCGCGGCCGGCGGGGGCGGCGGCTCGGCGTGCTTATGCTTGTTGATCTCCTTGACCATCAGAAAGATGATGAAGGCGAGGATGGCGAAATTCAGCGCGATGGTGAGGAAATTGCCGTAGGCCAGCACCGCGCCGGCCTTTTTCGCCTCCGCCAGCGGCAAGCCATAGGCCTGGTGCGCCAGCGGGATGTAATAGCTGGAAAAATCCAGGCCGCCGACGATCTTGCCGATCACCGGCATGATCAGATCGCCGACCAGGGAATCGACGATCTTGCCGAAAGCCGCGCCGATGATCACGCCGACGGCTAAGTCGATGACATTGCCCTTGACCGCGAAGGCCTTGAATTCTTTGAGTAAACCGCTCATTGGGTGGCTCCAGGACGGGATGGGAACAGGCGCCGCAGGGTACCGCGCCCCCTTGGCGGTTGGCAAGCTTGGCCCGCCAGGGTTCCCCAAACGTTCCGGCGGCATCATGTAAGTTCATGATAGTAAAGATTAATTCCCGAAAAACTTTTAACCTCGGGGCTGATCCGGTATAATTTTCCGTTTGGCCGGGTTCGCAGTTGGTTTTTCCCCTGCGGGGCGGGGCGCGGATGCCGGTCAAAAACATGCAGTGAGCGGACCCATTTCGAACAAGTTTTTGAGGGTTTTATGAGCAACGAGCAATCCCTGGACAAGGAACGGCGCAACGCGCTGGTCGCCACCGGAGTGGTGGGCGGCGTAGGCGCCCTGTGCACCGCCTGGCCTTTCGTCAATACTTTCGCGCCCTCCGAGCGCGCCAAGGCCGCCGGCGGCCCGGTGGAAGTCGACATCAGCGCCATCAAGGAAGGCGAGATGATCGTCGCCGAATGGCAGGGCAAGCCGGTGTGGATTCTCAAGCGCAGCCCGGAGATGATGAGCGCGCTCAAGCAGTCCGTCGACATGCTCGTCGATCCCGACTCCAAGCGCATGCCGGAGCCGAACTGGACCCCGGCGTACTGCCAGAACGAGTTTCGCGCCCGTGAAGACCACAAAGACGTGTTCGTCTGCGTCGGCATCTGCACCCACCTGGGCTGCTCGCCGCAAGGCCCCTTCGGCGTCGGCGCCAACCCGGCGCTGTTGAACGACGAAGGCTTCGTCTGCCCCTGCCACGGCTCGGTGTTCGACCTGGCCGGCCGCGTGTGGAAAAACAAGCCCGCGCCGGACAACCTGCGCGTGCCGCCTTACAAGTTCACGACTCCAACCAAACTGCTGATCGGCGACGACGGCACCAAGGGGGCTTAAATCATGGCCGCCGGCAAGAAACAACCTGTCATCGTCGAGGGCCTTGGCCCCCTGGACAAGCCCGCCTCCGGGCTGCTTACGTGGGTAGATGCGCGTTTTCCGCTGATGGAAAACTGGCGCGCCCACATGAGCGAATACTACGCGCCGAAGAACTTCAATTTCTGGTACTTCTTCGGCTCGCTCGCCATGCTCGTTCTGGTGATCCAGATCGTCACCGGCATCTTCCTCGTGATGCACTACAAGCCCGACGCCGACAAGGCCTTCCAGTCGGTCGAGTACATCATGCGCGAAGTGCCATGGGGCTGGCTGATCCGCTACATGCACTCCACCGGCGCCTCGATGTTCTTCGTCGTGGTCTACCTGCACATGTTCCGCGGCCTGCTCTACGGTTCCTACCGCAAGCCGCGCGAGCTGGTGTGGATCTTCGGCGTGATGATCTTCCTGTGCCTGATGGCCGAGGCCTTCTTCGGCTACCTCCTGCCCTGGGGCCAGATGTCCTACTGGGGCGCGCAGGTGATCGTGAACCTGTTTGGCGCCATTCCGGTGATCGGCCCTGACCTGTCGATCTGGATCCGCGGCGACTACGTCGTGTCCGACGCCACGCTCAACCGCTTCTTCTCCTTCCACGTCATCGCCATTCCGCTGGTGCTGCTGGGGCTGGTCGCCGCGCACATCCTTGCGCTGCACGAAGTGGGTTCGAACAACCCGGACGGTGTCGAAATCAAGGACAAGAAAGACGCCAACGGCATCCCGCTGGACGGCATCGCCTTCCATCCCTACTACACCCTCGGCCACGACCTGTTCGCCGCGGTGGTCTTCCTGATGATCTTCTCGGCCATCGTGTTCTTCGCGCCGGAGATGGGCGGCTACTTCCTCGAAGCCAACAACTTCATCGCCGCCGATTCGCTCAAGACCCCGCCGCACATCGCGCCGGTCTGGTACTTCACGCCGTATTACTCCATCCTGCGCGCCACCACGTCCAACATCATGTGGATCCTGGCCCTGGCCGTCGCGGGCTACGCCGTGCTGATCGTCACCGGGGTGAAGAACATGCTGGTGCGCGGCGCCACTGTCATCATCGCGGCGATTGCCATCATCGGCATGTTCACCCTCGATGCCAAGGTCTGGGGCGTGGTGTTCATGGGCGTCTCCACCATGATCTTCTTCATCCTCCCCTGGCTCGACCAGAGCCCGGTGAAGTCGATCCGTTATCGCCCGGCGATGCACAAGTACTTCTACGGCATTTTCGTGATCTGCTTCTTCATCCTCGGTTATCTCGGCACCCAGCCGCCATCGCCGACCGGGCAGATCGTGTCGCAGGTCTGCATGTTCCTGTACTTCGGATTTTTCCTCGGCATGCCGTGGTGGAGCCGCATGGGCCAGTTCAAGCCCGTGCCCGACCGCGTGACCATGTAAGGGGAGCCATCACATGAAAAAACTGCTTCTGACTCTCGCTCTCGCATTTTGCGCCGCGGCCCATGCCGAGGAAGGCATCAAGCTCGAGCACGTCGAGGACCGTTCGACCAACGTCCAGGCGCTGCAGCACGGCGCCAAGTTGTTCGTCAACTACTGCCTGAACTGCCATAGCGCCTCCTCGATGCGCTACAACCGCCTGCACGACATCGGCCTGACCGACGAGCAGATCAAGGCCAACCTCCTGTTCACCGGTGAAAAGACCGGCGACATGATGACCATCGCCCTGACCAAGAAAGACGGCAAGGCCTGGTTTGGCGCCGCCCCGCCCGACCTCTCGGTGATCGCCCGCGCCAAGGCCTCCGAGCTGGGCAGCGGCCCCGACTGGCTCTACACCTACCTGCGCAGCTTCTACGCCGATCCTTCCCGCCCCACCGGCTGGAACAACACCGTATTCCCCAACGTCGGCATGCCGCAC
This sequence comes from Burkholderiales bacterium, assembly GCA_036498945.1. Taxonomy (GTDB): domain Bacteria; phylum Pseudomonadota; class Gammaproteobacteria; order Burkholderiales; family JAEUOS01; genus JAQGMJ01. Next base: position 1,624 of record DASYEQ010000028.1, on the reverse strand, counting down.
GTCCTGTACGAGTTGCAGGGCACCCAGCGCGCCGTCTTCAAGGACGAAAAGGTCGAAGGCGAAGAAGGCAAGACCGAGAAGGTGTTCGAAGGCTTCGAGCTTGAAAAGCCGGGCAAACTCACCAAATTGGAGTATGACAACGCCGTCACCGACCTGGTGGGTTACCTGGTGTGGATGGGCGAGCCCGCCGCTTCCGAGCGCAAGCAGCTTGGCGTGCTGGTATTGATCTTCCTGGGCCTGCTTCTGCTGCCCTGCGCCTGGTGGCTGCACCATGCGTACTGGAAGAACGTGCACTAAATAACAAGCGCACGGCGCCGCCTGCGGGTGGCGCCGGCACGCAGCAAACCGGGGCGCGCAGGCGCCCCTTGTCTTCCCAGAGGTAGCAAAACATGATGGTTCTTTATTCCGGTACCACCTGCCCCTTTTCGCATCGCTGCCGCTTTGTGCTGTACGAAAAAGGCATGGACTTCGAGATCAAGGACATCGATCTCTTCAACAAGCCGGAAGACATTTCGGTGATGAACCCGTACGGCCAGGTACCCATCCTGGTCGAGCGCGATCTCGTGCTCTACGAGAGCAACATCATCAACGAATACATCGACGAGCGCTTCCCGCATCCGCAACTGATGCCGGCCGACCCGGTGATGCGCGGCCGCACCCGCCTGTTCCTGCTCAACTTCGAGCGTGAACTGTTCGTGCACATCGACGCGCTGGAAAAAGGCAACCAGAAGCAGCAGGACAAGGCGCGCGAACGCGTCACCGCCGTGCTGACGCAACTGGCCCCCAACCTGGCGAAACAGAAGTGGATGCTCGGCGAAGAATTCACCATGCTCGACGTGGCCATCGCCCCGCTCCTGTGGCGCCTCGACCATTACGGCATCGACCTGCCGCGCCAGGCCGCCCCGGTGATGAAGTACGCCGAGCGCATTTTCAGCCGCCCGGCCTATTTCGAGGCGCTCACGCCCTCGGAAAAGGTGATGCGCAAGTAAGACAAGCAAGACAGCCGGGAAGGGCCCACACCCTCCCGGCCGCCTCGCGGTGGACCCTGAGGATTGAACGATGGCAGACCAGCCCGAGCAGCAACCGCACCCCTCGACCAAGCCGTACCTGATCCGCGCCATCTACGAATGGTGCACCGACAACGGCTTCACCCCCTATCTCGCCGTGGCCGTCGACGCCAGCACGCGCGTGCCGATGGAGTTCGTCAAGGACGGCCAGATCGTCCTCAACATCTCCTTCGAAGCCACCAACGGCCTGAAGATGGGTAACGACTACGTCGAATTCGCCGCCCGCTTCGGCGGCGTGCAGCGCGACATCGCCGTGCCGATCAACCGCGTCGCCGCCGTCTACGCCCGCGAAAACGGCCACGGCCAAGGCTTCGAAGTCACCGAGCTCGCCCCCGCGCAAAAAGCCGAGCCGTCGCCCGCCGACAAACCCGCCGGCACCCCCGACCGCCCCACCGGCGGCAAGCCCAAGCTCACCGTCGTCAAGTAAACTAGGCGCCCATCCCCGAACCGGCAAGAAGCCTCCCCGGCTTCTTGCCGCCATGCCGGCTTAGCTCAGTTGGTAGAGCAACCGCCTTGTAAGCGGTAGGTCATCTGTTCGATTCAGATAGCCGGCACCA
>DASYEQ010000027.1:0-2998 GCA_036498945.1 Burkholderiales bacterium | reverse complement strand
GGGAATGAACCGCCGCGCCCGCTGTCTATGACCGCGGCAGGCGATGCGGCATGCCGCGCCACGTGAAATCACCCGCGCGCGGCGCGGCGTTGCTAGAATGACCGTTAAACGACGCGGGCGGCAAGCTTGAGCATGGGAAAGCCGGAGGACTTGGGCGGCAATGCGGCAACCGGCGGTGCGGCGGTGCCGCAGGGCCATGTGCCGGGCGGGCACGCCGGGGCAAATGCCGCCGCACGCGCCGTGCAGCCCGGCGCCGCGCCGCCGCTGGCGGATGAAACCGCGCCCGCCGCCGCCGTTTTCGACCCGCTCGCCCCCGGCCCGCTGTTGAGCGCCGAGCCCGCGCCGCGCCCGCCGGCGTTGCGCCGCATGCTGGTGGCGATGGTGATCGCCGCGCTGCTGCCGATGGGCCTGTTCGCCGCCTTCCTGTTCTACTACCTGTGGCAAAGCCAGCAGGCGTTGCGCGACCAGGAACAGCTGGCGCGCGTGCGCACCATGGCGGCACTGGTGCAAAGCGAGCTGAACAGCAGCATCCGCCGCCTCGAGCTGCTCTCCAAAAGCCCGCTGTTGAGCGACGCCACCCTGCCGGCCTTCTACCGCCAGGTGCAGCAGACCCTGCCGGACAATCCGGACTGGACCAACATCCTGCTGATCTCGCGCGAGTCGCAGCTCTTCAACGCGCTGTTGCCCTATGGCGAAAACCTGCCGCGCCTGGGCGACCAGGCCTACCAGCGCGACGCCTTCAACACCGGCAAGCCCACCGTCTCCGACCTCTTTCTCGCGCGCAGCCGCCCGGTGATGACGGTGGACATCGCCGTGCCGGTGACGCGCAACGGCCGCGTCGCCTACCTGCTGATCGCCGGGCTCAAGCCCGACCGCATGGCCGAGATGCTGCGCCACATGAGCAGCGACGAATCGATCGGCGCCATCTACGACCGCAACCTGCGCTACATCGCGCGCACGCGCGACCAGGCCACCTACTTCAGCCAGTTGCCCACCCCCGTGCTCGAAGGGCGCATGCGCGGCGGGCACGAAGGCGTGGCGCGCGGCATCAGCAAGGAAGGCACCGCCACCTTCACCGCCTGGGCGCCGCTTGCCAACGGCTGGTGGGTGGCGCTGGGCACGCCGGTGGAAGCCTCCGACCGCGCGCTCACGCAATACATCGCGCTGCTGGGTTCGGTGTGGCTGCTGATGATCCTGGTCGGCCTGATCATGGCGCGCATCTTGTGGAAGCGTATCGACGAAAGCCTGGCCGCCACCGGCGAGGCCGCCGTGCGCCGCGCCGCCGGCGAGATGGCGCCCTTCCCGCAAAGCACTTTCGCCGAACTGGCCAGCCTCTCGCAGGTGATCGACCGCCTGTTCACCCGCGAGCGCGCCGCGCGCGCCCAGGCCGAAGCCGCCAACCAGGCCAAGGACGAATTCCTCGCCATGCTCGGGCATGAGCTGCGCAACCCCATCGGCGCGATTTCCAATGCCGTGCACATCCTCGATTTCGAGGAGAGGCGCGCAGGCAGCGGCGCCGGCGCCGCGGCGCGGCAGGAGCCGCAGGCCGGGCGGGTGGAGGGCGACCTGCGGCGCTTCACGCTGCGCGGCGAGGGGGCAGGGGATGAGCGGCGTGGTGATGCGCCATCGCAGGAGGCTTACCGCGCCGCACCGCCGGCGCACGGCGCCCATCGCGCCGCGACTCCCGATGGCGGCCGCCGCCTCGCCCTGGGCGTGATCACGCGCCAGTCGGCGGTGTTGAAACGCATGATCGACGACCTGCTCGATCTCGGCCGCGTGCTCACCGGCAAGGTCACCCTCGAACTCAAGCCGATGGACCTGGCGCAAAGCGTGCGCAACGCGGTCGAGGGCATGAATGCCGCCGGGCGCATGGGCGAGCACCAGCTCGACGTGGACACCGAACCCGCCTGGATCAGCGGCGACCCCGCGCGCATCGAGCAGATCCTCACCAACCTCGTGCTCAATGCCGTCAACCATACGCCTCCCGGCGGCGGCATCCGCGTCTTCCTCATGCGCGCCCCCGCGCGCGCCCGCCTCTCGCCCACCGGCGCGCCGGAAATGGCGGCGTACGGCGACGCCGTCATCGTGGTGGCCGACGACGGCATCGGCATCGCCCCCGAAACCCTGCCGCGCGTGTTCGACATGTTCTTCCAGGAACGCCAGCAGGTGGACCGCCCGAAGAGCGGCCTGGGCATCGGCCTGACGCTGGTGCAGCGCCTGACCGAAATGCACAACGGTGAAGTTACCGCCGAAAGCGCCGGCCTGGGCCAGGGCGCGCGCTTCACCGTGCGCCTGCCCGCCATTGCCCCGCCGGTGCAGGGCGGCGCCCCCGCCCCGGTGCCGCAGGCCGCCATGCGCCGCGTGCTGCTGATCGAAGACAACCCCGACGGCCGCGAGACCCTGCAGGCCGCGCTGCAGATCGAAGGCCACATGATCGAGACCGCGGCCGACGGCCCCACCGGCATCGAGCTGCTCAAGACCTTCCATGCGGACGCCGCGATCGTCGATGTCGGCCTGCCCGGCATGGACGGCTACGAAGTGGCGCGTGAAATCCGCGCGGCCCATACGCTGGGCCTGAACGGCAAGCCGATTCTGCTCATCGCCCTCACCGGCTACGGCCTCGCCGAAGACCAGCGCCGCGCCAGGGAAGCCGGCTTCAACGCCCACCTCGTGAAGCCGGCCGACTTCAAGGCGCTGGCGGTGCTGTTGCAGGAAGGGGCGGCGTAGGGGCGATTGGAGGTGGCGTGGTTTTTACGCCGGCCCGATCAATTCGACCAAATGGGGCCAGAGGACCAATTGGACCGACCAATTGGGGTCAGAGTGAACTTACCCAAGTTTGACGGACACCCTAAAGAGGGGATACTTACCCTGATAGGAGTGTCCGATGAAGAAGAGCAAAGCGTACAAGCAGTACAGCCGGGAATTCAAGGTTGAAGCCCTGCGGCTGGCCGAGGCGGGAGACAAGACTGCCAGCGAGGTCGCGCGCGAACTGGGCCTC
>DASYEQ010000026.1:0-7568 GCA_036498945.1 Burkholderiales bacterium | reverse complement strand
TGCGGCCCCAGCACATTGCGCAGGGCGGCGTGCAGCAGGTGGGTGGCCGAGTGGTTGGCGCGGGTGACCGCACGGCGCTCGGCGTCCACCGCCAGGCGCGCGCGGGCGCCGGGCTTCAGGCCGCCTTCGAGAATCTCCAGTTCATGGACGAAGAGGTCTCCGGCCTGCTTCTGAACGTCGGCCACCTTTGCCCGGCCGCGACTTCCATCAAGATTGGCCCACTCGACCTCGCCCTGATCGCCCGCCTGGCCGCCGCTCTCGGCATAGAAGGGGGTGCGGTCGAACACCGCCTGAACGGTCGACCCCGAAGCCGCGCCGTCGACCTCGTGGCCGCCCTCGACCAGGGCCAGCAGTTCGCCGGTCGCCTCGATCTGCTCGTAGCCCAGGAATTCCGTCGGCCCCAGGCGCTCGCGGATGGCGAACCATTCGCCGGCGGCGGCCACCTGGCCGGAACCGGTCCAAGCCTCGCGCGCCTGCTCGCGCTGCCGCGTCATGGCCGCGTCGAACCCCGGCAGGTCCACCGTCAGCCCCTTGGCGCGCACCGCGTCCTGGGTCAGGTCGAGCGGGAAGCCGTAGGTGTCGTAGAGCTTGAACGCCGTCTCGCCGGACAGCACCTGGCCTTCGCTGAGCCCCGCGGTCGCCTCGTCCAGCAGGCTCATGCCGCGGCCGAGCGTGCGGCGGAACCGCTCCTCTTCCTGGCGCAGGGTGTCGACGATGGCAGGCTCGGCGCGGCGCAGCTCCGGATAGGCGTCGCCCATCTCGGCCACCAGCGTGGGCGCGAGGCGGTGCATCAGGGGATCGGCCGCGCCCAGCAGGTGGGCGTGGCGCATGGCGCGGCGCATGATCCGGCGCAGGACGTAACCGCGGCCTTCGTTCGACGGCGTCACGCCGTCGGCGATCAGGAAACTGGAGGCGCGCAGGTGGTCGGCGATCACCCGGTGCGACGGCTGGGCGGCGCCCTCGGCCTTCACGCCGGTCGCGTCTTCGCTGGCCGCGATCAGGGCCTTGAAGAGGTCGATCTCATAGTTCGAGTGGACGCCCTGCAGAATCGCCGAGATGCGCTCCAGTCCCATGCCGGTGTCGATCGACGGCTTGGGCAGCGGGACGCGGTCGCCGTTGGCCTGCTGCTCGAACTGCATGAACACCAGGTTCCAGAACTCCAGGAACCGGTCGCCGTCCTCGTCGGGGCTGCCGGGCGGGCCGCCGAACAGGCTGTCGCCCTGGTCGATGAAGATCTCCGAGCACGGGCCGCAGGGGCCGGTGTCGCCCATGGACCAGAAGTTGTCGGAGGTGGCGATGCGGATGATCTTGTCGTCGCTGAAACCGGCGATCTTCTTCCAGAGGTCCACGGCCTCCTCGTCGGTGTGGTAGACGGTGACCAGCAGCTTGTCCTTGGACAGGCCGAATTCCTTGTTGATCAGGGTCCAGGCCGCCTCGATCGCGCCTTCCTTGAAGTAGTCCCCGAACGAGAAATTCCCCAGCATCTCGAAGAAGGTGTGGTGGCGCGCGGTGTAGCCGACGTTGTCCAGGTCGTTGTGCTTGCCGCCGGCGCGGACGCACTTCTGGGACGAGGACGCGCGCGGGAACGGCGACGTCTCGGCGCCGGTGAAATAGGTCTTGAACGGCACCATGCCGGCATTGACGAACAACAGCGTCGGGTCGTTCTGCGGCACCAGGGGCGCCGAGGCCACGACGGCGTGATCTTTCTTCTGGAAGAAGTCCAGGAAGTGGGTCCGGATCTCGTTCACGCTCGGCATGGGATAGGCAGCTTCTCTGGTGGCTCGGATGAAGGGCAGGTCAGGTGATCGGCGCCCCGAAAGATGGGGGTGGCCGACCGTTTACGAAACTTGGCCGAAAGCGCAAAGGCCCGCCGCCGGAACCCGCCGGAAAGAACCCCGGGGAACCCCAATGACAAAACCCCAAAAAGAAACCTCCGGAGCGAGCCCCGGAGGTCCAGTCACCTGAGAAATGGGTTTCCGCGGGATCGGACGCCCGCGCGGGGTGCGGGCAGGCCGGTTGGCGGGGTGGCCCGCCGCGAATGCGGCGTCCGACCCGCGGAAGCTTGAGGGTCGCCCGACCCGGAAAGGGCCGAGCGCCAATTCGTCTTCCGCTATTCTTCGTCGGCCTCGGGGCCGCCGACGAGGAGTTCCTCCTCGATGGCCGATTTGGCGCCGCGCACCGCACTCTCGATGTCGCTCGCGATGTCCGGATTCTTCTTCAGGAACTCGCGGACGTTGTCGCGGCCCTGGCCGATCCGCTGGCTGGCGTAGGAGAACCAGGAGCCGGACTTCTCGATCACGCCGGCCTTGACGCCCAGGTCGATGATCTCGCCCAGCTTGGAAATCCCCTCGCCGTACATGATATCGAACTCGACCTCGCGGAACGGCGGGGCGACCTTGTTCTTGACCACCTTCACCCGGACGTTGTTGCCGATGATCTCGTCGCCGCGCTTCACCGAGCCGGTGCGGCGGATATCCAGGCGCACCGAGGCGTAGAACTTCAGCGCATTGCCGCCCGTGGTCGTCTCCGGGCTGCCGTACATCACCCCGATCTTCATGCGGATTTGGTTGATGAAGATCACCAGGGTCTGGGTCTTGCTGATCGAGCCGGTGAGCTTGCGCAGCGCCTGGCTCATCAGGCGCGCCTGCAGGCCGGGCAGCTGGTCGCCCATCTCGCCTTCGATTTCGGCTTTCGGGGTGAGGGCGGCGACCGAGTCGATCACCACGATGTCGACCGAGCCGGAGCGCACCAGCATGTCGCAGATTTCCAGCGCCTGCTCCCCGGTATCCGGCTGCGAAATCAGCAGTTCGGCGACGTTGACGCCGAGCTTTTGCGCGTATTGCGGGTCGAGCGCGTGTTCAGCGTCGATGAAGGCGGCGGTGCCGCCGAGTTTTTGCATTTCGGCGATCACCTGAAGGGTGAGCGTGGTCTTGCCCGAGGATTCCGGGCCGTAGATTTCGACCACGCGGCCGCGCGGCAGGCCGCCGATGCCCAGCGCGATATCGAGGCCGAGAGAGCCGGTGGAGACGACCTGGATGTCGTCTTCGATGCTCTTTTCGCCCAGCTTCATGATCGAGCCCTTGCCAAACTGCTTTTCGATCTGCGCCAGGGCAGCGCTTAAGGCCTTGGTTTTATTGTCATCCATGGGAGTGCTTCCTTGAAAAATTTTGGATTCCGTCTCGGGCTTCTTGGCGCTGGATTTCAATTTTTCGTCCTTCGCCAAAAACCTTCGGCGCAATGAATTAAAAAAGGATGGGTACTAAGGGATGACAAAGCCAGGAAAAACCACCGGAAAACCTTGTGCTGGACTTCCCCGGGATGAACAGCAGAAAGCGTTTTTTCGCTCACCGGCCCTTAACTGTTCATTTATACAGTGTAACTACTGTAAAAGGTCGCGTCAAGCGTTTCGACGCCTGCCGCGGCTAATTTTCGATCAGCACCAGCAAGCCCTGCAGGGCATGGATTACCGCCTGGCGCCGCACCGCCTCGCGGTCGCCGTCGAAACGCTTGCTCTCGGTATGCGCCGCCTCTCCCTTGGCCCAGCCGAAGCACACCAGTCCAACCGGCTTTTCCGGCGTCCCGCCGGTGGGCCCGGCGATGCCGGTAATGGAAAGCGCCACCTGGGCGTGCGAGTGAGTAAGCGCTCCCACCGCCATGGCGCGCGCGGTCTCCTCGCTTACCGCGCCGAAGCGCGCGATGGTCGCGGCCGGCACGCCGAGCATTTCCTGCTTGGCTTCGTTGGAGTAGGTGACAAAGCCGCGGTCGAACCACTCCGAGCTGCCGGAAACCGCCGTCACCGTCTGCGCCACCCAGCCGCCGGTGCAGGATTCGGCGCAGGTCATCACCAGCCCGCGTGCCTTCAGGCGCGCGCCGACCAGCACGCCGAGCGTGGACAAGGTATCAGCCATGGCCGAACATCCTTATATAGAGGGCGAACACCAGCAAGGTGTACAGCGCCGCCAGCAGGTCGTCGAACATCACGCCGAAGCCGCTTTTCAGCCGGCGGTCGAAATGGCGGATCGGCGGCGGCTTCAGGATGTCGAAAAAACGGAACAGCAAAAACGCCGCCAGTTGCGCCTGCCATTGCGGCGGCACCAGCACCAGCACCAGCCAGATCGCCACCACCTCGTCCCAGACGAAGCCGCCGTGATCGACCACGCCCAGGTCGCGTCCCGCGCGGCCGCAGGCGAAAATCCCGATGAGAAAGGCCAGCGCCACCACACCCAGGCGCCAGGCGTCCGGCACATAGGGCGCCAGCCAGACGTAGGTGCCCCAGCCGAACAAGGTGCCCCAGGTGCCGGGCGCGGGGCGGATCAGCCCGCTGCCGAAGCCGCAGGCGATGATGCGCGCCGGATGCCCGAGCATCCAGCCCCATGTCGGCCGCCGCGGACGCGGGGCCGGCGCATCGTCGTCCAGCTCAGGCGCCGAAGTGGTCATAGCCGCCATATTGTTGCACCAGTGCATGGCCCGCGGAATCGACAAATCCCACCGCCGGCGCATCCGCTGCCGCCGGCAGGATGGCGCCGATGCGCGTCACTGCCACGCCGGCGGCGCGGCCGGCCGCTTCCACCTGCGCGCGTGCATCCGCAGCCGCGGTGAAGCAGAGTTCGTAATCGTCGCCGCCGGTCAGCGCGCAACGCAGCGCCAGCTCACGCGCCACGCCGCGCAGCGCGGGCGAGAGGGGCAAGACATCGGCATCGACCTGGGCCGCTACGTGCGAGGCATGCGCAATGTGCGCAAGGTCGCCGGCCAGCCCGTCGGACACATCCAGCATGCTGCGCGCCACGCCGCGCAAGGCCAGGCCTAGTGCGACGCGCGGGGTCGGCATCTCGAGGCGTGAGACGCAGTAATCGTGCTCGGCCGCAGGAAGCGTCACTTCCTTCTTGAGCGCGGCCAGGCCGAGCGCCGCATCGCCCAAGGTACCGGAAACCCAGATATCGTCGCCGACGCGCGCGCCGCTGCGCCGCACCGCCTGCCCTGCCAGCACTTCGCCGAGGATGGTGACATTCAGCGTCAGGGTGCGGGAGGTGCGCGTGGTGTCACCGCCGACCAGTTCGACGCCATGTTCATCGGCAAGGGCGAAAAACCCGGCGGCAAAAGCGGCGATCCACGCTTCATCGGCGGCCGGCAAGGCTAGCGACAGCACCGCGCTGGTGGGCCTGGCGCCCATCGCGGCGATGTCGGAGAGATTCACCGCCAGGGTCTTGTGGCCCAGGCGCCGCGGATCGGTATCGGGAAAGAAATGGGTGTCTGCCACCAGCATGTCGGTGGAAATCGCCAGCTCGTGCCCGGGCGTGACTTCCAGCAGTGCGCAATCGTCGCCCACGCCCAGGCGCGCGCGGCGCGCCGGCCGGGTGAAGTGGCGGGCGATCAGGTCGAACTCGGAAGCCATGCCGTGTAGGCTCCAGGCTATTTGCGCGCGCCCTTGATTTCGGTCTGGCGCACGACCGCGGCGGCCTTGTCGAGCACGCCGTTGACGTACTTGAAGCCGTCGGTGCCGCCGAAGGTCTTGGCCAGTTCGACGCACTCGTTGATCACCACGCGGTACGGCACTTCCACATGATGCTTGAGCTCGTAGATGCCGACCAGCAGGATCGCGTGCTCCACCGGGGAGAGTTCCTGCACCGGGCGGTCGAGGAAGGGCTGCAGTTCCGCGTGCAGGCCCTCGGCGTGCTCGACGGCGCCGTAGAGCAGTTCACGGAAATGCTTTTCGTCGGCCTGCTCGAAGCCCTTGGTGCGCTTCAGGTCATCGGCGATCAGGGTCGGATCGGCGGCGTTGAGCTGCCACTGGTACAGGCCCTGGACGGCAAACTCGCGCGAACGGCGGCGGGCGCTTTTCATCGTTGCAGCCTTCTCAAGGTAGTAGCCATTTCAATCGCGACGCGTGCCGCATCGACGCCCTTGTCAAGCCGCGCGCGTGCCTGCTCGTCGTTTTCCACCGTCAGGATGGCATTGGCGACCGGCACCCCGGTGGTCAGTTGCACGTCCATCACGCCGCGGCCGGAATCGTTGCACACCAGTTCGAAGTGGTAGGTTTCGCCACGCACCACGCAGCCCAGCGCCACCAGGCAGTCGAAGCGCTCGGTCATCGCCATCACCTGCAGGGTGACGGGAATCTCCAGCGCCCCGGGCACCTTGACGTGCTCGATTTCCTCGACCCCCAGGCGCTTGAGCTCGGCGATGCAGCCTTCGGCCAGGGCATCGACGATCTGCGCATTGAAGCGCGATTGCACCACCCCGACGCGCAGCCCGTAGCCGTCCAGCTTCTTGTCGAAATTGACTTTGTCCTGGCTCATGAAATCCGTCTCACCTGCACAGCTAAAAAATTCGGCCGCATCACAGCGGCCGGGATTGAACGCTCACTCCGGTCAACAGCCTTCCGGCGCCAGGTAGCCCGTCACTTCAAGACCGAAGCCCGCCATCGAGGGCATCTTGCGCGGGTTGGACATCAGCTTCATCTTGCCCACGCCCAGGTCGCGCAAAATCTGCGCGCCGATGCCGTAGGTACGCAGGTCCATCTTCACCTTCGGGCGCACGCCGGCATTGAGATCGCGTACCGAGCCCACCAGGCGCTCCGCGCTTTCCTCGGCGTTGAGCAGCACCAGCACGCCGCTGCCCTCGGCGACAATTTTCGCCAGCGCCGCGTTCACGCCCCAGGAATGGCAACTGGCACCGTTGTCCAACAGGTCGAACACCGACAGCGGCTCGTGCACCCGCACCAGGGTTTCATGCTCCGCGCTGACCACGCCGCGCGACAGCGCGAGGTGGGCGGCGCCGGTGGCCTTGTCGGTATAGACGACGGCGCTGAATTCGCCGTGCGCGGTTTCGACCTTGCGCTCGACCGCGCGCGTCACCAGGCTTTCGTTTTCGCTGCGGTAATGAATCAGGTCGGCGATGGTGCCGATCTTGAGATTGTGCTCGCGCGCGAACTCGATCAAGTCCGGCAGGCGCGCCATTTCGCCGTCTTCCTTCAGCACTTCGCAGATCACCGCCGCCGGGCTGGCGCCCGCCATCGCCGCCAGGTCACAGCCGGCTTCGGTGTGGCCGGCGCGCACCAGCACACCGCCAGACTGCGCCATCAGCGGGAAGACGTGGCCGGGCTGCACGATGTCGGCCGGCTTGGCGCCGGGGGCGACGGCCGCCTGCACCGTGCGCGCGCGGTCGGCGGCGGAGATACCGGTGGAGACGCCTTCGGCGGCCTCGATCGACACGGTGAAATTGGTGCCGTGCTTGGTGCCGTTGTTGCTCACCATCAGCGGCAGGCTGAGCTGGCGGCAATGCGCTTCGGTCAGGGTCAGGCAGATCAGGCCGCGGCCGTAGCGCGCCATGAAGTTGATCGCCTCGGGCGTGACATGCTCGGCGGCCATCAACAGGTCGCCTTCGTTTTCACGGTCTTCGTCGTCGACCACCACCACCATGCGGCCGGCGCGCAATTCGGCGACGATTTCGGGAATCGAACTGACGGAGGAGGATTTGGGGCCGACCACGGATAGCTGAGCGCTCATTGCACGCCTCTCGCATTCACGCACATTGCGCGAAAAACAACGGGTATCTATTGTACCCGAGGC
>DASYEQ010000025.1:0-6335 GCA_036498945.1 Burkholderiales bacterium | reverse complement strand
GCATGCGCGCCGCGCCCGCGTGGGTTTGTCGCAGCAGCGCCTTGCGTCGCTGGCGGGCCTTTCGCGCGCCACCATCAATCAACTCGAACGCGGCACGCTGAAGGATTTGGGCGTGGCGAAGTTGATCGCGCTGGCGGGCTTGCTGGGTATCGACATTTCTGCGCGGCCGAAGCCTAAGAAGGCGAATGGCTTGTTCATGGCGGCGGTGACTTCGAGCGTGAGTTATCGGCAGGCGCTGGATGAGGGCGTGCTGGCGCAGGCGTTGGGGAGTGGGGTGATTCCGCCGGCGTATCGGGTGCAGGTGGGGGCTTTGCTGGGGGAGGCGCCGCTGGAGATTCTGGTGAAAGCGGTGGAGGAGGCGGCGCAGCGGGAGGGCGTGCCGGCGAAGAAAATCTGGGGGCACGTGTTTGATTGGGCGCGTGAGTTGCAGGTGATGCGGCCGGAGTTGCGTGAGTGAGATGCAGATGAAGCCGATGACATCGGTGCCGGATTCGTGGGAGCGTTTGTTCGCGCCGGCCTTGCGTTTGCTGGATGACGTGCAGGCGCGCGCGGGCGCGGCGCCGTTCTGGACGTTTGGCGGCGGCACGGTGTTGATGCTGCGGTATCGGCATCGCTTGAGCCGGGACGTGGATATCTTCGTGCCGGATCCGCAAACCCTGGGTTACGTGACGCCGCGCTTGAGCGATGTGGCGGAGAGCATCACGGAAAACTATGTGGAAGCGGCGCTGTATGTGAAGCTGGTGCTGCCGGCGGGGGAGATCGATTTTGTCGCAGCGCCGAATTTGACGGCGGCGCCTTTCGAGGAGTGGCGCCTGCTGGAGCATGCGGTGAAGGTGGAGACGGCCACGGAGATCGTGGCGAAGAAGATGTGGCATCGTGGCGACCGGGCGACGGCGCGGGATTTGTTCGACCTGGCGCTGGTGATACGCGAGGAGCCGGAGGACTTGCGCAAGGCGGCGCCGTTTCTGGTGCGCCATCGCGCGGCGTTTCTGGAGCAACTGGAAACGCGCAAGGAGGTGTTGCAGGAAGCCTTTGCGGCAATCGACGCGCTGGATTTTCGGCCGACGTATGCGGAGTGCGTAGCGGTCGCGCGTGAATTCCTGGACGGGCTGCCGGCGTCTTGATGCGTTGACGGGGCACTCCCGGGGGTAGAGTATTCTTGCCCATGGCGCAGCCCCCCGGCTGGCCCCACTACAACCAATCGCGCAAAGCGAAGGAGACAACAATGCCCAAACTCTCAGGCAGGCCGGCGAGCGCGCTGGCGGCGGTGCTGGCGCTGGCGTGCGCGGCTTGCGCGGGGCCTTCGGCGCCGCAGGCGCAGGCGGTGCCGCGCTATGTGCTGGATGCTTCGTTCCCGGCGCCGCTGCCCAACCTGTGGGTGCTGGGGGGCCTGGGCGGGGTGTGCGTGGACCACAACGACCATGTGTTCATTCTCAACCGGCAAGACGTGGCGGATGGGGACTTGAACGGGGGCCGGCTGGCGCCGATGCTGATCGAGTTCGACCCGGCGGGGAAGGTGGTGAATTCGTGGGGTGACCATCAGGTGATGGATGCGCGGCTGCATTCGTGCCATGAGGATGGCGAGGGCAACCTGTGGGTGGCGGCGGCGCCTTCGGGGATGGTGCAGAAGTTTTCGCATGACGGCTCGCGGCTGTTGCTGACGATAGGCGCGAAGGGGGCGCTGGATACGGCGGATGGCACGGCGAAGGGGGCGCCGCTGAATACGGCGGGGGCGCGCTTTACTTCGCCTTCGTCGATCGCGGTGGACCGGGGCAATGGCGATGTGTATGTGTCGGATGGCGAGAGCCCGAAGCAGAACAAGCGGGTGGCGGTGTTTGACCGGTCGGGCAAATTCCTGCGGCAGTGGCTGTTGCCGCATATGCAGAGCGTGCATTGCCTGGCGCTCTCGCGGGCGGGGGAGGTGTATGTGTGCAACCGCACCGGCTCGCAAGTGGAGATTTACGACAAGCAGGGGAAGCTGCTGCGCGCGCTCGCCACGCCGTGGCAGCCGGTGACGGCGCCGGCGAACGGGCAGGCGCGCGAGACGGGGGGCTCGGCGGTGTCGGTCGATTTCTCGCCGGACGCGGCGCAGAAGTGGCTCTACGTGATGAACCAGAACAACGCGCGGGTGGACATTTACGAGCGCGCCAGCGGCAAGTGGCTGACGAGCTTCGGCCGGCCGGGCACTTTCGCGGGGGAGTTCAACCAGGCGCACGGCATCGCGGTGGATTCGCAGGGGCGAGTGTACGTGTCGGAAAATCGCGGGCGGCGCATCATGCGCTACGTATTGGCGAATTAAGCGGGCGCGGGTGGCGGGGCGGTTTCCGGGGTGGCATAGTGGGTGCACAACAAACCCCCATGAGGAGACAAGATGCTGCGCTTCCCTTCTGCCTTGAAACCCGCGCTGGCGCTGGCGGCCGCGCTGTTGTGCGCGGCCTGCGCGGGGCCGGGGGCGGCGCCCGCGTCAGGCGTGCCGCATTATGTGCTGGACACTGCGTGGCCCAAGCCGCTGCCCGACCTGTGGGTGCTGGGCGGCATCGGCGGGGTGTGCCTGGACGCGAACGACCACGTGATCATTCTCAACCGGCAGAACGTGGCGCCGGGGGAGTTGAACGCGGGGCGCCTGGCGCCGCCGGTGATCGAATTCGACGCGGCCGGCAATGTGGTGGCGGGCTGGGGCGAGATGAAGGCGATGGATGCGCGCCTGCATTCGTGCAAGGTGGATGGCGCGGGGCTGTGGGTGGCTTCCGGCCCTTCGGGGATGATCCAGAAATACGCGCGCGATGGCTCGCGCCTGCTGCTGCAGCTGGGCACCAAGGGGGTGTATGACACGTCCGACGGCACCCAGCACGGCGCGCCGCTGAATTCGCCGCTGCCGCGCTTCACTTCACCCTCTTCGATCGACGTCGACCCGGCGAACGGGGATGTGTACGTCTCCGACGGGGAAGACTACGTGCTCGGCAGCGAGCCGCCGCCGCAGAACAAGCGGGTGATCGTGTTCGACAAGACGGGCAAATACCTGCGCCAGTGGCTGCTGCCGCACATGCAGAGCGTGCATTGCATGCGGCTTTCGCGCGCGGGCGAGGTGTATGTGTGCAACCGCATCGGCTCGCGGGTGGAGGTGTACGACAAGCAAGGCAAGCTGCTGCGCACGATGGCCACGCCGTGGCAGCCGGTGACCCTGCCGGCCGACGGCAAGCGGCAGGAGACGGGCGGCTCGGCGGTGTCGATCGATTTTTCGCCGGACGCGGCGCAACAGTGGATCTACGTGATGAACCAGAACAACGCGCGCGTGGACATCTACGAGCGGGCCAGCGGCAAGTGGCTGACCAGCTTCGGCCGGCCGGGCACGATGATCGGCGGGCTCAACCAGGGGCACGGCATCGCGGTGGATTCGCAGGGGCGGGTGTACGTCACCGAGAATCGCGGGCGGCGGGTGATGCGGTTTGTGCCGGTGAATTGAGGCGCGCTGGTTGACCGGGCGCGGGGGCGGGTGCGAGTGGGTTCAGGCGGCGCGCAATAGCTGTTGCTGCGCTTCGCTCAAGTAGGTCCATGCGCCCAGGGGCAGCTCGAGGCTGGCGAGGGTGAGCTGGCCGATGGCTTCGCGGCGTAGCGCCGCGCAGTGGTTGCCGGCGGCGGCGAGCATGCGCTTGACCTGGTGGTATTTGCCTTGCGTGAGGACGATTTCGATGTCGTGGTCGCTCAGCAGGCGCGCGCTGCGGGCGGCGAGGGGCGCGGGCTCGTCGTCGAGCTTTACGCCGCGGGTGAGCTGGTCGACCAGGGCGGGGGTGGCGGGCTCGGCCACGGTGGCGACGTAGGTTTTGTCGACGTGGCGCTTGGGCGAGCTTTGGGCGTGGATGAAGGTGCCGTCGTCGGACAGCAGCAGGAGGCCGGTGGTGTCGTGGTCGAGCCGGCCGACGGGCTGCAGGCCGCGTTCGGTGAAGGGGTGGGGGAAGAGGGTGAGCACGCCGGGGTGGTGGCTGGGCTTGCGCGAGCACTCGATGCCGGCGGGCTTGTTGAGCGCGAGGTAGAGGCGGGCGTGGTAGGTCCAGGGCTCGCCTTCTACGGTGAAGGCGAGGCCTTCGGGAGCGAGGTCTTGCTGCCAGCCGGCCGCTACGTTGCCGCCCACGGTGACTTCACCCGCGGCGATCAGGGCCTGGCATTGCCGGCGGGTGCCGAAGCCCTGGCTCTGGAGAATGCGGTCCAGCGTCAATGCATGAAACCCTTCGCGCTCAAGGGGCGGGCGGGGCGGCGGGGTCGGCGGCTTCGCTGCCGGCGTCTTCGCCTTGCGCGGTGCCGGCTTCGGCGCCGTCTTCAGGCGCGGCGGCGTCGGGGTTGGCGGCCTGCTCCTTGCGGAGCTGCTTGGCGCGCAGCTTGTCCTCGGCCTTGCGTTTCTTGTCGAGTTCTTTCTGGCGTTTCTGGAATGCGAAATTAGGCTTGGCCAATGGGCGTTTCTCCGGGTGGGCGCGCTGGATGGGGCGGCGCGGTTGGGGGGCCGGGCGCACGGCAAGGGGCGCGTGCGGCGGGGCGGCGGAATTGCGGCCGTTCTGGGCATACCTTACCACTCTCCGGGGGTGGGGGTGGGCGGGGCGTTTTCGTGGCGGCCGTGGGCAATGGGTGAAACGGGCGCCTGGCGTTTCTCGGGGGCCCGCGCGCGCTGGGGCGGCGCATGCGCCGATGTGGGGCGGATTGCGCCGGGCGGCGGGAATATCGGGCGCGAATCGCGGCGGATGCTGCGCGCGTGGGTCGTGTTTGTGCGCTTTTTCTGTCGGCGCTTGTAGGACGCGCATCGATACCGGACTACAAGCCCCCGGGGTGAAGATGCCGACGTGCAAAGCCCGGTCGTTGGGACTAGGCATGTCACTTTGATCTGGACGATCAATCATTCGATAGGAGAAAGACCATGTCCAAGTTACTCGCCACGCTGATGGCCGGTGTGTTCGCGATGTCCGCTTCAGTGGCCTTCGCCAATTCGCTGGAAGACAAGATCGCCGACGCTGAAACTCACCAGATGAAGGTGGATGACAAGGCCGACGCCAAGGAAGCCAAGGCCCAGGCCAACGCCGACAAGAAGTCGACCAAGGCACAGGCGAAGGCCGACAAGAAGGCGGCTTACGCCCAGGCCAAGGCCGACAAGGCGCAGGCGAAGGCGGACAAGAAGTCCGCTTACTCGCAGGCCAATGCCGATGAAACCAAGGCCAAGTACGAGCAGAAGAAAACCAACGCCGCCGCCGATACCTCGGCGCTGAAGGCGCGCGAGTAAACGCCGCGTACGCGGGCGGCCGCGAGGTCGCCCGCGGGCGCGTGCGTGCAGGGCAAAGGCCGGCGCTTGCCGGCCCTTTGTTTTGGCTGCGCAACCTCCCTTCGGGTGTTGCGTGGTGGAACCACCCCCGGGCAAACATGAGACCATTGCCCCGCAAAGGGGGCCTGGTGGAACTGCGTCAACTCAAATATTTCGTGCGCGTGGTCGAGCTCGGCGGCATGGGCCGCGCGGCGCTCGACCTGGGCGTGGTCACTTCCGCCCTGTCGCAGCAGATCAGCCGGCTGGAGGGTGAGCTTGCCACGCGCCTGCTCAAGCGCACCTCGGGCGGGGTCACGCCGACTGAAGCGGGTCTCGCCTTCCTGCGCCAGGCGCAGCTGGCCTTGCGCCATGTGGAAGCGGCGACGGCGGCGGCGCAGCAGGCGCGCCTGTCGGGGCATGTGAGTGTCGGCATGGCGCCCACCACGGCGGCGATGCTGGGCCTGCCCTTCATCGAGGCGATGCGCGCGCGCTACCCGGAAGTGCGCCTGCACCTGGTGGAAAGCCTCTCCGGGCACCTGGGCACGATGCTGGGCGCGCGGCAGATCGACCTGGCGCTGGTGTTCCAGGGCGAGGCGCCGGCGCGCTGGAGCGTGCAGCACCTGCTGGATGAGTCCCTGTTCGTGATCGCGGCGAAAAACCTGGCCGGCATGCCGGGGAAGGCGAAGACCGGCGCGGAGGCCGGGCGCGTGCGCCTGGCGCAGCTGGCGGATTTGCCGCTGCTGTTGCCCAGCGGGCCGCACGGCCTGCGCGCGCTGCTCAACACGGCGTTTGCGCGCGCCCGCATCAAGCCGCGCGTGGTGGCGGAGATCGACGGCCTGGCGCTCTTGATGGACGCGGTGCGCGCGGGCGTGGGCGCCACCGTGCAGCCGGCGGCGGCGCTGGCGCGCATGGGCGATGTGCCGCTGACCGTGCTGCGCGTGTCCGACAGCCACGCGCTGCGCCCCAACCTGCTCGCCAGCCTGTCGGACGACGAGCTCTCGCCGGCCGCGCTGGCCGCGCGCGTGGTGCTGGCCGAGACGGTGCGCGCGCTGGT
>DASYEQ010000024.1:0-5777 GCA_036498945.1 Burkholderiales bacterium | reverse complement strand
GATGAAAAGCGACAAAGACCCGGCCAAGGAAGGCGCGCCCGCCGCGCGCAAGGAAAGCGCCGCCCCGGCCGTGCGCAAGGCGGCGGTGAAAAAGGCGGTAGCCAGGGCGCCGGCGAAGGAAGCGGCCGGCGAAGGGCCGGCGAAAAAGGCCGCGATCAAGGCGCCCGCCAAGGCTGCCGCGAAGCCGGCCAGGGCCGCGGCCGACACGCCGCGCGCGCAACCCGCCGCGCTACCGGTGCCGGCGGCGCCCGCACGCAAGCGCGCCGCGGCGCCGAAGCGGGCCGCCACGCCCGTGCCCGCCGGCCTCGACCCGGCCACCCCGATCGGCCCCGGCCCCGGCGAAGAAGCGGCCCTGGTCAATCAGGACGCGCCCAGCCCGATGATGGAGTCGGCCATGGCGACCGCCGCCGCGCTGCTGGCGCAGACCGAGGCGGTCTGCGCGCCGGACGAAAACCTGCGCCGCGCGCGCATCGCGGTGGAGGCGTACCTGATCGCCGAATCGCGCGGTTTCCCGCCCGGCTGCGAAGAGGCGCACTGGCTGGAGGCGGAGATCCGGCTGTTCGGCGCTGGCTAGGGCGCGTGCCGGGCGCTGTCGCGGCGCGCCGATGCTCCCTTCGGCGCAAGGGGCTGTCATCGGGCAGGCGGCTGCCGCCTCATATCCGCGTGGCGGATGGCGAATCGCGCCCATCAGCGCGCCGCCCTGCGTGGGGGTGCTGCCGGTGCGCTAAGATGGCCGCCCCTTCCACGGCTGCTTGAAAGATCTTCCATGTCCACTTCCGTTACGGCCGCGCGCGACGAGCTCGCGCCCACCGGCACCCTGCGTGTCGGCCTGAACCTGTCCAACTTCCTGCTGACCCGCGAAGACAAGGCGGCGAACACCATCCGCGGCATCGCGCCGGACCTGGCGCACGAGATCGGCCGCCGCCTCGGCGTGCCGGTGCAGCTGATCGGCTACCCGCGCCCCGGCAAGGTGGCCGATGATGCGCCGAACAACAAGTGGGACATCGCCTTCCTGGGCGCCGAGCCGCAGCGCGCGCAGCAGATCGATTTCACCTCCGCCTATTTCGAGATCGAGGCGACGTATCTCGTGCCGGCCGGTTCGCCGATCAAGAGCATTGCGGAAGTGGATGCGCCCGGGCGGCGCATTGCGATCGCCGGCGGCAGCGCCTACGACCTTTACCTCTCGCGCGAACTGAAGCACGCGAAGCTGGAGCGCATCGACAGCGTGGACGGGTCTTTCGAGCACTTCGTCAAGGAAAAGATGGAAGTGCTGGCGGGCCTGCGCCCGCGCCTGGTGACCGATGCGGAAAAGCTGCCGGGCTCGCGCCTGCTCGACGGGCGTTTTACCGCCATCCAGCAAGCCATCGGCGTGGCCAAGAGTGCCGAGCGCAAGGGCGCGGGTTATGCATTCCTCAAGGAGTTCGTGACCGATGCGATCAGGAACGGCCTGGTGGCGCAGGCGATCACCGCCAACGGCGTGCGCGGCGGCTCGGTGGCGCCGCTGCCGTAACACGATGGGCGGCGGCGCACGCGCGCCGTCGCATTGCCTGATTGACCTGAGTTGCCTGCGCCTGTTCGCGCATGAGCGCGCCACCGCGATGCGCTGATGCGCGTCGCGGTCCGGACAAAGCAACGCCGCGCAAAACGGTTGCGATTGCCGCCGGCGGTTGTAATATGATTCCCCAATGGCCGCAGTTGCCGCGCGGCCTTACATGGCCGGCAGCCAGGCCGCATGCACGAGGGGACGGGCTTGAGCCCTGCATACAACGCAGCGCAGCGGTCGGCGCTGGACAGCGGTGACGCCGCGCGCGGCGCCGGGGGGCGGCTGTGAGCGAAGGCACCGGCCAGGTGCCACCGCCGCCCTGGGGCGAAGATCCGGCGGCGCGGCGCACCGGGGCTGCGAACGCGAACGCCGCCGCCACCGGTGTGCCTGGCGCCGGCGTTCCCCTGCATCCACCTGTCCCGCATCCGCCGGCCTCGAACCTGCCCGCTTCCGAGCCGCACGCCGCAACCCCTACCCCGCTTTCCGCCGGCGCATTTTCCGCACCGGCTTCCGCTTCGTCCGCCGAGACGGCGGTGCCGCCTGCACCTTATACGGCGCCGCCGACCCTGCGGCCGCGCCTTCCCCCACCGCCGACTGCGCCGGCCGAGCCGTGGGCGGCGCCGGGCGCGCTCCCGCCGGCCGGTGGGTCGTCGCCGCCGGCCGCGCCGACCCTGCCGGTCGCGCCGCCGCCCGCCGCACCCGCGGCGCCGGCCGCGCCGGTGCGGCGCTATTCGCTGCAGGCGCTGTTGCTGGCGCTGGTGCTGGCCACCGCGGTGCCGCTGGCGGGCATGCTGGTGTACACGGCCCTGCATGCGTCGGACGCCGAAACCGAGCGTGCCAACCAGCTGGTGGTGAACCTGGTGGACGTGACGGCGGCGGAGGCCACTTCCTCGCTGGCCGAGCTGCGCCGGCTTGCCACTTTTCTCGCCGAGCGGCCGCGCGTGCGCGCGCTCGACGCCGGCGATTGCGACCCGCTATTTACCGACATGCTGCGCCTGAACACCGACCTGGCCAACGTCAGCACGGTGACGGCGGACGGCCAACTGGTGTGCTCGGCCCTGAAGTCGCCGGCGGGCAAGCTGCCGGCGCTGGGCCAGCCGCGCTGGCTGCTGGAGCTGCGCGCCGGCGCGCCCTATGCGGTGGGCCCGCCGCAGCGCGGCGTCTACAGCGGGCGCTGGGTGGTGGTGGTGGCGCAGCCCTTGCGCGATGCGCACGGCGTGCTGCGCGGCGCGGTGGAGGTGGTGGTGAACATTGCCGCCTTCCAGCCGGTGGTGAGCGCCGCCTTGCCGCGCAACGGCGCGCTGGCGATCACCGACAGCGACGGCAACATCATCGCGCGCGCGCCGCGGCCGCTGGATTTCGTCGGCAAGAACCTGCGTGATTCGGAAGTCAACCGCATCGTGCTGCAAAAGCGCGAAGGCACCGCCACCGCCGTCAGCGTCGAGGGGGTGGAACGCTTTTACGCCTTCAAGCCGGTGGGCAATTCCGGCTGGTATGCCTTGGCCGGCCTGCCGACGGCCGCCATCTACGCGCAGGCGCAGGGCAACGCGCTGGCCCTCGCCGGGCTCACCGCGCTGGTGCTGGTGGTGGCCGCGTTCCTGGCGCTGGCGCTGCAAAAGCGCATCTCGCAGCCGATGCAGGCGCTCACCGCCACGGCGCGGCGCGTGGCTTCCGGCGAATTCAACCAGCGCGCCCGCGTCGAAGGACCGCTGGAGGTGGCCGAGGTGGCCTCGGGCTTCAACCACATGCTCGACCAGATCCTGCAGATGCAGGGGGCGCTGCGCGCCTCGGAGGCGCGCTACCGCTCGCTGGTGGACGCGGCGCCGCAGCCGATGGTGGTGCATCGCGGCGGCCGCATTCTGCTGGTGAATGCCGCGGCGGTGCGCCTGTACGGCGCGCAAAGCGCGGAGCAGATGATCGGCATGCGCTCGATCGACCTGGCCGAGCAGGAATACCGCGAAGTGGTGATGCAGCGCGCGCGCGACGTGCTGGAGCGCGCGGTGGCCGCCACCAGCCTGGAGCAGCGCCACCTGCGCATGGACGGCAGCGTGATCGAAGTCGAAAGCGTGGCGGTGCGCCTGGATTACCAGGGCGCGCCGGCGGTGCTCTTGCTGGTGCGCGACATCGGCGCGCGCAAGGAAGCCGAGCGCCGCGTCGCGCGCCTCACCAACCTTTACTCCGCGCTGTCGCGCACCAGCGCCGCCATCATCCAGGAGCCCGACCCGCGCGCCCTGTGCGCCCGCGTGTGCGAGATCGCGGTGACCGACGGCCATCTGGTGAGCGCGGCGATCCGCCTGTTCCAGCGCGAGTCGAACATGCTGGTGCCCTACGTCGGCCACGGCCCGCGCTTAGGCGCGGTGGGCGCGCGCTCGATCCCGCTCAACGACCCGTTCTCGCCGGCGGCGCGGGTGGCGCGCGAGCGCCACCCCTACATCAGCAACAACATCTCGGTGGACCCGGCGGCCGCCACCGTGCGCGCGGATGCCGCCTCCATCGGCGTGCGCGCTTCCGCCGCCTTTGCGCTGGCGATTTCCGACAAGCCGGGAGCCGAATTGATCGGCGTGTTCTCGGTATTCGCCGGCGAGCCGAATTTCTTCGACGAGGAACTCACCGGCCTGGTCAGCGAACTGGCGCACAACCTCTCTTTCGCGCTGGCGAAAAAGCGCAGCGAACTCGCGCTGGCGCAAAGCGAGGAGCGCTACCGCGCCCTGTTCCACGCATCGCCCGACGCCATCCGCGTGGTCTGCGAAGATCGCACGGTGATGATCAACCCGGCGGCGGTGCGCCTGTTCGGCCACCAGTCCGAGGCCGACCTGATCGGCCAGACGGTGCACGACACCATCGACCCGCCGCACCTCGACGTCGCGCTGGCGCGCATGCGCAAGGTGATCGAGGAGCGCGTGCCGGTGCCGTCCGTCGAGCAGGTGCTGCTGCGTGCCGACGGCAGCAAGGTGGAAGTCGAAGTGGTCACCCTGCCCTTCGAATACACAGGCAAGCCCGCTGCCCTTTCGATCATTCACGACCTCACCGCGCGCAAGGCGGTGGAGCGCGCCGCCCTGCGGATGAACGCCGAACTGGAAAGCCGCGTGCAGCGCCGCACCGCCGAGCTGCGCCAGGCCAACGCCGACCTCGAAGCTTTTTCCTACACCGTGGCGCACGACCTGCGCGCCCCCTTAAGGCGCATGACCGGCTTCGCCGGCCTGCTGCGCGAAAACCTGGCCGGCAAGCTGGACGGCGAAAACCGCGTCTTCATCGACCGCATCGCCGACGGCGGCACCACCATGGACCGGCTGATCGAGGGCTTGCTGGAACTGGCGCACCTCGGGCGCACCGAACTCAAGCCCGAAGAAGTCGACCTCTCCGCGCTGGCGCAGGCGATCGCCGCCGAGCTGCGCGAGCGCGACCCGCATCGCCGCGTCGAATTCACGATCCAGCCCGGCCTCTTCGCCTGGGCCGAGCAGCGCCTGATCAAGGACGTGCTCGACAACCTGCTCGGCAACGCCTGGAAATTCACTTCCGCCAGCGACGGCGCGCGCATCGAATTCGGCGCCCTGCCTGACAGCACCGCCGTCTCGCCGCGCGCCGTGCCGCCGGCCGCCGGCGGCGAAGAAGGCGAAGAGGACGAAGAGGCCCCGCCGGCCACCGCCTCCGGGGAGCAATACGCGCCCACCTTCGGCACCCCTGTTTCCTCCACCGTGCTCCGGTCCGACGGCATGGCGCCGCCCGGCGTGCGCATCTACTACGTGCGCGACAACGGCGCCGGCTTCGACGACCAGTACGCCCACAAACTCTTCGGCGCCTTCCAGCGCCTGCACGCGCACAACGAATTCGCCGGCAGCGGCATCGGCCTGGCATCGGTCAAGCGCATCATTGCCCACCACGGCGGCCAGGTGTGGGCCGAAGGCCGCGTCGGCGAAGGCGCCACCTTCTACTTCACCCTGCCGCTGGCGCGCACCACGTAAGCTGTTGCACGCCCCCCGAAGGCAAACCCGCGCAGGCAAACCCGCGCAGGCAAACCCGCGCAGGCGTGGAATAATAGGTCTGGCAGTGTTCCAGGCCAGGAGTCCAGGTGCCGCAACCGAATCTGTTTTTCTTGAGCACGCGCTTGATCGGCGAACCGTCTTCCGGCGGCGACGCCGCCCTCGGATACGCCGGGCTGGCCTACGACTGGACCCTGCTCATCGTCAAGGTCGGCGCCAGCGCCGCCGTGCCGAAGCCGGTCGATGCTTACCTC
>DASYEQ010000023.1:0-7626 GCA_036498945.1 Burkholderiales bacterium | reverse complement strand
CCTACACCTTGTCCCGCAAATGCTCGAACAGCGGCTCCGCCTCTTCCGCATTCGCGCAAGCCGGCGCATCCGCCTCCAGCACCCGCAAGAGCCGCACCGCGTGCTCGGCATGCGGCAGCACCGCGCCGAAGAACTGCACCGTGCCGCCGCGCGCCACCATCAGCGTGGGAAAGGTGTCGACCAGCACGTCCACCCCTTCGTCTTCGACGTCGAGCCAGACGAAGCGGTCTTCGGGAAACTGTGCCTTGAGGCCGTCGAACACGGCCTGGTAGCCGTCGCAGGTGCGGCACCAGGCGGCGCACAGGCAGGCGATGATGCGGGGATTCGAATCAGTCATTGCTTATACGAAAATTTTTTTGGGTTTTTACATCTTACCGCGTACGTGCCGCGTAGCTAGGAGCACAATGCGGGCCTCATGCCGAAGCGGCCATGTTTACCGGTCAAGACCCGCATGACGCTGTAATCCTGCCTCTCATCAATAAGATCCCCCAGTCCCATAGGAGTTCGCCATGAAAATCCGCAACCTGCTCGTGCTGGCGCTGTGCCTGGTCAGCAGCCTTGCTTTTGCCCAGCAGCCGCAGCGCGCGCGCGGCACCATCGTCGCCGTCAGCGGCGATGAGATGACCTTCAAATCGCGCGAAGGCGATGAGTTCAAGGTCGAGCTGCCGTCGAACGTCAGCATCGGCGCGATGAAAAACACCACCCTGGCCGAGATCAAGCCCGGCTCCTTCATCGGCACCACCGCCGTCAAGGGCAAGGACGGCGAGCTGGTCGCGCGTGAAATCCACGTGCTGCCGCCCAACACCAACCCCGGCCACCGCTCCTGGGACCTGGAGCCCGGCTCGACCATGACCAACGGCGACGTGAAGGAGTCCACGCAAACCGTCAACGGCCGCGTGCTCACCATCTCCTACCAGGGCGGCATGCAGAAGGTGCTGGTGCCCGAAGGCATCCCGATCGTCAGCGGCATTCCCGCGGCGCGCGCCGACCTCGTGCCCGGCGCCTACGCCGTGATGATGTACAAGCGCGACGGCAGCAAGCTCACCGCCATCCGCGTGCAGGTCACCAAGAACGGCGTGCGCCCGCCGCAGTAAGCGCCCTCTCGATGAGGTGGCCGCCCGCGTTACGCGGCGGCTTCCGGGCCGCACCCTTCAGGGGGTGCGGCTTTTTTTTATTGCCGTTGAAGACCGGCCCCAGACGCCGGCTCCGGCCAGCGATGTATCGCGCTCTGCCGCCGTCCGTGGGGAGCCTGTCGAACCACTTGCGCCGGGAAATCGGCGGAGCACACGTCCTCTCGACAACTTGGGACAAGCGCTTGGCAGGCCTGGTGCCTGCCCCAAGCGTACTTCCTTCCGGGCGTCCCCAAGGGCACTCCCCCTGGTCGACGACCAGGCTCACCACGAATGGCATCGGGTCATGTAAGCGCGTAAAAGCGCCGCCATCGAGCGCCCGCCTTACTTCCTCTTCCACCCCGGCAGCAGCCGCAACACGCTCGCCAAACACCCCGCGAACGAAAACCCGCAGCCCAGCCACAGCGCGATCTCCGGCCCGCTTTTCAGCGAAATATAGAAGCACAGCGCCACCAGCGCCGCCCCGGAAGACTGCCCCAGCAGCCGCGACATTGCCACCGTCCCGCTCGCGCCGCTGCTGCGCTTCGGCGGCGCGCTGCCCATGATGGCCTTGAGATTGGGCGCCTGGAAAAAACCGAAACCGAAGCCGCACAGCACCATGCGCCAGCCGATGTCGAAGGCGCTCGCGTGCGCCGGCATCAACGCCAGCGCCGCCATGCCCGCCGCCATGATGAACAGCCCCAGCCCGCACAGCATCCCCGGCGCGTAGCGGTCCGAGAGCCGGCCCGCGATCGGCGCCATCACCGCCACCACCGCCGGCCACGGCGTCATCAAAAAGCCCGTCTCCACCTGCGTGCGGCCGTACGCCTGCAACAGAAAGGGCAGGGCGACGAACGCCAGCCCCTGCGTGGCGAACGAACAGATGGCCGTGAGCGAAGACAGCGCGAACACCGGGTTGCGGAACAAATCCTGCGCCAGCATCGGCGCCGCGTGATGGCGCTGGCGATAGATCAGCGTCACCGCGCACAGCAGCGCCATCCCCCATTCCGGCAGCACGACGCGCCACGGGCCGTTCTGCGACACCGTGCCGATGCCCAGCACCAGCAGGAAGAAGAAACTGCCGCACAGCAGCGCCGCCGGCGCATCGAAGCGCGCCGCCGAATGCGGCGTCTGCGGCAGGTTGCGCAGCGAAAGCCAGATCGCGGCCAGGCCCGCCGGCACGTTCACCAGGAACAGCCAGTGCCAGGTGGTGAACGAAAGAATCGCCGAGGCCACCGTCGGCCCCGCCGTGAACGCCACGCCTGACATGAACGCATTCAGCCCCAGCCCGCGCCCGAGAATGCGCGGCGGGTAGATGAAGCGGATCAGCGCCGTGTTCACGCTCATGAG
This sequence comes from Burkholderiales bacterium, assembly GCA_036498945.1. Taxonomy (GTDB): domain Bacteria; phylum Pseudomonadota; class Gammaproteobacteria; order Burkholderiales; family JAEUOS01; genus JAQGMJ01. The sequence continues at coordinate 5,167 of DASYEQ010000023.1, read as the reverse complement.
AGACGCCGCGCCCACCCCCTGCAAGGCGCGGAAAATCACCAGGCTAGGCAACGACCACGCCAGCCCGCACGCCAGCGAAGTGATAGTGAACAGCACCAGCCCGCCGACATAAAGCCGCCGGTAGCCGATCTTTTCCGCGAAGGAAGCGAAGGGCAGCAGCGTCGCCACCATCGCCAGCTGGTACGCCGTCACCACCCAGATCACGGAGGGCGCATCCGCATGGATCGAAGCCGCGATCGACGGCAGCGCCGTGTTGGTGATCACCGTATCCAGGGTGGACATCGCCACCGGCACCAGAATGGCCGTCATCGCCGCGATCCGCTGGCGCTCCGGCAGGCCCTCGGTCAGGAAGGCTTCCTTCGGCGCGCTACCCGCGGAAACTTCCGTCGGCGCCGCCGCGGAAACTGGTTCCACCGCGCTCACGCCTCTCCCCCGCGCGCCCGGCGGCAGGCAGAGTCAGCAAATGAAAAAGCGTAGGCGAAGGGCGGCAAGGCGAAAACACAAAAGGCCGCACGCGGCGTGCAGCCTTTTGTCTCGGGCGATTATGGGGATGAAGCGTGGGTACGGCGCAGCGGATTTTAACGCAACCCCCTGCGCGAAGCCCGCGCAAACCGCCTTACCCGGCCGCGCGCCCGCGCGGCCCCCACACCACCGCGCCTACGGTTCCTGCGAACGCTCCGCCGTCACCGGCGCCTTCTTCTGCGCCTCGGTCAGCTTCCCGGTCTTCGGCTCCGGGCTCTTCACTTTCTCACTCTCGAACGACTGCGCCACCGCCGCATCGCCGAACGCCACCGACAAGATCGCCAGCGCAAAGATTTGACCGATTTTCATGATGAATGCCTGCCTTCCTACGCATCTGCCCGGCCGCATCACCAATCGCGGCCCATGGAGTTACTATAGGCGGCTAAGGCATGCCAAAAAAGAGCCAAATCCAGATTTCATCATCCCGCCCGCGGAATGATGGCAGTCGTCCTCAATCTCCCGGAGTTCCCGTGTTCAAACCCCTCACCGCGCGCGCCCGCGCCTTGTGCATTTGCGCCCTGTTCGCCTGCTGCGCCCACGCGCAGGCCCAGCCACAACCGCAGACGCCCTTCAACGCCCCCGACTTCACCGGCACCTACGACTGCAAGGGCCACGACAAAATCGACGGCCCCTACACCGGCACCATCACCCTCACGCTGGTGCCCGCGCAAAGCACCGGCCCCTATGGGTCCTACGACTTCAAGCTCGAAGTCCCCGGCATGGGCACCTACCCCGGCGAAGCCGCCGCCCACGGCCTCGACATGGCCGTCCACTTCGCCAACGCCAACACCAGCGCCAGCGCCAACACCAACGCCGAGACCCACGACTTCGGCACCGGCATCGCCCGCTTCAAGCACGGCCTCGACGGCAAGTGGACCTTCCACAAGTTCAACTACCAGCCGCAATTCAAGGGCGGCAACCACGGCAAGGAAGAGTGCGTGCAGCGCTAGCCACGCCACGCCTGCCGGCGGCGGATCCGCACCGCCGCGCCATGCATCCGCGCCCACCAGCGCACGCCGCGCCGCGCAAGCTTCAAACCGGCTTCAGCAACCCCAGCCGCGCAAGACTCTGCGCCGCCGCCGTGATCGCCTCCTCATTCGGGCGCGGCGTAAAGCCCAGCAAGCGCTTTGCCTTCTCCCCGCTCGCATTCTTGATCAGCCCCAGTTGCGGGGCCACCGCCGCCAGGTCGCGGCTGAACAACGCCCCCGCGCGCACCAGCCAGTCAGGCAACTCGCGCGTCGGCACCCGCCGCGCCACATCCCCCATGCCGCGTTTCAGCATCAGCGCAATATCGCGGATCGACAGGCAATCCCCCGCCACCGCCAGAAAGCGCTCGCCCTTTGCAGCGGGATGCGTCATCGCCAGCACATGCAGCGCCGCCACGTCGCGCACATCCACCGCGCCGAAATACACCCGCGGGCAGCCCGGCAGCCCGTCCAGCAGCCGCTTGACCAGGTAGATCGACGCCGCGTAATCGTCCCCCAGCACCGGCCCGAACACCGCCACCGGGTTCACCACCGCCAGCTCCAGAGCGCCGCCCTCGCGCGCGATGAAGTCCCATGCTGCCTTCTCCGCCAGCGTCTTTGACTTCACATACGCCGGCGTCCCCGGCGCCTGCACATCCGTCCAGTCCCGCTCGGTGAACGCCGCGCTTTGCGGCGCATGCCCGTAGCCGATGGCCGCGAACGAAGAGGTCAGCACCACCCGCTTCACCCCCGCCTCGCGCGCCGCCCGCAGCGCCCGCAACGCCCCCTCGCGCGCCGGCACGATCAGCTCGTCCTCATGTTTCGGCACCCCCGCCGGAAAGGGCGAGGCCACATGCAGCACGTAATCGCAGCCGCGCGCCGCCTCGGCCCAGCCCGCATCCGCCGTCAGGTCCGCCGCGAAAAAGCGCAACTGCTCCCCCGGTTGCGCCCCGCCCGCCTTCAATAGCGCGCGCACCTGCGCCTCGCGCCCCGGATGGCGCACCGTGGTGCGCACCTCGTGGCCCGCCGCCAGCAACTGCAAGAGGCAATGGCTGGCAACGAAGCCCGAACCGCCGGTAACAAGCACTGTGCTCATGGAAAATATCCGCAATGGCCCGCCGCGATTCTAGCCCGGCCGCCCTGCGCCCGAAGCGCCCCGCATCGCCCGCTGCCGCCGGCCGATTTCACGTATAGTTGTTGGCTAACGCCGCCCAAGAAAAGTCGCGCCCGGTTGCACCGGCCCCGAAGACTCGCGCCAGCCAGCAGGCCCGCGGGCACCACGCCCCGGCCCGCCGATATTCAGGGAGCCACATGCCGACTTTACCCAACGACCTGGTCTACGCGACCCTGGGCCTCGCCCTCACGCAATTCGCCGTCTGCGCCTACGCCGACATCCTGCTCAACGAAACCCTGAAAAAGCTGCCCGCCGGGCAACTCGGCGAATTCACCCGCTTTCGCGCCGGCCGCCTGCGCAACCGCCTGCTCAGCCGCAAGGCCGGCTGGGTGCAGCAAGCCGCCGGCCTCTTCCCCCACCTGCAGCCCGCCGTGCTGCGCGCCTGCCGCCTCATCGGCTTCGGCCGCTGGCTCACCGTCGTCACCCTCGGCTTCTACTGCGCCGCGTATTTCGCGCAAGGCGCAGGGCTGGCCGCGTGAACCGGCGTGCCGGTTGACCGCGAAGCAGCAAAGCCAAGGCCGAGCGGATGGCGCCGAGCCACGCACTCCGCGCACAGCCATTGTGCCGCCCACTTCAGCCCGCCCATCCAGCGGTGTACACTGCATTCACGCGGGAATGGCATCGCGGAATCCCTCCGCCGTCAAGCGCCCGCGTTAACTGAAAGGAGGTGATCCATGGCGAAAGCCACCAAGCGCCAACAGCATGGGCAACCTTCCGGCGGTTTCAGGATCGCCCGATAAGTCGCCTTGTCGTTCGGCGCGCCGCCACTCCCACGGAGGCACCGGCGCCAGGGTTGCAGGCAGACCCCGGCGACCGGTGCGGGCGGTTTCTACAACGCGGTTGAATCAATCCCGCGCAACAGCACACGCGACAGCGCCGCGCCCTCTCTTCTAGCGATGAGAGCCCAGCCCTTTTAATCTTTGCTTCCCGCCGCCTTCTTCGCCCTCGCCGGGTGCAGCGTCTCGCCCCGCGCCAGCATCTCCACGCGAAACAATCGGGGACAGACCGCGTTTTCTCTGCGTGTTTGCGAGAAATAGTGGTCCGTCCCCGATTGTTTTCTAGTTTTGATATGGAGGTCCGGATGGCCGCTTTTCTGCTTGTCGTATTCCTCGTAGCACCGGTGGTTCTACTCGCATTAGTTGTTTGGATAGCCTCTTCATTTATTAAGAAGAGAACGATTGCCAAATCCGTATGGTGCGTTGCTGGCGCAATATTGGCACTTGAAGCTATGAACCAGGCGGGATTTTGCTGGGAGAAATTCCATTTCTTCAGCGATAGCGAAATTGTCGCGAAGTACGGTGACTATCTTTCACCGACCGGTCCGGTTCGTAATCCTCGCAATAGGCCGCAGTCATCTGGCAAAACACAGTTGCAACAGGAGGAGTGCTGTGCTGTGCGCCGTTTTCAAGCCCCCGGCGAGTACTGGGGGGGATCAAATCTTCAGCAGACGTTTCTGGAATCCATTGGCAATCGAATGGTCGGATCATGCCTTATGGAGGTTAGCGTTGTCGCAGTCAATCCAGAGACACATCGAAAGTATCTAGGCCAAAGCATATATGTTGACGCTTGCGCAGATGCCGTTGAGTGGCCCAGTAGCGGTGATTGGTAAAACTTAGAAACAATCGGGGGCAGATCACGTTTTCTCTGCGTATTCGAGAGAAATAGTGGTCTGTCCCCGATTGTTATGTCGAAAATTATATCGAGCCAGATTCTTCTAATCGTCCCTTGCGGACGAAGCCTTCTACCTCCACTACTTAAACCGCGCGCAAATGCTCGGCAAGCTGCGCGTGTTCATCGACTTCATGCAGAAGTGAGTTGGGTGGCGCCGGCGTGAAACTAAGCCGTTCTCACTCACCATTCTTGGACGTTGCACCGGAAGACGTTTTTTTCTTGCCCGCAACGGACTTGGAATTCTCGCCAGAAACGACTTCGGTCTTTGCCTGTTGCTCTGGTTTGCCATTTGCATTCTCGTTGATCTGGCCCGATTTCTTTGCTGCCTTCGAGAGCGTTGTCGCCTTGTCCATTCGCGCGAGAACCTCCTGCCCAAGAGGCGAAAGCGCGCTGCGACGATACGTTACCCCGGAGATCGGCTCATTTATCGCCAATCCATGCACTTGAAGCTTTGGACACACGTTAAAGTACAAGAACTTCGTAACGGGATTAACGTTTATAGAATTGGTGACACCTGCGGTGAGGGAATCTCTGCATGTATAAAAAAGGCTCAGCAAAGTGAGCTTGGTATCCTTCTCAGCCCCAGCGACATCTGCTGGCACGTCCACCGCAATATCATTAAGCATGTCCACTATTTCACGAATAAAGGGACCGGGCTCGAATATTTTTCCAGCGACGCGTGCTTGGAAAATATTCGAGCCTTATATCTTGGAAGTAGCGTAGCGTATTAGATGCAGGCGCGGCAGCCTGCTTAGCCTGAAGGAGAAGTGCAAGCCTGTGGGCCAGCTTGAGGCGCCGCGCCTGATTCTTCGATAGCCCGAACAGTTGCCGGGGC
>DASYEQ010000022.1:0-2125 GCA_036498945.1 Burkholderiales bacterium | reverse complement strand
CACCCCACCCAAATACGAACCCTTCGGCTGGCACCACTGGCCGGACCACTTTTTCATGTCCTACCAGTTCCGCCGCGCGCTCGGCGAAACGCAGGAGGGCGGCGGCAGCGTCAGCGAATGCTTCCAGGCCGCCAGCCGCATGATTCCCGGCGACCTCGACTCCTGGCACAACGAGTGGATGGTGGTGGCCGACCGCAACGACAAGCGTGGTGACGAAGCCGCCGAGGCCGGGCACATCCGCACCGCGATGAACTGCTGGCTGCGCGCCGCCGACAATTTCCGCTCCGCCGAATTCTGGCTGCCGGCCGACGACCCGCGCCGCCTGCCCACCTTCACGCGCTGCGAAGCCGCGAGCCAGAAGTGGCTCAAGCATCTCGACCCGCCGGGCGAAGTGGTGGAGATTCCCTATGAAAACGGCAAGACCCTGCCGGCCTATTTCATCAAGTCGCCCAACGGCGGCGACAAGCAACCGGTGCTGATTTCCGTCGGCGGCCTTGACTCCTTCAAGGACGAGCTCTGGTTCATGACCGGCCACGGCGCCGTGCAGCGCGGCATCTCCTGCCTGCTGGTCGATGGTCCCGGCCAGGGCGGGGCGCTGCGCCGGCAGAAAATCTACTCGCGCCACGATTACGAAGTGCCCATCGGCCGCTGCATCGACTGGCTGGAAAAGCGCGGCGACGTCGATACCAGGCGCATCGCGGTGAGCGGCTCCTCCATGGGCGGCTACTACGCCGCGCGCGCCGCCTCGCGCGAGCATCGCCTCGCCGCCTGCATTTCCCACGGCGCCATCTGGGACATCGAAAAGCGCTTCGCCGACCGCGGCGAAAACCACGCGCTGGCCGGACACATGAAATGGGTGGTGGGCGCCAAGAGCATGAAGGAAGCGGTGGAAATCGCCAAACCCTTCAAGCTCGAAGGCGTGCTCGACGACATGCAATGCCCCTACCTCGTGCTGCACGGCGGCCACGACGTGCTGGGCGTGGAAACGGTCAAGCAGGTGCACGACTACGCCAAGAGCAAGGGCATCGACGTGACCCTGATCCTCACGCAGGCCGAAGGCACCGGCGCCGAACACTGTCAGCACGACAACCCGACCCTCGGCCAGGAAATCATGATCGACTGGCTCGCCGACAAGTTCGGCATCGACCAGCGCAAGCTCAAGTTCCGCGCTGTGTGAAGCAGGCAGGCGCGGAACCACGGTAAACCACGGTAGTTTCGCGCCTCGCGCGCCTAGTCAATCCAGCACTCCCCCGCGCCGATGGCGAACTCCGGCCGGTTGTCGCGTAACCACGGCGGGTTGTACCCCGGCTCCATGCGTACCGGCACCGTCTTGCCCGGGCCGATGCGCATGTTCGCCGGCGGATTGCGCAGCGCCGCCGCCTCCTCAGCCGCTGCCTGCTCCCGCTCGCGCTTCTCCTTCCAGTAACGGTTCCACGCCGTGAAGCGCCCGCCGTACATCGCGTCCGGGTCCTTCTTGAAGTCGTAGCCTGGCTCGAAGGGCGAGGGTGGTGGCGTATCGCTCGAAGGTGCTTCCGAGCCCGTAGGCACCGGGTCTGCTTTGATGTCTGTCCCGGGTCCCTCGGCCGCTAGCGGTGTCGAAGCTTCCGGCGTCATCGCCAGGGCCGCCTCCGCCATTGCCGCATCGGCCGCCTGCATCACGCCATCCGCCGGCGGCAGTCGCGGTGCGCGGCTCAACGCCACTTCCTTGGTATCGTCCAGCCGCAACTCCACCCCGAAAATCCCCCGCGCGCCTTCACCGCGAGCCGCCCGCGGCACCTCTTCCACCTCCTGCACCGCAAATGCCTCCTCCTGCAACTTCGCGAAGTTGTCCAGCCGCTTTTGCAATACGGCCAGCGCCACATGCCGCGGCGTCTGCTTCACCGTCATCACTTGCCGCCCATCATCACGCAGCGCATACGCCACCGTCAGCCCGCCACGCGTATCGGCATCCAACTCAAGCAGCGGAATCGCCCGCTGCCCCGCGTCGAACAGCTTCGCCGGGTCCAGATACGCCTGCTGCACCTGCCGCCGCAGCACCTCCAGCGCATTCAGGTCGATGCGCGCAAACAGATCCCCAAGCCCCAGCGCAATGCGCTGGCGGATGGCGGGAATCTTCATCATCTGC
>DASYEQ010000021.1:0-24378 GCA_036498945.1 Burkholderiales bacterium | reverse complement strand
TGGAAATACTCGTCGCCGATGTTGCGCCCGCCGACCAGGGCGATCGAATTGTCGATCACCATCAGCTTGTTGTGCATGCGATGGTCCAGGCGTGGCGCCCACAAAATCAACTCGGCGCCGCGCAGCATCTTGCTCGGGCCGCGATAGCGCAGCGGGTTGAACAGGCGCACCTCGATGTTCGGATGCGCGTCCAGCGCCTCCACCTGTGCGTCCTCGCCGACGTTGTCGATATCGTCGATCAACAGGCGTACCCGCACCCCGCGGTCGGCCGCGCGCAGGATGGCGTCCTGCAACAGCTTGCCGGTCTCGTCCGAGCGGAAGATGTAGTACTGCATGTCGATGGTCTTCTGCGCCGCGTCCATCATCTGCGCGCGCAGCAGGAAGCCGTCGATGCCCGAGGGGATCAGGCGAAACGCCGACTTGCCCTCATGGGTCTGCGCACCCGTCGCGAACTGCTTGCCGAGTCTGGTTTCTTCGGGATGCTCCAGCGCCGTCGATTGCGTCTTCGGATAATCCGCCCCCGGCGGCAAGCCCGCGCAGCCGCCCGCCGCACTCAATACGGCGAATAGCGCCAGCAAGTAGACCCAGCGCAGCAGAGACTGTGCCGAAAACGGGCGCAAGGAGGGCGTGGCGTCGGCCTGCATGGTCGGGGCGCGTATGGGGGAGAGGTTGAGAGGTCGAAGTCCAGGAAAGGCGGCGAAGCGCCGGCGATTGTTTTTGCTGGTGCCGCCGCATGGCGGCCGGCTGTTTCCTGAACTCCCTTCTGCGAATGACCCTGTCGGCGCGGGCCTTGTTCATTTTCGCGGAGCGGCGCCGGTGGCGTTTTGGATACGCGTTCCGGTCATCCGCTCCGCTGGCCCACTCACAATGTGGACATATCGTAGAGAACGGCGCGCCGCGCGCATGGCGGCGCGGGGAGGATTCGGGCGTGGGAATCGTCTTACAGTTGAAGAGGTTCGGATTACTCAAACACGATCTTCTTCTCCCGTATCACCTTGCCCCACTTCACCGTATCGGCCGCGATCAGCTTTACCATGTCTTGCGGCGTGCCCGGCATGGTTTCGTAGCCGAGGCGCTTGATCTGCTCCTGCGCGTTGGGATCGGCGAGTGCGGTTTGCAGGGCGCGGCTGACGGCGCCGATGACCTGCGGCGAGATGCCGGCCGGGCCGGCGAAGCCGAACCAGACGCTGGCTTCGTAGCCGGGCAGGCCTTGCTCGGCGACGGTGGGAATGTCGGGCACGACGCTGGCGCGCTTGGCGGAGGTGACGCCGATCGGCTTCATCTTGCCGCCGGCTAAATGCGGCACGGCGGTGCCCATCGAGGAGAAGAGGATGGGAATCTGCCCGCCCATCAGGTCGACGGCGGCCTGGCTGCCGCCCTTGTAGGGCACGTGGACCATCTCGATGCCGGTCATCGATTGCAGCAGCTCGGCGGCAAGGTGGCCGGCGCCGCCGATGCCGGAGGTGCCGTAGTTGTACTTGCCCGGTTGCGCCTTGCACAGGGCAACCAGCTCCTTCAGGTTGGCCGCCGGTACCTTGGGGTTGACGACGATCAGCGTGCCGCCGCCGCAGCAGGTGCCGATCGGCGCGATGTCCTTCACCGGGTCGTAGGGCACCTTCTTGCCGTTGGGCACGATGGTCAGCGGCCCGGAGTCGACGTAGTGCAGGGTGTAGCCGTCGTTCGGCGCTTTCGCCGTGAGATCGACCGCGATGGTGGCGCCGGCGCCGGGGCGGTAATCGACGATCAGCGGCTGGCCGAGCACGCCCTCCATCTTCGGCTGCACCGGGCGGAAGGAGCCGTCGGCCGAGCCGCCGGAGGGGTAGCCCAGGATCATGCGGATCGGCTTGTCGGGATACTTGCCTTGCGCGAAGCTGCGTTCGAGGGCGCCGGCCAGCGGCGCGGCCATGGCGGCGGCGAGAAGGCGCCGCCGGGTCTGGGCAGAGCGTTGCATGCGTTTGTCTCCGGTAAATACTGAACAAGTATCGAATTCGGAATGTGGGAGGGTGCACTCCCCCTCTGATTTCAGGGGTTGTTAAGGGGGCGTAGCCCACTTAATCAGTGATTCCTCCGATATGGTTTTTAGGCGGACCTGCGCGGTCATCATATAGCCGTTGCCGCGCATTGGCGCCCTATAGTGCGCCATAAGCGCGTGGGGCTTTGCCCGCGGGCGCGGCGATGTCGCTGCGCGTCAGCAGACTCACCACAAAGGGGACGCGCCGCCGCGCGCCGCGCTCTTACATCAGCGCGATCACCACCGCCAGCACCAGGGCAACGACAACCGCCACCGCCACCACCACGCGCTCCGGGCTCTTGCGCAGGCGGCGCGCGCTGCCGCTGAAGGTCTCGTCGAAGCGCCGGCTGTTGGTGGCCGAGTGATCGGGATGGCGCAGGCGCATCAGCGTGGCGGTCGAGTCGAAGCGCGAAGAGACGATGAAGCGTTCCAGGGTGGAAGTCTGGGCGCCCGGGTCCACGCCCGGCGGCCTGCGCAGGATGGTGGTCTCGCCCATCGGCATGGTGCTGCCGAAGGAGCGCTCGCTTGGGTCCATGCCCGCGAGCAACCCGGGGGCCGGGCTTGGCGCCTCCCAGCCGACCTGGGTGGTCGAATCGTGCGGTGCGCCGGAAGGCATGGGCGGCATGATGACGGGCGGCGCCATGATGTGGGTGCCGGCGTCCGGCCAGGTACTGTCGGCATGCGCGGGCGCGGCGCCCCGGTCCGCGGGCACGCCGCCTTGCACCGCCACCGGCAGCAGTTCGCGGCAGGCGCGCAGGTCGGCGGCGAGTTCGCGCGCGTTCTGGTAGCGCGACTCCGGCTTTTTCGCCAAGGCCTTGGCGAGGATCAGGTCGATCATCGGCGGCAGGCGCGGGTCGTGGCGCATCAGCGGCACCGGCGCGCTGCTGGTGATCGCGTGCATCAGTGCCGGCAGGTCGGGGCCGGCGAAGGGCGGTTCGCCCGCCACCATTTCGTAGATCAGCACGCCGAGCGAGAAGATGTCGGCGCGCGGGTCGATCGCGCGGCCGATGATCTGCTCCGGCGACATGTACTTGGGCGAGCCCAGCATCATGCCGGTGCGCGTCTTCACGTCAGAGGTTTTTACCCGCGCAATGCCGAAGTCCATGATCTTCGCCTGGTCGTTGCGCGAGACCATCACGTTGCCCGGCTTGATGTCGCGGTGGACCACGCCGCGCTCGTGCGCGTAGGCGATGCCCTCGGCCACCTGCGCGGCGATGTCGAGCGAGCGTGCCACCGTCAGGCGGCCGGTGCTCATCAGGCTTTTCAGCTCCACGCCCTCGACCAGCTCCATCGCCATGAAGGCGAGGTCGCCCTCGCGGCCCATGTCGTAGATGGTGACGATGTTCGGATGGCTTAGGCCCGCCGCCGTCTTCGCCTCCTGGTAGAAGCGCGGCTCGTACTCCGCCCGCTCGGCGGCGTCCGACGACATCAGGATCGTCTTGATCGCCACCTTGCGCGACAGCAGCGGATCTTCGGCGCCGTAGACGACGCCCATGGCGCCACGGCCCAGCTCGGCGAGAATACGGTAGCGCCCGATGGTGCGCGGCATCTCGCTCATGGCGTCACCGGCGCCTGTTGCGCCGGCCGCCGCTCGGCTTCGCGCTGTTCCTGCTTGAAACTGCGCATGAAACGCCGCCAGAAACCCGGGTCCTGGCCGTTCTCCTGGCGGCGCGCGGCTTCACCCTGGGCCGGCGCCGGCGCCGCTGTCGTGGTTTCGCGGTCCTGCTCGCGCTCGCGCTCACGGGCAACGCGGCGCGGCGCCCGCCCTTCGGCGGCGGCCTGCGCGGGGGCCGGCGCCGGGGCCTGCGCCGAGAATTGGTGGGTGAGGGTGAGTCTTTCGCGCGCGCCCAGGTTCACCTCGGTCAAGAGAGGGGGCTGCTGGCCGAAGCGCACCTCGATCTTGTGGCGTCCCGGTGCGAGATAAAGCTGGCGCTGTTCCGGCAACTGGCCGACGAACTGGCCGTCGAGATAGACATCGCCGCCGGGGTGTACATCGAGCGTCAGTTGCGCCGGCAGGCGCACCGGCGCGGCGGCGGTATCTGTCTCCCGCGGCGGCGGTGGGCGCAGGGCGCGCGCCCCCACGCCGGCGGCGAGGATCGCGGCCACCGCGATGCCGCCGCTGAGGTAGAGACGGCGCTGGCGCGCCTTCAGCGCCGCCAGGTCGAGGGCATAGAGTTCGTGGCTGCGCACCTGGTCGTCGGTGAAGGTGCCGGCGGCAGCCAGGCGCTCGGCTTCCCCCGGCGCGGCCTGCGCCAGGGCATCGCGAAAGGCGCGCGCCGCCAGCCAGCGCTCCGGCGTGGCAAAGCTGGCGGTGACGGCGGCCGCCTGCAGGCCGTCGCCGATCAGCGCCGTGCTGTCGTCCATCTGCCACAGCTTCACCGGCCCGTGGTTGATGCCGATGCACAGGTCCAGGCCGCCGGCATGCGCCTGCAGGCGCTCGGCGATGGTCAGCGCCAGCGCGGGGTCGTCGGGAAACACCAGCGCGGCGCCGCCCGGCGCTTCCAGCACCAGGCGCAGTTCCGGCGGCAGGTCGGAGAGCACCGAGCCGATCAGGGCGTGCAACTGCTCGCCCAAGGTCGCCTGCTCGCGCACCGGCTTGCCGTCGAAGCCCGGCAGGCGCATGAAGACGATCGACGCCAGGCTGGGCGGTTGCGCGAGATCGTTCATGGTTGGAAGTGCCTATCCCTGATGCCGGTTCGTGATTGATGGCGCTTGGCAAGCGCCCGCGCCGGGGCTGATTCCCGGCGAACGGTGATTATTGTACGGGTTCGCGCGCGGCGGGACGAATGCGGCGGGCACGGACCCCCGGCCGGCCGGGGCGCGCGAGCGCATGCCGGCCCTTAAAGCGGCCGCGGCGCCGCGGAAGATGCGCGCGGAAATCCGCCCGGATGAAGGCTACGCGAAGAGGCGCGCGGCGTCCCAGCGGCGCTTGCGCGCCACCGGGCTCAATTCGCCGGGACGAGTTTCAGCCCGATCACGCCCGCCAGAATCAGGCCGATGCACAGCAGCCGCGCCGGCGCGGCGGAATCGCCCAGGAGGGCGATGCCCACGATCGCCGTTCCAGCCGCGCCGATCCCGGTCCAGACCGCGTAGCCGGTGCCGACCGGCAGGGTGCGCAGCGCGATCGACAGCAGGACCACGCTGGTCAGCCCGGTGGCGACGGTAAGCGCGGCGGGAAAAAGCCGGGTAAAGCCGGCCGACGACTTCATGAAAAACGCAAAGGCGATTTCCAGAAGGCCCGCCAGGCTGAGTAGCGTCCATGCCATGGATGACAGGCTCCGTTGAGATGAAAAGGCGGGCGCCGCGCGGGGGCGGGCCCGTGCCCGGGTTTCAGGCCCTGGCGGCCGCGGCGGGCGCCGGGCGGAACGCCACGCCCAGGCGGTTGAAGGCGTTCATCAGGCCGATGGCGTAGGTCAGGTCGGCCAGTTCCTTGTCGCCGAATTCGGCGCTGGCGGCTGCATAGTCGGCATCCGGAATGCCGGTTTGCGCCACCCGCGTCACGCTTTCGGCCCAGGCCAGCGCGGCCCGTTCGCGCGCGCTGAAGAGCTCGCCGGCGTCGTGCCACACCGGCACCAGCACCAGTTTTTCCACCGCCAGGCCGGCGCTGAGCAAGTCGCGTGTATGCATGTCGATGCAGTAGGCGCAACCGTTGATCTGCGAGACCCGCAGGTACACCAGGTCGACCAGTTGTTTCGGCAGGCCGCTTTTCTGCACGGCGACGTAGACACCGCCGAAAGCCTTGTAGCCCTCGGGCGAAATCTTGGGGTAGTCCATACGCTGGGTCATGACGAATCCTTGGGTTGAAATTCAAGGACGCCATCGTGACGCACCGCGGCCCGCGCCGGGAGAGCCATGATTCATGTTGCGTTCTGGGCCATGATGCCCCCCGGCCGCGGGCGCCGCGCTCAGAGCAGTTCGAGGATGCGTTTGCCCAGGCGCTGCGCGGTGTCGGCGGAATCGACGTTGGTGAAATTCACCAGCAGCGCCGGGGCCGCACGGCCGCCCGTGGTCCAGTCGGCCAGGGCTTCGGCGTAGAGGCCCGCCGCGCGCATGCGCGCCGCCAGGGGCCGGTCCGCGCGCCCGCCGCGCAGGCGCAGGATCAGGTGCATGCCGCCGGGCTGCGGCTCGATCCGCATGTGCTTGCCCAGCACGCCCGCCAGGCCGGCGGCGGTGGATTCGCGCCGCCCGGCGTAGAGCTTGCGCATGCGCTGGATATGCCGGGCGAAGTGGCCTTCCTCGATGAAGGCGGCGACGATGGATTGCATGAGGGCCGGGCTGCCGCCGGCGAACGCCTGGACGATCGCCTCGAAACGCTCCACCTGCGCCTCGGGCACCACGAGATACGCCAGGCGGATGCCGGGGAACAGCACCTTGCTGAAGGTGCCCGCGTAGAGCACGCGGCCCTCGCGGTCCAGGCTCTTGAGCGCCGGCAGCGGGCGGCTGGCGTAGCGGTATTCGCCGTCGTAATCGTCCTCGATGATCCAGGCGCTGTTTTGCGCCGCCCAGTCCAGCAGCGCCCAGCGCCGCGTCAGCGACAGCGAGACGCACAGCGGGCTCTGGTGCGCCGGGGTGACCACCGCCGCGCGCGCCCGCGGCGCGCGCCGCACGCCATCGGCGACCACCATGCCGTCCTGGTCCACCGGCACCGGCACGGCGGTGATGCGCAAGTGCCCGAGCAGTTCGCGCGTCGGCGGGTAGCCCGGGTTTTCCAGCCAGACGCGGTCTCCCGCCTGCAACAGCGCCTGGGCGATCAGCGCGATGGTGTGCCGGTACCCGGAGGTGACGAACACCTGCGCGGGCGCGCAGGCGATGCCGCGCGAGACGCGCAGGTAGGCGGCGATCTGCGTGCGCAGCGCCGGCAGGCCGCAGACCTCCGGGTGGGCCATGTCCGCCGGCTGCATCGCGCGCACGCGGCTGGCGCCCAGGCGCGCCCAGATCTTGCGGGGAAACGCGTCCAGGGCCGGCAGGCCCATCTGGAACGGCAGCACCGAGTCCGGGCGAAAACTCGGCGCGCTCTCCGCCGCCGGCGGCTTCGGCATCCGCGCCGGCGCCCGCGTCTTGAGGCCAGGCGTGACGATGGTGCCCGCTTGCCCCAGCGCCTGGATGTAGCCCTCGGCGGCCAGCAGCGAATAGGCGGTCTCGATGGTGCCGCGCGCCAGGCCCAGCTCCTGCGACAGCGCCCGCGCCGACGGAATGCGGTCGCCGGGCTTCAATATCCCGCTGGCGATGGCATCGAGAAAGCGGCCGTAGACCTGCCGGTAGAAGGGCGCGGCGGCCGCCGGGTCCAGCGGTTTGAGGCCGGCAGGCTGTGCGAGGGGCATGGACTGCTCGTCTTTGCAAATGATCCAGGCCGGACTATGCCATTCATGGCCCAGGGGCGGTGTCATTTCATGGACCTTTGGCGCCGCCGCGCCGGCCCGTACGATGGGTGCCTTGAAAGAATCATTGGAGCGACGGATGAAAACAATCCTGCATCTGAGTTGCAGCCCTCGCGGAGAGGCGGCCGAGAGCTACCGGCTGTCGCGCGGCATCACCGACTTCCTGTTGCGCGAGCCGGGCACGGAGCTGGTCGAGCGCATGATCGGCGCGGGCCTCTCGCCTATCGACGCGGATTACGCGGTTTCGCAGTCGTCTTCCGCCGACGTATCGCGCGCGGGCACGATGGCGCGCTCCGAAGAATTGATCCGCGAACTGGAAAGCGCGGACTACGTGGTCATCGGCACGCCCATGCACAATCTCACCGTGCCCGCCGCCCTGAAGGCGTGGCTGGACCACGTCGTCCGCGCCCGCCGCACTTTCCACATGACGGCGGCGGGAAAAACCGGCGCGCTGCGCGACCGGCCGGTGTTTATCGCCATTTCTTCGGGCGGGCGCTTCTCCGGCGAGCGGGCGCGCCAGCCGGATTTCCTCACGCCCTATCTGAAGGAAGTCCTGGGCACCATCGGCCTGCGCGACCTGCGCTTTTTTTCCGTCCAGGGGACCGGCGCCGGGGAAGAAGCGGTGGCGCAAGCCAGGGTGCAGGCCGAGAGGGAATTGCGCAAGCATTTCGCCGCGCCTGGCGCTTGAGCTGAAGCGGCGCGGCGCAGGTAGCGTACCGGCTCGCGCGGTTGCTAGCCGCAAAAAAAGCCCGCGTAAAGCGGGCTCTTTTTCCTGAACCTGGTTATCCGGCCCAGGCTTGAGTTAGGGCGGCCGGGGAGTAAGCGCCCGGCCGCGCCGGCGGCCAGGTCATCCGCCCGGCAAGCCCGCTACGCGGCGGACTTACGACTTGGCGCGCGCGTCGCTGCCGTTCTTCGCCTTCAGGTCGCGGATCAGGCCGTCCACCCCGCCTTGCGCGATGGCGGCGGAAAACTGGCTCTTGTACAGCTCGACCAGGCGCGCGTTGTAGATGGAAATGTCCACCAGCTTCCAGCCGCCGGCTTCCTTTTCCATGTAGTAGTCGATCGGGATCGGGTCGCGGCCGTTGGCCAGCACCTGGGTGCGCACCACGCTGGCGTCGCCCGAATCGCGGCCCGCCTTGTACTGGATCTGCGTGTCCGGGCGGTAGGTGGAAAAGGCGCCGGCGTAGGTGTTGATCAGCAACATCTTGAACTCCTGCACCAGCGCCTTCTGCTGCTCCCCGCTCGCCTTGTTCCAGTTCGGGCCGACGGCGCGGCGCGTCATCTCCTGGGTGTCGACGAAGGGCACGATCTTGTTGTCCACCAGCGCGATGATCTTCGAGCGGTCGCCCGACTGGATGCCCTTGTCGGCATTGATCGCGGAAGTGACGCCTTCGACCGCGCGCTTGACGGTGGCCTGCGCGCCGTCCTGCGCCTGCGGCTGCCCGGGGGCGGCGGGGGCGGCACTGGCGGGGGAGGAAGGGCCGTTGGCCGAGGCCGGCGCGCCCATCTGCTGCGCCGGCGCGGCGCCCGCCCACAACAGCGCGGCGAGAGTGGCGGAGAAGGTGAGAAGGTGCGTGCGTTTCATGGAAAACCTCGCTTTTCAGGATAGTCGCGCCGGGCAGGCGCTTCGCTAGCGGCATCCTGCCTTGCGGCGCGGCGGCGGTCTGCCAGCGGCCGCCTACACCGGCTGCCGGCCTCCGCCGACCCGCGCGCCCGGGCGGACGCGCCTGCTCATTCAACGGCCGCGGCCGGGCGCTGTTGACGCGCGTGGCTCACGTTTTGTTTCCAATTGTTTTTCGTGGTGCGGTCAGCCAGTGAAAAAGGCGTCAAATGTTGCGTTTTTTCGTGGTCAGTTCGGCGCATCTTCCGATAAGGGTAAAGAACAAGCTGCTTTTCCGCTCCCGTAACCTGCTCGCGTCTCGCTAAGCTTGCGCAGTTGCATGGGAGGCCCCTTCGCGCGGCCGCCGGTTGTCCCTTACTCGTATCCAAGTCGTACAAGCAGAACAAGCGCGACCCAACAGCGTGGCTGGCGCCGCTTATCCGGGATGTGGCGGCGCGCAGACCCCGCGACCTCGAAAGGAACCTTCATGTTTGGCATCAAATCCATCGGTGCGCGCATCGCCGCCTGCACCGGCATATTGCTGCTGTTACTGGCCGCGGTGGTAACCATCGGCGTGGCGCAGATCCGCGCCGTCGGCGCGCGCGGCGACCGCCTGCTGGCCGAGCCCCTGGCGAAAGAGCGCCTGGTGACCGACTGGTATCGCCTGGTGCAGGCCGCGGCCATCCGTACCACCGCGATCGCCGAAAGCGACGACCCGAAGATGGAAGAAGTCTTCCGCGTCGACAACAAGGCCGGCGTGGAAGCCGGCAACGTCGACCAGAAGCAGGTCGAGGCGCTCGCCACCGGCGACGATGAAAAGGCGATGCTGAAGAACATCAACGACATGCGCCTGGGCAACCAGAAAGACCGTGCCGAGATCGCGCGCCTGCGCAAGGAAGGCAAGAAGGACGAGGCGATGGCGATCTACAACAATCGCGTCAAGCCGCGCACCGCCGCCTACGTGCAGGTGCTGGCAAAATTCTCCGAGCTGGAAAAGAATTCGATCGACACCCTGGCGCACGCCAATGCCGAGGCGGTGGCGCGCACCGTGCGCGAGATGGTGATCCTGGGCATTGCCGCCGTGCTGCTCGGTTGCGTGTTGTCGTATTTCATCGCCCGCGGCATCGTGCGCCCGATGCGCCGCGCCGTCGAGGTGGCCGACAAGGTGGCCTCCGGCGACCTGCGCAGCGAAATTGAAATCAGGGGCGAAGACGAAACCGCCGCCCTGCTCTCGGCGATTGCCCGCATGCAGGATGCCCTGCGCAGCCTGATCGGCCGCGCCCAGGGCGAAGCCGGCGCCGTGTCGTCGGCCGCCAGCGAGCTGGCGCGCGCCGCCGACGAACTGGCCGGCAGCTCCTCGCGCCAGAGCGACGCCGTCTCCGCCATCGCCGCCTCCATCGAGGAACTCACCGTCTCCATCGCCCAGGTCTCCGACAATCTCGGCGCCGCCGCCGGCGTGGTCGACAACACCGCGCGCGTTTCCGAGGCCGGCGTCGGCCAGGGCGACAACGTGTCGCGTGAAATCGGCGCCATCGATTCCGCCGTCGGCGACTTCGGCACGCAGATGCAGAATTTGCAAAAGCAGGCCGCCGACATCGGCACCGTGGTGAAACTGATCAAGGAAATCGCCGACCAGACCAACCTGCTGGCGCTCAACGCCGCGATCGAAGCCGCGCGCGCCGGCGAGCAGGGCAAGGGCTTCGCCGTGGTGGCTGATGAAGTGCGCAAACTCGCCGAGCGCACCTCCGCTTCCACCCAGGAAATCGAGCGCACCGTCGCCGCCATCCAGCACGGCATGTCGGAAGCCGGCGGGCGCCTGGACTTCGTGAAAGAGCGCGTGCGCGCCGGCGTTTCCTCCATTGGCGAACTGGTCGAGCCGCTCGCAGGCCTCAGGCGGACCGCGGGCGAATCCTCCGCCGGCCTGCGCGAACTGGCCGCCGCGGTGCGCGAGCAAAAGCAGGCCAGCGAGCAGATCGCCCGCAACACCGAGACCATCGCCAGCGCCGCCGAAGAGAACCACGCGGCCATCGCGCAAAGCCGCGACACCGCCGCGCAATTGCGCGGCAAGGCGCAAGGCCTGCTCGAAGCCACGGCGAAATTCAGCATCGCGTAAACGCCGAAAACCCCGAATAAACGCCGCCGCCGCCCGCCGGGCCGCGGCGTTTTTCTTTTGCGGTGGCGGCCCGTGAAATCCAGGCGTCCCGCGCCCGCCGGACCTGTTACTATTTGCTTATCCGCGGCATAAACGGCACCAATGAAAGCCGCCGCCGCGGGTCCGGTAGCGCTGGAGGGCGCGCCGGTCTTGGGAAAAAACCGGAGGAGGGACAAATGGCAAAAGCCCTATGGTGGGCGGTGCTTGCTTGCGCCGTGCTGGCGCCTTGCGCGCATGCGGAAGACGGCATCACCAAAGACACCATCTTGATCGGCCGCAGCGCCGGCATGACCGGCGCCATCGCCGCGCGCATGAAGCCGGCAACCGAGGCGATCAGCGCCTATTTCAACATGGTCAACGCCGCCGGCGGCATCAACGGCCGGCAGCTCAAGCTGATCAACGTCGACGACGGCAACGACCCGAAGCGCTCGGTGGCCAACGTACGCAAGCTGGTCACCGAGGAGAAGGTGTTCACCCTGTTCTCGCAGTCCGGCACGCCGCAGACCCAGGCGGTGGTGCCGCTGCTCACCGAACTGCAGGTGCCGCTGATCGGCACCACCTCGGGCGCCAACAGCCTGCGCGCGCCGAACAAATACCTGTTCCATTCCAAGGCCAGCTACGGCGACGAACTGGTGAAGATCGGCGAGCACATCAAGACCACCGGCATCAACCGCGTCGCCATCGTCTATAGCGACGACGGCGCCGGCCGCGAGGGCAACCAGCTGGCCATCGCCGGCCTGGAAAAGCAGGGCCTGAAGCCCGCGCTTTCGTTCGCCTTCAAGCCGGGCGCCGCCAAGGCGGCGGCCGATGCCCTGGAAAAAGCCAACGTGCAGGCGGTGATCCTCACTTCCCTGGCCGCCCCCGGCGCCGAGTTCTTCAAGGAATTCGTCAAGCTGCCCAGCCGGCCGCAGATCTTCACCTGGTCCATCATGGTGGTCGAGCAGATCTACAAGGACGTCGGCGACAAGGCCTACGGCCTGGTGGTGTCGCAGATCGCGCCTTCGCCGGCCGACCGCACCGCCGGCGTGGTGCGCGATTACCAGGACCTGCTGAAAAAGGCCAGGCTGGAAGACGGCGGCTATTCGGGGCTGGAAGCCTTCATCTCCGCGCGCATCCTGGTCGAGGGCTTGAAGCGCACCGGCAAGACCCCCACCCGCGCCGGCCTGATGAGCGCGCTGGAAAGCATGCACGACTTCGACCTCGGCAACGACATGGTGGATTTTCGCGCGGACCACGTCGGCAGGCGCTTTGTCGAGCTGACGATCGTAGGCAGGGACGGGCGCTTCCTGCGCTGAGCCCTGCCGATACGTGCATCGTGGCAGGCGCTTTGTCGAGTTGACCATCGTAGGCAGGGACGGCCGCTTCCTGCGCTGACGCCGTACGCGCGCGGCGCGCCAGGGCGCCGCGCTGCATTGCACGATCCCGCGCCTGCGGCCCGCGCGCGCGCGTGGCAAAATGCGTGCATGTCCGAATCCCTCCCCAAGCAATGGGCGTTTCCGGTTTCCTTGCAGCCGACGGCCGACGAAGTCGGCTTTGACCTGCCGCGCGCCCTTGACGCCGTCGTCATGGTGCGCTCCGAGATCCCGGAAGACGCCTTCACCGCGAACACGCTCGGCACCGAGCGCGCCGGCTACGGCGTGGTGATCCGCGAAGACGGGCTCACGCTCACCATCGGCTACCTGATCACCGAAGCCGAGACCATCTGGCTTTCCACCAACCACAACGTGGTGGTGCCCGGCACCGTGCTGGCCTACGATCACGCCACCGGCTTCGGCCTGGTGCAGCCGCTGGGCCAGCTCGGCGTGCGCGCGCTCACGCGCGGCGATTCGGGGTCGGTCGAGACCGGCGACGAGGTCTACGTCATCGGCCAGGGCGGGCTGGATCACGCGCTGAAAGCGCGGGTTACCTCGCGCCGCGAATTCGCCGGCTACTGGGAATACCTGCTCGACTCCGCCATTTTCACCACCCCGCCGCATCCGCAATGGGGCGGCGCCGCGCTGCTCGACGGCGCCGGGCGCCTGATCGGCATCGGCTCGCTGCTGATCCAGGAAGACGAAGAAGGCAAGTCGCGCCAGGTCAACATGTTCGTGCCCATCGAGCTGCTCGAACCCATTCTCGACACCATGCTCACCAGCGGGCGCAGCGGAGCGCCGGTGCGCCCGTGGCTCGGCATGTACGCGCAGGAAGACGATGGCAAGCTGATCGTCGCCGGCCTTGCCAACGGCGGCCCGGCCGAGCGCGCCGGCGTCAAGCTGGGCGACCTGGTGCTGGGCGTGGCCGACCAGCGCGTCACCGGCCTGCCGGCATTCCTGCGCCGCGTCTGGTCGCTGGGCGACGCCGGGGTGGAAGTGCCGCTGCAACTGGCGCGCCAGGGCGACGTGCTGCGGGTGCGCGTGCGCTCGGGCGACCGTACGGATTATTTCAGGAAGCCGAAGCTGCATTAGCAGTTTCGGCTGGTGGCGCCAGAAGCCGCAAGGCGGCGCTTTTTTTGCGCCGCCTGTCACAAACCGCCCGGCCCATCCGTCTACTGCGTATGGAACCCGATACCCGCACCCCCGATTCCGCGCGCGCCGCCGCTTTCAATGCGCACCGTTCGCGCCTGTTCGGCGTCGCCTACCGCATGCTGGGCTCGCGCGCCGAGGCCGAGGACGTGCTGCAGGACGCCTATTTGCGCTGGCACGCGGCCAGAGCCGAGGAAATCCGCAGCCCGGAAGCCTGGCTGGTCACCGTCACCACGCGCCTGTCGATCGACCGCCTGCGGGAGCTGAAAACCGAGCGCGAGCATTATCCCGGCGCCTGGCTGCCGGAGCCGCTGGTCGAGCCTGAAACCGACGAGACGCCGGAGCGCCTGCTGGAATTTTCCAGCGACGTTTCCACCGCCTTCCTGCTGGTGCTGGAGCGCCTGGGGCCGGAGGAGCGCGCGGCGTTCTTGCTGCGCGAAGTGTTCGACATCGATTACGTCGAGGTCGCGCAGATGCTGGGCAAGAGCCAGGCCACCTGCCGCCAGCTGGTGCACCGGGCGAAGGAACGGGTGCGGCAGAACCGGCCGCGCTTCGAGGTCAGCCGCGCGGCGCATATGCGCCTGCTGGAGCGCTTCATCGCGGCCTCCAACAGCGGCGACCTGGCGCAACTGAAGGCGCTATTCGCCGAAGACGCCACCTTCACCGGCGACGGCGGCGGCAAGGCGCCGGCGATCAGCCGCGTGCTGCATGGCGCGGACCGCATCGCGCGCCTGTTCCACGTCATCGCGCGGCGCTTCGGCCCGGTGTTCGAATACCGCATGGCCGAGATCAACGGCGCGCCGGGGCTCTTGCGCTATGTCGACGGCCGGCTGGAGACCATCTTCACCATGGTGACCGACGGGCAGAAGATCCTCGACCTGTATTCGCTGCGCAATCCGGACAAGCTGCGCGGCATCACGCCCGAAGGCTGAACTGTCGCAAACGCGGCGGCGGCGCGTCTCCCATAAAAGCGCGCCGGTTTCCGCCCGCCGCCTGACTGAAAGGAGCCGCCATGTCTCTACCCCGCGCGCCGCGCTGGCGCATCTATCGCAACCCGAATTGCGCGCGCTGCGCCCGCTATGCGCGCATGCATCTGCGCCTCGACTGGCTGCACCGCCTGGAGGTGAGCACGGCGGTGCCCGCCTGCGGGCCCCTGCGCATGGGCGAGGTAGTGGTGGAAGACCTGGGCAGCGGCACGCTGCATCACGGTGCCGCCGCCTTCGAGCGCATCTGCCGCGCGGTGCCGCTGTATGCGCCGCTGCGCCTGCTGCTGTGGCTGCCGCCGCTGCGCCGCAAGGTGGAAATCGAGATGAACGGCGATTGCGGCGGCGACGGTTGCGCGCTGCGCTAGGCGGCTTGCGCGCGGGCGCGCGGTAGTGATACAAAGCTTCCGGCCGCAAGCCGCGGCGATCGGGAGAACAACAATGAACATCGATTTCCACTACGGCGTGATCTACGTCGTCGGCCGCCTGGCCGGGCTTTCGGCGACAGACGCCGAAACCGTCGCGCACTCGTGCCAGTACATCGACGACGCCACCATCCACGGCATTCTCGATTTTCGCGACGGCGAGACCTTCGAGCGCTTCGCCAGCGCGCATGCGCTGTTTGATTACCAGAACGCCGTCAACCTGGGCAACGACGGCAACCGCCTGGTGTGGGCGCCGTTCCACTTCCTGCCGGCGGGCGAGGGCAGGACGCTGGAAGACAAGGCGGTGTGCCGGCCCGATAGCCGGATCGCGCGCGAAACCGTGCGCGCGGCGATTCGCGCCGGCCGCGACGGCGAGGCCAACGCGCTGCATCGCCTCGGCGTGACCCTGCACACCTACGTCGACACCTGGGCGCACCAGGGTTTTTCCGGCATCGATTCCGCCTACAACAGCATCACCAGCCTGACCTCCGACGAACACGATCACGAAGGCTGGGTGCAGGCCCTGGAAGCGGCCGGGCGCCACATCCTCGACGCCGCCGAATCGCGCGTGCTGTCGCAGATGCTGCCGCTGGGCCACGGCGCCGCGCTCACCTACCCGGACAGGCCGTGGGCGAAGTGGTCCTACGTCAACGGCCACGGCATGCAGGTCACGCGCGACAACCTGCCGGATTTCGTGACGGCGGCGCAGATGGCGCATCGCGCCGTGCGCGGCTTCATCAATGGCCATGCCGATTTCGAGAACGAGAATGGCTTGCCGGAGGATGCGGCGCGCGCCCTGCATGGCTTGCTCGGCAGCCAGCGCGACACCGACGGCGTCAAGCGCCTCGCCGCCTGGAGCGCGGCGATCGCGCGCGGCGACTTCGGCGCCATCGGCCCGCTGCCGCCTTACCTGGCCAGCGGCGTGGGTTCGTGGAAACATCGGGCCACCGGCATCACCGCCGCCGGTGACGACGGCGACGAAAAGCCGCAATGGACGCCCGCATTCGAAACCAGCGATTACCGCAAGTTCCACGACGCGGTGAAGGAACACCGCTTCGAGGTGACGCAGCGCATCCTGCCGGCGGCGGGCGTGCGCCTGGCGTGAACGAGCCCGCACCGCCGCCGGCGGTGCGTTCCGCAATGTTGCGATGACCCAATACGCACCAGCGCGCCTTCAGCGCGGCTGGCTGCTCTGTTGCGCCTGCGCTGCCTGCGCGCCGGCGCGATCGGCGGCCGGCGGTTCGCCCGGCGCTTCCTGCGCCGTCGGCAAGGTGAAGTAAAAGGTCGCGCCGTCGCCCAGCGTGGCCTCGGCCCAGACGCGCCCGCCGTGATGGGTGATCACGCGCTGCACGATCGCCAGGCCCACGCCCGTGCCCTCGTACTCGTGCTCCGCATGCAGGCGCTGGAACACGTTGAACAGTTTGCTGCTGTAGCGCATGTCGAAGCCGGCGCCGTTGTCGCGCACGAAATACACCGGCGGGGCGTGCGGCGCTTCGCCTCCCGTTGCGCCCGCCATGCGGCCGATCTCGATGCGCGCGCGCGGCTTGTTGCGCGAGTACTTGATGGCGTTGCCGACCAGGTTGGCAAGCGCCTGGCGCAACAGGGCCAGGTCGCCGTGCACCTCGCCCAGCTCGCCGATCACGAACTCGACCTCGCGCGCGCCGATCTCGCCGCGCGACTCCTCGATCACCTGGCGCGCCAGTTCGTCCAGGCTGAGGGTGCGGCTCATCAGCGGCGCGCGGCCCAGGCGCGAGAAGTCGAGCAGGGTGTCGATCAGGTTGCTCATCTTGCGGCTGCCGTCGCGCACCACACGTAGCAAGCGCCGGCCTTCATCATCCAGGCGCTCGCTGTAGTCCTCCTCCAGCATGCGGGTGTAGCCGTCCATCGCGCGCAGCGGGGCGCGCAGGTCGTGCGAGACGGAGTAGGAAAAAGCGTCCAGCGCCTGGTTGGCGGCGCGCAGCTCGGTGGCCTGCGCCAGTTCGCGGCGGCGTGCGCGGCGCTCGCTGTCGTGCGAGCGCAAGAGGCGCGCATACAGCCGCCCGTTGTCGATCAGCAGCACCATCATCACGAAACTGCCGGCCAAGAGGCCGTAGATGCGCCCGGAGTAAAAGCCGAGGTCGAAGCGCCGTGCGTTCAGCACCGCCGAGAGCGCGACATCCGCCAGCCAGCTCGACATCACCACCATCAGCCAGAGGTCGAGCACGGTGCGCGGGCGGCGCCGCCACAAGAGCACCAGCGCGGCCAGGCTCAGGCACCAGGCGCCGCCGAAGGCGGCATAGGCGGCGGGCGTGTAGTTGCGCTGGCTGAGCAGCACCGGCAGCCACTCGTGGCCGCGCGTGGTGAGCATGACCACGCCGACGGCCGTCAGCACCGTGATGAAAACGCCCGCCGCCACTTCGCGGCTGGTGGCCGAGTGCGCCTTGCCGTCGAGCGCGGCGGCGGCGGCGCGCGGCGGCGGCAACAGGGCGTAGGCCATCACCGCCAGCGGAAAGCCGGCGTGCCACAGGGTGTAGATCCAGGCGGTGGTCTGCGCGCCGCCGCCGAGCTGGCCGCCGTGGTCGAACAGGCCCGGGAAGGAAAGCGCGTGCGCCACCGTCATCAGCATGGTGAAGAGGTAGGCGCAGGCCAGCACCAGGAGGCCCGGCGAGCGCAGGAAGCCGTACTGGCCGAACAGCAGGATGGCGGTGATCAGGTCGCTTACCGCCAGCGCCGATTCGTAGAGCGGAATGAAGGCCCACATCTCGCCCATCGGCACGCGGGCGAACGGCACGAAGGCGATGAAAAACACCGCGGAGACGAACGCCACCGCGCCGGCAAGCCGGATCTCTCCCGTCCCGGCGGGAAGGGTTGCGAGGAAATCCTGTTCCAGCCCTGTGCTGCCCGGATCTTCGTCCAAGTCGGAAGACTCGTCCGGCATTAAGACCTCTCCGGCGAATGCCTGTGCCCGTATCGCCGATGAGGAGAGCGGCGACGCGGCAGTAATTTTTACCGTTCTTAGCCAGCGCCGACGATTATGACACCCGCCTATCCCTTTTGTACTGTGCACATACGCACAAAAACACAAAAAAACGCGGCTCTTTGCGGGTTTTTACGTAGGGGCAGTGCCGTTGGCGATCCGTGGGTGATCGTCTTGGCGAGCGGCGCCGGCGGGCGGTATGATCGCGGCGATGAAAAAATCCTCTCTCCTGCGCACCGTCTTTTTCTCTTTCTTTGCCGCCACGGGGCTATGCCCGGGCGCGGCGGCCTGGGCGCAAAACGCCATCGCCCCCGGCGAATACCTGGGCGCCTCCGGCGGCGGCGCGCTGATGGTGAGCCCGGCGGCGGGCGGCGCGCAGAAATTCACCCTCGAGGCCAACGGCGCCAACGGCCACACCTGCGGCGTCGACGGCGAAATCCGCGGCCGCCAGGCCAGGGTGCCGGCCGAAGAGGGACAACCCGCCTGCGTGATCGACTTCAAGGCCAAGGGCGACGACTTCGACGTCACCGGCAGCGACACCTGCCGCTTTTTTTGCGGCGCCCGCGCCACCATCGACGGGCCCTACCTCAAGCCCGCCGCCGGCTGCCGCAGCGCCGAGATCAAGAAGACCCGCGCGCAATTCAAGCAGGCCTACGACCGCAAGGACTACGCCGGCGCGCGCACCCTGCTCACGCCGCTGCTGGCCAACTGCAACAAGACCATGGGCGACTTCGAAGACAGCAGCATCCGCAACGACCTCGCCGTGACCCTCTATCACCTGAACGACCTCGCCGCCTGCCGCCAGGTGCTCGAATCGATGCGCGAACTGGCCGGCATGGACGACCAGGCCCTTGCCGACAATTACCCGCCCAGCGACGCCGAAACCTACCGCCCGCTGGCGCGCGCCGCGCGCACCAACCTGCGCTTGTGCAAGGGCAGCGTCAAATAGGAGATGTGAAGCCAGCGCTGTTGAGCCGGCGCTGTGGGGCCGGCGCTGCTAGCCCAGCGCTGCTAGGCCGGCGCTGCTAGGCCGGCGACGCAAACCGGTGGCGTGAATCGGCGGCGTCGAAACCGACGCTGCGAAGCCCGCGCTACGAAGGCGGCGTTGTGAATCGACCCGATAAAAAACGGCGGCCCGAAGCCGCCGTTTTCATTCCCGCCGTTCCGCTTACGACCCGTACTGCTTGAGGATCGCCGGATCGGGGTCGCGCCCCAGCCCCGGCCCGGTCGGCACGGCGATGAACCCGTCCTTCACTTCGATGGCATCGCCCAGCGGGTTGGCGCCCAGGTCGGCCCAGGAATACTCGATCATGGTCTCCTGCGCGAAGGCGGCGGCGATGTGCACGCTGGCCAGGAGGCCCGGCCCGAAATACGGGCAATGCGGAATCACGCGCACGCCGTGCTTGGCCGCCAGCGCGGCGATTTCCAGCATCGCCGAAATGCCGCCGATCTTGGTCACCGAAGGCTGGGCGATGTCGACCGCCTGCGCCTCGAACATCTGCTCGAAATTCTTCGCGCTCATCGCGTTCTCGCCCGCGGTGATCGGAATGCCGCAGCTCCGGCGCACTTCCGCCAGCGCGTTGAAATCCTCCGGCGGCCAGACCGGCTCTTCGAACCAGGTGAGGTCGTAGCCGCGCACGCTGTCGGCCACCGCCAGCGCTTCCTTCACGTTCCACGGGCAGTTCACGTCCATCATCAGCGCCACGTCCGGGCCGATGGCTTCGCGCGCCGCCTTCACCTGCGCTTCGGTCAGCTCGTGCAGCTTGATGGCGCGAAAGCCGCGGCCCACCGCCATTGCCGCGTTCTTCGCCACCAGCGCGGGGTCGGTATAGCGCATCAGGCTGGCGTAGCAGGGCAGCTTGTCGTGCCGCGCGCCGCCCAGCAAGGCGGAAACCGGCTTGCCCGCCACCTTGCCGGCAATGTCCCACAGCGCGATGTCCAGGCCCGAAAGCGCGTAGACCACCGGGCCGGTGCGCCCCAAGAGGTGCAGCTTGCGATTCAGGTCGAGCATCAGCCCGGCGATGTCGCGCTCGTCACGCCCCAGCGCCAGGGGCGCGACCAGCGAATGCAGCGCCGCGCGCGAGGCCGGCCACACGCCGTAGCCGAAGGCTTCGCCCCAGCCCACCACGCCGCTGTCGGTTTCCACCCGCACCAGCAGGATGTCCATGTTGCGCGAAGCGCCGGCAAACAGCGGCCGCGGCCCATGGATTTCATAAGGCAGGTCGAGCGCGATGGTGTCGATTGATTTGATGCTCATATTCGGGAATGGCTTTGGGTGACGAAAAATTGCTGGAACGATTATGCGGCGCGCAGGCGCCGCAGGGTGAAAAATTGTAAAGGCGCCGCGCCTGGCACGGCAATGCGCCAAAGGGATGAGCCGCCCGGCGTCACGCGACCCGGGCCGGCTGGTACCAAAGCGCTACGCGCGCCGGCGCGCGGCTTATTCCGCCGTGATGCCGGCTTCGCGGATGATCTTGCTCCACTTCGGCACTTCCACGCGGATCCACTTGGCGAAATCCTCCGGGCTGCCGCCGGCCGGCGCAAAGCCCTGGTCATTCATCTTTTGCAGGATCTCGCGGTTTTTCAGCGCCCGGTTCATCGCCGCGTTGACGCGCTGGGTGATGTCCGCCGGCATGCCCAGCGGGCCGACGATGCCGTTGATCGTCACCGCGTCCACCATCGGGTAGCCGGCCTCGGTCATGGTCGGCACTTCCGGCATCACCGCGCTGCGCTTGGGCGAGGTGATGGCCAGCGCGCGCATGCGCCCGGCGGTGGTCATCGGGTGGGCCGCGCTCTGGGTGGTGAACATCATGTCGGTCTGCCCGCCCACCAGCTCGGTTACCGCCTGCCCGGTGCCCTTGTAGGGAATGTGCGTCATGTCCAGCTTGGCGGCGGCGCGGAACTGCTCGGCCGCCAGGTGCACCCCGGTACCCACGCCCGCCGAGCCGAAGGAAATCTTGCCCGCCTTCGCTTTCGCGTAAGTGACGAACTCCGCCACGCTTTTCGCCGGCGAATTGGTCGGCACCACCATCACCAGGGGCGAGGTGGCCACCAGCACCATCGGCGTGAAATCCTTCATCGTGTCATACGGCAGGCTTTTCATCAGGCTGGGGTTGGTGATGAAGGCCGCATCGATCATCCCCAGCGTATAGCCATCCGCCGGCGCCCGCGCCACCAGCTGCGTGCCGATGGTGCTGCCACCGCCCGGGCGGTTCTCGATCACCACCGAAACCCCGAACTCCTCGGCAAGCGAAGGGCCCAGGAGGCGCGAGAGGATGTCGGTGCCGCCGCCCGGCACGTAGGGCACGATCAGGCGGATCGGGTGCGAAAGCTTGGTCTGCGCCTGCGCGGCGGGCGCGCCCAGGGCGAAGAGCGCCGCGGCAAAGAGGGAAAAACGGGCGGCGCGGCGGCGGCCGGCATTGGGCAAAGGCATGAATATCTCCGTGGCATGCGCGCCGGATCGTGCGGCGCGCCTCAAGGCGGCGATGATAACGAACTGATCCGTTTTTATCCTCCTGTTCGTGCTTATCCGGGTGTTGCAGGGCCGGTACGATGTTTCAATCCGCCATAGCCTGTGTGCGCATCGTCCGTTTTTTTCATGTCCGCCAACTATCGTCAACACCAGCTCGAGCGCGACCTGGCATGCCGCGTCGCCTCCCTGGAAGCGCGCGTCGCCTGGCTCGAAGACGTGCTCACCCGCGTGCTCGGCCAGCCCGCCGCCAACCAGGCGCCCGCCGAACCCACGCCCCTGCCCGCGATCGGCGCGCCCGACCGTTTCATGCTGCGCACCCAGCCGCTGTCCGCACTCCGCCTGGAGACGGACGGCATGCTGGCGCCGCCCGCCAGCGCCAACGACGCGCCTCCCGCCGCCGGCGGCCTGACGCTGGCCGCCTTCACCCTCGCCGACGGCGAAGAGTTGCCCGCCGCCATTGCGCGCGGCCCCGACGGCGCCTTCAGCGCCGACTATTTCATTCCCGCTCCGGCCCCCACGCCTGCCCCGGCGCCGCCCGCCGGCCTCAACCTCGGTATCACCGCCGCGTTCGAAACCCTGGAAGGCAAGGTCGCCCAGGCGGCCGACGCCGAACTCGTCAGTGTGCGCAAGCGCGGCCCCGCCGCCCCCGCCATCGTGATTCGCCCCGAGCTGATGCAAGCGCCGCCCGCGCCGCGCCGCATCGAAGGCTTATGCGCCCTCGAACTGCTCAACCCCAGCATCCTGCAGCAAGTGAGCAGCGCCTGGGGCACCGCCGCCTGCATGCCGCGCCTGTTGCGCCTGATCGGCGAAGACTGCGGCGGCCGCATGGGCCTGGACCCGCAGGTGCGCGAAGAGCTGCAACTGCTCGCCGCCATCGGTGGCGCGCGCCCCTAAGCCGCTTTGCCGGCGCTCCCGCGCGCGCCGCGCTTTTTTCCCGCACCGCGCGCGGCCGCGCCCTGTGCCGCCACATACGCGCGCTTTTGCGGCGCGCTCAATTGCTTGAGCGCATATTCCGCCTTCGAAGCGGTGGAGCGGTCCGGATAAGGCAGCACCAGCACGATGCGCGCCGGCGGATGCGCCCGCGTATAGCGCGCCCCGCGCCCGCTCGCATGCGCGGCATAGCGGGCTTCCACATCCACGGTAATCCCGGTGTACAGGCTGCCGTCGCGGCACTCCAGCAAATAAAGGAACCACATAAGGGTGAACGAGCGATTGTTCTAAGAAAATTGTAAATCACGGAAAATGAAACAAGTTTTGACAGATCAGATGTCTGGACAAGCGATTTGTTTGTCATAATACCTTGGTGAAATGGGGCTTGGTCGCTGCCGATGTCCGCGATGGATATCCGGCACCTCGCGTTTTACTAATCACCAATAAGGGCCGCACGAAGGCCCGGGTGCAGGCCCGCAATTGCCGGCCGCCCGCAAGGAGGGTTGAGATGAACTGGAACTACATCGGCGTGCGCGCAAGCGCGATAGCGGCCGCAGGCCTGCTGTCGTTCGCGGCGGCAGGCACGTCCGCGAGCGCGCAGGAAATCCTGGTCGGCCAGGTCGGCTCGCAGACCAACATCGTCACCGGCGCCAACGGCCACGGCATCAACATCGGCATGAACGCCTATTTCGCCTCGGTCAACGCCGCCGGCGGCATCAACGGCAAGCAGGTCAAGGTCGTGTTCAAGGAAGACGAAGGCAAGGCCGAGAAGATGGTTGCCGCCTCCAAGGAACTCGCCGCCAACAAGGACATGGTCGCCTTCCTCGGCTTCGTCAATACCTCGGGCCTCACCATGATGGCCAAGCAGAACATGTTCGCCGAGCTCGGCATGCCGCTGATCGCCCCGCTGCAGGGCGACAAGTCCATCGTCGGCGCCGACAACATCTTCCCCTTCCGCTCCGGCTATCCCGACGAAGTCGTCGCGCTGGTGAAGGAAGCCGCCGACTCGCAGAAAAAGCGCGTCGTCGTCGCCTACTTCACCGCCACCTTCGGCCCCTCGATGACCAAGCTGGCCGAGGAACAGGCGAAGAAGGACAACGTCAACATCGTCGGCACCGTGAAGATCGACACCGCCCCGGACAAGTTCAAGCAGAACATGGAGACCGCGGCGAAGGAAGTGATCAAGCTCAATCCCGACGCCGTCATCATGCTGATGAGCTCGCGCTTCGCCGCCGAGATGGTGAAGCTGGTGAAGAACTCCGACAGCCCCGCCAACAGCGCGCAGATGTACGCCATGTCGGTGGTGTGGGCCGACGAGATCGCCAAGGCCGCCACGCCCGAGAAGGCGCGCGGCACCGTGATCATCCAGGCGATTCCCTTCCCCTACTCGGTGGTGCTGCCGGTGGTGGGCGAATACCAGCGCGTAATGAAGCAATTCGCGCCGAAGGAGCAGATCAACTTCCCCACCTTCGAAGGCTACATCGCCGCCAAGATCACCGCGGAAGCGATCAAGCGCGCCGGCCCCAACCCGACGCGCGAGAAAGTGCTGAAGGCGCTCTACAACATGGGCGAATACAACCTCGGCGGCGTCTACGTCAACTATAGCGCCAAGGACCGCCGCGGCTGGGGCGGCACCGATCCTTCGGTGATGGGCCCGAAGGGCAACCTGCTGCATTAAGCGCGCAGGGACGAAAAAAAGCGCGGCGCTGCCGCGCTTTTTTATTGCTCCTGTTCCAGCGGCACCACTCTAAAATCTTAGCTCCTGTCATTCCCGCTTTCGCGGGAGTGACAGCGGGGAATGCGGGAACGCCCCCCAAGCAACTCCACTTTCGGGACGGCATCGAGGTGTTTGTCGCAGGGGAGTGGCTCAGGAGCCACCGGCCTCAAAACGTCTCCACCCACGGCCGCAACTCCACCTCCAGCGACCACGCGCTCCTCGGCTGGCGCAGCACATCCATGTAGGTCTGCGC
>DASYEQ010000020.1:0-88360 GCA_036498945.1 Burkholderiales bacterium | reverse complement strand
CTTGGACTCACCTATGGCTCGTTTCGAGGAGTTGTCTAGCGTCCATTCGATGGGAATGGAGAATATGCTCGGAAAAAAAGCGTCTAACAATTGGTCGCCACCAGCATGGCGCAAAACAATCAAGGCAAGGCCAACGTCGCCCAATGCATTTTTATGATCTTTTGATAGAAGATCGTGAAACGCCTTCAGATAGAAATTTGTCTCAGACACCATGTATCGATATTCACCGCTTGCCGAAGGATGTAGCGGCCGCATAATGACTTGTTCTTTATCGAGTTGCGCCGGCAATGAATCTCGCACTGCGTCAAACACAAGCGACGGAACGCCAGCCAGCGCGAAGATGACCTTCATTGGTCAAACCCTCGACTTTAGTAACTTCTCGACAATATCCAAGGGCAACGAAAGGCGGCGTTGCTCGTCATGACTTAGCGTTGCCATGAGCGCTGAAAAAACCGAACGCGAATTGTCGCTCGGCTGAGATAGCATTCCGACGCCCTTTTGGACAATTTTCTCAAGGCCGATACCAACACCAGTCGCCCACTGACGAATGTTTTCGCCAATCTTGGCATCCCGAATATGTTTGGGATCACCAACCGGCGGTATCAGAGCCGACGTGATCTCACTGCCCGCACTCTCTTCATTCGCCGGAACATCAATGTAAGTGAGCGACGGATCGAAAGTGACTAAACGTTTTGTTCCCGGTGCAATTTCTTTTGAAAAGGCCATCCAAATTGCCTTTTGAAATCGAATGGGTTCAGAACGCGAAGAGAAAAACTGTCCGATGTTGTCCCCGACGACCGCATTGACAGGGACAATACCAACTGCTTTAGATGTAGATGAAGGCCGCGCGATTTTGACAATCGCTTGCATTTGGCTAGCGATGAAATCGCTCAATTTTCGCCCCTGCAATGCTTGCGTCAGTTCCGGAGCACCATCTTTAATACTTTTGCCAAGTTCTGCCAAAAGCAAAACCCTCCCGGAAGCCCAAGACTCATCGACCTTTGTTTTGATATGCGTTTTTAGGGCCTCTAGCGCTTGTTCTTCCATTGCATCTCCATCTGAAACTTTGGTGTCGATCTCGACAGATAGACAAATCCTACCATTGCAGCATCCTGCTACTCGCGCCGTCAAAAACAGAAGCACTTAATGCCAATGTCATTTTCGATCGACGCAGGTGTTTTTGCCCTTTTCGCCTCTGGATAGGCGAGTCCAATTTCGGGCTCCGCGTGGCGCTAGCTTCGCTTGTGGTTATTCAGAAGAGATTGCGGTACGAACGTAAGATTTCCCCTCGCCCTTGAACAAGCCACATAAAGCTTGTTGCGTGTTTCCGGGTTGATATCGCGGAAGCTCCCGGCCTGCCAAGCTTTGACATTACCTTGATTCAGTACGACGCAAACATCCTGATACTTATCAATGCCCTTTGAGGCTCCCCAATTCTGCGAGTAACATGCGTATTTGTAGTGCTCTTTATAAAAGAGCTTCACTGTTCCAGCATGGTTAAATAGCGCGAGCACCGCCGCCGGGTCCTCCTCGTACCGAACAATGCTCGCGCGATCACCATGTGCTTCAATTTCAATTCCGATCATCTGGGTGATGAAATTGCAGACTGTCGTGCTGCAGCGATGGCTCTTTTTCAGGCTTTCAGTGTCGATGCGTAGCTTCGCTGCCTTAAATCGAGACTGATAGGCTTCGTAGCCGTCATGCAAGCCAACATTCACGTTTCCGTCGCGGCTTGTGTCAAATGTGTGCTGAAAAAAATCTCCAACAAACGTTGCATGCAATTGAGCTGCGCTTATCGCTAGCAGAAAATTGAAGTCATGTCCGGCGAAATCCTGAACCTCGTCCACGAAAAAAACATCGAAATATTTTTCCATGCGCGCGATAACCGCACTGACTAAACTGGATTTCTCTATGAATTTGGCAAGGCGATTCGCATACAAACGACGGCCGGCTGTAATGTACCGTCGGTCGTCCGTCAATTTGTATTGAGGAAACCTCGGAGGCAGCTTGAACGTTACGCCCTTCGTGTTCTTTTCTGACCTAAGAAATGGTCGATAACAAAAGGCGTGCAAAAACTTGAAGTAGGTATATAGCCTGATATTCGTCGGGAAATATCCAAATCGCTTGATGATCTTACTGCGAACATTGTCATGATTCGCGTCTGTGTAGGTAACGATCAGAAAGCGCCGTACCTCATCAAGGTCGGCTACTAGACGCGAGGTCTTGCCCGAGCCAGCAACGGCAAAAATTACGCTCTTATCCATTCCACCGCCTGGCGAACATAGTCCGGCGGGACGAGCTCCGCGCCTCGCTTCGCTAGCAATTCGAAGGCTGCGTCCGTTTTGTTCTTCAACATATATTCCTCGACCGTCAACGTCTTACGTCCGGCGCTGAACTGTTCATCGCAGATGGTTTTGTTATCCGCGTACATGCAGACTTCGAAAGTGTGCCGAGCGTCGTTGGGATCAGCAAAAATCTGAATCGAGCCAGAAACAAACGTGGCGTAATTATCAACACAATTCTTCCGATAGTCGCCGTCGTTGTCTCTGATTGCAGCCACCTTGATGCCGAGAAGCTTGGCAAGTTCAAGATACCGCTTGAAGCTTGTCCCATCTACTGAGATTACGTGGACCCCGTCCGCATCTGTGCTAGCGCCCTTCGCACAATTCTTGTACAGCGCATCGAGGAGAATAAATTCCGCGTCACCTTCGACAAGTAGCGCTTTCTTACACAGCGCAAGCTCTAGCACGTTGTTGTCCGGCGCTTTCATAAAGAACTCGGCGGTCCCTTGACTGAGGTCTCCGAGAGATGCGGGCTCCGACGGCTTTTCCTCGCTTAGGATCAGCACCTTCTTCAGACTTAGTCTCGTTGCAATAAAACT
This sequence comes from Burkholderiales bacterium, assembly GCA_036498945.1. Taxonomy (GTDB): domain Bacteria; phylum Pseudomonadota; class Gammaproteobacteria; order Burkholderiales; family JAEUOS01; genus JAQGMJ01. The sequence goes on along the minus strand of DASYEQ010000020.1, from coordinate 85,479 downwards.
GCTGTGCGTTGCTACGAATAGCTGCTTCTTCACCGATGCCCGAATGCGGTCAATGAGCTTGTGCATATGGACATGGCTCAGATGGTTTTCGGGCTCTTCAAGAAGCAAAACGTCTAGCGTGTGCTCGCGATTCTGGAGAGCAAATTCAGTCTTGATGAAGCACTGGCGTCCCTTGCCTTTGCTATCAATTGGAATATCACCCTCCGTAATGATGATGTCTGTCTCCACATTAGCTTTCGAACTGGTACGGATAGCGAACTTGTATGCGTCCAAACCACTGTTCATTGCCTTGAAGCTATCGTCTCTGAACTTAGATTTGGCATTTCGATATTCGAAGCCATGAAGATTTCTCTGAGCGACATTCGCATGTGTAGCGTACATAGAGCGGGTGTACTCTCGGGTGGCGTACTCATTGTTGATCTGAGAACTATCAATCAACAGATGCATTACCGGCTTCTTGTAAGGAAAAAGCGGATCGTCCGTGAACGTCAGGAAGTGGGCGCCATAATATTCAAATGGAAAGCTGTCGTGCTTCTCGTTAAGAATGGCTTGAATATCTTTGGAATATTCATCCATCGGCTTACATAGGAGCTTTATCCCAACATGATCTGCGCCTTTACTGTTATTTCGGCCATCGAAGTCAGGATCGCCTCCGAACCCATCCAAGTACACCTCGACATAGAGAACCGGCAGGTCCTCAAGCTTCCTGCCGCCGGACAGAAACTCCTGAATACATTCAGCGTTGAATAGGTTTTCGAGCCCTAGCGCCTCCACTTTGCTCCGGCTGGCACTGAGAACAATGTCCAATGCTTGAAGCACTGACGTCTTGCCGGCCTCGTTGCCGCCCACCAAAATATTTAAGTCTGTGTCAAACAGAAGTTCAAGTTTTTTAAACCTCCTAAAATTCTTTAGTACAAGGCGTCTTACTGTTGTCACAGTGCTTCCCTCTTGAGTAGAACCACGGCTTGACCATTTAAATCAGATCAGAAAGCCTCGGAAGTCCTTTGACGATTTTCATCGTCTCAAGACTTACAGTAATAACGCGCTGGAAAAGCTCTAAAGGATAACGAGGATTATTCATCGTTTCACGTGCCCAATCATTCGCGTCGTTAACGATTCCGCTGTCCTTATCAATCCTAACGGACTGACGTTCAACTACCCAATCCAGCGCCGGCTTGCCATTCACTACATACTCAAACGCTTCCAAAGGAATTCCAGTTAGCGAAATGCTATCGTTGTAATGAATTGTTGTCAGGTCTTTCCCTTTACCTATTTTCCCGTAACGCATCTTTTCTACGTGGCTGCTCTTTTCATCATCTGGCACTTTGGCATTTAGTGCTTTGAGCGGATATATCTCTGCTTTCTCGTAATTCAAATGTAAGTCAGCCAACGCTCTTCCCCCTTTAGAGAACCGCCAGAAATCGTCTACGCTACGAACTCGAGGAATGCGCGGCAACTCCTTTACTAGGTTGTCGGCGTACCGCTCCCGATAGTCTTGCGAGTGAAGAATGCCGTAGACATAGAAAAAGATATCTTCAGGCCCAATAACCGCTCCGGGGTACGCGGCGCCAAAATAGTCAATCCCAGCAAAGCCAATAGCATGGCGCCGAATCCACTTCGTTGACACCGCCGATTCTTCATAAAATAAATCTGCAGTCAGCGATACGTTTTTTGCTGTGGTGCCAGTTTGTTCTTCATACAGGTACAACGGAAAATACTGACCCGTTTGTAGAAGATGCAAATCTGGCAAGCAGTCTGAAATTAGAGTTGAAAACTCCTTCTGCGATCCAACAGCATTTATGCAAATTACTAGGTTTTTCGAATGAGCATCCGGAAATAGTCTAGGCATCTGGTAGACCATTTCATTGAATCGCCTATTGAAATACATCCATTGCTTAGTAAACGGGCGATACATACTGACCGTGAGAGCATTCCGGTCAAACTCAAAGCATTTAGCCTTTACGAGTTCCTGCTTAAGCGATCTCGTCCAGCTAATTTGGACCGGATCATTGTTGATGAAGCCGTCTACGCGGTATTCCTTTTCTTTCTTACTCAGCTCGGCGAACGCGAGCGAAAATCGCGAGGATTCGTCATTAAAAAAATTAATCATGCGCGACATGTTCTGCACAACCCCATCTTTCGAAGAGTTGTAGCACCAAGCGTCTCGATTAGTTATAACTCCGAGCGAGAAATTCTCAAAGATCGCTGGCGAATTGTCCGTTTTATCGCCAATGGCAATGAATTGGGTGAAACCCTGATCACGCTGTTTGAGCCAATCGCCATGCTCATCAGGCTCGATTAGCCTCCACGCCCCAGCGTCTTCAATTCCTTTGATGCTGACGAATGAATTTATCTTACTTAGCTTCTCATCTCGGGTGAGGTAGTCACCGATATCGCTAAAGTGCACCCTTCCGACGTGGGCGGCGCTGGGGTTCTTAACTAAAATTGAAATTGCGATAGGAGCGCGACTGCCCATTCCGAACACATTGTCCTTTTCTTTTCGTCGAAATTCACCCACTGTCCTCGCATTGCCCCTTAAATGAAAAATATAGATATCCGAAAACTCTTCGGCAAGGCACTTGCGCAAGCCGTCGAATGTGCCGGTTTCTAGAAAGTTACCATTAGTCACAAAACCAATAACGCCGCGATCACCTACTCTATCGGATGCCCATCGAATTGCGCGGACGTAGCTGTCGTACAGCCCTTTCGCCAGCACCGCTTTAGAACGTTCCACATAAGAGGAGCGGATGCGGCTGTCAAGATGGCTATATGAGATGTTGTCGTTATTGTCGTTCTCGCTCCGCTGCCCAACGGAATAAGGCGGATTTGACATGATGACGCGAATGTCGAGGTCCTTCTGACGTTGTCGACGCACACCATTCTTTTCGGTGGCCGCGCTGACCAAGTCATCCTTTTCGTAGAGTTGAAACGTGTCGGCCAGGCAAATTCCTTCAAAGGGGACGTACTTTCCGCCGGCACGGCCGTGGTAGGTCGCCTCTATGTTTATCGCCGCAATGTAGTAGGCAAGCAGCACTATCTCATTCGCATGAATCTCGTTTTTGTACTTGTAATGCAACTCTTCTTCTTCAATCAATCCGCTGTGAATCAGCCTCGTGATAAAAGTGCCGGTCCCAGTAAACGGATCAAGGATGTGGACGCCCTTGCTCCCCAGCGTTTGTCCAAATTCAGTCTGCAAAACGTGGCCGATGCTATGAATTATGAAATCCACTACCTCGACGGGCGTATACACAATGCCAAGCCGCTCGGACATCTTCGGAAAGGCGTTCCGAAAAAATTTATCGTAGAGCTCCACAACAATTTTTTGCTTACCAGCTGCGTTGTCGATTCCTTCTGCGCGCATACGCACGCTGTCGTAGAAGCTCTGAAGAGTATCTGCCTCCTTGTCAAGATGATGCTCTTGCAGCACATCTAGCACGCTCTGCATCGCCTGCGACATCGGATTGTGCTGCGCAAAGCTGTATCCCTCAAACAATGCGTCAAATACAGGCTTGGTTATCAGATGCTGGGCAAGCATTTCGACAATTTCGTCGTCACTGATGCTGTCATTCAAGTCTCCACGCAATTTCGACGCAAATACGTCGAATGACTTCCTCACCGGAAAATTCTTAGGACTTTCTAAAATGGCCTTGATGCGATCGATGTGCGTGCGCGCGATCTTTGCAATATCGTTCGCCCACTCTTCCCAATGGTGTCGATTGCCAACCTTCTGCACCAGCTTGGCATAAATAGCTCGCTCGATCTCACCGATTTCAAATTCGAGCGTCGTTTGCTCTTGTTGAGGCGTCCGTTTAATCGCCTCACCGATCGTGAAGCCTCCTTTGCCGGGAGCTCCTGCGGTTGCACCCTTACCTTTTTGTTGACGCTTCTGGATTTTGTCGGTGATGGCGACAATCTCCATCTTGCTCGTGTCCTGGCCAATCAAGTCCAGCTTATTGACCATCGCATCAAATCTATCGTCATGGGAGCGTAGCGCCTGCAAAACTTGCCAAACAACAGCGTAAGTCTTGTTGTCATTCAGCGCCTCGTGTGGCTCAACGCCCGCGGGAATCACGACGGGCAGAATCACATACCCACGCTCTTTGCCCGGCGCGTTGCGCATAACGCGGCCAACCGACTGCACCACATCGACCTGCGAGTTCCGGGGGGTTAGGAATAACACCGCATCCAGCGCCGGAACGTCAACCCCTTCGGAAAGGCACCTTACGTTGCTTAGGATTCGACAAGTGTTCTCCGGTGCCTCAGCCTTCAACCAAGCCAGCTTTTCTTCTTTTTCTCCCGCATTCATTCCGCCGTCTACGTGCTCGGCCTCGCAAGTTAGGTTTTCGACTTGCTCAAAATCTTCTTGCTCTTGATAGGCATCGACTACAGCTTTAAACATGCTAGCAATCTGCTTTGAGCTGACTTTGTGTGTCTTTCCGGCTTTGGTGATTTCAATTACTTGGCAGAATGCAACTGCTCGCCTCATAGCTCTGCTATCGCCAGCCAGTGATTCAGCTAGTCCTTGCTTAGATAGGGCTTTCCAGCAACCAATGATCTTGGCAGCGTCGTCCACCTTCAGTTGGTTATCTTCGTCACGCAGTAGTGATTGCAAGCGCCGATTGACATGGGCTTCCTCTACCGCGAGAACAATAACTTTGTAGTCAACCAAAAGGCCGCGTCGAACCGCTTCAGAAAAAGTTAGGACATGGAGTTCCTTTCCATAAAGACGTTCATCATCCATCGAGCATAGTGCGACGTTGTCCCGCTCAGCACTCGCCTTTGCTGTATCGCCGTAAATACGCGGCGTCGCCGTCATGTAGAGGCGCTTCGTTCCGCTTATATACTCAGCGTCATGTACCCGAACGAAATTGCTTTCGTCTTGATCGTCGAATGTTGCGCCGGTTGTTCGATGGGCTTCGTCGCAAATGATGAGATCAAAGTTCGCTAGCCCATGCTCTTTTTGCGCAAGGTGAATTACATCGATGGAGTGATAGGTGCTGAAAACTACCCCCATATGCCGTGCATCTTGTCCCTTCAGCACTTCCTTCGCCAACTTGTCAGGCTCAGTAGTCGCTGGGTATTGCAGTTCGTGCGCCAGCATCTCAAAGTCATCGCTGACGGACTTTCGCCTTTTTCCTACGTCGGTATCTGAGCAAACAGCATAGCTATGGATCTGTATCTCTGCTTCCTGCGTCCACTCTGTCAGTGTTTGAGAAAGCAAATTCAGGGACGGCACCAGAAATAGTACGCGTTTGCCCTCCCCCGCGAGCTTTTCAGCCAACCGAAGTGAGGTGAATGTCTTCCCTGTACCGCAAGCCATGATTAGTTTGCCGCGGGGCGCTTGCGCTAAGCCCGTCACAGCGCCCTCTACTGCGGTTACTTGATGCGGTCGCAGCGACTTCTTTTCCTTGAGGGTCGCGTTTTTGTTGCCCGGCTCAAAACTCGCCCAATCAATCTTGCTCGCTTCGAGCTCAAGTAGCGTCACGAGGCTCACCGGAGGGTATTGATCTTTTACTGCCTCGCGTAAATGGTGGGTACTATCGGTCGCGGTTAAGAAAATTAACCGATGAGCAAAATGTCTTTTGCTCGACGCGGTAAAAAATGTGCTCAGGTCGTCAAGATGAAGGCGGGCATCATCCGCAAAGAATTTGGCTTGAATCGCATGCAGTTCGCCACTGATAGTTTCAGCGACCAAATCGATCCCAGCGTCCGCGCCGGGATCTGCATTACCGCGCTTGATCCATTCTGGCCGCCACTCCTCCCATAGCCAGACCTTACCGCCGTACAGGTCGGAGTAGTAAGGCTCATTTAGCAAATAGACTTTAACCAGCTTTTCGAAGTAGCTGCCCTTTTCTCTCTCAGAACGAGCAGCGTCGCGGAATTTTTTTAATAGAGATGCAAGCGGGTTCATCGGCATTGATTTTGATAGCTTCGTCTTGCGCCACAGCCCACTTGTCGGTCCAACCGACAAGCGATCCAGCCGCTGCTACAGGAATCAAGGGATCACCCCATAGCGTCAGCTTGGCGAACTCCTCCAAACTAGCGGAATGATACGCCCGGCGCGCTATATCGCGCTCAAGGTGGGTTGGGCCGCTGTTTTGCGAGGTGGGCCGAACGCAGCCCAAAAAAGATGCTTGAGCCAATTCTTCCGTCGGCCGACGGGAAAATGACAGTTCTATGCTGTTTGCACGGCGCCTTGCGGCCAGGAGCGCGCAGCATTACGATAGCAAAGATCGTACGGCTAGGTGCGCCTAAGGTGGTCGCAAGTGCGCTTAACCAACGCGACAACGAACGCCCTGTCGGCATCCCCAAGTCCTGCAATCCATGCGCTTAGCATGGCAGCTTGATCATCCGGCAAAGCCGAGGTCTCCGCTAGCAGGTCGCCAATCCCTACTTTTAAGCTCTGACCGATCTTCTCCAAGGTCAGTAGGGAGGGTAGCGTTGCGCCGCGCTCGAAGCGCGAGATCGTCTCGGTATCAACGCCAACCCTTTCGGCCAAGTCGGCCTGCGTCCAATTGCGTGCCTTTCGCAGCGCAGCGATTCTTTCCCCTAACCGATGGGCCAAGGGCACGCGAGCCTTCCTTTTTCCGACCATATCTGTTGTCCGTTTTCTCAACAGCTATGGTTGTCTTTTGCCATTTCTTGAGCCAGAATCTAATTTGTTGTGTCTCAACAAATTAGGGCGGGTATAAATGGACCTCCAAGGTGGTTTTCAAAGAGCAAAAATCGTATGGGCCGCAGCGTGTTCGTTGATGGGAGGACTGGTGGTTTACGTCCTCTCTCAAGTTGACGGCAACATCGGGATGCAGATTGTCGGCACGGTATTCACGACCATCGTTTTAGCTGGAGCACCCTTCGCCCATCAACCTCTCGATCAAAAGATATGTGGAGGCTTTGCTTTAGCGTGGGCGGGCGTCTGTATGGCGGACGGGAAATGGCCTGACGGCGCAATCATCGGCGCAATCATCGGCGCTATCTTTGCAGGAATTCTGTATGGGGTGATATGGGTGGTAAAGGGCTTTTTCCCAAAAAAACCGAAGTAGCCAAAAAAATAGAAAGAAAGAAAAGTGAATAAAATAATAGTCGTCCTCATGTCGCTGCTCTCAATCGTCCCCACAGTAGCTTTTGCCCAAGTCTTCAAGTGCAAAGACGCCACGGGGAAGATCGCTTATCAAAATACTGGGTGCGCAACGGATCAGCAACAGTCAAAGCCAGTCATCGTTACTCAACCTGAGCCTCCGCCCCAAGAAAAGGCCGCGTCCGCTACAGCGCGCACGGGCAATGGAAGCGGCTCGACCGCAAACGCACAATCATCCCCTTCGAGTGATCCCGCTCCCAACTACGCCTCCAGCGTTGAGTGCGAACGTGCCAAGCATGAGGAAGATATCGCGCGAAACCGCATCACAAAGAAGGCGGGCGACATTGCCGCGGCCCGTGGCCGTGCCGAACAGGCGTGTCTTGGGCCGCAGGGCTATGCAAATGCTGAAGCAGCGAGAGCTGAGGGGAAAGAGCGCGCGAGGTTGAGGCAAGCTGCTACGCCGCCGGCACCGACGGCACCGACGGCAATCACGTCGTGTGACCCGGGAGGATGTTTTGACAACCTCGGCAATCACTACATCGATGCCGGGGGCGGCGTTTTGCACGGCTCCAACGGGAAAGTATGCATTCGAACCGGCACCACGGTGAATTGCAACTAAAGTTGGAGGTGCCTCTGACCGCAGTCTTGGTTTGCACCCTTCAGACCGCAGCGGGCAGTCCAAGGCAAAAACTGTTTATTTATACAGATTTTGTGTCGTATACTTGCTAACCAGAGCTAACCTCAAAGCCTCCTATCGCGGGCGCGACCTTCGCCCCTCCCCTCGTAAATTGCCATATCCGGAGCGATTATGAGTAACGATGGTGTGAACGCAGGAAAGCGAAGGCGCTTCGTCCAAGAGTACGCCGTTGACTACAACGGCGCAGCCGCGGCAATGCGCGCTGGTTATTCCACTCGTTCCGCCAAGGTCACCGCCAGCCGCCTATTGGCCCAGCCTCACATCAAGGCGGCTCTTCAGCTTATTCAAAGCGACGAAGCCGCTCGCGTAGCGCTGAGCCACCAAGCCGTCCTCGATCAGGTGCTTGACGGCGTCAAGCTTGCTCGCCTCAAGGGCGACGCAAAAGCCATGATCGCCGGTTTACGTGAGGTTGCGAAAATGTTGGGCTATTACCCGTCCTCAAAGTGATATCACTTGCGGAGGCAATGGTTGGTGAGTTTGGTTAGTTTCGTTAGTCTTTATAAAGGTCAAAGATAAAAACGGAAAAGTAATTGGCTACGATCACATCAAGGCGGACCGGCCGCTTTGCTCTTCTTACTAACCGAACTAACGGAAATAGCAGCCGTCGGCCTAGCCGAAGAAGGCACAAGAGCCAGCGCCACATTGGAAGCGGGTGCGGTGGGACCAACAAACACAGCCGATGCCGCGCCCGGCGTAGCCTGTCCTGCCGCCGCGTTAGACGGAGCGGCTTGGCTCATATCCTCCACCCACCAAGTCTTGGCACTCTGGTAAGTCGGCCCCGCTTGCAGACGCAGGTTTCCGACAATGCGGTCCTTATTCTTCGCAAAATAGTTGCCAAGAACCTTGTGGTTCACGCCCCCAAACGAGTTTTTGGGTGCGATCTCTTCCAAGACTTCGCTCAACGTGGGTTGCGGCGGAGTCGCCCCAGCAAGGGAGCTAACTCGCGCGGGAGGGATCTGCGTAACATTGATTTGGGGATTGGCGGCGCCGACCAAGGCTTTGACGGTGAGTTTGGCAGCATAGCCCGTGTTCAACGCAGCCGCCCAGAGGGCGAGCAACTGCCCCAGTTGCAGATCCCCCGAGTCGTCCCCAATAGCATCATCAAACGCATTCATCGGATCAACGAGCTCCGGCACAAATTGCTGGTCCACGTCCTGACCGATGGGCAGGTTGCCTTTATCTTGCTGGTCGGCCAACCAGCAAATAGGTTGGCGAACAACAGCGTCCCAATCATCAAAGCTTGCCACCCCCAATTGGCTCACCGCGCCCGTGGAGGCAGTCGCTTGCTGCATAGCGCGCACTAACGTCAACGCGGAGGCAACGATTTGTTGGCGGTTTGATTTGACCATTTGGACGGGATCAAACTGAAACTTCCGCTTTTGGGGATGAGTCTGCTTCGCATCGATACGGCACTTTGGGATGCGCCGCGGGAGATCACCTCTGAAGCTGATGTTGTTTCCCGTGAAAAGCATGAGCGCATTGGTAGGCACCGTGCGCGTCTTGGTTGCACCGAGGATGCGGTCGGTGAAGTCAGGCGTAGTCAACATACTAGCAAGATCGCTGGAATCCACTTCTCCGGTAACGTTGTCCGTAATGATCACCGAGTGCCCCTCAACAAGCAACGCGAAAAGGCGCTTGCGCGTCTCCTCAATGTCGCCTGAATGCGAAGACAGCGCCGGATCGTTGCCGCTCAGCGCCGCCAATGCCTTGGCAAGCAAAGTTTTACCGCTGCCCTGAGCCGGGGCGTCAAACGCAAATGCCGGTGCCGTTTCCAGCAACGGCCGCAAGACAGCAGTGAGGATGGCGGCAAGCATCACCGTTTGATCAGTGGGCGTGGCGAAGGGGAACTTGCAGAACGGTTGCCAGACCACCTTCAGCGCTGCCAAGACTTCCGCGGAGTTGGGGTTTTTAGGAACCGGGAAGGGTGCGTCGGGAAATACAACAAATACTTGCCGGGCTTCGTCATAGCCCTCGCTGTCAATGAGTTGCCCGGTCTTCGCGTCGATGATCGGTGCGGTCAGAACCGCGCGCAGCAGAGGAAATTCCTTTGCATAAGCAAGATTCAGTTGTTTCGCCCATTTGACGTCAAGATCAGTCCCGATCCATTTCGGATTTTTGCCCCCAGTCCACCGCTCAAACCGAAGAGACTGATCGACTATGCGAAGAAGTTCACTATCACTAAGGGGCTCGATAGTGTGCTTGCGCGAGATCGAGACCAAGACCTTGCCGCGATTGAATACTTCTTCCTTAGGCTTAGCAAGGTGATCCGCGATCTCCGACATCCAGCGGCTACGCTGGCCCTCGGCGATGCGGATAGTCACAAAGGCACGCGTCAATTCGAAGGTTTTTCCGCCGTGCGCAAAGCTGTGGATCGTGGGGCGAGCGCCAGACAGATATGCCGTCGCTATGCGATTGTCATTGTGGTACGAGGGTTCCAGCGGATCACAGAAGTGCGTGCCATGCCAGCGCAGCTTGTCGGCGAGAATTTCAGTGACAGAAACGATCAAACCATCTTCAGTCTCCAAGCAAAAATCACCATGGAGAACGCCCTTTTCGAAGGCATCCAAAATGGTCTGACGGGCTGCCGACTCCGCAATGCCTTTATCGACAAGCTCCTTGATGCGCTTGCCCGCATAGAGGCTTTGCTGTGCTTTGGCTTCGGGTCGCTTGAGGTCTTTCTCCTTCGAAAGCAACGTGTGATATTTCGCATCCTCCTCGGCGCTGAGATCAGCCAACGCGACGTGCGTATCGAGCGCAAGCCCCACGTCCCCATACACCTTCGGAGGTTCCTTGCGCTGTTCCAAGGGCGGGTCACATTGGGCCGAGGCGCAGAAGTCGATGCGATTCGTTTGGAATACAGCCATGTCCATAGGGCTGCGTTCGAGCATCGAGCCGGCCTTCGACACCTTAATGTAGCCGCGACCTTGAAGCCACAACTTCTTGTGAAGAGTCTTCGCCGCGCGAGGGATGTCGGCAGCTTGCGCAACCGCCACGTACAAGCGCTGCCCCTTGATGCCACGAAGTTGATCGCTCGTCTTCTCGTTGTAAATACACGAGGACGTGGAAGCCGCCCACGCATGCCCAATTCCTTCCAACTCGGGGCAGGCGGCATACAAAACCTTCATCAGGTCTTCGGGCGCGAGCGTATCCTCGTCCGGATCGTAGTCGATCATCAAGATGCCGGGACCATCCGGCCAAGCAAAAGCTTCAGACGTGCGCGGCGTGAGGGTCGGCGGGCGTTCTTCCATTTCAAAGCGCTTTTCCGTTACGACAAAGTCAGCATGTTCATTTTTGGGAATACCGTAGACGAAGCAATCATTTTCGCTAACGCTATTCACTGCGTCCACAAACGAACTCATCCCGACGACAGCCATCCGCTCGATCTGCGCGCGCGCCAAGTTACCAGCGGTGGACGCCTTTTGGAGTTCGCCTTCCGCCGACAAAAACAAGCGCTTCGTAACAGGGTTGGGGGCGGTGAGTTTGGTAAACCGGATCGGTTCGGTCAGCGGCGCCGCGCCCTTTTTCGGGCTTTCACGATTAGCGGTCATGAGCCCCCTGCAGCGCGGAAACACCCACAGGGCAGCGCGACGCCATCCAGTCTTGCAGCTCCGAAGCGGACCAGCCGACCGTGTTAGCCGAAAGCTTGCGGCGGGCCGGGAATTGGCCGACCTTTTCGAGACGCCAAATGGTGCTGCGGCTCAACCCCGTCAGGGACTGAACGCGCGTCCAGCGGAGAAACTCGTGTTGCATAGCCATGACCTCCAATAAGATGTCATGGGCAGTCTCACAAAGTCCCCCTTGCCGGGCGAGGAAAACTCAAGGTTTTCTAGGCTTGAGTTTTCTTCCTTTTGGCGGCGTCGGCCCTGAAATGCTTCCTAATCGTGTCGGCGTCAGGAGTTGCCTCGGCTTTGCATAAGACCGACATGGCTGCTTCAGCGAGCAAGAAATCGGGCTCTCCGGTGCCTGTCAGTTGGCTTGTGTTGTGGTTCAAAACCGACATGCACGGACGAAAGTTGGCCCACTTTCCTCCAGTCTGGCGGGTTCTGGCGGTCCGCTCGCGCCTAACTGCGACTTCCTCGTCAAGGTCATCGGCAAGGCTGGCAAGATACTCAAGTGTCGTAGGCCCCTTGTCCAGTTTCCTGCTACGGAGCGCTGAAGGCCAGTGCGACGCACCATATCCCGGACGATTCCCATCCGAGGCGCGGGCCGATAGATAGTCAAATGACATGGCACGCCCTACATCAGGCGGGAGCTCCTTGAACTTGTCGATCGCTCTTCTGAGATTGGTGATAGCCGATTGGATATCGTTAATGTTTTCGGTACGAGTAGCCGATTTGGTCGAACTCCGAGTCCCGTGGGGACCTGCACAGATCCACGCGGCCTCGGTGAGAAATCGCTTTGCCGATTCCATGTTGTCTTCAGTGACATATTTCGCCAAGCGTGCACGAATGACTTTGTCGGCAAGTAGCATCCTTATCTCACCTTCAAATTGCTTCGCCAGCGAGTCTCGCGCTACAGACTCGATAGGATCGCCTACCTCGTCGGGCCGTTCCTTCAGTCCATCAATCCAGTCCGCCAGCGCTTTGAGTACCACGTTTGCGGCCTTAGGCGTTGGCATCTTGAACCTCTTGTTGCTCGCCATTGCTAGGAGTGAGAATTTTTTCCAGCTCCGCACCCCAGACGTCGAAGGCTTGCTTTCGCTCAGATAGATATTCTTGTCGTTGGTAGACCCCCGCAATCCCCTGCTGGACGTGGTTTAGGCAGCGCTCGATGATGTGCGGCGGGACCCCAAGGTCGCCCATCCGCGACGCCATTGTTCGCCGCAAATCGTGCGGACTCCATTCGCCGCCGCTCAGCATCAGGGTTCCGCTCTTTGGAGTTCGCTTCTTGAGTGGCGTCGCCCGGATGCGATCGCGCACGGCCTTGGAAAGCGTCTTGTCGGACAGGGAAGTCCCGTCTTTGCGGCCACTAAACACGTACTTGCCAGACTTCAACGCCTCCAACACGGCAAATTGCTTCTGAGCGAACGGAGATAGATGGATCAAATGTGCCCTGCCGTTCTTTGCATTTTCGGCCGGGATCTTCCAAAGTCCTTTCTCAAGGTCAACGTGCGACCACTCAGCGTGCAGCAATTCGCCCACGCGCGCGCCCGTTGCGAGGTTCAGCCATAGGCCCGCCTGAATGCGCGGGTGAAGCCCGGATTTGCCCATTGCGGCCGCGAACTCATCTATCTCAGGGAAGGACAGGTTGCGATCAACCGGGACCTCTTTACCTCCCGCCTGCTTCTTCCCAATTCCAAACGTGGGGTCTGTTTCCACCATTCCCCGAGCTAGCCCATGCCGAAACATCTGCCGCATATTGGATAGGACCATATTGGCCTTGCGGCGGACCCCGCGCTCCAGCAGCCTATCGATCACCTGAATGACGTGAGCGAGCTTCACGTCTTTCGCCTTCATCTTGCCTAATACCAGGCCAATATCATGCTCGTAAACCGACCTTACGAACTCGCCTTTGTCTTTCCGATGAGCGGACAGGTAGACTTTTTCCCAGTCATCAAAGAGATCGTTGACCGATTTCTCCAGTTGCGCACGCGCCTGATCGGCAATGTTTTGCGCGCGATCAGCCGCCTCCTTGGCGACCGGGTCGATGCCCGCATCCACCAACTGGCGCGCTTCGTTGCGACGTAGGCGAGCAGCAGACAGCGAAGTGTCGGGGTACGTCCCGCAGTTAAACCGTCTTTCTTTCCCGCTAAGCTGAAAACGATAGTAAAAATTGACCGCGCCGCCCTTCGCCGCAGGCAGCACGCGCACCCAAAGCCCGCCACCGTCCCCGATCAGTTGCTCGACGCTGCTTGGCTTCAATGCTCTCAGTGATTTGTCCGTGAGTTTGTTCTCGGCCATTTGATTTGTTATGCTCCCCAGCGGTACGGTCCGCGGTACGGTTTGGGAATTGCAAGCAGTGAAAAGCGCTGCAATGCCGTGAATAGAAATTCTACACTAGCAGATTGAATTAAAAGGAAAATAAATCCAAAAAGGAAATGCGCTGGCGCTTCCTGAAATGGAATTAGGGATTTATGGGGTGCAAGGGGTCGCGAGTTCGAATCCCGCCGCCCCGACCAATCGTTTCAAAGCAAAAAGCCACAGAAATGTGGCTTTTTGCTTTTGTGCGGCATTTTTGCCGCTTTTGTTTCTTCCCGCCACCGGCCTGCGCCGGTGGCTGCGCAACCATCTTCAGACCGTAAAGCGCATCGCCGCGGACTGCAGGCTGCCGGCCAGTTGCTCCAGGCGCTGCGCCGATTCGCGGGTGTGGGTCACCGCGCCGCTGTTTTCCTCGGCCATCTGGGCGATGCTTTCCACGTGGCGGGCGATTTCGTTGCTCGCCTGGCTTTGCTCCTTCAGCGCCGAGGAGATTTCGGAGACCGAACTCATCACCTGCTGCGAAGTCTCGGCCAGGCTGGCGATCGACTTGCCGGCTTCCTGCGACAGCGTGAGGCCGGCGCGGGCGCGTTCCACCGAGGCGTGCATGTCCTGGAACACCAGGTCGGTGCTTTTCTGGATCTTGGCGATGGTGGCGCTGATTTCGACCGTCGAGCTGGTGGTGCGCTCGGCCAGGTTGCGCACTGCATCGGCCACCACCGCGAAGCCGCGGCCGTTTTCGCCGGCACGCGCGGCTTCGATGGCGGCGTTGAGCGCCAGCAGGTTGGTCTGCTCGGCGATGTTCTTGATCGCTTCCGCAATGGACGAGATTTCGCGCGATTGCTCCTGCAGGGTCTGCACCAGTTCGGCCGAATGCTCGATGCCGGAGGCGATCGCGGTCATTTCGGTACCGGCCTGGTTGACCACGTCGCGGCTGCCGGCGGAAAGGGCGTTGGACTCGCTGGTGCGCTCGCTGGCGCTGTTGGCGCTGTCGGCGATGTGGTTGATGGAGACGGTCATCTCTTCGACCGAGGCGGCCATGGCGGCGGCGGCCGAGCTCTGGCTGTCGGTGGAGGCGGCGACCTGCTGGGCGGTGGACACCAGGGAAGCGGCGGCGCCGGAAACTTCGCCGGCATCGCCCTGGATCTGGCGCACCAGCCCGGCCAGGCTTTCCTGCATCCGGGCCAGCGCGGCAAGCAGCTTGCCGAGCTCGTCCTTGCGGCCGGTTTCGATCTCGTTGCGCAGGTTGCCGCCGGCAATCTCGCCGGAGACGCGCAGCGCCTCGTTCAACGGGCGCACGATGGAGCGGGTGACGAACCAGGCAATCAGGGCCGCCAGCACGATGGCGACGGCGATTGCCGAGGAGAGCACGGTCGCGCCCTGGGAGGCGGCGGCGGCGGCTTCTTCACCGCCGCGTTTCGAGCTGGCTTCGGCGAAGGCGACGAACTTTTCCAGCGCATCGCTCATGTCCTGCTGGCCCGGGCGCAGCTTGTCGAACAGGAAGGTCTGTGCTTCGTCGAGCTTGCCGGCGTCGAGCAGGGCAAGGAACTGCTTCTCCAGCGGCACCAGCTTGGCGCGCGCCTCCAGCGTGCTCTTGAGGATGGCGCGCGCGGGCGGGGAAGCCAGGCCGCGGTCCAGGTTGTCGGCCAGGTCCTGGCGCTTTTTCGCCACCACGTCGATGCGGTCGCGCACCAGCTTGGCGCGCTTGGGATCTTTCATCATCAAGAGCGTGCGCATGTCGCGCGAGGTCTCGACCACCATCAGTTCCCAGCGCATGGCGCGCACGGTCAGCGGAAAGGCCTTGGTAGCCACCCGGTCGACGGTTTCGCGCAGGTCGCCGATCAGGCTGATGCCCAGCGCCACGGTGGCGGCGAGCAGCAGCGTGACCGCGCCGAAACCCAGGCCCAGACGCAGGCCCACCTTCATGTTCTTCATATCGTCTCACCAAAAAGTAGACGCGCGGAGGCGGAAAAAGTCCCCTCCACGGCATGGCCCGATTGTCCCGCCGGCGGGATGTCGCCGATGCGGCGAACTGCGGGCCAAAAGCCGGCCATTTCCCGCTGCGGCAAGGCCGGGAGCGCGCCCGGACCTTATAATTGCGGGATGAATCCGCGTCTCGACCTGTTGCAGTCCTACCCCTTCGAAAAGCTGCGCCTGCTGTTTGCCGGCGTCACCCCGGACGCGGCGAAAAAGCCGATCAGCCTGGGCATCGGCGAGCCGCAGCACGCCACCCCGCAATTCATCAAGGATGCGCTGACCGGCAACCTGGCCGGCCTGGCGGCCTACCCCGCCACCGCCGGCACCGAGGCGCTGAAGACCGCGATTGCCGGCTGGCTGATGCGCCGCTACGGCCTGAAAAAGGTGGACGGCGCCACCGAGGTGCTGCCGGTGAACGGCTCGCGCGAGGCGCTGTTTGCCCTGACCCAGACGGTGGTGGATGACAGCAAGGCGGGGGCGACGGTGGTCTGCCCCAACCCGTTTTATCAAATCTACGAAGGCGCGGCGATCCTGGCCGGGGCCACGCCCTATTACGCGCCGACGGTGCCGGCGCGCAATTTCGCCTGCGACCTGTCGGCCATTCCGGATTCGGTGTGGAAGACCACGCAGTTCCTGATCGTCTGCTCACCGGGCAACCCGACCGGCGCGGTGATGAATCTGGACGACTGGAAAGAGGTCTTCGCGCTGCAGGACAAATACGGCTTCATCGTCGGCTCGGACGAGTGCTATTCCGAGATCTATTTCGATGAATCCAAGCCGCCGCTGGGCTGCCTGGAGGCGGCGCAGATGGTCGGACGCGGCTTCGAGCGCCTGGTGATGTTCTCCAGCCTCTCCAAGCGCTCCAACGTGCCGGGCATGCGCTCGGGCTTCGTCGCCGGGGATGCGGCGATCCTGAAGAAATTCCTGCTCTACCGCACCTATCACGGCAGCGCCATGCCGCTGCCGGTGCAGGCGGCCAGCGTGGCGGCGTGGAACGACGAGGCGCACGTGCGCGAGAATCGCCGGCTGTACGTGGAAAAGTTCGCCGCCGTCATGCCGATCCTCAAGGAGGTGCTGGACGTGCGCCTGCCGGACGCGGCGTTTTACGTCTGGGCGCCGGTGCCCGGCGGCTCGGATATCGAGTTCGCCCGCCGCCTGTATGCCGGGCAAGGCGTGACCGTGCTGCCCGGCAGCTATCTCGCACGCGGCAATGGCGCGGAAAATCCGGGCCAGGGCTATGTACGCATGGCGCTGGTGGCCGAGCCGGCGCCTTGCATCGAGGCGGCCAAGCGCATCGTCGAATTCTGCCGCAAGCTCTGACCCTACTCCTCTTTTGACCTTCACCACACAAGTAGAAACCATGGAACTCGAACAAATCATCAACGACGCCTGGGAAAAGCGCACCGAACTCTCCCCCGGCAAGGCGCCCGCCAAGATCGGCGAGGCCGTTGCGCACGTGATCGGCGAACTGGACGCGGGCAAGCTGCGCGTCGCCGAGAAAAAGGACGGCGATTGGGTGGTGCACCAGTGGATCAAGAAGGCGGTGCTGCTCTCCTTCCGCCTGGAAGACAACGCGCCCATGCCGGGCGGCGGCGCGATCCAGTTCTACGACAAGGTGCCGACCAAGTTCGCCAACATGGACGCCACCCAGTTCGCCCGCGCGGGCGTGCGCGTGGTGCCGCCGGCGGTAGCCCGCCGCGGCGCCTATATGGCAAAAAACGTGGTGCTGATGCCCTCCTACGTCAACATCGGCGCCTACGTCGATGAAGGCACCATGGTCGATACCTGGGCCACGGTCGGTTCCTGCGCGCAGATCGGCAAGAACGTGCACTTGTCAGGCGGCGTGGGCATCGGCGGCGTGCTGGAGCCGCTGCAGGCCAACCCCACCATCATCGAGGACAACTGCTTCATCGGTGCGCGCTCGGAAGTGGTGGAAGGCGTGATCGTGGAAGAAAATTCGGTGCTTTCCATGGGTGTGTTCATCGGCCAATCGACCAAGATCTACGACCGCAGCACCGGGCAGGTCACCTACGGCCGGGTGCCCTCCGGTTCGGTGGTGGTCCCCGGCTCCTTGCCGGATTCCACAGGCAAGGTAAACTTGTATTGCGCGGTGATCGTCAAACGGGTGGACGCCCAGACCCGCGCCAAGACCGGGATCAACGAACTGCTTCGCGGCGACTAAGCCGCTCCTTACAAAACGCATCGGCAACATTGCCTTACCCGGCACCCCATACCGTCAGTCCCAACCGTCGTTCGTCTCACGCAGCAGGGAGAAAACCATGTCAGCAATGAAACGCCTGTTCCAGTTGATGGCCGAGAAAAAGGCTTCGGACATTTTTCTCTCGGTGAGTTCGCCGATCAATATCAAGATCAACGGCGTGGCGGTGCCGGTGAACCAGCAGGTGATGGACAGCGACACCATCATCAAGCTGCTGTATGAAGTGCTGACGCCGAAGCAGATCAAGGAATACGAGGACACTCTCGAATTCAACGGCGCCTTCACCCTCGAGCCTTATGGCTCCTTCCGTATCTCCGCCTTCAAGCAAAAGGGCTCGCCCGCGGTGGTGGTGCGCTTCATCCCGGGCGACGTCCCGCCGATCGACAGCCTGGGCCTTCCGGAAGTGCTGAAGGAAGTGATCATGGAAAAGCGCGGGCTGATCCTGATGGTGGGCGCCACCGGCTCCGGCAAATCGACTTCGCTGGCGGCGATGCTGGATTACCGCAATGAACTCAAGAGCGGCCACATCCTGACGCTGGAAGACCCGGTCGAATTCATCTTCAAGAACAAGAAGTCGATCGTCAACCAGCGCGAGGTCGGCAGCGATACGCTGGACTTCAAGGTGGCGCTGAAAAACGCCCTGCGCCAGGCGCCTGATTGCATTCTGATCGGCGAAGTGCGCGACAAGGACACCATGGCCGCGGCAATTGCCTACGCGCAATCCGGCCACCTGTGCTTAGCCACCCTGCACGCCAACAACTCGTACCACGCGATCAACCGCATCATCAGCTTCTACCCGCTGGAAAACCGCCCTGCCCTGCTGCAGGATTTGTCGGCGACGCTGCGCTGCATCACCTCGCAGCGCCTGATCCGCAACAAGAAGGGCAACCGCTCGGCGGCGGTGGAAGTGATGCTCAACACCCGCCACATCGCCGAACTGATCGAAAAGGGCGAAATCAGCGAAATGAAGGACGCCATGGACAAGTCGATGGCGCCCGGCTCGCAAACCTTCGAGCAGTGTTTCTTCAAGATGATCCGCGAGGGCGTGATCAGCCAGGAAGAGGCGATGGCCAACGCCGATTCGCCGTCCAACCTGATCTGGCTGCTCAACAACACCGAGGCCGTGCCGGCACCGGGGGCGCCTGGCGGGGTGCCGCAGGTGGCGCCGGAGGCGAAGAAGGACGAACATGGCGAAACCGGCGGCGCCTCTTTCACCGAAATCACCCTGATCACCGAAGATTCGAACTAGGCGCCGATGGCAAAGACGGTCACCCTTTACGGCATCCCCAATTGCGACACGGTCAAGAAAGCCCGTACCTGGCTCGATAGCCAGGGGGTGACCTACACCTTTCACGATTTCAAGAAACAGGGGCTGGACAAGTCCCTGGCCGCAGGCTGGCTGAAAGAGCTGGGCCCGGAAGTCCTGATCAACCGCAAGGGCACCACCTGGCGCAAGCTCGACGAGGCGGCGCAGGCGAATGCGGGGAGTGCCGCCGGCGCGCTGGCGCTGATGCTGGCGCAGCCCTCGGTGATCAAGCGCCCGGTGCTGGACCGCGACGGCGCGCTTTCGGCCGGCTTCACGCCCGACACCTACAGCAAATACTTCTGATGTCCGCAACACCCGATACCCCGACCTTCGCCCTGGCGCGCGAACTGGTCGCGCAAAGCTCCGTCACCCCGGCCGATGGCGATTGCCAGCAGATCCTTGGCCGCCGTCTTGCCGCCCTCGGGTTCAAGCTCGAACCGATGGCATTCGGCGAAGGCGCCGACCGCGTGCAAAACCTGTGGGCGCGGCGCGGCGAAACCGGCCCGGTGCTGTGCTTCGCCGGCCATACCGACGTGGTGCCGACCGGCCCGCTGGATCAATGGCACTCCAATCCGTTCGAGCCCACCATCCGCGACGGCAAGCTGTATGGCCGCGGCGCCGCCGACATGAAGACCTCGCTCGCCGCCATGGTGGTGGCCTGCGAGGAGTTCGTCGCCAAGCATCCAAAGCATCCGGGCTCGATCGCCTTTCTCATCACTTCCGACGAGGAAGGCGTGGCGGTCAACGGCACCGTCAAGGTGGTGGAGACGCTGAAAGCGCGCAAGGAACTGCTCGACTATTGCGTGGTGGGCGAGCCCACGGCCGTGAAGACGCTGGGCGACATGATCAAGAACGGCCGGCGCGGCTCGATGTCCGGCAGGCTCACGGTCAAGGGCGTGCAGGGCCACATCGCCTACCCGCACCTGGCGAAAAACCCGATCCACCTCGCGGCGCCCGCGCTGGTCGACCTGGTGAACGAGGTGTGGGACCAGGGCAACGAATACTTCCCGCCCACCACCTGGCAGGTGTCGAACATCCACGGCGGCACCGGTGCCTCCAACGTGATCCCGGGCACGGTGGTGATCGATTTCAACTTCCGCTTTTCCTCCGAATCGACCATCGAGGGGCTGCAGTCGCGCGTGCGCGCGATTCTCGCCAAACATGGTTTCGACTACGACCTCACATGGTCGATTTCGGGCAAGCCCTTCATCACGCCGCGCGGCGCGCTGGTCAATGCGCTGGCCGGCGCGATTGAAGGCGTCACCGGCGTCACCACCGAGCTCTCGACCACCGGCGGCACCTCCGACGGCCGCTTCATCGCCGACATCTGCCGCGAAGTGGTGGAACTGGGGCCGGTGAACGAATCCATCCACAAGCTCAACGAACACGTCGAGATCGCCGCCATCGACCAGTTGAAGGACATCTATCGCGGTGCCCTCGAAACCCTGCTGGCCTGAAGCGGCACAAGGCAAAACATGAAAAAAACCGCCGCCACCGTAGCGCCCAAAGCGGCAACCAAACGGGCCGCCGCGCCGCCCAAGGCCGCTACCGCCCCCACAGGCGGCGCAGCGCCGCTGAAGGAAGCACGCGCGCAGCTTTCGACCATCCGCGACCTGCTGCGCTATGGCGTCTCGCGCCTGAATGCCGCGCAGGCGTTTTTCGGCCACGGCTCGCAGGATGCCTACGACGAAGTCGCCTACCTGATCCTGCATACGCTCAACCTGCCGCTGGACCTGCTCGACCCGTTTCTCGACGCGCGCCTGACCACCTCCGAAATCAACCAGGTGCTGGACATCCTCACGCGCCGCGCCGCCGACCGTGTGCCGGCGGCCTATCTCACCCACGAAGCCTGGCTGGGCGAGCAGCGCTTTTACGTCGATGAGCGGGTGATCGTGCCGCGCTCCTTCATCGCCGAGCTGGTCCCGGCGCAGCTGGAACCGTGGGTGCAGGCGCCGGAGGAAGTCGGCAGCATCCTCGACATGTGCACCGGCTCGGGCTGCCTGGCAATCCTCTTGGCGCTGGCCTTTCCCGACGCCCGGGTGGATGCGGTGGACCTCTCGCCCGACGCGCTGGCAGTGGCCAAGCGCAACGTCGCCGATTACGGCCTGGAAGACCAGGTGGAACTGGTGCAGTCCGACCTCTTTGCGAAGCTCAAGGGCCGGCGCTACGACCTGATCATCAGCAACCCGCCGTATGTAGATGCGCCCTCGATGACGGAGCTGCCGCGCGAATACCGCCACGAGCCGGAGATGGCCCTGGCCGGCGGCAAGGACGGCCTGGACATCGTGCGCGAGCTGCTCAAGCGCGCCCCGGCGCACCTCAACCCCGGCGGCAAGCTGATGGTGGAAATCGGCCACAACCGCGACGCGCTGGAAGCCGCCTTTCCGCGCACGCCGTTCACCTGGGTGTCGGTGAGCGCGGGCGAGCAGTTCGTGTTCATGCTCGACCTTGAGCAATTGCCGTAAGCAATTCACGCAGGCGCGGAGGCCGCATTCACGCTGCTGTCATCTAAACGACACAATATCGCGGGCTGCCTTACCCGGTCCCCTCTTTTGGGGCCGGACAAAACCAGACAACGCATGCGCTCGCTCCCCCGTCTTTCCCGCCGCCTTGCCCTCGCCTGCCTGACCGCGCTGGCTTGCGCCGCGGCGCAGGCGCAAATGCCGCCGCCGGTACCCAAGGGACAAGAAGCCATCACGCCGCCGGAATCGGCGGAACAGGCGCCGCCGCCGCTGCCGGAAACGCAGAACTGGGACGCCAAGTTCCAGAGCACCTACATCTGGCAGGGCCAGCCCTCGTTCAACTCGCCCTACCAGGGGCCGAACAGCTTCTCGCCCAACAAGGAAAGCAGCTACACCTGGACCGTCACCGGCTATTTCGGCCTGCGGCCGTGGCAGGGCGGCGAGTTTTATTTCAACCCGGAAGGCATCCAGGGCCGGCCGCTGTCGAATGTCACCGGCCTGGGCGGCCCGACCAACGCCGAGTTGCAGAAGTCGGTGGCGACCGAGATGAAGTTCTACCGCGCGCGCCTGTTCTACCGCCATACCTTCGGTTTGGGCGGCACGCCGGTCGGCCTGGAATCGGACCAGAACCAGATGGCGGGCACGGTGGATTCGCGCCGCTTCGTGGTCACCGTCGGCAACCTTTCGCTCACCGACGTGATGGGCACCAGCGACATCGCCGGCGACGGCCGCACCCAGTTCCTCAACTGGTCCACCCTCGACCAGGGCGCCTGGGATTACGCGGCGGATGCGCGCGGCTTTTCCTGGGGCGTGTTCGGCGAACTGTATTGGGACAGCTGGGCCATACGGGGCGGGCGCTTCCTGCAGCCGCGCGTCTCCAACGGCCTGCCGCTGGACTACCGCATCTTCAAGCGCTATGGCGACCAGGTCGAGCTGGAGCACCGTTTCGCCATCGGCGGGCAGCCCGGCGTGGTCAAAGGCTTCGTGTTCCGCAACGTCGCCAACATGGGCACCTATGCCGACGCGCTGGCGGCGGCCTCCGGCACCGGCACCGCCCCGGTGCTGGCCGACGTGCGCCATCCGCAATCCAAATGGGGCGGCGGCGTATCGTGGGAACAGTCGTTCACCTCCGACATCCGCGCCCTGGTGCGCGCCAGCGCCAACGACGGCCGCACCGAGTCCTATGCCTTCGCCGAGATCGACCGCAGCTTTTTCGCTGCCCTGCAGATGATGGGCAACCGCTGGGGCCGCGCGCAGGACAACATCGGGATCGCCTGGGCGGTCAACGGGCTTTCCACCGGCCATCGCGCCTACCTCGCCGCCGGCGGCCTCGGGTTCTTCCTGGGCGACGGCCAGCTCAACTACGGCAACGAGAATATCTTCGAAGCCTATTACAGCTACATCCCCTTCAGCCGCGTCAAGGGCCTGGCGCTCTCGCTGGACTGGCAGCACATCACCAACCCCGGCTACAACCGCGATCGCGGGCCGGTGGACGTGGGCTCGGTGCGCGTGCATTTCGAGTTCTGACCCGAGTGCCGCCGATGCCGGCGGCAGCGGGCGGCATCCACCGAAGAAAGCGCGTATCGCCCGCTGCGCGAATGCGCCGCCGCCCGCTCGCTCGCTCGCCAGTGTCATCCTGATGTTGCGTCACCCGGTGATCGGCCCCGGAGCTATGCGGGAAAACCCTGAAAAAATGCGGCCGTTTCGGCGCTTTCCGGCTTTTGTGC
Organism: Burkholderiales bacterium; assembly: GCA_036498945.1. Taxonomy (GTDB): domain Bacteria; phylum Pseudomonadota; class Gammaproteobacteria; order Burkholderiales; family JAEUOS01; genus JAQGMJ01. The sequence goes on along the minus strand of DASYEQ010000020.1, from coordinate 62,099 downwards.
CTCTTTTTCAGCAGCTTTCCCATTTTGGGCATTTACGCAAGCCCGAAGCCTCGTAGATAATACGCCGCATAATCGTCCCCTACGCTTTGCGGTGCGGGCCCTATATAACTGGCTGCACAAGGTCAGGATGGCAGACAAAGATTTCATATTGGAGACGGCCGGGCTCACCAAGGAGTTCAAGGGCTTCGTCGCTGTGGGCGACGTCAGCCTGAAGGTGAGGCGCGGCGATATTCACGCGCTGATCGGACCCAACGGCGCCGGCAAGACCACCTGCTTCAATCTGCTCACCAAGTTCCTCGAACCGACGCGCGGGACGATCCGCTTCAATGGCGCGGACATCACGAAGGAAAAGCCGGCGCAGATCGCGCGCCGCGGCGTGGTGCGTTCGTTCCAGATTTCCGCGGTGTTTCCGCACCTGACGGTGCTGGAAAACGTGCGCATCGCCCTGCAGCGCAGCCTCGGCACTTCCTTTCACTTCTGGCGCTCCGATGCGAGCCTGGCGCAACTGGACGCGCGCGCGCGTGAATTGCTGGTCGAGGTGGGCCTTGCCGATTTCGCCGCCATGGTGGCGGTGGAAATGCCCTACGGCCGCAAGCGCGCGCTGGAAATCGCCACCACGCTGGCGCTCGAGCCGGAGCTGATGCTGCTCGACGAACCCACCCAGGGCATGGGCCATGAAGACGTCGACCGCGTGATGCAATTGATCAAGAAGGTGTCGGCCGAGCGCACCGTGCTGATGGTCGAGCACAACATGAAGGTGGTGGCGGGCATCTGCGACACCATCACGGTGCTGGCGCACGGCGCGGTGTTGGCCGAGGGGCCGTACGCCGAGGTATCGAAGAATCCGCAGGTGATCGAGGCCTACATGGGCACGGCGGAGGCTGAATTGTCGTCGCCGGCGGGGCACTGAACATGGCGGATGCCTTCCTTGAAGTCGCCGCGCTCAACGCCTGGTACGGCGAATCGCACATCCTGCACGGCATGGATTTCCATGTGCGCGAGGGCGAGTGCATTTCACTCCTGGGCCGCAACGGCGCCGGGCGTACCACCACGCTGCGCGCCATCCTGGGCCTGACCGGGCGACGCAGCGGCTCCATCCGCCTGGGGGGGCGCGAGATCGCGGGCCTTTCCACCCACAAGATCGCGCGCCTCGGCGTGGGCTACTGCCCGGAGGAGCGCGGCATCTACTCCAGCCTTTCCTGCGAGGAAAACCTGCTGCTGCCGCCGTCGGTGGGCACAGGCGGCATGAGCGTGGACGAGATCTACACCATGTTTCCGAACCTGCAAAGCCGGCGCGCCAGCCAGGGCACGCGGCTTTCCGGCGGCGAACAGCAGATGCTGGCGCTGGCGCGCATCCTGCGCACCGGCGCCAAGCTGCTGCTGCTGGACGAGATTTCGGAAGGCCTGGCGCCGGTGATCGTGCAAAAGCTGGCCGAGGTGATCCGCAACCTGAAAACGCGCGGCTACACCATCGTGCTGGTGGAGCAGAATTTCCGCTTCGCCGCGCCCCTGGCCGACCGCATGTACATCGTCGAACACGGCCGCGCGGTGGCCGAGATCGCGCAGCACGAAATCGCCGCGAAACAGCAGGTGCTGCAGGAATTCCTCGGCGTATGATTTTCGAGCAGGCAACCGGCCCGTGAGGCCAACCGGCCTCACGGGGCCTATTACAAAGAAGGAGACACAGATGAAACTCAAACTGATGCAGGCGGCAATCGCCGCCGCCCTCTGTCTGCCCGCCGGCGTGGCGTTGTCGCAAGGCGCGCCGAAGATTTCCGGCGGCGTGGTGAAAATCGGCGTGCTGACCGACCTCTCCGGCGTCTATTCCGACCTGGGCGGCCAGGGCTCGATCACCGCCGCGCAAATGGCCATCGCCGACTGGACGGCGAAGAACAAGCCGGCCTTCAAGGTCGAGATGGTCTCCGCCGATCACCAGAACAAGGCCGACATCGGCTCGGCGAAAGTGCGCGAGTGGTACGACACCCAGGGCGTGGACATGGTGACCGATGTGCTCAATTCCGGCGTGGCGATTGCCGTGGCCAAGGTGACGGCGGAGAAGAACAAGATCCTGATCGACACCGGCGCCGCCTCCACCCGCCTGACCAACGAGGACTGCACGCCCAACACCGTGCATTACGTCTACGACACCTACGCGCTGGCGGCCGGCCCCGGCAAGGCGGTGACCAAGGCGGGCGGCGACACCTGGTTCTTCCTCACCGCCGACTACGCCTTCGGCGCCTCGCTGGAGCAGGACACCACCGCCGCGGTGAAGGCGGCCGGCGGCAAGGTGCTGGGCTCGGTCAGGCACCCGCTCAACGCTTCCGACTTCTCCTCTTTCGTGCTGCAGGCGCAAGCCTCCAAGGCCAAGGTGGTAGGCCTGGCGAACGCAGGCGGTGACACCGTCAATTCGATCAAGGCGGCGGTCGAGTTCGGCCTGCCGAAGACCCAGACCCTGGTGGGCCTGTTGACGCAGATCACCGACGTCCACGCCTTGGGCCTGCAAGTGACCCAGGGCATGCAGTTCACCGAGGGCTTTTACTGGAACCTGAACGACGAGACCCGCGCCTGGAGCCGCCGCTACTTCGAGAAGATGAAAAAGATGCCGACCATGGTGCAGGCCGGCACCTACTCGGCGGTCACTACCTATCTCAACGCGGTGAAGGCCGCCGGTACCGACGACACCGCCACGGTGATGAAGGAACTGAAGACCTTGCCGATCAACGACTTCTTCGCCCATAACGGCAAGATCCGCGAAGACGGCCGCATGCTGCACGACTTCTACCTGGTACAGGTAAAAAAGCCCTCCGAATCGAAAGTGCCGTGGGACTACTACAACATCAAGGCGACGCTGAAGGCCGATGAAGCGGCGCAGCCGATGTCGGCTTCGCGCTGCCCGTTCATCAAGAAGAAGTCCTGATCCACGCACCGGCCCTTCCGCGTGACGGCGCGCCACGGCGCACCTCGCGCGTGACGAGGCCGGATTCAAGACCTGCGGCTGCCTGGGGCGGCCGCCGTTACAAGATTGCCTTCATGACCGAACTTTTCGGCGTTCCCGTGCAGGCCCTGATGGGCCAACTGGTGCTGGGCCTGGTGAACGGCTCGTTCTACGCCATGCTGAGCCTGGGCCTGGCGGTGATTTTCGGCATGCTCAACATCATCAACTTCGCCCACGGCGCGCTGTACATGTTCGGCGCCATGCTGGCGTGGATGGGGCTGAACTATTTCCAGATCCCCTACTGGTGGTGCCTGCTGTTGGTGCCGCCTGTGGTCGGCATCGTCGGCATCATCATCGAGCGCGGCATGCTGCAGTGGCTCTACAAGCTGGACCACCTCTATGGCCTGTTGCTCACCTTCGGCCTGGCGCTGATGCTCGAAGGCCTGTTCCGCTATCTCTACGGCGTCTCCGGCCAGCCCTATTCGATTCCCGAAGAGCTCTCCGGCGCCTTCAACCTGGGCTTCATGTACCTGCCCAAATACCGCGGCTGGGTGATCGTCGCCTCCCTCGTGGTTTGCCTGGTCACCTGGTTCGTGATCGAAAAGACGCGCCTGGGCGCCTATCTGCGCGCCGCCACCGAAAACCCGAAGATGACGCAGGCCTTCGGCATCAACGTGCCGTTGATGGTGATGCTGACCTACGGTTTCGGCGTGGCGCTGGCCGGGTTCGCCGGCGTGCTGGCCGCGCCCGCCGTGCAGATCAGCCCGCTGATGGGGTCCAATCTCATCATCGTCGTGTTCGCCGTGGTGGTGATCGGCGGCATGGGTTCCATCCTCGGGTCCATCGTCACCGGCATCGGGCTCGGGCTGATCGAGGGCCTGACCAAGGTGTTCTACGCCCCGGCTTCCAATACCGTGGTGTTCATGATCATGGTGGTGGTGCTGCTGATCCGCCCCGCCGGCCTGTTCGGCCGCGAGAAATAAGGCTGCGATGCAAAAGAAACTTCCGCTCGTCGGCTACGCCATCGGCTTGCTCCTGCTGCTGGCCGCCCCGCTCGCCTTCTACCCGGTGCTGGTGATGAAGGTGCTGTGCTATGCCTTGTTCGCCTGCGCCTTCAACCTGCTGCTGGGCTACACCGGCCTGCTCTCCTTCGGGCACGCGGCGTTTTTCGGCACCGCCGCCTATGTGGCCGGCCATGCCATCCAGGCCTGGGGCATGCCTTCGCTCATCGGCGTGCTGATCGGCACGGGAGCTGCCGCCCTACTGGGCTATGTGTTCGGCGCGCTGGCGATCCGCAGCCAGGGCATCTATTTCGCCATGATCACCCTGGCCCTGGCGCAGATGATGTTTTTCTACTTCCTGCAGGCGCCGTTCACCGGCGGCGAAAACGGCTTGCAGGGCGTGCCGCGCGGCACCCTGTTCGGGCTGGACCTGTCGAACGACCACAACATGTATTACGTGGTGGTGGCGATCTTCACCTTCGCCTTCTGGCTGATCTATCGCACCATCCATTCGCCGTTCGGCCAGATCCTCAAGGCGATCCGCGAAAACGAGCCGCGCGCGATCTCGCTGGGCTACGACGTCAACAAGTACAAGCTGATGGCCTTCGTGCTTTCCGCCACCCTGGCGGGCCTGGCCGGCGCGCTGAAAATGCTGGTGTTCAACAGCGCCACCCTGACCGACGCCTACTGGCAGACCTCGGGCGAAGTGGTGCTGATGACGCTGCTCGGCGGCATGGGCACGCCGTTCGGCCCGGTGGTGGGCGCGGCGATCATCGTCATCCTGCAGGACGAGTTGCCGGAGAGCATTGCCTCCATGGTGACCGTGATCACCGGGGCGATTTTCGTGGTCTGCGTGCTGGCCTTCAGGCGCGGCATCGTCGGCGAGATCGCGGCGTTCGCGCGGCGCCGCGCCAATGGCAAGGCGCCGTCGCCCTGAAGCGCTAGAGCAATACGATGCCGTCCAGTTCCGCCTGGCACTTGGCGCGGATGATGGAGACGAAGTCTTCCATATAGGGCCGCGTGACGTTGGCCTTGGCGGTTACCGCGTAGAGGTCGCTCCATAGCCCCTTGGCGCCGATGCGCTTGGCGACCACGTAATCGTAATCGACGTAGTTCTTCACGCCCCAGCTGGGCAGCGCGGCAATGCCGCGCCGGCTTGCCACCAGTTGCAGCACGGCGATGGTCAGTTCGGCCGTGCGCCGCTTGAGCTTGAGGCCGGCGGGTACGAGGACCTGGCGGATCAGGTCGATGCGCTCCTCCGGCACCGGGTAGGTGATCAGGGTCTCGCCTTCAAGGTCGGCGGCCTCCAGCCGCCGCCGCGCGCGCAGGCGGTGTTCGACCGGCAACACGACCAGAATCTCGAAGCGGAACAGGGGCAGCGCCGCGTATTGTTTTCCCTTCGGCCGTTCGGAGCCGATCACCAGGTCGGCCTTGCCCTTGTGCAGCAGTTCCACCGGGTCGCTGTGAAAGCCGGCGACGAGGTCGATTTCCACCTCCGGCCAGCGCTTGCGGAACTCGTCCATCACCGGCATCAGCCAGTCGAAGCAGGTGTGGCATTCCAGCGCAATGCGCAGTTCGCCGGCGGTCTCGCCTTTCAGCCGCTCGAGGTCGCGTTCGGCCTCGCCGATTTCGGCCAGCGTCGCGCGCGCCAGTTGCAGCAGGCGCTGGCCGGCGGCGGTGAAGCGCAGGCCGGCGTTGGTGCGGGTGAACAGCGCAATGCCGTAATGCTCCTCGATGGCGCGCACCTGGTGCGACAGGGCGGACTGCGTCAGGTGCACCTGGCCGGCGGCGGCCGCGAGCTTGCCGGTATCGGCGATCGCGGCCAGGGATTTGAGGTGGCGCAATTCGAGCATTGCCGTGGGTCCCGTGGAGTTTTCCCGGACATGAATTTCATTCATATCCTGTTGATGAACTTTCGCTTGATTGTAGTCCGGCGCACACCGAAACTCCAGGCTTTCGCATCTCACGGAAAGTCATCGCAATGGCAAGCACCCATATCCTCGGCTACCCGCGCATCGGCGCCAACCGCGAACTCAAGTTCGCGCTCGAAGCATTCTGGCGCGGCGAGGCGGACGAACCGTTCCTGCGCGGCACCGGCCGCGACCTGCGCGCGGCCAACCACAGCCGCCAGGCGCGGCAACTGTCGATGGTGACGGCCGGGGATTTCGCCTTCTACGACCTGATGCTGGATCACGCGGTGCTGTTCGGCTGCGCGCCGCGCCGCTTCGGCCGCGATGCCGCCCGCCCGACGCTGGCCGACTACTTCGCCTACGCCCGCGGCGACGCCGCTCAGCCGGCGCTGGAAATGACCAAGTGGTTCGATACCAACTACCATTACCTGGTGCCCGAACTGGACGCGCAAAGCCGCTTCGACGGCCCCTTCGATGCCTATGTCGAGGCCATCACGGAGGCGCAGGCGGCGGGCCGGCCGGTAAAGCCGGTGCTGATCGGCCCGGTTACCTTCCTGCGGCTCTCCAAGACCCACCAGGCGGGTTTCGACCGCCTCAGCCTGCTGCCGGCCCTGGCGCGAGCCTATGCGCGCCTGTTGCGCCGCCTGAAGGCACTGGGCGTGGAATGGGTGCAGATTGACGAGCCGGTGCTGTGCCTGGAACTGGAGACGCAATGGCTGGACGCCTTCGACACCGCCTACGCCATCCTCACCGCCGACGCCCCCCATCTGCTCCTGGCGACCTACTTCGACAGCGCCGCCGACCATGCCGAGCGCGTGGCGCGCCTGCCGGTGCAAGGCGTGCACCTGGACCTGGTGCGCGCGCCGCAGCAGCTCGCGGTGTGGCTGCGTCACCTGCCGCTCAAGTGGGTGCTGTCGGCCGGGGTGATCGACGGCCGCAACATCTGGCGCACCGACTTGCGCCATACCTTGGCGGTGCTGCGGCCGCTGCAAGAGGTGCTGGGCGAACGCCTGTGGCTGGCAACTTCCTGTTCCCTGCTGCACGCGCCGATCTCGCTGGCGCATGAGACCGCGCTTGATCCCGAAATCCGCGACTGGCTCGCCTTCGCCGACGAGAAGATCGCGGAGCTGGAAGTGCTGGGGCGCGCTATCAACGAAGGCGAAGCCGCCGTGCATGCGCAACTGGAAGCCGCCGATGCCGCTCTCGCCGCGCGCCGCCGGTCGCGCCGCGTGGTCAACGAAGTAGTGCAGCAGCGCCAGGCCGAAGTTACCGTGCAGATGGCGCAGCGGGCCAGCGCCTTCCCGGCGCGCATCGCCACGCAGCACGCGATTCTCAAGCTGCCGCCCTTCCCCACCACCACCATCGGCTCCTTCCCGCAGACCGGCGAAATCCGGCGCCTGCGCGCCGCCTACAAGCGCCACGAGATCGGCCACCTCGCCTATCTCGAAGGCATGCGCGGCCAGATCAGGCTGGCGGTGGAAAAGCAGGAAGAATACGGGCTGGACGTGCTGGTGCACGGCGAGGCCGAGCGCAACGACATGGTCGAATACTTCGGCGAGCAACTGTTCGGCTATACCTTCACCGCCAACGGCTGGGTGCAAAGCTACGGTTCGCGCTGCGTCAAGCCGCCGATCATCTATGGCGATGTCTACCGCCCCGAGCCGATGACGGTGGACTGGACCGCCTACGCGCAAAGCCTGACGGCGAAGACGATGAAGGGCATGCTCACCGGCCCCATCACCATGCTGCAATGGTCATTCGTGCGCGACGACCAGCCGCGTGCCGCCACCGCCCTGCAGATCGCGCTGGCCCTGCGCGATGAAGTCACCGACCTGGAAAAGGCCGGCGTGCGCATGGTGCAGATCGACGAGCCGGCGCTGCGCGAAGGCCTGCCGCTGAAAAAGCGCGACTGGCCGGCTTACCTGGAGTGGGCGGTGCACGCCTTTCGCATCGCCGCCGCCGGGGTGCGCGACGAAACGCAGATCCACACCCACATGTGCTACGCCGAGTTCAACGACATCTTCCCGGCCATCGCCGCTCTGGATGCGGACGTGATCACCATCGAAACCTCGCGCTCGGACATGGAGCTGCTGGACGGCTTCGGCACCTTCAAGTACCCGAACGACATCGGCCCCGGCGTCTACGACATCCACTCGCCGCGCATCCCGACGGTGGAGGCGATGGTGCGCCTGCTCGACAAGGCCGCCGCGGTGGTGCCGGTCGAGCGGCTTTGGGTGAATCCGGACTGCGGGTTGAAGACGCGCATCTGGTCGGAAGTCGATGCGGCGCTGGCGAACATGGTGGAGGCCGCAAGGATCGTGCGGGAGAAGCACTTCCGAGGCCAGGCCGCAGCGTGACGCCGGCGGCCCCAACTCTCCTCGCGTCATTCCCGCGAAAGCGGGAATCCACACCTCTTCTGGCCAGCATTCACGCTTGAACCAGTGCCTGGATTCCCGCTTTCGCGGGAATGACACGTTACCGGTTGCTACTTGCGCTTGAAATCCTCCCCGCCGATGTACAGGCGGTTCCACACCGGGCTGATCACCAGCTCGTTGATGCAGGCGCGCGCCGGCATCTCGGCGACGAAGCGGATGGTGCGACCCAGGTCTTCCTCCTGCAACATGCGCGCGCGCTCGTCCTGCGAGGGCGGCACCGGCCGCTTTTCCAGGATGGGCGTGGCGACTTCGCCCGGGCAGATCACGGTGGCACGCAATCCCGCCACGCATTCCTCGATGTTGAACGAGTGCGTAAGCGCAATCAGCGCGGCCTTGCTGGCGATATAGGCAGGGCCGGTGAGATAGCCGGGGTACCAGCCGACGAAGGAAGCGATGTTGATCACCGTGCCCGCGCCCTTGGCGCGCATCGCCTGTAGCGTCGCCAGCATGGTGTAGCTGGCGCCGTTGAGGTTGATGGCGAATACCTTGTCGAAGGTCTCGGCATCGGTCTCTTTCCAGAAACGCTTGGGCAGGTTGGTGCCGGCGCTGTTGACCAGGATGTCGACGACACCGTGTGTGGAGAGCAGTTTTTCCGCCGCAGCCTTCACCGCCCCGCGGTCGGCCACGTCCAGCGGCAGCGCGCTCACCTCACCATGGGCGCTTGCGTGCCTGGCGGCGGCTTCCAGCCTGGCCGCGTCGCGCCCGGAAATGATCACCTTGCAGCCTGCCTTCGCCAGCTCGGTCGCGCCGGCCAGGCCGATGCCGCTGCCCCCGCCCGTCACCCACGCCACTTGTCCCCTGATGCTCATGGTCTTCCTCTCTTCCTGATGGTGCCGCCGGCCTGATTCCGGTGGGTGGAACACCCTCTTCCGCAGGCGGATTTTCCGAGTATTTCGCCCGGAATACTAGTGATAACATTTGCCTCCCCTCCGCCATCCGGCACGGCGCCTCCAGGCGCGCACTCCCCCCGAGACAAATGAAAGACTTCCAGAAGGATTCGCTCACCATCGGCGTGGCCGGCACCGGCGCCATGGGCCGCGGCATCGCGCAAATCGCCGTGCAAGGGGGCGCCCAGGTGCTGCTCTACGACGCGATGGAAGGCGCCGCGCAAAAGGCGAAAGACTATATTTCCGCCATGCTCGCCAAGCTGGGCGAAAAGGGCAAACTGACGGCCGAGCAAGTAACAGGTGCCAACGGCCGCCTGAGGGTGGCGGCGAAGGCGGAGGAACTGGCGCCGTGCGACCTGGTGGTCGAAGCCATCGTCGAAAACCTGAGCGTGAAAAAGGAGTTCTTCCAGAAGCTGGAAGCGATCACGCGCGAGGACGCGATCCTCGCCACCAATACCTCTTCGCTGTCGGTGACATCGATTGCCGCCGCCTGCAAGCGCCCCGAGCGCGTTGCCGGTTACCACTTCTTCAACCCGGTGCCGCTGATGCGCATCGTCGAAGTGGTGGCGGGCACGCGCACCAACCCGGCGGTGTGCGACGCGCTCACGGTGCTGGCCAAACGCATGGGCCACACCGCGGTATCGGCGCAGGACACGCCCGGCTTCATCGTCAACCACGCCGGGCGCGGCTACGGTACCGAGGCGCTGCGCATTCTCGGCGAAGGCGTGGCGGAGTTCCACCAGGTCGACCGCATCATGACCGATGCCGCCGGCTTTCGCCTCGGCCCGCTGGAGTTGCTCGACCTGACCGGCATGGACGTCTCGCACCCGGTGATGGAGTCGATCTACCACCAGTATTACGAAGAGCCGAAGTACAAGCCCTCGGTGATCGGCCAGCAGCGCAAGGACGCGGGCCTCCTGGGCCGCAAGACCGGGCGCGGCTTCTACAACCACGCCGACGGCAAGCAGGAAGTCTTTCCCGATCCACCCGCGCCCGCCAGGCCCGACATTCCGGTGTGGGTGAGCAAGGCCTGCCCCGAGGGCCACGCGATTGCCACCGACCTGCTGGCGCAACTGGGGGTGGCAACCGAGTACGGCACCGTACCCACCGGCGACGCGCTGATCGTGCTGACGCCGTTGGGGACGGACGCCACCAACGCGGCACTGGATGAGGGGGTGGACCCCACGCGCAGCGTCGCGCTCGACACCCTGCTGCCGCTGCTCAAGCGCCGCACGGTGATGAGCACGCCCGTCACCCGCGCCGAATTCCGCGCCGCCGCCCACGGCCTCTTTTCCGCCGACGGCGTGCCGACGACGATGATCCGCGACTCCGCCGGCTTCGTCGCCCAGCGCATCCTGGCGATGATCGTCAACATCGGCTGCGACATCGCACAGCAGCGCGTGTGCTCGCCCGCCGACCTGGATCTCGCCGTCACGCTCGGGCTCTCCTATCCAAAGGGCCCGCTGGCCTTCGGCGACGCGCTCGGCGCGCGCAAAATCCTCGACATCCTGCGCAACATCAACAGTCTCACCGGCGACCCGCGCTACCGCCCCAGCCCGTGGCTGATCCGCCGCGCGCGCCTGGGCGTGTCGCTCCTGACGCCGGACTAATGCGCCCGATGCGGCGAGGAAACGTGGCGGGTTTTGTAAACTATGCGATGTGCCGGGTGCTAATTCGCCCATAGAACACCTTTTTTGAACTGGAAGACCTCATCATGCTGAACGCCTACCTCTACGATGGCCTGCGCACCCCCTTCGGCCGCCACGCCGGCAAACTCGCGCCGGTGCGCCCGGACGATCTCGCCGCCGCCGCCATCGCGGCGCTGGTCAAGCGCAACCCCTTCAAGCCGGAGCAGATTTCCGACGTCATCCTCGGCTGCGTCACGCAAGCCGGCGAAGACTGCCGCAACGTCGCGCGCTTCGCCACCCTGCGCTCGGGCCTGCCGCCCTCGATTCCGGCCGTCACCGTCAACCGCCTGTGCGCCTCCGGCCTGCAGGCCGTGGTCGACGCCTCGCGGGCGATTACCGCGGGTGAAGGCGAGCTCTACATCGCCGGCGGCGTCGAGAGCATGAGCCGCGCCCCTTACGTGATGGCCAAGTCCGAGTCGGCCTACAGCCGCGACGTCAAGCTCTACGACACCACCATCGGCTCGCGCTTCACCAACCCGAAGATCGCCGCCGTCTATGGCGACCACTCGATGCCGCAGACCGGCGACAACGTCGCCCGCGAGTTCGGCATCACCCGCGACCAGGCCGATGAGTTCGCCCTGGGTTCGCAGACCAAGTTCGCCGCCGCGCAGAAGGACGGCTTCATGGCGGGTGAAATCCTGCCCGTCGAAGTCCCGGCGAAGAACAAGAAGGACCCGGCCGTGGCGGTGAGCGTGGACGAGCATCCGCGCGAGACCACTCCGGAAAGCCTGGCCAAGCTCAAGTCGCTGTTCGAGGGCGGCGTGGTCACCGCCGGCAACGCCTCCGGCGTGAACGACGGCGCTGGCGCCTTGTACATCGGCTCCAAGGGCGTGGGCGAGAAGGCCGATGTGAAGCCGATGGCGCGCATCCTCGCCGCCGCCTCCGCCGCGGTCGAGCCGCGCATCATGGGTGTCGGCCCGGCGTTCGCGATTCCGCTGGCGCTGCAGCGCGCGGGCCTGACGCTCAAGGACATGGACATCATCGAGATCAACGAAGCCTTTGCTTCGCAGGTGCTCGGCTGCCTGGCCATCCTCAAGGTCGATTTCAAGGACACGCGCGTCAACCCCAACGGCGGCGCGATTGCCGTCGGCCACCCGCTGGGCGCTTCCGGCGCGCGCGTGGCGCTGACCGCCGCGCGCCAGCTGCAGCGCACCGGCGGCCGCTACGCCGCCGTCTCGCTGTGCATTGGCGTGGGCCAGGGCCTCGCCATCATCATCGAGCGGGTTTAGCCGTTGCGCCCAAAAGTAAAAACCTACTTTTGGGCGAATCTGCTCAGCAAGAAATCGCCACGTAAACGTCAACACCCGCTCGACTGAACGGCAATGAACCAAGACACTGCGGCAAGGGGAAAAAGCTCCGCACAGTTGCTGGTCGAGCAGCGCGGCCCGATCCTGCTGCTCACCATCAGCAACCCCGAGGCGCGCAATGCCCTGGGGCCGGAAATCTACGCGGGCGCCCTGCCCGCCATCACCTCCCCTGACCCGTCGGTGCGCGTCATCGTGCTCACCGGCGCGGATGGCGTGTTCTGCGGCGGCGGCAATCTCAACCGCCTGCGCGACACGCAGCAACACAAGACGCCGGCGCACCAGGCCGAGAGCATCGAGAACCTGCACAAGCTTACGCGCGCGATGCGCACCTGCCCCAGGCCGGTGATCGCCGCCGTCGAAGGCCCGGCGGCGGGCGCGGGGTTTTCGCTCGCGCTCTCCTGCGACATGATCGTCGCGGCTGAAGACGCCAAGTTCGTCATGGCCTATGTGAAGATCGGCGTGAGCCCGGACGGCGGCGGCAGCTACAGCCTCGCCAACCTGCTGCCGCGCCAGTTGGCGTTCGAGTTGCTGGCCACGGGCGACGCCATCGGCGCGCCGCGCCTGCACACGCTGGGCGTCGTCAATCAGGTCACCCCGCCCGGCGGTGCGCTGGACGCCGCCATGCAGGTCGCCAGCCGCCTGGCGCATGGCGCGAGCCTGGCGCAGGCGCGCATCAAGCGCCTGATCGGCAGCGCGGCGGAAGCGCATTTCAGCGCACACCTCGACCTCGAGCGCGACAACTTCGCGCAGGCACTGTTCGAGCCGGAAGCGCGCGAAGGCATCGCCGCGTTTCTGGAGAAGCGCAAGCCCGATTTCATCGGCAAGGCATAGGCGCCATGTTCGAGGAATTCGAGGGGACAAAGCCGGTTGCCGAGGCGCAGAAGTTCGACGCCGGCGTGCTGGCGGATTACCTCAAGGCCCATGTCGAGGGCTTCAGGGGCGACCTCACTGTTGCGCAGTTCAAGGGCGGCCAATCGAACCCTACCTTCAAGCTCACCGCGGGGGGTACCAACTACGTCTTGCGCAGCAAGCCCGCACCCAAGGCCAAGCTCTTGCCTTCGGCGCATGCGATCGAGCGCGAATACCGCGTGCAGGATGCCTTGCACAAGACCGGCTTCCCGGTGGCGCGCTTGTTTGCGCTGTGCGAGGACGAGGCGGTGATCGGCCGTGCCTTCTACATCATGGAAATGGTCGAGGGGCGCGTGCTGTGGGACCAGTCGCTGCCGGAACTTGCGGCAAGCGAGCGCCGCGCGGTCTACGAGGAAATGAACCGCGTGATCGCGCAGTTGCACACCATCGATTACAAAGCCATCGACCTTGAGACCTACGGCAAGCCGGGCAACTACTTCGCGCGCCAGATCGAGCGCTGGACCAGGCAATATCGCCTGGCGGAGACCGAAGCCATTCCGGCAATGGACAAGCTGATCGAATGGCTGCCGGCAAATATCCCGGCGGGTGACGAGACATCCATTGTCCACGGCGACTTCCGCATGGACAACCTGATCTTCGATGCCAACGAACCGAAGATACGCGCGGTACTCGATTGGGAGCTTTCCACCCTTGGCCACCCGCTGGCGGATTTTTCGTATCACTGCATGAGCTGGCACATCAAGCCCGGGCAGTTCCGCGGCATCGGCGGCCTTGATCTCGCCGCGCTGAACATTCCGGACGAAGCGGCCTACATCCAGCTCTATGAGCGCAATACCGGCAAGCCGGTGGATACGCGCCACTGGCGCTTTTACCTCGCCTACAACATGTTCCGCATGGCCGGCATCCTGCAAGGCATCATGAAGCGTTACGTGGATGGCACTGCCGCCAGCCAGCAGGCGCTGGACGCCGGCCGCCGCGCGCGGCCGATGGCGGAGATGGGCTGGGCGCAGGTCGAGGGCATGCGGTAGGTTTTGATTTTTTTGTCGTCGCAGTTTCATCAAGAAATCATCCGGCTTTGCCGGTGATTTCTTGCAAACTAAAACTCGACAAAAGTAGGTTTTTACTTTTGTCGAAATGGAGTCAAGATGGATTTCGATCACAGCCCCAAGGTCAAGGACCTGCAAAAGCGCCTGCAGCGCTTCATGGACCTGCACATCTACCCCGCCGAACACCTGCATCACGAAGAGGTGGAAGCCAACCGCGCGCGCGGCAACCCCTGGGTGCCGCTGCAACTGATCGAGGACCTGAAGGAGCGCGCGCGTGCCGAAGGCCTGTGGAACCTGTGGCGGCCGGTGAGTCATGGCGGCACCCTGAGCGTGATGGAATACGCGCCCTTGTGCGAGATCATGGGCGCGGTGTACTGGGCCCCGGAGGTGTTCAACTGTTCGGCGCCGGATACCGGCAACATGGAGACCCTGCTGCGCTACGGCGCGCCGGCGCACGTCGAGCAATGGGCGCAGCCGCTGCTGGAAGGCAAGATCCGCTCGTGCTTCGCGATGACGGAGCCGGAAGTGGCCTCCTCCGATGCAACCAACATCCAGTCGTCGATCGTGCGCCAGGGCGACGAGTACGTGATCAACGGCCACAAGTGGTGGTCGACCGGCGCGCCCGACCCGCGCTGCAAGATCTTCATCTTCATGGGCAAGACCGACCCGAACGCGGCGCGGCACTCGCAGCAGTCGATGATCCTGATTCCGCGCGACACGCCCGGCGTCACCATGGTGCGCCCGATGCAGGTGTTCGGCTACGACGACGCGCCGCACGGCCACGCCGAGATGCTGTTCGAGAACGTGCGCGTGCCGGTGAGCAACATCCTGCTCGGCGAAGGGCGCGGCTTCGAGATCGCGCAAGGCCGCCTGGGGCCGGGGCGCATCCACCACTGCATGCGCATCATCGGTATCGCCGAGCGCGCACTCGCGCTCATGTGCAAGCGCGCCTCTTCGCGCGTCGCCTTCGGCAAGCGCATTTCCGAGCAGACGGTGACGCAGGAACGCATTGCGGAAGCGCGCATCATGATCGACAGCGCGCGCCTGCTGACGCTCAAGGCCGCCTATATGATGGACACCGTCGGCAACAAGGTGGCCAAGAGCGAGATCGCCATGATCAAGGTGCTGGCGCCCAACGTGGCGTGCCAGGTGCTCGACTGGGCGATCCAGGCGCACGGCGCCGGCGGCCTGTCGCAGGACTTTCCGCTGGCGCAGATGTACGCCCACCAGCGTGCGCTGCGCTTCGCCGACGGTCCCGACGAAGTGCACCGCAACGCCATCGCCAAGCTGGAACTGGGACGGCATGCGGCGATTCCCGGTGCGGCCGACAAGGTGGAGCTGCCGATCACCCGCGGCTAAACCCGCGGCGCGCGCCGCGCCGTATAGAGGAGTAGCATGCATCCCCACGCCCGGCCTCGCGCCGGGCTTTTCAATGCTGTAGCATTTCGCCGGCTTCACCTGCTCCTCTTTGCTCAACCCCATCCCCACCCCGGCCCTCCCCTTGAAGGGGAGGGAGTGAACGGAGAAAACACACGCCATGATTGACGTTTACAGCTGGGCCACGCCCAACGGCCACAAGATCCACATCATGCTCGAGGAGTGCCGCCTTTCGTACCGCGCGCACCCGGTGGATATCGGCCAGGGTGATCAGTTCAAGGACGAGTTCCTGGAAATCAGCCCGAACAACAAGATTCCCGCGATGACCGATTCCGACGGGCCGGACGGCAAGCCGATCTCGCTGTTCGAATCGGGCGCCATGCTGGTCTACCTCGCCGGCAAGACCGGCAAGTTTTTAGGCAAGACCGACCGCGAGCGCTACAACACGCTGCAATGGCTGATGTTCCAGATGGGCGGTGTCGGCCCGATGTTCGGCCAGTGCCACCACTTCCGCAACTACGCCGCCGAGAAGATCGACTACGCGATCAACCGCTACACCAACGAAGCCAGGCGCCTCTACGGCGTGGTCGACAAACAGCTCGCCAAGACGCCGTACGTCGCCGGCAAGAGCCTGACGATTGCCGACATCGCCATCTGGCCGTGGATGCGCAACTGGAAAGGCCAGGGCGTGGAAATGGACGAACTGCCGAACGTCAAGCGCTGGTTCACCGAACTGGAGGCACGCCCTGCTTTCCAGCGTGGTGTCACGGTGCTGGCCGACCTGCGCAAGCCGGCGTTTGATGACAAGGCGAAGGAGATTCTGTTCGGGGCGACGCAGTATCAGAAGCGCTGAGTTACGCTGCGGCCATCAGGACTATGTATGGAAACGGGACGCTTGCAGCGTCCCGTTTTTCATTCGTCCTCTGGCCTGAATGTCATGGCCCAAGGCCACTTCCTTCGGATTGCGGAAGACTATGGCCCTATAGGCCCGCGCGAATCACACCCACCGCCAAACCTTCAATCTCCAGCGGCTCGCGGCGCAGGTCCACCACGATGGGTTTGAAATCCGGGTTCTCGGCGATCAGCTCGACCGTCGAGCCCTTCTTGTAGAAGCGCTTCACCGTCACTTCGTTTTCCAGGCGCGCCACCACCACCTGGCCATTGCGCGCTTCATTCTGGCTGTGCACCGCCAGGAGGTCGCCGTCGAAAATGCCGATATCCTTCATCGACAGGCCCTTGACCTTGAGCAGGTAATCCGCCTTCGGGCTGAACATGGCGGGGTCGACCGGTACGTTGCGCTCGACGTTCTGCTCGGCGAGGATGGGGCTGCCGGCGGCCACCCGGCCGATCAGCGGCAGGGCGATGATGGATTGCAGGGTGCCGGCAATCTGCTCGGCCAGCTGGATGCCGCGCGCCGTGCCCGACGCAAGCTCGATGGCGCCCTTGCGCGCCAGGGCGCGCAAATGCTCTTCCGCCGCGTTGGGCGACTTGAAGCCGAAAGTGGTGCAGATCTCGGCGCGGGTGGGCGGCAGGCTGGTCTGCTTGACCGTATCGCGGATGAAATCAAGAATTTCGGTCTGGCGTGCGGTGAGCTTAAGCGACATCGCGACTCCCTTAGGTTTTTACTTACTGTTTCTTTATACAGTAACGTAAGCGCGATTGCAAGCACCGGGCCGCCGGCCGGATAATCGCGCCCGGAGCCGCCCATGAAAACCACCCTCGCCGCCACCCCACCCTACGTCACCCGCGACGGCTCGGAGATTCGCGAACTGATGCACCCCGGCGTGCATGGCGCCGACTTGCAGGTGGCGCGGCAGAGCCTGGCCGAAGCCACCGTGCTACCGGGCCAGCGCACGCTTTCGCATAGGCACCGCCTCACCGAAGAGCTGTATCACATCACCTCCGGCCGCGGCCTGATGATGCTCGACAGCAAGCGCTTCGCGGTCGCCGCCGGCGACACCGTGTGCATCCCGCCCGGCACCGCGCATTGCATCGAGAACGATGGCGAGGGCAATCTCACGATCCTCTGCGCCTGCAGCCCGGCCTACTCGCACGAAGATACCGAACTGCTGGAATAGGCGCGCTTCCCGGCCGACTGCCGTGGCAGGCCCCTGCCAGGCCTACTTGGCGAACCACTCCCCGCGACCGGCCAGCGACCGGCTGAACGCCCCGCCCGGCGCCAGCGCCGCGCGCGCCTTCGCATCGCCCTTGAGATAGGCGTCCCAGAAATCCAGGCTCACCTCCTCGATCAGCGGCGCATGCACCTGGCGGTTTTGCGCGGTCCACGCGCGGCGCAGTTCCGGCTGGCCGTTGTAGACCATGTGGTTGGCGCCGTCCAGCACCAGCAGGTACTTGTCCGGCCCCGGCATGTACTTGTAGGGCAGGCGGCGATTCTCCGGGGTGATTTGCGGCGTCAGCGGCACGCGGTCTTCAGTGCCGGTGAGGCTCATGAAGGGCAGGTGCATGCCGGCGTAACGCGCGGCGAGATCGTCCGTGCTGCCCCAGGCCGCCGGGCTCATGGCAATCGCCGCCTTGATGCGCCGGTCGGCACGGCTGCCGGCGAAAAACCCGCTCTCGCCGGCAACGGTGAGCGTTGTCTGCGCGCCGAAGGAATGGCCCGACATGCCGATGTGCCGCAAGTCCGCATGGGTGAACAGCGCATCGCGCAGCGTGCGCCGGCGCGCAATCTCGTCCAGCACGAAGCCGACGTCGCCCACGCGCAAGGCCGCGTTCTGCGCGCTCATGCCGCCGCGTACGTTCGCCATCGCCTTCACGCCCTGGCCGCGCCACAGCGATTCGTCGCTGCCCGGGTGCTGCATGTGTACCACGATGTAGCCGTGATGCGCCCAATAGTCGCCCCACAACTCGCCGCCGGCGCGCGAGCCGCCCAGGCCGTGGGAAAACAGGATCACCGGGTACGGCCCGCTGCCGGTGGGCACCCGCAGGCGCACCGGCACCGCGCGATTGCGCGCCGTGTCGGTCCACTCCTGGTCCACCACCCGCACGGCGGCATCCGACTGCACCACCGGCACGGGCGCCTCGGCGCGCGCCAAGGCGCAGAACAGCAGGAGAAAAAAGGCGACGCGGTTGAGGATTTTCATGCGGGCACTGTAGCCGCAAGCCGGCCACCAAGCTGTATCAAGTGATTACCAACTGCTACAACGCTTGTGGTGAACCGGCGCCAACCCGATAAAACCCCATACATTTTCGAAAAACCGCTACACCGTTTTGCCGCAACCTATAAAACAACGGAGGTTTTTTCGCCGTCGTCCGGCTTGCCCCGACCACACATGTGTTAGCCGCCGCATTGCTTCGTCGTTGTTAAAGAACCCGCCACCAGCAGACCGCACGGCCCATGCACCAAAGATACCCTCGTCTTTGCTTCACGTGTGTGTTGATTTGTATCTGCCGCGCAGGACTATAATTTTCGCAGGCGCGCCACCGGCCGCCGCCATAACAATCACAGGAGACTCTCATGCGCACTCCGTCCCGCCCCGCTTCCCGCCTGGCCCGCCTCTGCTTCCTGCCTGCCCTGCTCCTCTGCGCCGCCACTCTCCCCGCCGCCGCGCAGTCCGCGCCCGACACCCACGGCTTTATCCGTACCACGCCCGAGCAAATCAAGTGGCCCGAAGGCAACGGCATCAAGACCGTGGTGCTGTATGGCGACCCGTCCAAGCCCGGCATGTACGTGGTGCGCAACACCTTCCCGCCCGGCATCATGAGCGCGCCGCATTACCACGACCAGGACCGCTACGTCACCGTGATCAAGGGCACCTGGTACACCGGCACCGACGACAAGTGGGACCCCGCCACCGCCGTCGGCCTGCCGGCAGGCAGCTACATGATCCACCCCAAGGGCGCGGTGCATTTCGACGGCGCCAAGGATGAGGAGACCATCGTGCAGATCACCGGCATCGGGCCGGTGAAAACGGTCTCCAGCCATCCCGGCATGCCGCGCTTCGGCAAGCCGCACCAGTTGAAGTAAAGGCGCCGCGGCCGCCTGTCAATGCTGGCTGCCGCTCTCCTGCCCCGCCGCCGGCATGAAGAGTTGCGCGGCGTCGATCGGGTCGAAGGTGTAGGCCTTGTTGCAGAATTCGCAATCGACCGAGACCATGCCGCGCTCGGCGAGGATGCTTTCGACTTCCTCGCGCCCCAGCATGTTCAGCATGCCGGCGACGCGCTGGCGGCTGCAGGTGCAGCGGAACACGGCGTGGCGCTCGTTGAACAGCCGCAGGTCGAATTCGTGGAACAGGCGGCGCAGCACTTCGCGCGGCGGCAGAGTAAGCAACTCGCGCGAGGCGACGGTGCCGGCCAGGGTCTGGGCGGTGTGCCAGCGGTCGGCCGACTCTTCTTCCTCGGCCTTCGAGGGCTTGCCGCCGGTGCGCGGCATCCGTTGCAGCATCAGGCCGCAGGCGCGGGTTTCATCCGCCGCCAGCCACAGGCGCGTTTCCACCTGCTCGGAGCGCAGCATGTAGTTTTCCAGCGCGGCATTGAGCTGCGCGCCTTCCAGCGGCACCACGCCCTGGTAGGCGGCCTGGCCGTCTTTCGGGTCGAGGGTGATCACCAGGCGCCCGGCGCCCACCAGTTCGCGCAGGCTGTAGTCCTGCCCCGGCGTGGCGCCTTCGGTGAGCTTGGCGGTGGCGCGCAGCGACAGGTCGGCGTTGCATTCGACCACCAGCACGCGCACCGGCGCGGCGGGGCTCTCGGCCTGCGCCTGCAGCACCATGGTGCCGTCGAATTTCAGGGTGGAGGAAAGAAGCGCGGCGGCGGCCATCGCCTGGCCCAGCAAGGTGCGCACCGCCAGCGGGTAGTCGCGGCGGACCAGCACCTCGCGCCAGGTACGGTCGAGATCGACGATGGCGCCGCGCACGTCGCCGGCATCGAACATGAAGGGCAGAAGTATGTCGCTCATGAATCCACGGTAGATATTGAGTGTGACGCGATGCCCATCGGGCCGTCCCTGAACACGCGTGCATCCATCAGGGCGACACCGTCGGCCACGCGCACCGGCGTATCGAGATGCGCAAGCACGTCGCGTTCCAGGTCGATGCCGGGGGCGATTTCGATCAGCGTGAGCTTGCCTTCGCGCATCTCGAACACCGCGCGCTCGGTGACGTAGCGCACCGTGATGCCCAGGCTCTCGGTATACGGGCCGTTGAAGCTCAGGTGGCCGACGCGCCCCACGAATTTGCGCACGCCGCCCTCCCGCAGAATGGATAACTGGCTGCCGTCGGTGGCGATTTCAAGCCCCCCGGCGGTGAGTGCGCCCATGAACACCAGGTGGCGCGCGGCCTGGGTGATGTTGACAAAGCCGCCCACGCCCGCCACCTTGGAGCCGAACTTGCTCACGTTCACGTTGCCTTCGCCATCCACCTCCGCCAGGCCCAGGAAGGCGACATCGATGCCGCCGCCGTCGTAGAAATCGAACTGGTCGGCATGCGAGACGATGCACTCGGGGTTGAGCGCGGCGCCGAAGGAAGGCGTATCCATCGGCGTGCCGCCGATCGGGCCGGACTCGATCGTCATGGTGAATTTCGAAAAACCCTCTTCGCGCGCGATCTTGCCCACGCCGGCGGGCATGCCGGTGCCGACGTTGACCACCAGCGAGCGGGTGGCGGCATTCGCCAGCCGGTAGAGTTCGAGAAAGGCGCGGCGCTGGATGATCTTGCGCAGCGACAGCGCATCGGGCTTGAACGCATGCGCCGGCTCGATGTGCTGGCCGCAGTAGGCGCGGTTGTGTTCCTCGCCATAGGTCATCCAGTGGTCGGCCGGGTCTTCGGCCAGCACCACGTAATCGACCAGGATGCCGGGCACCTTGACGTGCGAAAGCGGCACGCTGTGCTTGTCGACCATGCGCCTGACCTGGGCGATGACGATGCCGCCGGAGTTGCGCGCCGCTTGCGCCAGTGAAAGCACGTCCTGCGTCAGGGCTTCGTCTTCCATCGACAGGTTGCCGTCGGCGTCCGCGCTGGTGGCGCGGATCAGGGCGCAATGGATGGGAAAGGCGTGGTACAGCAGGTATTCCTCGCCGCGCAGCCTGATCACCTCCACCAGGTCTTCCTTGGCCGCGCTGTTCAGGCGCGCGCCGTCATGGCGCGGGTCGATGAAGGTATGCAGCCCGGTTTTGGTGATCACGCCGGGCTTGTGGCCGGCAATCGCGCGGTACAGGTGGGCGATTACGCCTTGCGGCAGGTTGTAGGCTTCGATCTTGTTCTGGTTCACCAGCTCGGCCATGCGCGGGCCGGGGCCCAGCCAGTGGCCGCCGATCACGCGCCTGACCAGGCCTTCATAGGCAAAGCGCGCGGCGCCGCGGCCAGTGCGGTCGCCCTGGCCGGCGGCATAGACCAGCGTGAGGTTGCGCGGAGTGCCGGTTTCGAGAAAGCGCTTTTCGAGCGCGCGGCTCAAGGACTCGGGGTGGCCGGCGCCGACGAAGCCGGCGCTGGCGAAGGTCCAGCCGTCTTCGATCAGGCTGGCGGCCTGTGCGGCGCTGATGATCTGCATTTAGGGGAGGAAGAAACGCCGTGGCGACAAACAAACGCGTGTCAGTATAATCGATGCAATCCGTTTTCTTACGCCGCAGCGCCGCATGAAAATCGCCGAAATCGGAAGGCTTGCAGACCTGAAGAACATGCTGGGGCAGGAGATCGCCGTCAGCGACTGGGTGGAGATTTCGCAGGAGCGGATCAACCGCTTCGCCGAAGCCACCGGCGACTTCCAGTGGATCCACGTGGATGTCGAGCGGGCGCAGCATTCGCCGCTGAAATCCACCATCGCGCACGGCTTCCTGACGATTGCGCTGGTGCCCCTTTTCACCGACCAATGCATCCGCATGCCGTCGGTGAAAATGGCGCTCAACTACGGCAGCAACAAGGTGCGCTTCACCAACCCGGTGCCTTCGGGCAGCCGGGTGCGCGGGCGCTTTACCGTGAAGGAGGTGGATGACGTGGAAGGCGGAATTCAGCTTAATATGCAGGTGACGGTAGAAATCGAAGGCGTGGACAAGCCCGCCTGCGTGGCCGAAGTGCTAAGCCGCCGTTATGAGTAAGGGTCAGGCATGAGCTCCATGAACGAAGTCGCACGCATTCGTCTCGCCTCCATCGCCGACGCGCCGCAACTGGCGGCGCTCTCGCGCGACACCATCGAACAGGGCCTTCCCTGGCGCTACCGCGAAGCGGAGATGCAGCGATTCATCCGCTCGCCGCGCTACAACGTGATCGTGGCCGATGCCGCCGACGGCAGCACCGCGGGCTTCGCGGTGATGGGCTACGGCGAGAACGACGCCTACCTGGCGCTGCTGGCGGTGGCGCCCTCCCTGCGCCGCCGCGGCATCGCGCGCCAGATGCTCGACTGGCTGCTGCGCACGGCGGAGGTGGCCGGGGTGGAAAGCGTGGATGTCGAACTGCGCGAAGACAATCCGCCGGCGCACCGCCTCTATGAATCGCGCGGCTTCGCCCCCGCCGGGCGCCGCGCCGGCGGCTATTACGGCGTGGTCAACCAGACGCGCATGCGCCTGCAATTGCGCACCGCGGCCCCCTCTTCCTGATGCCCTTCATCCAGGTCACGCTGATCGAGGGCTACAGCGAGACGGCGCGGGTGCGCATGTCGGAACGCATCACGCGCGCGCTGCGCGCCACCATCGCCGCGCCGCCGGACGGCACCATCGTGGCGATCAACGAACTGTCACCCTCCTCCTGGATGCGCGGTGGCAAGAGTTTTCGCAGCCCCGGGCCGGAGTTGCCCGAGGCTTCCCAGGTGGTGCGCGATTTTCTCGAAGCCATGGGCGCGCGCGACCTGGCGCGTGCGCAGGGCTTTCTCGCCGAGGACTTCGTGATGGAATTTCCCGGCGGCGTGCGCATGCACAAGCTCGCCGAACTTGTCGAATGGGCACGTCCGCGCTATCGCTCGATTGCCAAGACCTACGAGCGCTTCGACGAGTGCTATGGAGACGAGGCCACCGTGGTCTATTGCCACGGCGCGCTGCATGGCGAATGGCCGGACGGCAAGGCCTTTTCCGGCATCCGCTTCATCGACCGTTTCACCGTGCGCGCCGGCCGCCTGGCGGAGCAGAGCGTGTGGAACGACCTGGCCGAGTCGCGCAGGTAAAACACCCGCGCGGTCTGCGCCTCAGCCTGCCTTCGCGGGCGCTCGTTTATACGCCCAGACCATCAGCCCGATGCCCGCGAACACCATCGGCAGCGACAGCCATTGACCCATCGACAGGCCCAGGGCCAGCAGCCCCAGGAAACTGTCCGGCTCGCGGGTGAATTCGGCGAGAAAGCGGAACAGCCCATAACCGGCGAGGAAAAACCCGGAGATGGCGCCGGCGGGGCGCGGCTTGCGGGCGAAAATCCACAGCAGGACGAACAGCAGCAGGCCTTCGCCGGCGAACTGGTAGAGCTGCGAGGGGTGGCGCGGCTGGTCGCCCGCCTGCGGGAAGATCATCGCCCAGGGAACGTCCGTCGGCCGGCCCCAGAGTTCGCCGTTGATGAAATTGCCCAGGCGGCCGAAGGCCAGCCCCAGGGGCACCGAGGGGGCGATGAAGTCCATCACGCTCCAGAAGCCGATCTTGTGGACGCGGGCGAACAGCCACATCGCCACCAGCACGCCGAGAAAGCCGCCGTGGAAGGACATGCCGCCTTCCCACACCTTGATCATGTCGAGGGGGTTGGCGAAGTAGTAGGCCGGCTTGTAGAACAGGATATAGCCCAGGCGCCCGCCGAGGATCACGCCGAGCACGCCGTAGAACAGCGCGTCGTCGATCATCTTGCCGTCCCAGCCGAGATCCGGGCGTTTGGCCGCGCGGTAGCGCGAGAGGAAGATGTAGGCGAGGAAGGCGGCCAGGTACATCAGGCCGTACCAGCGCACGGCCAGCGGGCCGAGGTGGAAGGCGATGGGATCGAATTCGGGGAAAACGAAGTAGTGGGTGGGCATGGGGGCGGCCGGAGTGGCGATCAGGTGCGGAATTGTGCCGCAAGTTCGATGAAACGTTGGAGCACGGGCGGCAGGTGGTCGGCGCGCCAGGCCAGGCCGATCTCCAGCGCGTGCTTTTGGCCGCCCGCGGCGCGCAGCTTGCGGTAGCGCACGCCGGGGCGGCGCAGGCCCATCACCGACTCCGGCACCAGCGCCATGCCAATGCCGGCGGCGACCAGCGAGATGATGGTCTGCATCTGGATCGCTTCCTGCGCGATGCGCGGGGAAAAGCCGGCGGCGGCGCAGGCGCCGAGGATGGCGTCGTACAGGCGCGGCGCCACCTGGCGCGGGATGCAGATCAGGGGCTCGCGCGCCAGGCCGGCGAGCGAAAGCGGCCCGTTGCCGGCGGCGCGCGGGTGACTCTCCGGCAAGGCGATGGCGAGGTTTTCGCTGGTGAGGCGGCGATAGACCAGTTGCCCTGCGTCTGCGGCGCGCGGCAGTTCATCCGCCACCGGGCCCAGCACCACGCCGACATCGACGCGGCCTTGCATCAGGTCGGCCAACTGCACGTCGGTGGTGGCTTCGCGCAATTGCACGCGCACGGCGGGAAAGCGGCGGGTGTATTCGCGCAGGAGGTCCGGCAGGAAGGAGTAATCGACGATGCTGATGAAGGCCAGGCGCAACTCGCCCGCCCCGCCGGCGGCGGCGGATTGCGCGATGCCCGGCAGGCGCGCGGCCTGCGCCAGCAGCGCGCGCGCCTCCGGCAGCAACGCGGCGCCGGCGGGCGACAGGCGCACGCTGCGCTTGGTGCGCTCGAACAGTTGCGCGCCCATCTCAAGCTCCAGTTCCTTGATGGCCAGCGTGAGGGGCGGCTGCGTCAGGTTCAGGCGCGCGGCAGCGCGGCCGAAGTGCAGTTCCTCGGCCAGGGTGACGAAGGCGTTGAGGCGCTTGAGGCTTTGCATGCGCGCGGGGCGGGTCCAACAATCCAATAAATATGAATTTTATATTAGTTATCGAATAAAAATATATTGGACAGATATATGGGCGAAGTTTTAACTTGAGGCTCAGCCATCCGCCAACGCATCGTGTCTCCCACCCTCGCCTACCCCGCCCTCGCGCTCACCGCCCTGTTCTGGGCCGGCAATGCGCTGCTCGGGCGCGCGCTGCATGAGATGGCAGCGCCGGCGGTGATGATGTTCTGGCGCTGGGTCGCGGTGCTGGCGGTGCTGGCGCCGTTCGTGATGCCGGAGCTGAAGCGCCGCGCGGCGGACCTCAAGCGCGCCTGGCCTTCGATGCTGCTGCTGGGCTTCCTGTCGACCGGCATCTACAACGCGCTGATCTACGAGGCGCTGCGCTACACCACGGCAACCAACACGGGGCTGCTCAATTCCTCGATTCCGGTGTGGACGGTGGCCGCCGGCTGGCTGATCTACCGCGAAGGGGTGACGCGCATGCAGGCGCTGGCGCTGGCGGTGTCTTTCATCGGCGTGCTGGTGATCGTCACCCACGGCGACTTTTCTTCGCTGGCGCAACTGCGCGTGAACCACGGCGACGCGCTGGTGCTGCTGGCGATGATGATGTGGGGCGTCTACTCGGTATGCCTGCGCCAGCGCCCGGCGGGGATTTCGCCGTTCGCTTACCTGTGGGTGACGGGCGCCATCGGCCTGGTGCTGCTGACGCCCTGGACCATCGCCAGCGTGGCGGGCGGCGCCGACTGGTGGCTGCCGGCGCCGGCGTGGGCGGGCATCGCGTATCTGGTGATCTTTCACTCGATCTGCGCCACGGCGCTGTTCAACCGCTCGGTGGACATCCTCGGCGCGGCGCGCGCCAGCCAGGTGGTGCACCTGGTGCCGGTGTTCGCGACGCTACTCGCCACCATGCTGCTGGCCGAGCCGCTGCATGCCTTTCATTTCGCCGGTTTTGTTTTGATCCTCGCCGGCCTTGCGCTGGCCGCGTTTTTCACTCGCCATCACCCTGCGAACGGCGCGCAACCCGTGCGCTAGAATTGCGGACCTGCTTCACGCTTTTCATATAACGGAGAGACTCACCATGGCCGACAACTGGCGTTCCAAACTCATCACCGGCGGCGTCAACCGCTCGCCCAACCGCGCCATGCTGCGCGCCGTCGGCTTCCAGGACGGCGATTTCGACAAGGCGATCATCGGCGTGGCCAACGGCCATTCCAACATGAACCCGTGCAATGCCGGCATCCAGCCGCTGGTGAATTCCGCCATGAAGGCGCTGGAAGAAGGCGGCGCCAAGCCGCAGGTGTTCGGCGTGCCGACGGTGACCGACGGCATCGGCATGGGCACCGAGGGCATGAAGTATTCGCTGATCTCGCGTGAAGTGATTGCCGATGCGATCGAGACGTCGATCAACGGCCAGATGATGGACGGCGCGCTCGTTGTCGGCGCCTGCGACAAGAACATGCCGGGCGGCATGATGGCCCTGGTGCGCATGAACATCCCCGGCATCTACGTCTACGGCGGCACCATCAAGCCGGGCGAGTGGAAGGGCCAGCCGGTGAACCTGGTTTCCGCCTTCGAGGCGGTGGGCGCGATTTCCGCCGGCAAGATGACCCAGGCGGACTATGACGGCATCGAGCGCAACGCCTGCCCGACCCACGGCGCCTGCGGCGGCATGTACACCGCCAACACCATGAGTTCCTCCTTCGAGGCGCTGGGCATGAGCCTGCTGGGGTCTTCCTCGATGGCCAACCCGGACGGCGAAAAGGCCGACTCCGCCGCCGAATCCGCCAAGGTGCTGATCAACGCGGTGCGCAAGAACATCCGCCCGCGCGACATCGTCACCAAGAAGGCGATCGAAAACGCGGTGGCGCTGATCATGGCCACCGGCGGCTCGACCAACGCGGTGCTGCATTACCTGGCGATTGCCGACGCGGCGGATGTGGAGTGGACCATCGATGACTTCGAGCGCATCCGCAAAGCCACCCCGGTGCTGTGCGACCTGAAGCCCTCGGGCAAGTACATGATGACCGACCTGCACCGTGTCGGCGGCGTGCCGCTGGTGCTGAACATGCTGCTGGAACACGGCCTGATCCACGGCGACTGCATGACCATCACCGGCAACACCCTGGCCGAGGAACTGAAGAAGTGGAAGCCGCGCCCGGACAAGAGCCAGGACGTGGTGCGCCAGTGGGACAACCCGATGTACACCCACGGCCACCTGGCCATCCTGAAGGGCAACCTGGCGCCGTTCGGCTGCGTCGCCAAGATCACGGGGCTCAAGAACCCGGCGATCACCGGCCCGGCACGCGTGTTCAACTCCGAGAACGAAGTGATGACGGCGATCACCGCCAACAAGATCAAGGCCGGCGACGTGGTGGTGATCCGCTACGAAGGCCCGAAGGGCGGCCCCGGCATGCAGGAGATGCTTGCCCCCACCGGCGCGCTGATCGGCCAGGGCCTGGGCGACTCCGTGGGCCTGATCACCGACGGGCGTTTTTCCGGCGGCACCTGGGGCATGGTGGTGGGCCACGTCGCCCCCGAAGCCTATGAGGGCGGCCTGATCGCGCTGGTGGAAGAAGGCGACTCCATCACCATCGACTCGACCAAGCTGCTGCTGCAACTGAACGTGGCGGAGGATGTGATCGCCAGGCGCCGCGCGGCGTGGAAGCAGCCGGCGCCGAAGTACACGCGCGGGCTGATGGGCAAGTACATCCGCCTGGTGTCGCCGGCCAACAAGGGCGCGGTGACGGATCGCGGCGGGCAGTAAACCGTCGATGCCGGGCCGGCGGCACCAGCCGCGGCCTGGCACGCCGCCGGCGCGCTTGCGCCGGGCGGGGGCAACCTCGCTAGCCGCCGAGGTCGGACATCTGCACTTCGTACTTGGCGACCGGCGCGGCGTTGCCCTCGCTGTCGTCGTCGACCTTCATGAAGGCTTCGGCCAGCTTGAAGCTGAGCTTGGCGATCGATTCCGGGTTGGGCTTGGCCTTGTCCGGGTCACCCGGCTGCAGGGCGATGCGGCTCACCATGTCGATATAGATGCGTTCGGCCAGCGCTTTGACGCGGGTGGTCGTGGTCATGGTGAGGCTTTCAGAGTGATCGAGCCCGCATGCTACGCCTATTTCGGCGCCGCGCCGCGGGTTCAGCCGGCGAGCCGCGCCAGCAGCGGCGCCAGTTCCGCCTTTTGCTCCAGGCCGAAGCCGGGCGCGTCGCTCGGCCTGACGGTGCTGCCGCCGACCGCGCATTGCGGCGAATAGCCGCCGAAGGGCTGGAACACGCCGGGGTAGGCCTCGCAGCCGCCCAGGCCCATGCCGACGACGATGTGCAGGTTGATCAGGTGGCCGCCGTGCGGGTAGGCCTGCTTGCGCGCGAAGCCGTTCGCTTCCAGGAGCGCGATCATCTTCGCGTATTCGGTGAGGCCGTAGCTGATGCCCGGGTCCATCTGGAAAATGTCGCGCGCGGGGCGCATGCCGCCGAAGCGCACGAGGTTTTGCGCGTCGGTGAGCGAAAACAGGTTTTCGCCGGTGGCTACCGCGCCGTCGTAGGCGGCGATCGCCTGCGCGTTCAACTGATAGTCGAGCGGGTCGCCGATTTCCTCGAACCAGCGCAACTGGTACGGCGCCATGGCGCGCGCGTAATCGGTCGCCATCCCGAGGTCGAAGCGGCCGTTCGCATCGACCGCCAGGCGGCTGCCCTCGCCCGCCACTTGCAAGGCCTCTTCGATGCGCTGCATGTCCACCGCCAAGGGCGCGCCGCCGATTTTCATTTTGAAGGCGGTAAAGCCCATGTCGCGGTAGGCACGCAATTCGTCACCGAGGGTGCGGCTGGCGCCGGGCGGATAGTAGTAGCCGCCGGCGGCGTAGACGTCGACCGCTTGCGCCTGCGCGCCGGGCTTGCCGTAGTGGCGCGCGATCACCGCGTAGGCGGGCTCGTCCATCAGCTTGGCGTTGAGGTCCCACACCGCCAGTTCAATCGCGCCGGCGGCGCCGGCTCGATCCCCATGGCCGCCGGGCTTTTCGTTTTTCATCGCGGCGGCCAGCACCCTGGCCGCATCGAAGGTCTTGCCGTCGGCCGCCAGCAACGACTCGGGCGCGGCCGCCAGCACGCGCGGCGCCATGCGCGAGCGGATGATGCCGCCCTGCGCGAAACGGCCGATGGAGTTGAAGCCGTAGCCGATCACCGCGCGGCCGTTGCGCATCACGTCCGTCACCAGCGCCACCAGCGAAACGTCGTGGCCGGAAAAGCTCACCACGGCGTTCGAGATGTTGCCTTCCAGCGGTACCGCCAGTTGGCGGATTTCGGTGATGCGCATCGGTTCGGCCCGCGCTCGTTCAGTCGATCTGGATGTGCCCGGCCTTCACCACCGGAATCCACTTGTTGATCTCGTTGTCGATGTACTTGCCGAAGTCCGCACCCGCCGTGCCGACCGGGATCAGGCCCTGGTTGGCGAACTGGGTCTTCACGCTGTCCATCGCGATCACCTTCTTCAGGTCGGCGATGATCTTCGCCTGGATCGCCGGGTCCAGCCCCTTGGGCGCGGCCAGGCCCAGCCAGCCCAGCACGTCGAAGCCGGGGTAGCCGGATTCGGCAATCGTCGGGATGTTCGGTACCTTGGGGTCGCGCTGCGGCGTGGAGACGGCGAGAATGCGCGCGCGCCCGGCCTGCATGAAGGAGAGCGCCGGCGGCAGGGAGTCGAACATGGCGTCGATCTGGCCGCCGAAGAGGTCGGTATAGGCCGGGGCCGAGCCCTTGTAGGGCGTGTGCAGCACGTCGATGCCGGCGCGCTGCTTGAACAGCTCCATGGTCATGTGCTGGGTCGAGCCGGTGCCCGAGGAGCCGTAGTTGAGCTTGCCGGGCGCGGCCTTGGCAGCCTTGACGAAATCGGCCACGCTATGGAACTTGGAACTGCTGGAGACCACCAGCGACTGCGCGTTGGAGGCCACGTCCATCAGCGGCACGAAGTCCTTGCGCGGGTCGTAGCCGGCGTTCTTGTAGACCACCGGGGCGATCGACATCGGCCCGCTGGAACCCAGAAGCCAGGTGTAGCCGTCGCCCACCGCATTGGCGACCACGCGCGCGCCCAGGGTGCCGCCGGCGCCGCCGCGGTTGTCCACCACCACTGACTTGCCCCACAGTTTCGACAAGGCCTCCGCCACCACGCGCGCCACCACGTCGCCCGCCTGGCCGGGGGTGAAGGGCACCACGATGGTCACGGTGCGCGAGGGGAAGTCGGCGGCGGATTCAGCGTGGGCAAAAGCGGGAGCCAGCATCACGCCGGCGCCAGCCTTGAGAAACGATCTGCGTTGCATTTTTGAGAGTCTCCTCTGGTCTTATTGTGCGAAAAGTGCGGGCGTTTGTAACACGCCCCAGCCTGGGGCGGCAATCCAAAGCCCTTATGCGCCGCATCCTAGCGGGCAGCAGGCCACGGCGGAAGCGATATTTCACCAAGGCAGCGCTCGCGAATGACGAAGGCACAAGTGCCGGCAAAAACGCCTTTTCGGCTGGGGCGGCCTTGAAATCGGCGCCGAATACCCCTATTAATGTCGCATGCATAACCCGGCTGCCGCACGCAGTTTCGCCCGATGAACCCCCTGCCGCTGTTCGGCGTATCAGCCATGCTGCACGCCTATATCGGCCTGCGCCTGTACCCCGACCTGGCGGCCTGGACTCCGGCCGACCACGTGTTTTTGCTCTGGCTGGTCGCCTCCGCCGTGCTGATGCCCTTGAGCCTGCTACTGCGGCGTACCGAGGCAGGCACGCTCGGCGACGCGCTGGCCTGGGCCGGCATGCTCGCCATGGGCATGTTTTCCTCGCTGTTCGTGCTCACCGCGCTGCGCGACGCCGCGCTGGTGCTGGCGCTGACGGCGCAGCTGTTCATTCCCGGCCTGGCGCTGGGCCATTGGCTGGCCGGTTCGGCGCTGGCGGTCCCGCTGGCCGCCCTGGGCGTGAGCCTGGTCGGCTTTTTCAACGCCCGGCGCACCGCGCCGGTGGTGCGGGTGGACGTGCCCATCGCCGGGCTGCCCGCCGCGCTGAACGGCTTTTTGATCGCGCAGATCAGCGACGTGCACGTCGGCCCCACCATCAAGGCGCCCTATGTCGAAGCCATCGTCGCCGCCGTCAACCGCCTGGGGGCGGACATGGTGGCCATCACCGGCGACCTGGTGGACGGCACCGTGGCGCAATTGCGCCACCACGTCGCGCCGCTGGCGCGGCTTTCCTCGCGCGACGGCACGTTTTTCGTCACCGGCAACCATGAGTATTATTCCGGCGCCCTGCCCTGGGTGACGGAATTGCGCCGCATTGGCCTGAAAGTGCTGATGAACCAGCACGTGGTGCTTGAGCGCGGCGAAGCTTCGCTGGCGGTGGCCGGGGTAACCGACTACGGCGCCGGCCATTTCGACCCCGCGCAAAAAAGCGACCCGCGGGCGGCGATTGCCGGCGCTCCGGCGCAGGCGGTGAAACTCCTGCTGGCGCACCAGCCGCGCACCGCACCGGCGGCTGCGGCTGCGGGCTTCGATCTGCAGATTTCAGGCCACACCCACGGCGGCCAGTTCCTGCCCTGGAATTTTTTCGTCCGCTTCCAGCAACCCTTCACGGCTGGTTTGAACCGCTTGCAGAAGCTCTGGGTCTATACCAGCCGCGGCACTGGCTACTGGGGCCCGCCGCAGCGCTTCGGCGCCCCCTCCGAGATCACCCTGCTGCGCCTGGTGCCGGGCGCCTGAAAAGCGGCGGTTTTGGCGGGCGGCTGGCAAAGTCCGGTCAAATCTGCTACAATTGACGGGCTAAAAGGTAGCTTTATTTTGCGTTAGCGTTGTTCGGTTGCCGCTGCCCAGCCCCTGGCCGGGTTTTGTTTTTCTCCGGTCGGCGGGTCGGAGTCTGGTTTGATCAATGGGCAAGTGTGCCCATTTTTTGTTTCTGGCGCCGGACACGCACATTTTTTTACCGGCGGAAACATGGATTTGGCGGCGCTGATTGAAACCACGGTCACCGGGCTCGGGTACGAGCTGGTGGACGTCGAGCGCAGCAATCGTTCCAAGCTGCTGCGGATATTCATCGACTTGACTCCGGCGCAGGCGGCACAGCGCGAAGGCAAGGGCAAGAACAAGACGGGCGCGATGATCAACGTCGACGACTGCGAAGCGGTGAGCCGGCAGCTCACCTACGCATTCAACGTGGAAGAGGTTGAATACGACCGTCTGGAAGTATCGTCGCCGGGGCTGGATCGGCCGCTGAAAAAGCCGGCCGATTTCGAGCGTTTCGCCGGTTCGGAAGTGACGGTGAAGCTGCGCTCGGCCCTGGGTGGCGAGTTTGGCGTCCGCAAGAACTTCCAGGGCATTGCGCGCTACGTCGAAGGCGGCCCGGCGCTGGAAGTGGATGGACAGTTGGTGAAGCTGGACTTCGCCCAGATAGACAAGGCGCGGCTGGTGCCGCACTACGAGTTTTGACGCTGTTGAAAAGAATCAGGAGTTGGGTATGAGCCGGGAAATTCTGCTGTTGGCCGACGCACTGGCGCGCGAGAAAAGCGTTTCCAAGGACGTGGTGTTCCTCGCCCTGGAGCAGGCGATCGCCTCCGCCACCAAGAAGCGCTTCAAGGGCGACGCCGACGTGCGCGTGGCGATCGACCGCGAATCCGGCGACCATGAAGCCTTCCGCCGCTGGCAGGTGGTCTACGAACCCGACCTGGAAAACGAAGACAACCAGATCGGCATCACCGACGCCCGCGACGAAGATCCCGAAGTGCAGATCGGCGACTTCATCGAAGAGCAATTGGAGCCGATCGAATTCGGCCGCATCGGCGCGCAAGCGGCGAAGCAGACCATCCTGCAAAAGATCCGCGACGCCGAGCGCGACCAGATCCTCAACGACTTCCTCGACCGCAACGAGAAGCTGATCAACGGCACCGTCAAGCGGGTGGAAAACCACCGCGTGCTGATCGAGTCGGGCCGGGTCGAAGCCGCCCTGCCGCGCGACCAGATGATCCCGAAGGAAGTGTTCCGCGTCGGTGACCGCATCCGCGCCTTCATCTACAAGATCGACCGCACCCAGCGCGGGCCGGCCGTGGTGGTCTCGCGCACCTCGCCCGAATTCATCAAGGCGCTGTTCGAACTGGAAGTGCCGGAAATCGAGGAAGGCCTGCTGGAGATCAAGTCGGCCGCCCGCGACCCCGGCGTGCGCGCCAAGATCGCCGTCTTCACCACCGATCGCCGCATCGACCCGATCGGCACCTGCGTCGGCATGCGCGGCTCGCGCGTGCAGGCGGTGACCAACGAACTGGCGGGCGAGCGCGTCGACATCATCATCTGGTCGCCGGACCCCGCGCAGTTCGTGATCGGGGCGCTGGCCCCGGCGCAGGTCTCCTCCATCGTGGTGGACGAAGAAAAGCACAGCATGGACGTGGTGGTGGACGAGGAAAACCTCGCCATTGCCATCGGCCGCGGCGGGCAGAACGTGCGCCTGGCTTCCGAGCTCACCGGTTGGGAAATCAACCTGATGACCATGGAAGAGTCGCAGAAAAAGCAGGAAGTCGAAACCGCCGCCACCCGTGCCCTCTTCATGGAAAAGCTCGACGTCGACGAGGAAGTCGCCAACATCCTGATCGAGGAAGGCTTCTCGACGCTGGAAGAAGTGGCCTACGTGCCGATCAACGAAATGCTGGAGATCGAAAGCTTCGACGAAGACACCGTCAACGAACTGCGCGACCGCGCCCGCAACGCGCTTCTGAATGCCGCGATCGCCTCGGAAGAGTCGCTCTCCGGCGTGCAGGAAGACCTGCTGGGCCTGGAAGGCATGAGCCGTGAGCTGGCCGCGAAACTCGGCAGCGCGGGCGTGAAAACGCGCGACGACCTGGCCGAGCTGGCGGTGGATGAATTGCAGGAAATCGAACCCTCGATGAGCGACGACGACGCCAAGACCCTGATCATGAAGGCGCGCGCGCACTGGTTCGAAGGCGATGGGGAGCAGGCAGGCGGGGAGAAGGCCGCTTAAGGGGCTGCGCAGCCGTCGCACGCAGACGGCAGCCACCCCAAAGTCCTCTCCCGATCACCCCAACCAAGGATATACATGGCCACTACCACTGTTGCCCAATTTGCTGAAGAGCTGAAAATGCCGGTCGCCGTGCTCGTCGAGCAACTGGGCGCCGCCGGCGTCAGCAAGAGCAGCGGCACCGAGACCGTCACCGAGACGGACAAGGCCAAGCTGCTCGACCATCTTCGTAAGAGCCACGGCGCCGCCGGCGGCGACAAGAAGAAGATCACCCTGACGCGCAAGTCGACCTCCGAAATCAAGCAGGCCGATTCCAGCGGCAAGGCGCGCACCATCCAGGTGGAGGTGCGCAAGAAGCGCGTACTGGTGCAGCGCGAGGAGCCCACGCCCGCCGCCGCTGTCGCCGCGGTCGAGCCCGCGCCCGTGCCCGCCGAGGCGGAGCCGGTGATCGAGGCTGCCGCCCCGGTAATCGAGCTGCCCGTCCAGGCGCCCGAGCCCGAGCCGGTGATCGCCGCCGTGCCGGAACCCGAGCCCGCGCCCGTGCCGGAACCCGAGCCCGAACCCGCGCCGGAACCCGAACCCGTGGTGGAAGCCAAGGCCGAGCCGGAGCCCGAGCCCGAGCCTGCGCCCGCGGTCGAAGCCAAGGCCGAGCAGCCCGAGCCCGCCAAGGCCGAAGCGGCGCCTGCCGCCACGCCCGCCGCGCGCCCGGCCGGGCCGACGCGCGTGCGCGTCTCGGTCATCGACGAAAACCAGCGCCGCATCCGCGAAGAGGAGGAGCGCCGCTCTTCCGCCCTGCGCGAACGCCAGGCCGCGGAACTCGCCGCCAAGCAGGAGCGCGAGCGCCGCGAGGCCTCCGAGCGCGAAGCGCGCGCGGTGCAGGCGAAGATCGACGCCGAGAAGGCGCGCACTGCCGCCACCACCGGCACGCTGCACGTGAAGACGCCGGCCAAGCCGGGCGACGACAAGAAGTCGGCGACCAAGAAGCCCGCCAAGACCCAGGCCACCCTCGGTACCGTGGCGTGGCAAGGCGACGACGCGGCGAAAAAGAAGGTCATCAAGACGCGCGGCGATGTCGGCGGCGCTTCCGGATGGCGTAGCCCGAGCAAGTCGCGCCATCATCACAAGTCGTCGCACGACGACAATGCCAACGCCTTCCAGGCGCCGGCCGAGCCGCAAGTGCGCGAGATCCACGTGCCGGAAACCATCACCGTGGGCGACCTCGCCCACAAGATGTCGGTGAAGGCGGCCGAGGTGATCAAGTCGCTGATGAAGATGGGCCAGATGGTGACCATCAACCAGGTGCTGGACCAGGACACCGCGATGATCGTGGTGGAAGAACTGGGCCACCAGGCGGTCGCCGCCAAGCTGGACGATCCCGAAGCCTACCTGGTCGATCCGGCCGAGGTGCACCCGGACGCGACGCCGGAGCCGCGCGCCCCGGTGGTCACCGTCATGGGCCACGTCGACCACGGCAAGACCTCGCTGCTCGACTACATCCGCTCCTCCCGCGTCGCCCATGGCGAGGCCGGCGGCATCACCCAGCACATCGGCGCCTATCACGTCGAGACCAACAAGGGGATGATCACCTTCCTCGACACCCCGGGCCACGAGGCGTTCACCGCCATGCGCGCGCGCGGCGCCAAGGCCACCGACATCGTCATCCTGGTGGTGGCGGCCGACGACGGCGTGATGCCGCAGACCGAGGAAGCCATCGCCCACGCCAAGGCGGCGGGCGTGCCGATCGTTGTGGCGATCAACAAGATCGACAAGCCGGAAGCCAACCCGGACCGCGTGACGCAGGAGCTGGTGGCCAAGGAAGTGATTCCCGAAGCCTTCGGCGGCGAGACGCAGTTCGTCAACGTCTCCGCGCGCACCGGCCAGGGCATCGACGAGTTGCTTGACGCCGTGCTGCTGCAGGCCGAAGTGCTGCAGCTGTCCGCGATCAAGGACGCGCCGGCGCGTGGCCTGGTGATCGAATCGCGCCTGGACAAGGGCAGGGGCCCGGTGGCCACCATCCTGGTGCAGTCGGGTACGCTGAAGCGCGGCGACATGCTGCTGGCGGGTGCCGCCTACGGCAAGGTGCGCGCCATGCTGGACGAGTCGGGGAACAACGTGGCCGAGGCCGGCCCGTCGATCCCGGTCGAGATCCAGGGCTTGTCGGACGTGCCGGGCGCGGGCGAGGAAGTCGCGGTGATTGCCGATGAGCGCAAGGCGCGCGAAATCGCCAATTTCCGCCAGGGCAAGTTCCGCGACGTCAAGCTGGCCAGGCAATCGGCGGCGAAACTCGAGAACATGCTGGAGTCGATGGGCGAGGAGGAAGCCAAGGCCCTGCCGCTGATCGTCAAGACCGACGTGCAGGGTTCGCAGGAAGCCCTGGTGCAGGCGCTGACCAAGCTTTCCACCAGCGAGGTGAAGGTGCAGGTGGTGCATGCGGCGGTGGGCGGCATCTCGGAATCGGACGTCAACCTGGCGATCGCCTCCAAGGCGGTGATCATCGGCTTCAACACCCGGGCCGACGCTTCCGCCAAGAAGCTCGCCGAGAATTCCGGCGTGGATATCCGCTACTACACCATCATCTACGACGCGGTCGACGAGATCAAGGCGGCGATGTCGGGCATGCTCTCGCCGGAAAAGCGCGAGCAGGTACTGGGCATGGTGGAAATCCGCAACGTGTTCAAGATCACCAAGATCGGCACGGTGGCGGGCTGCTACGTGCTCGACGGCCTGGTCAAGCGCAACTCTTCGGCGCGCCTGTTGCGCAACAATGTGGTGCTCTGGACCGGCGAACTCGACTCGCTCAAGCGCTTCAAGGACGACGTGCGCGAGGTGAAGGCCGGCTTCGAGTGCGGTTTGTCGCTGAAGAACTACAACGACATCGAAGTGGGCGACCAGCTCGAAATCTTCGAAGTCCAGGAAGTGGCCCGCACCCTGGCGTAAACGAGACGCTCCCCGGACTTGCGTCCGGGGCCTTTCGTTGCGACAGTCGCAGGAGAACCAAGCATGCGCCACCAGACCAAGGGTTTTTCCCGCAGCGAACGCGTCAACGAGCAGATCAGGCGCGATCTCGCGGAGATCATCCGCACTGAATTGAAGGACCCGCGCATCGGCATGATCAGCCTGACCGGCGTCGAAGTGACGGCGGATTACGCGCACGCCACCGTGTTCTTCACCACCATGACCGACCGCTCGGCGGTCCCCTCGATCCTCGCCGGCCTGAAAAAGTCGGGGGGCTTCCTGCGCGTGCAACTCGGCAAGCGCATCAAGATCCACCAGATTCCCGAGCTGCATTTCAAGTTCGACGAAAGCCTGGAGCGCGGCATCGAGTTGTCGCAGTTGATCGAGCAGGCCAATTCCGTGCGCGCCAAGGAAGATTGAACAGGCAAAAGTACAAGCCTACTTTTGCCTGGATCGAGTTTGAAATCGCCGGCGGAGCCGGTCAATTTCAAATTTCAAATACACGAAAAACCAGTGAACGCTCCCCGGCGCCCTCCCCGCCAGCGCATCGATGGCGTGCTGTTCATCGACAAGCCGCCAGGCCTCACCTCCAACGGCGTGCTGTCGGTGATCAAGCGCCTGTACAACGCGGAAAAGGCCGGGCATACCGGCACGCTGGACCCGTTCGCCACGGGACTCTTGCCTGTCGCCCTGGGCGATGCCACCAAGTTCTCCGGCCACCTGCTGGATGCCGACAAGACCTACCTCGCCACCATGCGCCTGGGGGTGACCACCACCACCGCCGACCTCGAAGGCGAGGTGCGGCAGACGCGCCCGGTGAACGTCGATGACGCGCAATTGCACGAGGCGCTGCGGCGCCACAGCGGCGCCATCGCGCAGATTCCGCCGATGTATTCCGCGCTCAAGCGCGACGGCAAGCCGCTGTACGAATACGCGCGCGCCGGCGAGACGCTGGAGCGTGAACCGCGCCAGGTGACGATTCACGCGCTTGACCTGATCGAGCGCAAGGATGAATTCGTCACCTTCCGCGTGGCATGCAGCAAGGGCACCTACGTGCGCACCCTGGCGGAAGACATCGGTGAAACGCTCGATTGCGGCGCGCACCTCACTGCGCTGCGCCGCGAAGCCACCGGCGG
The DNA here is from genome assembly GCA_036498945.1 of Burkholderiales bacterium. Classification (GTDB taxonomy): domain Bacteria; phylum Pseudomonadota; class Gammaproteobacteria; order Burkholderiales; family JAEUOS01; genus JAQGMJ01. The sequence continues at coordinate 23,695 of DASYEQ010000020.1, read as the reverse complement.
CTTCAGCCTCGAAGGCGCCCTCCCCCTCGATCGATTGCAGGCGATGGAGGCGCCGGCGCTTCTGGCTGCCCTGCGGCCGGTCGATGCCCTGATCATTGCCCTTCCGCGCCTCGAACTTGATACCGCGCAGGCCGCGCGCCTGCGCCAGGGCCAGCGCCTGCCGTTCCAGGCGCCGCCAGGGCCGGCGCGCGCCTATGACCCCGAGGGGCAGTTTCTCGGCGTGGTGCGCGTCGCCGACGGCGTGGCGCACCCCGAGCGCCTGGCACTGCCGCCTGCCTGAACCGCTTGCTTAACGATCAATATTGATCGAGGGCGCGCAGGCTCCTAGACTGGGAGCCTGATGACCCCGCACGGGTCACCCCACAAGCGCAAGGCGCAGGAGACGAACATGCATCGCAGGCCGTGGTGGCAATGGCTGGTTCCGTTCACGCTGGCCTTGTGCAGCGCAGGCGCATGGGCGCAGGCGCCCTTCCCCGCCAAGCCGGTGCGCTTCGTCGTGCCGATTACACCCGGCGGCAGCAACGATGTGGTGGCGCGCGCCATCGGCCAAAAGCTTTCCGAGACCTGGGGCCAGGCGGTGGTGGTGGAAAACCGCCCCGGCGCGGGCATGAACCTGGGCGCCGACCTGGTCGCCAAGAGCGCGCCGGACGGCTATACGTGGCTGCTGGGCGCGAACAACATTTTCGTCACCAACCCGCATGTCGGAAAGGTGCCCTTCGACGTGTTCAAGGATTTCACGCCGGTCACCGAGGTGGCGAGCGTGCCTTTCGTGATGGCGCTGAACAACGCGGTGCCGGCGAAAAGCGTTGCCGAGTTCATCGCCTATGCCAAGGCGCATCCCGGCAAGGTGAACTACGCCTCTTCCGGCAACGGCTCGCCGCAGCATCTGGCGGCGGAAATGCTTTCGCATCTGGCGGGGCTGAAGATGGAGCACGTGCCGTACAAGGGCGCGATCCCGGCGATCACCGACCTGATCGGCGGCCAGGTGCAGTTGTTCATCGGCGCGGTGAATTCGCTGGCGCCGCAGGCCAAGGACGGCAAGCTGCGCATCATCGCCGGGGCCGGCGCCAGGCGCTTTACCGCCTTTCCCGACCTGCCGGCGATCGCCGAGACGGTGCCGGGCTTTAGCCTCGACGTGTGGCTCGGCGTGTTCATGCCCGCCGGCGTGCCGAAGGAGATCGTCACCCGCGTGAACAAGGACATTGGCGCCGCCTTGCGCGCCCCCGAGGTGAAGACCAGCCTCGCCGCGCAGGGCCTGGAGATCGTCACCAGCACGCCGGAGGCACTCGCCACCCTGGTGCGAGACGACTACGCGCGCTGGGGCAAGGTGATCCGCGACGCCAACATCAAGGCCGATTGAGCTGCCGGCACAAAACTTCGACAGGACCTCGAACATGAATCCCAAGGAACCCATGCTGCCGCCGGTGACGCCGGATACGCCGGTGCCGACCCCGGCGCAAAGCGAACTCTGGGGCAGCGACGCGGTGGCGCAATGCCTGCGCGGACTCGACGTGCCTTATCTCGCGCTCAACCCCGGCGCCAGCTACCGCGGCCTGCACGACAGCCTGGTGAACCACCTCGGCAACAGCGCGCCGCAGATGCTCTTGGTGCTGCACGAGGAAAACGCGGTGGCGATCGCGCATGGCTATGCCAAGGCCAGCGGCAGGATGATGGGCGCGGTGCTGCATTCGAACGTCGGCCTGATGCATGCCAGCATGGCGGTGTTCAACGCCTGGTGCGACCGCGTACCGGTGCTGCTGCTGGGCGCCACCGGCCCGTGGGACGCGGCGCGGCGCCGCCCGTGGATCGACTGGATCCACACCGTCGCCGACCAGGGCGCGCTGGTGCGCGACTTTACGAAGTGGGACAACCAGCCGGGCTCGATTCCCGCCGCGCTGGAGGCGCTCCTGCGCGCCGGCCAGATCGCGCAGACCGCGCCGCGCGGGCCGGTGTACGTCAACCTCGACGCCGCCTTGCAGGAAGACAAGCTGGCGGCCGCGCCGGTGCAGCCCGAGGCCAGCCGCTATGCGCCGCCCGCCTCGCCGCTGCCGCCGCCGGCCGAGGTCGGGCGTGCCGCGCAACTGCTCTCGCAGGCGCAAAAGCCGGTGATCCTGATCGGCCGCGTCTCGCGCGACGAGGGCGACTGGCAGCGCCGCGTCGAGCTCGCCGAAAAATTGCAGGCGCGCGTGATCATGGATCTGAAGACCGGCGCCAGCTTTCCCACCGACCATCCGCAATGCGCGGCGCCGCCCGCCACCTTCATGGCGCCCGGCGCCTGCGCCGCGCTGAAGGAGGCCGACGTGGTGCTGCTGCTCGACTGGGTCGACCCGGGCGGCGCCTTCAAGCAGGCTTTCGGCACCTCCACCACGCAGGCGAAGGTGATCCACGTCTCGCTGGATGCGCACATCCACCGCGGCTGGAGCATGGATAGCGGCAGCCTGCCGCCGGCGGACGCCTACCTGCTGTGCGAGGCGGATGACGGCGTGGCCGCGCTGCTGCCCCAGGTGCAACAGCGGCCGCAGCAAAGCTGGCCGGCGCCGCGCGCCCTGCCGCCGGTGCCGGATGACGACGTGGTGAGCATCCGCGCCGTCGCCGCCGCGCTGGAAGCCGCAACGCAGGGCGTGCCCACCACCCTCGCGCGCCTGCCGCTGGGCTGGAACGGCGGCTACCTGCACTTCCGCCATCCGATGGATTATCTCGGCAGCGACGGCGGCGGCGGTGTCGGCGCCGGGCCGGGCAACACCACCGGCATCGCGCTGGCACTGCGCGAGACCGGGCGCATCACCATCGCCTTCATCGGCGACGGCGACTTCCTGATGGGCAACACCGCGATCTGGACCGCGGTGCATTACAAGATTCCGCTCCTCATCATCGTCTGCAACAACCGCTCGTTTTTCAACGACGAACTGCACCAGGAACGCGTGGCGAAGGAACGCAGCCGCCCGGCCGAAAACCGCTGGATCGGCCAGCGCATCGACGAGCCGGATATCGACATCGCGCAAATGGCGCAGTCGATGGGCGCCGAGGGCATCGGCCCGGTGACGCGCGCGCAGGACTTGCGCGGCGCCATCGAGCAGGGCATCGCCGCGGTGCGCGCCGGCCGCGTGTGCGTGATCGATGCGCGTGTCGCCCCCGGCTACGACAGCAACATGAGCGGCGCGGTGAGCGCCGCCGGCCAGAAACGCTAAAGGAGTCTGCGATGAACGCGCCCGCCGATTTGCAACACGCCAAGCCCGTCGCCGAGATGCTGCCGAAAAAGCGCGACCTGTATTACGGCGGCGCCTGGCACGCGCCGCGCGGCGGCTACGCGAACACCCTCAACCCGGCCACCGGCGAATCGCTGGGCGCCAGCGCACAGGCGGATGCGGAGGACGTGGACGCCGCCGTGCGCGCCGCGCAAGCCGCGTTCAGGGGATGGCGGCGCATGAAGCCGCTGGAGCGCGCCGGGCTGCTGAAGAAGGTCGCCGCCGTGATCCGCGACAACGCCTTCGAGCTGGCAATGCTGGACGCCGCCAACTGCGGCAACCCGATCCGCGAAATGCAAAGGGACGCGCTGATCGCCGCCGCGCAGATCGACTACTTCGCGGGACTCGCCACCGAGATCAAGGGCGACACCCTGCCGATGGGCGAAGGCGTGCTCAACTACACGGTGCGCGAGCCCTACGGCGTGTGCGGACGCATCGTCGCCTACAACCACCCCATCATGTTCACCGCCGCCAAGTTCGCCCCTCCCTTGGTGGCCGGCAACACGGTGATCATGAAGCCGCCGCACCAGGCGCCGCTTTCCAGCTACCGCATGATGGAACTGATCGACGGCATTCTGCCGCCGGGCGTGCTGAATGTGCTCTCCGGCGGGGCCGCCTGCGGGCAGGCGCTGGTCGAGCATCCTGGTGTGCCACGCGTCTCGCTGATCGGCAGCGTGCCCACCGGCCGGGCGATCGCGCGCGCCGCCGCCGATCGGCTGAAGCATGTAAGCCTGGAACTGGGCGGCAAGAACGCCTGCGTGATCTACCCCGATGCCGATCTGGCCAAGGCGATTCCGGCGGCGGTGGGCGGGATGAACTTCACCTGGTGCGGGCAAAGCTGCGGCTCGACCTCGCGCCTGTTCGTGCACGAAGCGGTGTACGAGCAGGTGCTCGAAGGCATGCTGAAGGCGGCACAGTCCTTCGTGCCCGGCATTCCCACCGACATGGCCACCACCATGGGCGCCATCATCTCGAAAGCGCAATGGGAGAAGATCATGGGCTACATCGAGATCGGCAAGCAGGAAGGGGCGACGCTGGCCTACGGCGGGCGCGCGCCGGCTGATCCGAAACTTGCGCGGGGCTGGTTCGTCGAGCCGACGCTATTCACCAATGTGACGCAGGACATGCGCATCGCCAACGAGGAGATCTTCGGGCCGGTGCTGTCCATCCTCAAGTGGAAGGAAGAGGAAGCCATGTTCGACGCGGTCAACGCGGTCGAATACGGCCTCACCTCATCGATCTGGACCCGCGACCTGGCGAACGCGCATCGCGCCGCCGCGCGCATCGAGGCAGGCTTTGTCTGGGTCAATCACGTCAGCAGCCATTTCATTGGCGCTTCCTTCGGCGGCTACAAGCAGTCGGGTATCGGCCGCGAGGAAGGCTTCGACGAACTGATCAGCTACACCCAGCACAAGAACGTGCACGTGGCACTGTAACCCGGCGCCCTGCATGGCGCGTCACTGCCTGGCGCCGCGCTCCAGCGCGGCCGCGCGCGCGGCCACCAGTTCGGAAACCGTCTGCTTCGGGTGCAGCATGCCGGCGACGTTGACGGTGACGAGATCGGCCAGCGCCTGCATCCAGTCGTCGCGCTCGTTGAGACAAGGGATGTAGGTGAATTTCTTGCCGCCCGCCGCAAGGAATTCGTCGCGGCCTTCCATGGCGATTTCTTCCAGCGTTTCCAGGCAGTCGGAGACGAAGCCGGGGCAGATCACGTCCACCCGCCCGGTGCCGGCGCGCCCGAGTTCGGCCAGCGCCGGCGCGGTATAGGGTTGCAGCCACTCGGCCTTGCCGAAGCGCGACTGGAAGGTGATGCGGTAGCGGTCTTCGTCGAGGCCGAGCGCTTCGGCCAGCAGGCGGCCGGTCTTCAGGCATTCGCAGTGATAGGGGTCGCCCAGCTCCAGGGTGCGCCTGGGTACGCCGTGAAAGCTCATCAGCAGCACGTCCGGCGGCCCCACTTCCTGCTCCCAATGCTGGCGCACGGAAGCCGCCAGGGCGTCGATGTAGCCGGGATAGTCGTGGAAATTGCGCAGGAAGTTGAGCGCCGGCAGGTTGCGCGTGCGCCCCGCCCACGCCGCCACCGCGTCATGCACGCTGGCGGTGGTGCTGCCGGCGTATTGCGGATACAGCGGCACGATCAGGATGCGGTCACAGCCCTTGGCCACCAGCTCGTCGAGCATCGAATCGATCGAGGGATTGGCATAGCGCTGCGCCCCTGCCACCTCGACGTCGATGCCGCTTTGCCCGAGAAAGCCGCGCAGCAGTTTCACCTGGCGCTCGGTATGCACCTTCAGCGGCGAACCTTCCGGCATCCAGATGCTCTCGTACTTCGCCGCCGAAACCTTGGGCCGCGTGTTGAGGATGATGCCGTTGAGGATCAGCCACCACAGCGGCGCCGGAATCTCCACCACGCGCGGGTCGGAAAGAAATTGCTTCAGGTAGCGCCGCACCGCGGGCGCCTCCGGGGCATCCGGCGAACCCAGGTTCACCAGCAATACGCCGGTCTTGCGCATGTTGCCGTGCTGGTATTTGGGAGGCGGGTGAAAACGGGCCATGGCGGTGGTGGAAAACCTGATCAAGCGGGCTAGGGTTCGATTTCCGCTGCTTGTTCAGCGCTTCCTCTTGTTATTGGACGATGTGGGGATTGGAGCATGGGCCGGCGCACGCCGGGCAACCGCCGGTCGCGCGCGGCGCTCCGGGCGTCCGGCCGATCAGTTGTTGCTATTGGAGAGCGCGTTGGTGAGCAGGCGCGCGGTGATGTCGACGATCGGAATCACCCGCTCGTAGGCCATGCGGGTGGGGCCGATCACCCCCAGGGTGCCGACGATGCGCCCGTCCACCGCATAGGGCGCGGTGACCACGCTCATTTCGTCCAGCGGCACCAGTTGCGATTCGCCGCCGATGAAAATCTGCACGCCCTCGGCGCGGCTCGACTGCTCCAGCAACTGCATCAGCGCGGTCTTGCGGTCGAACATGTCGAACATCTTGCGCAGGCTCTCCATGTCGGCCGAGAGGTCGGAGACGCCCAGCAGATTCTTTTCGCCGGAGATGACGTAGCTTTCGCTGTTTTCCTCCAGCGCCTGGCCGCCCGCCTCCACCGCCGCCTGGGTCAGGCGCACGATGTCTTCGCGCAATTCCTTGAGTTCGTCATGGATGCGCGTGCGGATGGTTTCGAAATCCACCCCGGCGTAGTGCTGGTTGATGAAGTTGGCCGCCTCGACCAGCTGCGACTGCGTGTGCGGCTTGTCGGTGAACAGGATGCGGTTCTGCACGTCGCCACCCGGGGTGACCAGGATCAGCAGCACGCGCTTGTCCGACAAGCTCAGGAATTCGATGTGGCGAAAGGCGGTAGGCCGCCGCGGCGCCATCACCACGCCGGCAAATTGCGACAGGTCCGAAAGCATGGAGGCAGCGGCGCTGATCACGCGCTGCGGCTGGTCCGGCAGCAACTGGCCCCGCATCTCCTGCTGCGCCGCGTGGTTCAGCGGCTGCACGGTGATCAGGGTATCGACGAACATGCGATAGCCGCGCGGCGTCGGGATGCGCCCGGCGGAGGTGTGCGGGCTGGCGATGAAACCGAGGTCTTCCAGGTCCGCCATCACATTGCGGATGGTGGCGGGCGAGAGGTCCAGCCCGGAGAACTTCGACAGGGCGCGCGAGCCGACCGGTTGGCCGTCGGCAATGTAGCGCTCCACCAAAGTCTTGAGCAGGGTGCGGGCGCGTTGATCGAGCATGAACCGATTGTAGCCAAAACGGTGAAGAATGCGAGGACTGGAACATATATTGATGCTTATGGCGCAGGTGACAAGCGGGAGTTTGTCGGCAATACGGCCGGCGCCGGTGCGGCGCGGGTTCACCCGCCGCCGCAGCGCAGCATATCGCCGCGTGAAGACGGGTTGCCGATACCGGCACCTGCTATCGCTCGCCGCGGCATGTGCACGATCGCCCTCGCGCCGTTCCACACGCTACGCGCGGCACGCGCAATGCTCCCTCCCCGGCTGAGGTGCCCGATGTTGCGGCACGGCAAGAGCGCGCGCGCAAGCCATTGAATCAGCTGAATTTTTTCAACTCGCCGTTTATGCTGCCCTGCAAAAACTACCTGCATCGGACATTTTTGCTGGGTGCAAATAACCTCGCCGCCTATAAGGCCTAGACACTAACGGCCTTGACAATTAATGCATATGCAATTATTATCTAGGCCATGAATTCCACGACATCCAATTCCGCCGTCCAGGAGCCTGCGCCGCGCGAGGCGAGCAGCGAAGGGTTCTACAGCGCCGACTGCTACAACATGCAGGAGTCGGTCGGCTTGCTGCTCAAGCGCACCTACCAGAGCATGATGCGCAGCGTCGATGAGCGCATGCAGGTATACGACCTCACGGCGATGCAGTGGACGCCGCTGTTCCTCATCGCCAAGGGCTACGACACCGTCGCCGGCTGCGCGCGCCATTCCAACATCGACGCCAGCTCGATGACGCGCATGCTCGACCGCCTGGAAGCGAAAAGCCTGATCCGCCGCGTGCGCAGCGCCACCGACCGGCGCGTGGTCAACATCGAACTCACCGAATCCGGCCGCCATATCGCCGACCAGATTCCGCGCGAGCTTGCCTGGGTGCTGAACCGGCACCTGCGCGGCTTTTCCGCCGAGGAATTCGACACCCTGAAAAACCTGCTGCACCGTTTCGAAGCAAACGGCACCCCCGAAGAGGTGTGACCATGAACAACACTGCTGCCCTGCTCAACAATACGCGCCTGAAAACCGTGCTGCGCCGCTCCTTCGCGGCCGCGCTCGTCGCCACCCTGTCCGCCTGCGCCAGCTTCAACGGCATCGCGCCGAAGTCGCAAGTCACCGCGCCCGAAACCCTCGGCGCCGCCGGCACCCTGCCCTACCCGGCCAACGACTGGTGGAGCGCGTACAACGACCCCAAGCTCAGCGAGCTGATCAACGCCGCCGTGGAAGGCAGCCCGACCATGCGCACCGCGCAGGCGCGTTTGGACAAGGCACAGGCGCAAATCCAGGTGAGCAACGCCGCGCGCCTGCCGCAAGTGGGCCTGGACGACAGCAACTCGCGCCAGCGTTTCAGCGAGAACTTCATCTACCCGCCGCCCTTCGGCGGCAACTGGTTCTGGATGAACAGCCTGCAGGCCAACGCCAGCTGGGAGCTCGACCTGTTCGGCAAGAACCGCGCGGCGCTGGACGCCGCCATCGGCCAGGCGCGCGCCGCCGAGACCGACCGCGAAGCCGCGCGCGTGCTGCTGGCCGCGCGTGTCGCTTCCGCCTATTTCAACCTGGCGCGCAACCTGGAACAGCGCAAGGTGGCTGACTCCACCCTGCAGGAACGCGAGCAGATGGAAAAGCTGGTGGCGCAGCGCGTCGCCGCGGGTCTCGACACCAACGTCGAACTGCGCCAGGCGCAAGGCAACCCGCCGCAGACGCGCCAGGAAATCGCCGCCCTGGAGGAGCAGATCGCCATTTCCCGCCACGCCATTGCGGCGCTCGCCGGCAAGGGGCCGGACGCGTATAACGACCTCGCCCCCACCATCACCCAGCGCCCGGCGCTGCAACTGCCGGTAAGCCTGCCGGCCGACCTGATCAGCCGCCGCGCCGACATTGTCGCCGCGCGCTGGCGCGTCGATGCCGCCTCGCACGACATCAAGGCGGCCAAGGCCGAGTTCTACCCCGACGTCAACCTGACCGCCTTCATCGGCTTCCAGAGCCTGGGTTTCACCGACTGGATCAACGCCGCCAGCCGCGTCATCGGCGTCGGCCCCGCTGTGCACCTGCCGATTTTCGAAGGCGGCAAGCTGCGCGGCAACCTGCGCGCGAAAGATGCCGACTACGACCTGGCGGTGGAGGATTACAACGGCAAGCTGATCGACGCCCTGCGCGACGTCGCCGACCAGCTCACCTCCACCCACTCGATCGAAGTGCAATGGAGCGAGCAGCAAAAAGCGCTCGCCGCCGCCACCTCGGCCTACGACCTGGCGCAGCAGCGCTACCGCTCGGGCCTGTCCACCTATCTCAGCGTGCTGACGGCCGAACTCAACCTCGAACAGCAGCGCCGCAGCGCCGTCGACCTCAAGGCGCGGCGCTACACCCAGGACGTGGAACTGGCGCGCGCCCTGGGCGGCGGCTTCCACGCCGACGCCAGCCAGCTTCCCGCCGATACGGCGGTCAAGACCAGCTCCGCACAGTAAGCAAGTAATCCGCAAGCGAAAGAAGAGATCATGAGCGATACCCAAACCAACGACAACCAGTCCGCCCCCGGCACCCCCGCGGCCGCCGCCGACCAAAAGTCGGCCAAGCGCCGCAAGCTGCTGGGCTTGACCGCCGCCGTGGTGGCCGTCTGCGCCATCGGCTACGGCACCTACTGGGGCATCGTGCTGCGCCATTACGAAAGCACCGACAACGCCTACGTGCAGGGCAACCTGGTGCAGGTGACGCCGCAGATCGCCGGCACCGTGGTGGCGATCAACGCCGACGACACCGACAAGGTCACCGCCGGCCAACCGCTGGTGCAGCTTGACGATGCCGATGCCCGCGTCGCGCTCGACCAGGCCGAAGCCAATCTGGCGCAGACGGTGCGCCAGGTGCGCACCCTCTTCGTCGGCAACGGTTCGCTTTCCGCCACCGTGGCACTGCGCGAAGCGGATGCCGCGCGCGCCGCCTCGGACGTCGCCAAGGCAGAAGACGACCTGCGCCGCCGCAGCCCGCTGGTGGCTACCGGCGCCGTTTCCGGCGAGGAACTCAAGCACGCCGAAACCGCGCTGCAAAGCGCGCGCAGCACGCTCACCGCCGCCCAGGCCGCGGTGATCGCCGCGCGCGAGGAACTGACCTCCAACCAGTCGTACACCGACAACACCAGCATCAACCAGCACCCCAACGTGCAGGTCGCCTCCGCCAAGGTGCGCGAGGCCTATCTCACGCTCAAGCGCTCCGAGTTGCCGGCGCCGGTTTCCGGCTACATCGCGCGGCGCAGCGTGCAGGTGGGCCAGCGCGTGCAGGCCGGCGCCCCGCTGATGGCCGTCGCCCCGCTGAATCAGCTGTGGGTCGATGCCAATTTCAAGGAAGTGCAGTTGCAGAACATCCGCATCGGCCAGCCGGTGAAGCTGACCGCCGACGTCTACGGCGGCAAGGTCGAATACAACGGCAAGATCGCGGGCCTGGGCGCCGGCACCGGCGCCGCCTTCGCCTTGCTGCCGGCGCAAAACGCCACCGGCAACTGGATCAAGGTGGTGCAGCGCGTGCCGGTGCGCATCGCGCTCGACGCCAGCCAGCTGCATGACCACCCGCTGCGCATCGGCCTGTCGATGGAAGCCGAGGTCGACATTGCCGACAAGAGCGGCCAGAGCCTCTCCGAGCGCGAACGCAACAAGCCGGTGGTGCAGACCCAGGTATTCGACGTGGCGCTGTCGGAAGCCGACAGCCGCATCGCCCGCATCATTGCGGACAACGCCGGCGTCACCCACGTCGCCTCCATCGGCCCGGCCGCGCCCGGCGCCAACCACCTGGCGCGCCTGAACCGTGACAAGGGCGTGCAGGCCGACAGCCTGCTCACCCACGGCAAGATGAGCGATACGCTGGCGCCCCACAACGTCAAGACGGCGCGCAACTGATCATGTCCGATACCACCGCAAACGCCGAGGCGGGCGCGGACCGGCCCGGCAACCCGGCCCCGCCGCAGGCGGCGCGCCCCGCTCCGGCGGCTGCGTCCACGGCCCAGGCACCGCTCACCGGCGGCACCCTGATCCTCGGCACCATCTCGCTGGCGCTGGCCACGTTCATGAACGTGCTCGACACCTCGATCGCCAACGTGTCGATCCCGGCAATGTCGGGCGACCTCGGCGTTTCCACCAGCCAGGGCACCTGGGTCATCACCTCCTTCGCCGTGGCGAACGCGATTTCGCTGCCGCTGACCGGCTGGCTCACCTTGCGCCTGGGCCAGGTGCGCCTGTTCACCCTCAGCACCCTGCTGTTCGTGGTGGCTTCCCTCATGTGCGGCCTGGCGCCCAACCTGCCGACGCTGATCCTGTTCCGCGTCATCCAGGGCGCGGTGGCCGGCCCGATGATCCCGCTTTCGCAGACGCTGCTGATGGCGAGCTACTCGAAGGCACGCGTCGGCACCGCGCTGGCGCTGTGGTCGATGACCACGCTGGTTGCGCCGGTGGTGGGCCCCTTGCTCGGCGGCTGGATCACCGACAACATCAACTGGCCGTGGATTTTCTACATCAACATCCCGGTCGGCCTGTTTGCCGCCGGTATCACCTGGATGATCTACAAGGACCGCGAAACACCGACCAAGAAGCTGCCGGTGGACGGCATCGGCCTGATCCTGCTGGTGCTGTGGGTGGGCTCGCTGCAGGTGATGCTGGACAAGGGCAAGGAACTCGACTGGTTCGCTTCCGGCACCATCATCACGCTGGCGATTGTCGCGGTGGTCGGCTTCGTGGTGTTCCTGATCTGGGAAATGACCGACGAGCATCCGGCGGTGGACCTGACGCTGTTCGCCAAGCGCAATTTCACTTCCGGCACGCTGTCGCTCTCGCTGGCCTATGCGATCTTCTTCGGCAACCTGGTGCTGCTGCCGCTGTGGCTACAGCAGACCATGGGCTATACCGCGACCTCCGCCGGCCTGGCGCTGGCGCCGGTGGGCATATTGGCGATCGTGCTGATGCCGCTGGTGGGCAAGAACATCAATCGTGTCGACCCGCGGATCTTCGCCAGCTTTTCGTTCGTCATCTTCGCCCTGGTGTTCTGGATGCGCTCGCGCTTTTCCACCGACGTCAGCATCATGGACGTGATGATTCCCACGCTGGTGCAGGGCATCGCGATGGCGTTCTTTTTCGTGCCGCTGATCAACCTGGCGCTTTCCGGCCTCTCGCCCGAGCGCATCCCGGCGGCATCCGGCCTGACCAACTTCGTGCGCATCACCGCGGGCGCCTTCGGCACCTCGATCTACACCACGCTGTGGGAAGACCGCGCGGCCATGCACCACGCGCAACTGGCGGAGTCGATCAACAGCGGCAGCGAAGCCACCACCCGCGCGGTGGACGGCCTGATGGCCCAGGGCATGAGCCACGAGCAGGCGATGGGTGCGATCAACAACATGATCGACCGCCAGGTGCTCACGCTCTCGGCCGCCGAGCTGTTCTACATCTCGGCCTTCATTTTCATCGCCATGATCGCGGTGATCTGGATCGCCAAGCCGGCGCGCAACGGCGCCGCGGTGGATGCGGGCGCGGCGCACTGAAACGCCACGCCTCCCGCGTACGCGATAACGACAAGAGAAAAGCGCAACACCTCCCACTCCCGCGGCGCGGGTGTGCAGGAGGTGCCGCCGGGATGGCGGCACCTTAGCAATCTTTCATATTCGGCCCGGGCTGCCCAAGTGTAGCGGGTGCTACACTTGTATCTTTTTGCGCCCGCGGTTTTTTGCCCGCCGCATTCCTGCAAGCGCTACCGCACCCGACCCGCGCCTGTCCTGGCGCCCAACCCTTTCCCGCCTGTCCTCTCCAAGGTGACCATGCCTGACACCCGCCTCGCGCGCCCGCAGCGCGCCAGCCTCCCCGCCCTTTTTGCCGCCCTGCCGCTGGCGCTCGCGCTTTGCGCCTGCGACAAGCCCGCGCCCCCGCCGCCGCCGGCCGCGGTACCGGTTTCCACCCTGAAGGTGGCGACGCGCGAGATTCCCGTGCTGATCGAGGCAGTGGGCCGCACCGAGGGTTCGAAGGAAGTCGAGGTGCGCGCGCGCGTTTCCGGCATCCTGGAAAAGATCAACTTTGCCGAAGGCACGCCGGTCAAGGCCGGCACCCCGCTGTACCGCATCGACCGCGCACCTTTCGAGATCGCGCTGGCCGAGGCGCGCGCCGCCCTGCAGCAGGAGCAGGCGCGCCACGAGCAGGCCGGGCGCGAACGCAACCGCCTGGCCGAACTCGCCTCCAAGCGCGCCATCAGCCAGCGCGAATCGGACGACGCCGGCACCACGCTGAAGACTTCGCAGGCCACCATGTCGGCCGCCGAAGCCAAGGTGCGCGAAGCCGAGCTCAACCTTTCCTACACCACCGTCACCGCGCCGGTGGCGGGCGTCACCAGCCGCAACCAGCGCTCCGAAGGCACCTTGGTCACGGCCAATACCGACAGCGCGCTGCTCACCACCATTTCGCAGACCAACCCGATGTGGGTGCGCTTCGGTATCTCGGACGCCGAATACGAAATCCTGCGCAGCCATGCCGGCGGCTCCGCCAAGCAGGCCTTGAGCGAAAACCCGGTGCGCCTGATCCTGCCCAGCGGCAAGACCTATCCGGTGGAAGGCAAGCTCAACTTCTCCGGCTCGACCGTGGACAACAAGCTGGGCACGGTGCAGTTGCGCGCCGAGTTCGCCAACGCCGACCTGGGCCTGTTGCCCGGCCAATACGTGAAGGCGCAGGTGGTGGCGGGCAAGCAACAGGCCATCCTGGTGCCGCAGACCGCCGTGCAGCAAAACGAGCAGGGCCGCTTCGTCTGGGTGGTCGGCCCGGAGAACAAGGCGATGCAAAAGCGGGTGGAGGCCGGCAACTGGCTGGGGCCGGACTGGATCATCAACAAGGGCCTGAATGACGGCGACGTGGTGATCCTCGACAATCTGCTGAAGGTCCGCCCGGGCGGCCCGGTGAAGCTGCAAGAGGCTGCCGCGCCCGCCGGCAACGGTGCCGCGGGCAACGCCCCTGCCGCGGCCCCGGCCGACGCCAAAAAAGCCGGCTGAGCGGAACCGCGCAATGTCAAGATTCTTCATTTTCCGCCCGGTGTTCGCCGGGGTGCTGGCGATCATCATCATCATCGCCGGCCTGGTGGCGGTCAACGTGCTGCCGGTGGCGCAGTACCCCGAGATCGCGCCGCCCACGGTGACCATCACCACCACCTACCTCGGCGCTTCCGCCGAGACCATCGCGCGCACCGTGGCCGCGCCGATCGAGGAGCAACTCTCCGGCGTCGAGCACCTGAGCTACTTCAACTCGTCCTCCTCTTCCACCGGCGCGCTGACGATCACCGCCACCTTCGACCCCGGCACCAACGTCGACACCGCGGTGTTCAACGTCAACAACCGCGTCAACCTGGCGCTGCCGCGCCTGCCGGCTGACGTGCGCAACATCGGCGTGACGGTGCAGAAGAAGTCCACCGACATCCTGCTGGTAGCCTCGCTGGTGTCGCCCAAGAGCTCGTACAACACGCTGTTCCTGTCGAATTACGCGACGCTCAACCTGGTCGATGAATTGAAGCGCGTGCCCGGCATCTCCGACGTAACGGTATTCGGCGCACGCGACTTTTCGATGCGTGTCTGGCTGCAGCCGGACAAGATGGCGCTGCTCGGCGTCACCGCCAGCGACGTCGCCGCGGCGCTGCGCGTGCAGAACAACCAGTACGCCGCCGGCAAGATCGGCGCCGAGCCGGCCCCGCCCGGGCAGAACCTGGTCTACACCGTGACGGCCACCGGCCGGCTGGTCGATCCGGAACAGTTCGGCAACATCGTCATCCGCGGCAACGGCCCGGCCGGCGCGCTGAAGCTGAAGGACGTGGCGCGCCTGCAACTCGACGCGCAGACCTACGACACTTCCAACGAACTCGACGGCAAGCCGACCATCGCGATGGCGACCTACCTGCAGCCCGGCTCCAACGCCCTGCAGGTGGCCGAAGCGGTGAAGGCGAAGATGGACGAGCTGAAAAAGCAGTTCCCGCCGGACGTCGACTACCTGATCCCCTTCGACACCACGCGTTTCGTGGTCGCCTCGATCTCGGAAGTGGTGAAGACCATTTTCGAAGCCGCCGTGCTGGTGGTGCTGGTGGTGTTCATCTTCCTGCAGACGGTGCGCGCCACCATCATTCCGGTGATCGCGGTGCCGGTGTCATTGATCGGCACCTTCGCCGGTCTCTACGCCTTCGGTTTTTCGATGAACACGCTGACCTTGTTCGCCCTGGTGCTCTCCATCGGCATCGTGGTCGACGACGCCATCGTGGTGCTGGAAAACGTCGAGCGCCTGATGCGCGAGGAAAAGCTGCCGCCGTTCGAAGCGTCGCTGAAGGCAATGGAGGAGGTCTCCGGCGCGGTGGTGGCGATCGTGCTGGTGCTGTGCGCGGTGTTCGTGCCGGTCGCCTTTTTGGGCGGCATCGCCGGCGCCTTGTACCGCCAGTTCGCCGTCACCGTGGCGATCTCGGTGGTGATCTCCGGCTTCACCGCGCTGACCCTCACCCCGGCCCTGTGCGCCATCATGATGCAGGCGGGCGGGCACCACGAATCGAAGATCTTCCATCCCTTCAACGTCGCCTTCGACTGGCTGACCAAGCGCTTCCTGTGGCTGGTCACCTTCGCCATCCGCAACCGCGTGGTCTCCTTCCTCGCCTTCGCCTGCGTGATGGGCCTGGTGGTGTTCATGTTCATGCGCATCCCGCGCAGCTTCGTGCCGGCCGAAGACCAGGGCTACGTGTTCACCGCCATGACCCTGCCCGACGGCGCTTCGCTGCAACGCACCGGCAGGCTCGCCAGCCGCACGCAGCAGGCGATCTCCACCAACCCGGCGGTGCAGAACGTGCTCACCATCAACGGCTTCGACCTGATCGGCGGCGCCAACAAGACCAACGCCGCCACCATGTTCGTGCCGCTCAAGGCCTGGGACGAGCGCGCCGCCACGGCCACCGAGGTCAGCGCCGACATCCTGAAAAAGGGCGCGGGCGAACGCGAAGGCGTGGTGATTTCCTTCGGCCCGCCGGCAATCCGCGGCCTGGGCAGCGCCGGCGGCTTCGAGCTCTACCTGCAGGGCCGCACCAACGCCGACCCCAAGGCGCTGTTCGATGTGCTGCAGAACTTCCTCACCGCCCTGCGCGCCGACCAGCAACTCACCGGCATCAACTCCTTCTATCGCCCCACCACCCCGCAGCTGAAGGTGGAGGTGGACCGCGAAAAGGCTCTGGCCCTGGGCGTACCTGTGTCCGACGTGTTCGACGCCCTGCAATCGACCATGGGCGTGCTGTACGTCAACGACTTCAACAAGTTCGGCCACACCTACCGCGTGCAGATGCAGGCCGACGCGCCCTTCCGCGCCAAGCCGGATGACCTCGGCAACGTGTTCGTGCGCTCCGGCACCAGCGGCGAGATGATCCCGCTGAAATCGCTGATCACGGTGTCCAACATCGTCGGCGCCGAGACCATCGAGCGCTTCAACGGCTACATCGCCGCGAAGATCCTCGGCAACGGCAAGGCGGGCGTTTCTTCCGGCCAGGCGATCGCGGAGGTCGAGCGCGTGGCGCGCGAGACCCTGCCGCAGGGCTACCAGATCACCTGGAGCGGCCAGGCCTTCCAGGAACTGCGCACCGGCAATGCCTCCTTCGTCGCTTTCGGGCTGGCGCTGGTGATGGTGTTCCTGATCCTGGCGGCGCTGTACGAGCGCTGGAAACTGCCGGCGGCGGTGCTGCTGGCGGTGCCCTTCGCCATCGGCGGCGCGCTCACCTTCGTCATGCTGCGGGGCATGGAGAACGACATCTACTTCCAGATCGGCATGATCGTGCTGATCGGCCTGGCGGCGAAAAACGCCATCCTGATCGTCGAATTCGCGCAGCAGGGCTACCTCAACGGCATGTCGGCGATGGATGCCGCCGTCGAAGCCGCGCGCCTGCGCTTTCGCCCCATCGTGATGACCTCGCTGGCCTTCGTGCTCGGCGTCGTTCCCCTCGTGTTTTCCAGCGGCGCCGGCGCGGCGGCGCGGCGCTCCATGGGCACCGGGGTGTTCGGCGGCATGCTGGCTTCCACCTTCATCGCCACCATCTTCGTGCCGCTGTTCTTCACCATGATGGCCACCATGCGCAAGCGCGACCTGCAGGACGCCGAGCTGCGTGCCACGGCTGCAAAACCGGCAGACCTCACCCACACCGAGGAGGGCGCGCAATGAACTCCCGCTCCTTCCCGCGTGTGCGCAACGCGCTCTTGCTGGGCGCGCTCGCCGCGGCGCTGTCCGGCTGCATGGTCGGCCCCGACTACAAGCGCCCGCAGCAAGACCTGCCCGCCGACTACCCCGAGCCGCAGCAGGGCGACGCGGCGGCGCTGCGCGCCGACTGGTGGACGCTTTACAACGACCCCATCCTCAACGACCTGGTGGCCGCCGCGCAGACCAAGAGCGCCGACATCCGCCTGGCCGCCGCGCAGGTAGAGGAAGCGCGCGCCGCGCTGCGCGAGGTCAACGCCGGCTTCTTCCCGGAGCTCGACCTCTCCGTCAACGACACCGAATCGCGCGTCTCCACCGTCACCGCGACACCGGCGATCAACCCGTACACGCGTGCCGACAAGCGTCTCGCCGTCTCCACCTCCTACGAGCTGGACTTCTGGGGAAAATTGCGCCGCGGTACCGAGGCCGCGCGCGCCTCCGCGCTCTCCACCCGCTACGGCCGCGACGTCGTCGCGCTGACGCAGGCCGGCACCACCGCGCAGACCTACTTCCTCCTGCGCGCCACCGACGCGCAGATCATCGTGACCAAGGAAACCCTGAAGGCGCGCGAGGATTCCCTGGAAGTGGTGAAAAACCGCGCCGGCTCCGGCATCGCCTCCGACCTCGACGTGCAGCAGGCGATCGGCGCGCGCGCCGACGCGGTGCTGCAACTGCGCGACCTCGATCGCCTGCGCAAGATCTACGAGCACCAGCTGGGCGTGCTCACCGGCAACCTGGGGCTGCGCATCGCCCCCGGCACGCTGGACACCCTGCCGGCGCCGCCGGTGCCGCCCACGGGCCTGCCCTCGCAACTGCTGGAGCGCCGCCCTGACGTGCGCGTCGCCGAGCAGAACCTGATCGCCGCCAACGCGCGCATCGGCGTGGCCAAGGCGGCGATGTTCCCCAGCATTTCGCTGATCGGCATGCTGGGCGGCGAAAGCACCGACTTCAGCAACATCCTGACCGGCCCGGCGCGCATCTGGAGCGCCGGCTTCGGCCTGACCCTGCCGATCTTCGATGCCGGCCGCCTCTCCGCCCGCACCGAGCAGGCGCAGGCCCGCCAGCACCAGTCGGTGGCGAACTATCAGAAGGCGGTGGAGACCGCGTTCCGCGAAACGGCGGACGCGGTGAGCAACCTCTACGCCGCCACCACCAGCGAGGACGACTACAAGGTGAAGGTGGACGCCGCGCGCCAGGCGCTCGATCTCGCGCGCACCCGCTACGACGCCGGCTATTCCGGCTACCTCGAAGTGCTGGATTCGCAGCGCACCGCCAACGACGCCGAGCTGGCGATGATCCGCAACCGCCAATTGCGCCTGGCCTACAGCGTCGACCTGATGAAGGCCCTGGGCGGCGGCTGGAGCGCGCCGGAGATGAAACCGTGAGCCACGCCACCGGCCGTACCGCCACCGCAAAGAAGACGGCGCGGCGCGCCGCCGCCCCCGCTCCCGTGCCCTCGCCTTCGCGCCTGGCCGAGCGCCGGCGCAAGTTTGTCGAGGCGGCGGAACAGCTGTTCCTGGAACGCGGCTTTGCCGGCGCCAGCGTCAACGAGGTGGTGCGCATCGCCGGCGGGTCGCTCGCCACCCTCTACGCCGAATTCGGCACCAAGGAGGCCCTCTTCGAAGCCGTGCTGAGCCAGCGCGCCGGCGCGATTTTCGAGGAAGGCGTGCGCGAGCCGGCGCACGTTGCGGATGTCGCCACCGAACTGCGCAAGCTCGCCGCGCGCATGCAGGCGCGCATCCTCTCCACCGACAGCCTCGCCATCTACCGCCTGGCAGTAGCCGAGGCGCCGCGTTTTCCGGGCCTGCGCAAGACCGTGCTGGAATCCGGCCTGCGCGGCTTTCTCGCCCACCTCTCGGATTATTTCGCCGAACTGGCCGCCGCCGGCACGCTGGTGATTGCCGCCCCGGCGCTGGCCGCCGAGCACTTCCTCACCCTGGTGCAGGGGCAGGAGATGTTTACCGCCGGCTGCGGCGAAGCCGTCACCGCGGCCGAGCGCCGCGAACACGTGAAGCAGGCGGTCGATGCCTTCCTGAAGATCTATCCGCCGCAAAGCGCGGCCCGCAAGACGGCCCGCAAGACCGCGCGGACGGCGCGCCGCGCAGCCTAGGGCAGAAAGAGGCCTGTCGCCCAAGCGACAGCACCCGCCCGCGAGCGCCTGGAGAAGCGGTGCGCCCTACTTCGTCCCCACCTTCGGCATGCCTTCCCAGCCACCGCCCAGGGCCTTGACCAGGAACACCGAAGTGGCAAAGCGCTGCCCCAGCAGTTGCGCCGCCTGGCGCTCGTTGGTCAACAGCGATTGCTGCGCGGTGATCACGTCGAGATAAGTCGCCACGCCGCCCTCGTAGCGCGCGGTGGCCACGTCCAGCACCTTGCGCGAACTGGCGATCGCCGCCTGCGACTGGTTGTAGGCGCGCTCGAGCGAGGCCAGGCCGGTGATGCCGTCCTCCACTTCCTGCATGGCGGTGAGCACGACGCGGCGGTAGTTGGCCACCGTGACGTCATAGCCCGCTTTCGCGGCGCGCGCATTGGCGCGAATGCGCCCGCCGTCGAAGATCGGCTGCACCAGCGCACCGCCCAGCGACCAGATCGCGGCCGGGGTGGAAAACAGCATCCCCAACTGGTTGCTCTCGCTGCCGATCAGCCCGGCGAGGTTGAAGCTCGGGTAGAAGGCCGCCTGCGCCACGCCCACTTGCGCATTGGCGGCGGCCATCGCGCGTTCGGCGGAAGCCACGTCGGGGCGGCGCTCCAGCACGTCGGAGGGCACGCCCAGGGGCACCGCCGGCGGCACGATCGCGGCATTCGCCACCGGGTCGAGCTTGAACTGCGGCGGCGGCGTGCCGGTGAGCGCGGCGATCGCGTGCTCGTACTGGAAGCGCAGCCGCTTGAGCACGTCGATCTGCGTCAGGGTGCTGTCGAGCAGCGCCTGCTGCTGCGCCACGTCCAGCCCGGAAGCGGCGCCGAGGTCATGGCGCGAGGTGGCGAGGTCGAGCGAGGCGCGTTGCAGCGCGATCGAGCGCGTCACCACGTCGAGCTCGATGTCGATCTCGCGCAGGTTGAAGTAATTGGTGGCGAGATCGGTGGTCAGCAGCAGGCGCACGTTTTCCAGGTCCGCCGCGGTCTGCTCGGCGGTGGCGCGCGCGCCTTCGACGGTGCGCTGCACGCGCCCGGCGAGATCAACCTCGTAGCTCACCGTGCCGGCGGCGACGAAGTCGCTTTGCGTGGTGCTGAAATTGGGCGCGATGTTGTTGGAAAGCGGGCGCAGCGCGGAAATGCGCGCGCGCGTATCGCGCACGGTGGCGCCCACCTGCGGATAGCGCGCCGCGCCGGCGGCATCGAGCAGCGCGCGCGACTGCGCCAGGCGCGCGTTGGCAGCGGCGAGCGTCGGGCTGTCCGCCAATACCTGCTCTTCCAGGCCGCTCAGCACGGTGTCGTTGAAGCGCTGCCACCACGCGCCCTTGGGCGCATCGTCGCTGGGGGTGCCGACGCGCCAGGGCGCCTCCAGCTTCCAGTCCGCCGGCATCGCCAGTTCGGGGCGCTTGTAATCCGGCCCGGCCGCGCAGCCGGCCAGCAGCACCGCTGCGACAGCGGCGCCCGGAAGGGAAAACCGCATCACGACTTTTCCTTGGGCGCGCCGGCCTTGGCGGTGGCGGGCGCATCGGCGGCGATGATCACCTGGTCGCCGTCGGCCATCGAGTCCGGTGGGTTGAGCACCAGCTTTTCATTGCCTTCGATGCCGCCGATCACTTCCACCGTATCGCCGTAGTTGCGCCCGATCTTGATGTTCTTCAGGCTCACGCGCCCGTTCGCATCGACCACCGCGACGCGCACGCCCTCGGCGCGGATCAGCAGTGCATTGGTCGGAATGGTGAAGCCCTTGTTGGCGAGCAGCGGCAGGCGCACCTGCACGTAGGCGCCCGGCAGCAGCGTGCCGGCGGGGTTCGGCAGCGTCACCTCCACCTGCATGGTGCGGGTGAGCGGGTCGATGGCGGCGGCGGTGCGCGCGATCTTGCCCTTGAAGGCCTGGCCGCCCATCTCCGACTGGCTCACCACCACCTCCTGGCCTTCCTTCACCAGTTGCGCATACGACTGCGGCACGTTGACGTAGACGCGCAGCGGGTCGGTCTGGGTCAGCACGAACATCACGCGGCCGGCGCCGGCGTCGATCAGGTCGCCGGTATCGACGTTGCGGCGCGTGATCACGCCGGCAAACGGCGCGGTCACCCGCTTGAATCCCTCCAGCTGCCTCAGGCGGCCGACGTTGGCATCGGCCGCCGCCAGGTTGGCGCGCGCCTGCGCGTCGTTGCTGCGGCGCTCGTCCAGTTCCTGTTGCGACACCGCATCCTTCTTGCGCAGCGCCTCCCAGCGGTCCATCGTGCTCTTGGCCAGCGACAGGCTGGAATCGGCCTGCTGGCGCGCGGCCATCGCCTGCGTCAATTGCTGGTCGATTTCCGGAGTCTCGATCTCGGCCAGCAGCTCGCCTTTTTGCACCCGGCTGCCGATGTCCTTGTACCACTTCTTCAGGTAGCCGCTGGCGCGCGCGGCAAGCGGCGCCTGCACGTAGCCCTGCAGCGTGCCGGGCAGCGCCAGGTTCTGGCCGGCGTCGCCGCTTTTCGGCAGCCCCACGCGCACGTACTGCCGGGCATGCTCCACCGTGCCGGCCTCCAGCGCGCGGGCATTGCTGACGCGGCTGAAGATGGTGCGCGCGCTGCCCACCGCCAGCACCACCAGCACGGCGATGACCAGCATGCGCGCGCGGCGCATCGCCTGCTTGCGCTTGACCAGCTCGTGAGGGTCCACGCCTTCAAGCGCATGGATCCCCAGTTCGGAATGACGTTGCTCGGACATTGCTTCAAGCCTCCTGGTGTACAGCGCCGCCGGCAGGCGGTGCGGCGTGCGCGTGCGACCCGTGACGACGGGCCAGACGCTGGTGCACGCCGGCGTACACCACCGGAACAAAGAAAAGAGTGGAAACGGTTGCGAAGAGCAGGCCGCCGATCACCGCGCGGCCCAGGGGCGCGTTCTGCTCGGCGCCTTCACCCAGGCCCAGCGCCATCGGGATCATGCCGATGATCATCGCCAGCGCGGTCATCATCACCGGGCGGATGCGGGTGGCGCCGCCTTCCAGTGCCGCGGCCAGGGGCGTGGCGCCCACGGCCTGGCGCTCACGCGAAAAGGCCACCAGCAAGATCGAGTTGGCGGTGGCCACGCCCATGGTCATGATGGCGCCGGTGAGCGCCGGCACGGAGAGGGTGGTTCCGGTGATGAACAGCATCCAGGCGATGCCGGCGAGCGCCGCGGGCAGCGCGGCGATGATGATGCCGGCGTCGATCCACGACTGGAAGTTGACCACGATCAGCAGGTACACCAGCACGATCGCCATCGCCAGGCCCACCAGCAGGCCGACGAAGGAAGCCTGCATGGTCTGCACCTGGCCGCGCATCACCACGCGGCTGCCGCGCGGCAGCTTCGGGGTGATGGCGTCGATCTTCTGCTGCACCTGGCCGGCCACGTTCGCCAGGTCGGTGCCCTGCACGCTGACGTAGGTATCGATCGCCGGCAGGATGTTGTAGTGGCTCACCACCGCCTGGCTGCGCGCGGGCCGCGCCTGCACCAGGTTGCCCAGCAGTTGCGGCGGGCCGGCGTTGCCGCTGTTGCCCCCGCCCGGCGTACCCACCGGGGTATTGAGCAGGGCGTCGAGCGAGTTGACGTCGTATTGCGGCGTCTGCACGGCGATACTGTAGACCACGCCGTTCTGCGGGTTGAGCCAGAAGGCGGGCGCGGTCTGCGAGCTGCCGGAGAGGCTGATCAGCACGTTCTGGCCGACGTTGGTGGCCGTCAGCCCCACCTGCTGCAATCGCGAGCGGTCCATCTGCAAATCGACGGCCGGATTGTCCAGGCGCTGGTGCACGTGCACGTCGACCGCGCCGGGAATGGTGCGGATCTGCTTCACCAGTTCGGCGGCGAGCACGGCGTTTTCCTTTTGCGCGTTGCCGGAGAACTGCACGTCGATCGCCGCCGGCAGGCCGAAGTTGAGGATCTGCGTGACGATGTCGGCGGGGTGGAAGAAGAACTCGATGCCGGGAAAGCGCTTCGGCAGCTCGGCGCGCAGCAGCGTCACCAGCTCTTCGGTCGGGCGGTGGCCGTGCCTGAGCGACATCAGGATCTCGCCGTCGAGCGTGCCGATGATGCCGGCGTTGCTGTAGGAGAGGTTGATGCTCGAGTTCGGCACGCCGAGGTTGTCGAGGATGGTGTCGAGCTCGGTGTCGGGGATCAGGGTACGGATGTCGGCCTCGATGCGGTCGGCGATGCGCGCCGTCTCCTCGATGCGCGTGCCGGTGGCGGCGCGGAAATGCAGGCGGATCTGGCCGGCGTCGACGCTCGGGAAGAAGTCGCGCCCGAGCACCGGATAGAGCGCGCACGAAAGCAGGCAGAAGAGCATGAAGCCGACGCCGAACGCCGCGCGCTTGTCGAGCAGCGCCGACAGCGCGATCGTGTAGGCGCCG
>DASYEQ010000019.1:0-4621 GCA_036498945.1 Burkholderiales bacterium | reverse complement strand
CGATGTGCCGCTGACCGTGCTGCGCGTGTCCGACAGCCACGCGCTGCGCCCCAACCTGCTCGCCAGCCTGTCGGACGACGAGCTCTCGCCGGCCGCGCTGGCCGCGCGCGTGGTGCTGGCCGAGACGGTGCGCGCGCTGGTCAAGCAGGGCAGGTGGAGCGGCGTGCGGCTGCACAAGGCCGGCGGCGTTCGCCTGTAGGGGCGGCGGTCAGGCACTGTTGTGCGCGACATCCATACCGCGAGCGCGCGGCCGCGGGTTTGCCTGGATCAGGCCACTCCCCGCTTTCCGCAGTCGTCCGCGGCGGCGGGATGAACCAGGCGAAGCGCCCCCGCCTGCCGGGAATACGCAGGCGGCACGCCCGCCGCCTTTCACAATGCCCGAACACCTCTTGACCGGTCGCGCTGGCGCGCGCCGCGCGAGGGACTAAAATGGCGGACTGGCCAGGCTTGCCGTGCATTACGCAGGCCTGCCCGACAAGAACCGAATTTCGACCTCAGTGGAGACCTCCATGCCTACCCTTTCCCGTCTCGCCGGCGCGCTCGCGCTCGCCTGCGCCGCCTTTTGCCCCACCGCCCAGGCGCAAACCTGGCCGGCGCACACCATCGCCATGATCGTGCCCTTCGCCGCCGGCGGCACCACCGACATCGTGGCGCGCGCGATGGCGGCCGAGCTCGGCAAGAGCCTGGGCGCAAGCGTGGTGGTGGACAACCGCGCCGGCGCCGGCGGCACGCTCGGCGCGGGCATCGCCGCGCATGCGGCGCCCGACGGCTACACCATTTTCATGTCCACCGTGGCGCACGCGATCGCGCCCAGCCTGTATGGCCCGAAGCGCCTGAACTATGATTTCGAGCGCGACCTGGCGCCGATCACCGAGGTCTCCTCGCTGCCCAACCTGCTCCTGGTGAACAACAACCTGCCGGCGAAGAACGAGAAGGAACTGATCGCGCTGCTCAAGGCCAACCCGGGCAAGTACAGCTACGGTTCGGCCGGCAACGGCAGCATCGAGCATCTCTCGGGGGCGCTGTTCGCCTCGATGGCCGGGGTGAAGATGGTGCACGTGCCCTACAAGGGCGGCGCGCCGATGATGACCGACCTGATCGGCGGCACCATCCAGGTGGCGGTGGAAACCTCCGGCTCGGCCGCGCCGCAGGTGCGCGCCGGCAAGGTGCGCGCCCTCGGCATTTCGACCGCCAGGCGCTCGGCCGCCTTCCCCGACGTGCCGACCATGCAGGAAGCCGGCTTGCCCGGCTATGAGGTGACGACCTGGTACGGCCTGCTCGCGCCCAAGGGCACGCCGCCGGAAATCATCACCAAGCTGTACAACGCCAGCGCCGCGATCCTGAAGACGCCGGAAATGAAAAAGCGCCTGGCCGACATCGGCGCCGACCCCGGCGGCATGCCGCCGGCGCAATTCGCCACCTTCATCCACACCGAAACCGAGAAGTGGGCCAAGGTGGTGAAGGAGTCGGGCGCGACCATCGAGTAAGGGCGTAACGCCGCCGCGAAGCGCGGCGGCGTGAAGTCCGCCTGCGTCGCCATTGCGCGACGCAGGCTGGCGCCAGACGTGACAGGGCCGGGCCACTTGCGTGGTCCGGCCCTTTGTTTTGCCGGTACCGCTGCGAGAGCACGCGGAGCGACGGGCGCAGCGGTACTCAACCGCCGCAGCTCCTCACTTACTCGGCGGTGATCTTGACGTTGCGGTTCGACAGCAACGCGCCCAGGGCGCGCTGCGGCGGCGCGTTGCGGATCAGGTGGCTGCCGAAGGCAACCGCCAGCGCTTCGAGCTGCTCGTCGGTGAGATGGCGGCGCGTGCGGCCCTGGCGGGCCGGCCGGGGGCCGGTAAAACTGCTGCGGTTGTGCTCCATGGCGCTCTCCTTTCTACTCTCGCGGGGTGGCTCTTACTGGGTCCGACCGGGGGTTGCGGACGATCGTTCCGCCAGGGCCTCCCAAATTGTTGACGGAAAGCGCCGACCGTTCCCGCCCGCCCCGCCCGGGGCTGTCGGCGGATTCCCACAAGCAAATCCTCCCGCCAGGGGCTGCGGGGCGCCGGCCCTTGGGCGAGCATGCAGCATCAGGATTCATCGCACGTTCATTGCACGCAGGAGGTTCACCATGCGCAAGACCTTTGCTCCCATCGCCCTGGCGCTCATGTTCGCCGCGCCCGCCTTTGCCGCCACCGGCGGCGCCGACCAGATGGGCGACCCCGCCACCGCCCCCGGGCCGGGCGTGGTCTCGGCCAATCCCAACGTCTACGTGGTCGCTTCCGGCGGCATCGGCGACGAGGACCGCACCAAGCTCGAAGCGCAGGCCGGCCACTACAGCATGCGCATGGTGTTCTCGGAAGACAACGGCCAGTACGTGGTGGCCGACAGCGTGGTGCTCAAGCGCCGCGGCGCCGAGGTGATGAACGTCAGCGACGTCGGCCCGCTGGTCTACGCCCAGGTGCCCCCCGGCCAGTACGCGCTCACCGCCAGCTACAAGGGCGTGACGCAGACCAAGAACGTCACCATCGGCGCCAAGGCCGGTGACGTGCATTTCGTCTGGCCGGTGGCGCTGGATTGATGCGCGCACCAGACATCAGTTCAGTTCCGCCTGATCCCGATCCCGCGCGCGCTTCGGCCGCGCGGGCCCCCAGGTAGCAGCGAGGCAGCAACAACAACAGGGAGAGCCCCATGCACAGCCGCGACATCGAAGTCGAAACCCATCTGCGCGACCGCGCCGCGCAGGCGCGCGCCGCCACCCGCCCGCGCCGCCGCCTGCCCTTGCGCCACCGCATGCGCCATGCCGGCCGGCGCCTGGCGACGCTGGGCGAGCGCACCGCCGCCGGCGCCATGTGGCTGCTGTTGCTGGCGCTGTCGATCTTCATCATCGCCGGCACCTTCATCATCGTCGAGGGCATGCACACGATGGCCGGCGGCGACTCCGTCGGCCAGAAGATCGACCGCGGCATCGGCCGCATCAATGCCATGTTCGCCGGTGCCGGCGAGCGCGTGCAGGACAGCGCGCAGGCGGTGCGCCAGCGTGCCGAGAACGCCGGCCAGGCGCTCGACGACCATGTCGAGGCCGCCGGCGCTGCCGTGCACGACCGCACCGAAGCGCTGCACCAGGGCGTGAGCGACGCCGCGATCGCCGCCTCGATCAAGACCGACGTGCTGAAAGACCCTTATCTTTCGGCCGGCAAGGTCGAGGTCGCCGTCTCCGGCGGGGTGGTCACCTTGAGCGGCACCGCCGGCAGCGACGCCTCGCGCGAGCGCGCCGGCCGCATGGCCAGCGCGATTGCCGGGGTCAAGCAGGTAAACAACCAGCTCGCCGTCGCCCCCGCCACCGCCGCGCGCTAAGCGCCGCCGTTTACAAACTGTTACGCAAATCCCCGCCGGGCGCGCGCATAACAAATTGCGCGCCCGGGCCGGGAACTCGCGCCCGCCGCCCGGTCAAATCCATGACCCGGCACGCCGGGCCAGGAGGGCGGCGCGGACCGATCCGCGCCGTTTGCAGGTGCAACCGTGGCGGCGCCCAGGCGTTTTACCGGCGCCGCGCCCATGCATCTCGCGTACGCGCAGGCCGTACTACAATATGCGCCTGCCTTCCGGCCCATCATGCCGGCAGTGCCTGACGGGCCGGCGCGTTCCTGATGCCCGGCCGCCCGGCACCTTTGATTCTGCTTTTATTTTGCCCCCGAGATCGTATGGCTGATGCCTAACACCCTGGCACGCCCGCCCCGCCGCTACGGAGAGTCCTTCTCCCTTTCCATGCGCCGCAGCACCGCGGTGGGGGTCGCGGTATCGCTATTGCTGCACGTCGCCGCGCTCCTTTTCATCGTCCCCAAGATCATGAAGGAGCAGGAGCTGACGGCGCCGGAATCGCGCGCGCCGCTCACCGCCCGCCTGCGCCTGCGCGAGCCCGCCGCTGCGCCCGCGACGCCGGCCCGGCCGTCCGAGCCGACGCCGCCGCCCCCCGAGCCCGCCCCCACGCCACCCAAAAAGCCCACCCGGCGGCCGCCGGTACACCCGCCGCAGCGCCCGCCCGTGCTCTCGCAAAACGGCCCCAGCGGCAGGCGCGTGCCAAAGAACGAGCCACCGCCCAAGGAACCGCCGCCGAAGGAGCCGCCAAAGAAGGATTTCGGGCCGCTGCCCAAGCCCTTCGACACGCCGCCGAACGACAATTCCCCGGACTTCAGCGCCAACCTGCACCAGAACCAGGGCAAGCGCGATGAAAACGACGCGCGCAACGGCACGCCGGCGGGGGGCAACAACCATCCGAACGCCCCGGACCTCGACTCGATCATCGCCAAGAACCTGGCGCCACGGTCGGACAAGAACGGCATTTTCAGCATCCGCGACATAGGCGTGCGCACCGCGAGCATCTATTTCCGCGGCTGGGGCAACGACCCGCGCCGCTGGCGCGGTGAACAGTTCGACGTCGATGCCGGGCCCGGCGGCAACGTCGAGAACGCGGTGATCGCCCAGGTGATCCGGATCATCCGCCGCGACTACCCCGAGATGGACTTCCAGTGGGAAAGCTTCCGCCTGGGCAAGGTGCTGACCAAGTCCTCACGCCGCAAGGACACCGCCGAACTCAGCGCCTTCCTGAAACAGGAACTGTTCAGCGGCTATTGAGCAG
>DASYEQ010000018.1:0-53957 GCA_036498945.1 Burkholderiales bacterium | reverse complement strand
TAGCCGCAGGGGCAGGGGTTCATCGCCGCCACCAGCTGGAATTGCGCGGGGTACTCGGCCTGGCGCGCGGCGCGCGAAATGGTGATGCGCCCGGATTCGAGCGGCTCGCGCAGCACCTCTAAAACCCGCCGGTCGTGTTCCGGAAGCTCGTCCAAAAAAAGTACCCCATGATGTGCGAGCGAAATCTCGCCGGGGCGTGGGTTGCCGCCGCCGCCCACCAGCGCCACTGCCGAAGCCGTATGGTGCGGGCTTCTGACCGGACGCAAACCGAACTGCTCGGGACGGAACAGGCCGGCGATCGACAGCATTGCCGCCGACTCGATCGCCTCTTCGTGCGGCATGGCCGGCAGCAAGCCCGGCAGGCGCTGCGCCAGCATCGACTTGCCGGTGCCGGGCGGGCCTGCCATCAACAGCGAATGGCGGCCGGCGGCGGCGATCTCCAGCGCGCGCTTGGCTTGCGCCTGGCCTTTGACTTCGCTCAAGTCCGGATAGGCGGGCGCGGTTGCCACCGGCGCCGGCGCTTGCGGGCGCAAGGGTTCGCGGCCGCTCAGGTGCGCGCACACCTGCAACAGCGTGTCGGCGGGCAGGATCTCCGCGCTGCCGCTCAAGGCCGCTTCGGCGGCGCTTGCGCGCGGCAGGATGAAGGCGCGGCCGGCGCGCTCGGCGTTGAGCGTCATCGCCAGCGCGCCACGAATCGGCCGCAGCGCGCCGGTCAGCGAGAGTTCGCCGGCGAATTCGTATTGGCTCAAACGCTCGGCCGGCATCTGCCCCGAAGCCGCCAGCACGCCCAATGCAATCGGCAAATCGAAGCGGCCCGATTCTTTCGGCAGGTCGGCCGGCGCCAAATTCACGGTAATGCGTCTCGCCGGAAAATCAAAGTTGGCGTTCTGGATCGCCGCGCGCACGCGATCCTTCGCTTCCTTCACCTCGGTCTCGGGCAGGCCGACGATGGTGAACGAAGGCAGACCGCCCGCCAGATGCACCTCGACGGTGACTTCCGGCGCCTGCATGCCGGTCAGGGCGCGTGAACGAAGGACGGCGACGGACATTGGTGTTGTTCTATTCAGCCGCCCGCAATTGCGCAGAGCGCGTCGGCAAGGCCGATGCCGTGGCCTAGCGCTTGGCTTCGAGGGCGGCGACGCGGGCTTCCAGGGCGCGCAGGTTTTCGCGCGTGCGCTTGAGCACCTCGCCCTGGATGTCGAACTCCTCGCGGGTCACCAGGTCCAGGTGCGCGAAGGTCGACGTCAGCATCGCCTTCAGGTTCTTTTGCACGTCGGCGGCGGGCGTCTGGCGCAAAAAAGCGCTGAAGCGCGCGTTCAGTTCCTCAAGCAGTTTCGCGTTCATGCGGGAGAAGGGCGAATGGGCGGAGCGCCGAGTTTAGCACGGCGTTTTGCGCCGCCTCGCGCACCGTGCCCAAGGGCGTCCGCAACGATGCCGCGGCCGCGCCGGTGTGCGGGCGAACCGGTCCGGGCCGCCAATACAGCTGCTTGGGCCCGGCTATTCGCGGGATTGAAAAAGGTGCGCCCAACTTAAGGTGCTGGCCGCTGGCCTGCCTTTTGCAAGGCTCCCTCCTGCTTGAACAACGTCCCCGAAACAAGCGTGAGGAATTGGAGGCGGTGTGCACTTTTGATGGCGATTACTGATTCTTTACGGAGATCGCTGGAAATTGAGGGAATTTTTGCATCAAAAGAGTGCATCCTCGAATCGATATGCATGCTTGTTGTGCGTACTCAGGGATAAGGAATCATCGTCTCGCCCGCAGTAGCAGTGTTGATAAATCCAGCCTGAAATCAGGATCAAGCTTCATTTAGACAAGAAAGGAACACCATGCGTAAACTGGCTCTTGCTGCTGCCGTCGCAGCAGTTTTCGCTTCTCCCCTGGCAGTCACCACCGCGCACGCGCAGGCTGCTGCCCCGGCCGCCGCGCCAACGCCCGACTACACCTTCACCGGCAACGTGACGATCGTCAACGACTACCGGTTCCGCGGCATCTCGCAAACCCTCAACGGCCCGGCCGTGCAGGGCGGCGTCGACTTCACCCATAACCCCACCGGCCTCTACCTGGGCAACTGGAACTCCAACGTTTCCGGCGTGACCTACCCTTCCGGTAACGGCGCCGAGATGGACTTCTACGGCGGCTGGCGCCATAGCTTCGGCGACTTCGGCGTTGACGTCGGCGCGCTCTATTACTACTACGACAAGTCCTACCTGATCGGCGCCGGCAACACCTCCTCGCGCCCGAACAACCTCGAAGGCTACGTCTCCGCGAGCTGGAAGTGGATCAGCGTCAAGTACAGCTACGCCTTCACCAACTACTTCGGCATGAACAGCGCCGTCGGTGCCGCCACCACCTCCAAGGACTGCTGGATCAGCGGTGCCTGCACCACCACTCTGGGCGCCAACGGCGATTCGCGCGGCAGCCAGTATTACGAAGCCAACCTGAGCTACGAGATCGTGCCCAAGTGGACCCTCACCGGCCACGTCGGCCACGTCAACGTGCGCAACTATGGTGCGCTCAACTACACCGACTACAAGGTTGGCCTCGCCTACGCCTTCGACAGCGGCTGGACCGTCGGCGCCGCCGTGATCGGCACCGACGCCAACAAGCAGTGGTATTCCGGCGAGCGCACCGTCAACGGCACCAACCAGGCCAAGGACCTCGGCACCTGGACCGGTGTGGTCAGCCTCTCCAAGACGTTCTGATTGGCAGCACTCCTCTGTCCCCGGCAACGCCGGGATGCGATTCAAGGCCGCCTTCGGGCGGCCTTTTTTTTGTCCGCGGCGTAGATCTTCCAGAGGTCTGCGGCACTTGATTGGTGCGTTGCCTTGATTTGGTGCGCAGCTTGTGTGCGCGATGGCGATCGCGATGCACGCGCGGCCATTTTTCGGCGGGCATTCACGCGCACCTGCTCGTGAAAGGCGAGCGAATAGCGCATTCCACTGGCTGGCACAGAAGCTGCTCAAGGCTACCCGGGGAACATTCATCAATCTCCGTCCAAAGGAGCATGCAAATGAAACTGGTGACAGCCATCATCAAGCCTTTCAAGCTTGACGAAGTGCGCGAAGCCTTAAGCGCTATCGGCGTGCAGGGGATAACCGTAACCGAGGTCAAGGGATTTGGCCGCCAGAAGGGGCATACGGAGCTGTATCGCGGCGCCGAGTACGTCGTCGACTTTCTGCCGAAAGTAAAGATCGAGGCCGCGGTGAAAGCCGAACTCCTCGAGCAGGCGATCGAAGCCATCGAGAAGTCCGCCAATACCGGAAAGATCGGCGACGGCAAGATTTTTGTTTTCGAACTCGAGCAAGCCATCCGCATCCGCACCGGCGAGACCGGCGCGGACGCCCTTTGAGGAGAGCCCTACCAATGAAAAAAATCCTGTCCATTCTTGGACTGGCCGCCGCACTCGCGCTAAGCGGCTCCGCTTTCGCGCAAGACAAGGCGGCCGACGCGCCCAAAGCTGATGCGCCTGCCGCGGCGGCCCCGGCCGATGCGCCCAAGGCTGACGCAGCAGCACCTGCGGCTGCCGCTGCTGCTGCTCCCGCCGCTGCGGCACCGGTAGCCGCCGCCAGCGATGCCGCTGCGCCGGCTGCCACTGCCGCCGCTCCCGCCGCCGCGCCCAAGTGCGGCGACAAGGGCTTCGACTGCAACAAGGGCGACGTCTCGTGGATGATGACTTCCACCGCCTTTGTGCTGTTCATGACCTGCCCCGGCCTGGCGCTGTTCTATGCCGGCATGGTGCGCCGGAAGAACGCCCTGTCCACCGTGATGCAAAGCTTCACCATTTTCTGCGTGATCGCGGTGCTGTGGGTGATCTACGGCTACAGCCTGGCGTTTACCGCCGGCGGCCCCTTCGTCGGCTCGTTCGACAAGTTCTTCATGTCAGGCGACGACCCGACCACGGCGGTGGCCGCCACCTTCAGCAAGGGCCAGTACCTGCCTGACTACGTGTATGCGATGTTCCAGCTCACCTTCGCGGCCATCACCGTGGCGCTGATCTGCGGCGGCTTCGCCGAACGCTTCAAGTTCTCCGCCATGCTGCTGTTCTCCGTGCTGTGGTTCACCTTCTCCTACCTGCCGATCGCCCACATGGTGTGGTACTGGGACGGCCCCGATGCCTACACCACCGCCAAGGCTGCTGAAGAAGCGGGCAAGCACGCCGGCTTCATCTTCGGCAAGGGCGCGCTCGACTTCGCCGGCGGCACCGTGGTGCACATCAACTCCGGTATCGCAGCCCTGGTTTGCGCCATCTTCCTCGGCAAGCGCAACGGCTACGGCCGCGTGGCGATGGCCCCGCACAGCCTGATGATGACGGCAATCGGCACCGGCATGCTGTGGATGGGCTGGTTCGGCTTCAACGCCGGCTCGGCGCTCGAAGCCACCGGCGCCGCGGGTCTTGCCTTCTTCAACACCCTGTTCGGCACCGCCACCGCCGGCGTGGTGTGGATGCTGGTGGAGTGGCTGACCAAGGGCAAGCCTTCCGTGCTGGGTATCTGCTCGGGCATCGTCGCGGGCCTGGTGGCGATCACCCCCGCCGCCGGCTACGTCGGCCCGATGGGCGCCTTCATCACCTGCGCGCTTGCCGCCGTGGTGTGCTTCTTCATGGTGACCAAGATCAAGCAGATGTTCGGCTATGACGACGCGCTCGACACCTTCGGCGTGCACTGCATCGGCGGCATCATCGGCTCGCTTTGCACCGGCATCTTCGTCAACCCGAAGCTGGGCGGCACCGGCGTGTACGACTACGTCGCCAACAAGGTCGGCGACTTCGACGCCAGCGCGCAGTTCATCTCGCAGCTGTGGGGCGTGGGCATCACCCTGGTGTGGTCTTCGGTGGTTGCCGTCGTGATCCTGATGATCCTGAAAGCCACCATCGGCATCCGCTCCAGCGACGAGGCGCAGGAAGAAGGTCTCGACCTGGCGGACCACGGCGAGAACGCCTACAACCTGTAATCGCGGTTGTAGTAACAAGTGGAAAAGGGCCGGCGCAAGCCGGCCCTTTTGCTTTGCCTGGCCGGCAGTCCCGGCACCGAAGCAGCCGGACACCCACATGCGAAGTACGCTCGCCCCCCGCTTTCTCCTGACGGACCGGCGCAGTCATCTCCTTTGTGTGCCAGTGCGTATGTGAAGCGCCCCCGCTCATCGGCGGTGGGTGCTTTTTTTATGACATCGGCGTGGTGGTGCATGGTTGGCGGACCGCTGTAAGTGAATCCCCGATAGCGGCGAATTGAAACCGGCGGCAACATCCCCATGTCACGGGAATTCGCCTACAATGCGCATCCCGCCGCGCCGGCCCCCTCCGGGTGCGCCACATGTCCCCAACGTGAGCAGGGTGATGGAGAGAACAATGCTGGTGCCAAATCTGAAGACGGCGCTCGAAGGGCCGATGGCCGAAGTCGAGCGAAAAATCCTGGGCAATGCCACGGCGATCGAACGCTGGTTCCGCATGGAATGGCAGGAACACACGCCGCCGTTTTATTCGTCGGTCGACCTGCGCAATGCCGGCTTCAAGATCGCCCCGGTGGATACCAATCTTTATCCCGGCGGCTTCAACAATCTGTCGCGCGAGATGCTGCCGCTGGCAGTGCAGGCGGCGCAATCGGCAATCGAAAAGTATTGTCCGGACGCGCGCAACCTGCTGCTGATTCCGGAAAACCACACGCGCAACCTGTTCTATCTGCAGAACGTCGCGCGCCTGTCGAAAATCCTGCGCGGCACCGGCCTCAACGTGCGCCTGGGTTCGCTCAATCCCGAGATCACCGCGCCGACGCCGTTCGAATTGCCCGACGGCGAGACCATCATCGTCGAGCCGCTGGTGCGCAACGGCGCGCGCCTGGGGCTGGCCGATTTCGACCCCTGCGCCATCCTGCTCAACAACGACCTCTCGGCCGGCATTCCCGCCGTCCTCAAGGGCGTCACCGAGCAGACCCTGCTGCCGCCGCTGCATGCCGGCTGGGCGGTGCGCCGCAAGTCGAACCACTTCAAGGCCTACGACGAAGTGGTGGAAAAATTCTCCGGCGAGATCGGCATCGACCCCTGGCTGATCAACCCCTACTTCGGCGTCTGCGGCCAGGTCAATTTCCAGGAGCGCGACGGCGAGGAATGCCTGAAGGCCAACGTCGAAAGGATCCTGCCGCGCATCAAGGCCAAGTACCAGGAATACGGCATTCCGGATGAGCCCTTCGTCATCGTCAAGGCCGACGCCGGCACCTACGGCATGGGCATCATGAGCGTGAAGAACCCGGACGAAGTCACCGGCCTGAACCGCAAGCAGCGCAACAAGATGTCGGTGGTGAAGGAAGGCCTGGAGGTGCACGAAGTGATCATCCAGGAAGGCGTGCATACGATTGAGCGCGTCGGCGGCGCCACCGCCGAGCCGGTGGTCTACATGATCGACCGCTTCGTCGTCGGCAGCTTCTACCGCGTCAACACCCTGCGCAGCGTCACCGAAAACCTGAACGCCCCGGGCGCGCATTTCGAGTCCCTGGGCTTCGAGTCGGCCGGCGCCAATCCGGAGCCGGAAGACGACCCCGGCAGCGCGCAAAACCGCTTTTATACTTACGGCGTGATCGCGCGCCTGGCGGCGCTGGCCGCTTCCTACGAACTGGAGCAGACCGTAGGCGCCGTCGCCGCGTAAGGCGCCAGCGCATTCCGGCTTGAAATGGCGGGCCTGGCCCGCCATTTTACTTTCAGCATCCCCTCATTTTCTTTCCGCTCATCATGCGCCTGCTTTTCGTCGCCGATCCCCCCGAGACCTTCAAGACCTACAAGGATTCGACCTACGCCATGATGGTCGAGGCCGCCGGCCGCGGCCATGAGAATTACATCTGCCTGCAGGAAGACCTGCTGCTCGCCGAAGGCCGCGTGCAAGCGCACGCCAGTCCCCTGAAGCTCACCGGCAAGACGCCGGACTGGTTTACCTTGGGCGCCCCGGTGCGCGAAGCGCTGCCCGCGTTCGACGCCGTGATCATGCGCAAGGACCCGCCCTTCGACATGGAGTATTTCTACTCCACCCACCTGCTGGAGCGCGCGGCGCACCAGGGCGCGCGCGTGTTCAACGATCCGGCGGCGATCCGCAACCACAGCGAAAAGCTGTCGATCGCCGAGTTTCCGCAGTTCACCGCGCCGACGCTCGTCACCCGCCGCGGCGACGAGTTGCGCGCCTTTGTCGAGCAGCACAAGCAGGCGGTGTTCAAGCCGCTCGACGGCATGGGCGGCACCGGCATTTTCCGCGTCAACCACGGCGAGCCCAATCTCTCGGTGATCATCGAGACCCTGGGGCGCGATGGCGCGGAAACCATCATGGCGCAGAAATACCTGCCGGCGATCGCCGATGGCGACAAGCGCATCCTGCTGATCGACGGCAAGCCGGCCCCCTATTGCCTGGCGCGTATTCCCAAGGCCGGTGAAACCCGTGGCAACCTGGCGGCCGGCGGCACCGGCGTGGCGCGCGAACTGACCGCGCGCGACCGCGAGATCGCCGAGACCCTGGGGCCGATCCTCGCCAAACGCGGCCTGTTCCTGGTGGGGCTGGACGTGATCGGCGAAAACCTCACCGAGATCAACGTCACCTCGCCCACCTGCTTCCAGGAAATCACCCAGCAAAGCGGCTGCAACGTCGCCGGACTGTTCATCGACGCGCTGGAAGCGGCCGTGGCGAAGTAGGGCGGCTGCCCCCGTCGGGCCGTGACGCGGCCTGCGCGCCGATGTGAAACAGTTCACAGACTTGGGCGCCGGGATTGGGCAGAATGCGGCCGGCGCCACCGGTGGTGCGCGCGTGCGGTATATTGTCGCCACAAGAGGCGTTCAAGGTACCCTTGCGGGTTCCGGCAGGCTGCAATGATCGGTTTTTTATTGATTACCCATGACGAACTTGGCGCCGCCATGCTCGCGACGGCGGCGCATGTGCTCGGCCGTACGCCGGAAAACGTGCGCGTGCTGAAGGTGCGCGCCGGCGACGTCCAGGCCGAAGTGCTGCAAAAGGCGCGCGCCCTGGTAGCCGAACTGGAGCATGACGACGGCCTGATGATTTTCGTCGACATGTACGGCGCCACACCGTCGAATGTCGCCTGCAAGCTGCTCTCCGGCGGCGGCAAGGTGGAGGCCTTCGCCGGCGTCAACCTGCCGATGCTTGTAAAAGCCGTGGCCTACCGTCATCTGCCCTTCGACCAGGTCGTCGCCAAGGCCCAATTGGGGGGAACCGGCGGCGTGGTGCAAATTTCCAAGGACCCGTGTTATGCCGCAAACGGCTGAAGTCGAAATCGTCAACCAGCTCGGCCTGCATGCCCGCGCTTCCGCCAAGCTGACGCAGCTGGCGGCGCAATACAAGAGCGAGGTCTGGCTGTCGCGCAACGGCCGCCGCGTCAACGGCAAGAGCATCATGGGGGTGATGATGCTGGCCGCCGGCATCGGCTCCAAGGTGCAGATCGAGACCAATGGCGCCGACGAGAGCGACGCCATCACGGCACTGCAAAAACTGATCGCGGACAAGTTCGGCGAAGGGAAATGAAGCGCACAAAAGTACAAACCTACTTTTGTGCGGCCTGATCTGCATGGAATCGCCGGCGGAGCCGGTCAATTCCATGACGTAAAAGCGACGAAAAGGCAAAACCATCCAGGCGCGTTCTATGTCAGATTCAATGTCGGTGTGCCTTGGGGCGCCACGATGATGGCGCGGAGACGATGCATGAAAGTGGCCGCGCGGCAGCGAGGCATCCTGTGAGTTTCACCCTGCATGGCATCCCGGTCTCGGGCGGCATCGCCATCGGCCGCGCGCACCTGATCACGCCGGTGTCGCTGGATGTTTCGCATTACCTGATCGAGCCGGACCGGGTGAAGGAGGAGCTGGCGCGCTACACCGCCGCGGTGCAGGCGGTGCAGGCGGAGCTCAAGTCCCTGCATGACGAATTCTCGGCTTCGGCGCCGGGCGACTTCGGCGCCTTTGTCGACCTGCATTCGATGCTCCTCGCCGACCCCATGCTGGCCAGGGAGCCGCTGCGCATCATCGAGGAGCGCCGCTGTAACGCCGAGTGGGCGCTGATCCAGCAGATGGACTCCCTGGTGGCGCAGTTCGAGGAGATCGAGGACGCGTATATCCGCGAGCGCAAGAACGACGTCACCCAGGTGGTCGAGCGGGTGCTGAAGGCGTTGACCGGCGCCAAGTCGCCGATCGAGGCGGCGCTGGCCAAGGCGCGCTCGCGGGAAGGCGAGATGGTGGTGGTGGCGCACGACATTTCGCCCGCCGACATGCTGCTGTTCAAGGAGCACCAGTTCGCCGGCTTCGTGACCGACGTCGGGGGGCCGACTTCGCACACCGCGATCCTCGCGCGCAGCCTGGCGCTGCCGGCGATCGTCGCCCTGCACCACGCGCGCGAGATGATCAAGGAGGACGACTGGCTGATCCTCGACGCCACCGCCGGCGTGCTGATCGTCGCGCCCGATGCCGCGGTGCTGGAAGAGTACCGCTGGAAGCGCGGTGCGATGGCGCTGGAAAAAAAGAAGCTCGAGCGCCTGCGCCACGCCCCCGCCATCACCATGGATGGCGCCGAGATCGAGCTGCACGCCAACATCGAACTGCCGGAGGACGCGATCGCCGCGCGCGAGGCCGGCGCCACCGGCATCGGCCTGTTCCGCACCGAGTTCCTCTTCATGAACCGCAAGGAACTGCCGAGCGAGGATGAGCAGTTCGAGGCCTACCGCAAGGTGGTGGAGGCGATGGGCGACATGCCCGTTACCATCCGCACCCTCGACATCGGTGCCGACAAGGAAGCCGAAAGCGTGCAGCGCGATTACACCGCGCTCAACCCGGCGCTGGGCCTGCGCGCGATCCGCTACTGTCTGGCCGAACCGCAGATCTTCCTGGCGCAGTTGCGCGCCATCCTGCGCGCTTCGCACTACGGCAACGTGAAGATCCTGCTGCCGATGATCGCCCATGCCCACGAAGTGGCGCAGGCGCAGTATTTCATCGGCCTGGCGAAAACCCAGCTCGACCAGGAAGGCACGCCCTACGCCGCCAACGTCACCGTCGGCGGCATGATTGAGATTCCGGCCGCGGCCCTGTCGCTGGGCCTGTTCGTGAAAAAGCTCAACTACCTGTCGATCGGCACCAACGACCTAATCCAGTACACCTTGGCGATTGACCGCGCCGACGACGAGGTGGCCCACCTCTACGACCCGCTGCACCCGGCCGTGCTGATGCTGATCGCCGGCACCATCCGTGGCGGCGCCAAGGCCGGCGTGCCGGTGGCGGTGTGCGGTGAAATGGCGGGCGAGTTGCGCATGACGCGCCTGTTGCTCGGCATGGGCCTGAAGCAGTTTTCCATGAACCCGGCCAACCTGCTGGCGGTGAAGCAGCGCATCGTCGGCACCAGCCTCGCGGACGCCACCGAGCAGGTCAAGCGCATCCTGCGCAGCGAGGAGCCGGACCGCCTGCGCGATCTGGTCGATGCACTCAACGGCGCCGCCTAGGAGAAAGCATGCTGCGCGAAATCCGCAACGTCAAGCAGAACGACCCGGCGCTCACCCGGCGCTGGTTCCAGAGCGATTATTTCGACCTTTTCGTCTGGATGGCCAACGAGGGCGTGGAAGCCGGCAACATGGTGATGTTCCAGCTTTGCTACGACCTGCGGCGCAACGAGCGCGCCGTGAGCTGGAGAAAGGGCATCGGTTTTTATCATGACGGCGTCGATGACGGCGAGCGGGGCGGCGCGACGGCCATGAACGCCACCGCCGTGCTGGTGGCCGACGGCCCCTACGATGCCGAGAAGGTGAATGCGCGCTTCCTGCGCGAATCCGCCGAAATACCGGCCGAATTGCGCAAGCAGATCATCGCCGGCCTGCACGAATACACCCTGCAAGGCCCCATCGTGCGCCATGTGCCGCGCCGCACGGTGCGCCGCGACCACTGGCAGATGCACCTGCAAGGCCTGGCCGACCTGCCCAGGGAAGAGGGGCCGGCCAAGCCGGATGCGGATTGAGCTACAATATGACAGCGCCGATTTGAATATCAGCTTGCGGGCGCTATATAAATGCGGCTAAAGAGGTGAGCGGCGCAATTCCCCGCGTGAAGCCCGATTAGCAAAGAGCTGGTCGGGCTTTTTTCGTTGGGTTACTTGTGAACGCTGCGCTCTCCACCGTCGGCAATGTTTCGCCCCAGTTGGCTCGCTTCGACTCGCCCTTCGTGTTCAAGAGCGGCAAGTCGATCCCGCATTTCGAGCTGATGTACGAAACCTACGGCACGCTCAACGCTGCCCGCTCCAACGCGGTGCTGGTGTGCCACGCCTTGAATGCCTCGCACCACGTCGCCGGCACCTACGACGGCGACCCGGATACCTTGGGCTGGTGGGACAACATGGTAGGCCCCGGCAAACCGCTGGACACCAACCGCTTTTTCGTCGTCGGCGTCAACAACCTCGGCGGCTGCTTCGGCACTTCCGGCCCGCGCCACGTCAACCCGGCCACCGGCAAGCCCTATGGCGCCGACTTTCCGGTGGTGACGGTGGAAGACTGGGTCAACGCCCAGGCGCAGCTGGCCGACCAGCTCGGCATCGAGAAATTCGCCGCCGTGATGGGCGGGTCGTTGGGGGCCATGCAGGCCCTGCAATGGACCATCGCCTACCCGCAGCGCGTCGGCCATGCCCTGGTGATCGCCTCCACGCCTAAGCTGTCGGCGCAGAACATCGCCTTCAATGAAGTGGCGCGCCAGGCCATCATCACCGACCCGGAGTTTTACGGCGGCCATTTCTACGAGCACAACGTGGTGCCGCAGCGCGGCCTGCGGGTAGCGCGCATGATCGGGCATATCACCTATCTTTCGGACGACGTGATGGCCGAGCGTTTCGGGCGCGAGCTGCGCGACGGCATGCAGTTCGGCTATGGCACCGAGTTCCAGATCGAGTCTTACCTGCGCCACCAGGGCGAGAAATTCTCCGGCTATTTCGACGCCAACACCTACCTGCTGATCACCAAGGCGCTGGATTATTTCGACCCCGCCGCCGCGCACGGCAACAACCTGGCGCGGGCGCTTACCGCGGCCAAAGGTGTGAAATTCCTGGTGGTGTCGTTCACCACCGACTGGCGCTTTTCCCCGGCGCGCTCGCGCGAAATCGTGGAGGCGCTCACCGCCAACCGCGCCGACGTCAGCTACGCCGAGATCGACGCGCCGCACGGCCACGATGAATTCCTGCTCGAAGACCCGCGCTACTTCGCGCTGGTGCGCAGCTATTACGAACGCATCGCGGCGGAGGTAGGGGCATGAGCGGCAACAATGGCAACGGCCTGCGCGCCGATTACGCGGTCATCGCCGGCTGGATCGGCGCCGGCGCGCGCGTGCTCGACCTGGGCTGCGGCGACGGCACCCTGTTGCGCCACCTGCGCTTGAGCAAGGACGCCAGCGGCTACGGCATCGACATCGACGACGCCAACATCCTGGCGGCGGTGAAAAACGGCAACAATGTCCTGCAAAGCGACCTGGAAAAAGGCCTGGCCGCCTTCGACGGCGCCAGCTTCGATTCGGTGATCCTGTCGCAGACCTTGCAGGCGATGCATCATATCGAGGCCGTGCTCAAGGAAATGGTGCGCGTGGGCGGCGAGGCCATCGTCACCTTTCCCAACTTCGGCTACGCGCCGAACCGCGCGCAGGTGGCGGCCGGGCGCATGCCGGTGTCGAAAATCCTGCCGCATGCCTGGTACGACACGCCCAATATCCACCTGTGCACCATGCTCGACTTCGAAGACCTGTGCGGCAAACTGGGCCTGGAAATTCTCGACCGCGTGGCGATGGCCGAAGGCCGGCAGGTCGACGAAGACCCCAATCTCAACGGTGAGCTGGCGATCTATCGCGTGAAGAAGCGTTAGACTGCCGGGCGCATGCAAGCCGCCGAAAACAAAAAACGGGAAACCGTTCGCGAAGCCCTGCTCAACCGCAGGATGCTGATCTGCGTGTTCCTGGGTTTCTCGTCGGGCCTGCCGCTGTTCATCGTCCTCAACCTGTTGCAGGCCTGGTTGCGCACCGAGGGCGTGGACCTCAAGACCCTGGGCCTGTTCGCCCTGATCCAGTTTCCCTATACCTGGAAATTCGTCTGGTCGCCGCTGATGGATCGCTATGCCCTGCCGCTGTTCGGCCGGCGCCGCGGCTGGATGTTGCTCACCCAGGTGCTGCTGCTTGTCTGCATCGCGCTGTTCGGCACGCTCTCGCCCGCCACCGACATGCCGATGATCGTGCTGCTGACCAGCACGCTCGCCTTCCTCTCCGCCAGCCAGGACATCGTGATCGACGCCTACCGGCGCGAACTGTTGCCGGATGCCGAACAGGGCCTGGGCACCGCGATCCACGTCAACGCCTACAAGCTCGCGGGCCTGGTGCCCGGTTCGCTGGCACTGATCCTGGCCGACCACCTGCCGTGGAGCGCGGTGTTCTGGATCACCGCCGTCTTCATGCTGCCCGGGATCATCCTCACCCTGGTAGTGGACGAACCCACCACGCGCGGCGCGCCGCCGGCGAGCCTCTATGAAGCGGTGGTGCTGCCGTTTCGCGAATTCATCCGCCGCGACGGCGTCAAGCAGGCGCTCCTGGTACTGACGTTCATCTTTTTCTACAAGCTGGGCGATTCGATGGCGACCTCGCTCGCCACCGCGTTTTACCTCGACACCGGCTTCACCAAGACGCAGATCGGCATCGTGGCGAAAAACGCGGGTCTCTGGGCCAGCGTGCTGGGCGGCCTCGTCGGCGGCCTGTGGATGCTGCGCCTGGGCATCAATCGCGCGCTGTGGGTGTTCGGCGCCATCCAGTGGGCCTCGATCGCCGGCTTCGCCCTGCTGACCCAGACCGGCGCCAACATCTGGGTGCTGGCCGGGGTGATCGCCTTCGAAGCCTTCGGTGTCGGCCTGGGCACGGCCGCCTTTACCGCCTACATGGCGCGCGCCACCGACGCGCGCTACACCGCCACGCAATTCGCCCTGTTCTCCAGCCTTGCCTCGGTGCCGCGCACCTTCGCCAACGCCGCCACCGGCTACCTGGTGGCCGACTGGGGCTGGCTGAATTTTTTCCTTGTCTGCATGGCACTGGCCGCCCCCGGCATGGCGCTCTTGCTGCGCATCGCGCCCTGGCGCGAAAATGGCGATGCGGCGCCCTGAGGCGGGCTTGCGTGTGCGCGGCCCGGCCCCATCTCGCCGGTTATTGAGCCGACTCTTCACACGTATGCGCCTGCGTCCCTACTTCGCCGTCCTGCTGCTGCTGCTCAACGCGGCCAGTGTTTCGCCAGCCCACGCCGCGCCGGCCGAAGGCGTCAACGTCGGCCGGTCTTCGCGATTCGCGCGCCTGGTGCCGGCGGAGGAAGTCGAGCAGGCCGCGGCCGCCCAATACGCGCAACTGAAGGGGATGGCGACCGAAAAGCGCGCACTGGCCGCGCCGGAAGACCCGCGCGTGCAACGCATGCGCGCGATTGCCAAGCGCATGCTGCCCTACACCGTGAAGTGGAACCCCGCTGCGGCGCATTGGAAGTGGGAAGTCAACCTGATCGGCAGCCCGCAGATCAACGCCTTCTGCATGCCCGGCGGCAAGATCGCGTTCTTCACCGGCATCATCGATACCCTGCAATTGACGGATGACGAAATGGCCGTCGTCATGGGCCATGAGATCGCGCATGCCCTGCGCGAGCACGTGCGCGAGCGCATCGGCAAGGAGATTGCCACCAACGCCAGCGCCGGCATCGCCTCGCGCGCCTTGCGCCTGGGGCCGCTGGGCAACGCCTTCCTCGGCGCCTCCACTGGCCTGATCAAGCTGAAATTCTCGCGTGATGACGAAACCGAGGCCGACGCCGTCGGCCTGGAGCTGGCCGCGCGTGCCGGCTACGACCCGCGCGCCGGCATCAGCCTGTGGCGCAAGATGCAGGCGGCGAGCCAGAAGGCGCCGCCGCAGTGGCTCTCCACCCATCCCGCCAGCGCCAGCCGCATCAAGGAAATGCAGCGCCACCTGCCGCAGGTGATGCCGA
Source organism: Burkholderiales bacterium (assembly GCA_036498945.1). Lineage (GTDB taxonomy): Bacteria > Pseudomonadota > Gammaproteobacteria > Burkholderiales > JAEUOS01 > JAQGMJ01. Next base: position 38,969 of record DASYEQ010000018.1, on the reverse strand, counting down.
TCTACCTGCGCACGGTCGGCGCCCCGGCGGCGGCGCGGCCGTAAGCCGCGGCATTTCGGGCAGAATGCGCGCTGTTGCATGCATTCGCCTGTGAGCCCGTGGCACATTCCCGACGTTTCCTGAAGTCCGCAAGCGGCCTTGTGCTCGCCTTGTTGTTGTGCGCCAGCTGCAGCGGCGCGGCACAGCGCGGCGCCGCCGTGCTGCATGACGAGGCGCACGAGGTCACCCCCGAGGCCGCCACCGGCCGCAACGACCGCGCCGCGGTGCGCGCCAGCCGCTACATGGCCGTCACCGCCAATCCCTACGGTACCGAGGCCGCGCAGCAGATCCTCGCCGCCGGCGGCTCCGCGGTGGACGCCGCGATTGCCGCGCAACTGGTGCTGAACCTGGTCGAGCCGCAGTCCTCGGGCCTGGGCGGCGGCGCCTTCATCGTCCACTACGACGCCGCCAGCAAGCACATGGACGCCTACGACGGCCGCGAGACCGCGCCCGCCGCCGCCCGCGCGACGCGCTTCCTGCACCCCGACGGCACGCCCATGACCTTCCGCGAGGCCGTGCAATCCGGCATGGCGGTCGGCACGCCGGGCCTGCTGCGCGTGCTGGAATTGGCGCACAAGGAACATGGCAAGCTGCCGTGGGCGACGCTTTTTGCCCCGGCGATCGCGCTGGCGGAAAAGGGCTTCATCGTCTCGCCGCGCCTGCACAGCCTGCTCGACGGCGACCCTGCCCTGCGGCGCTACGCCGCGGCGCGCGCCTATTTCTACAACGCCGACGGCAGCGCGGTGGCCATCGGCCATGCGCTGAAAAATCCCGCCTATGCGGCATTGCTCAGGCGCATCGCCGCGCAGGGTGCCGACGTGTTCTATCGCGGGGCGATCGCGCACGACATCGCCGCGGCCGTGGCGGCGCAGGTGCCGCCGGGCGACCTCACCGAGGCCGATCTCGCCGCCTACCATGCCGTCAAGCGCGAGGTGGTGTGCGGCAAATACCGCGTCTACACCATCTGCGGCATGCCGCCGCCGGGCTCGGGCGCTACCACCATCCTCGCCATGCTGGGCATGCTGGAGCGCTTCGACCTGGGCAAGCTCAAGCCCAATTCGGTCGAAGCCGTGCACCTGTTCGCCGAGGCCGGCGCGCTTGCCTATGCGGATCGTGACCGCTACGTCGCCGATCCCGATTTCGTCCCCGTGCCGGTGGCCGGCCTGATCGACCCGGCGTACTTGCGCGAGCGCAGCCGCCTGATCGACCCCGCGCGCAGCATGGGCCGCGCCCAGCCTGGCCACCCGCCCGGCGCGCCTACCGCCTACGCCAGCGATTCGCTCTCCGAGAGGCACGGCACCAGCCACCTGTCGATCGTCGATGCGCAAGGCAATGCCGTGGTGATGACCTCCACCATCGAATCGCAATTCGGCGCGCGCATCCTGGTGCATGGCATCCTGCTGAACAACGAGATGACCGATTTCTCCTGGATTCCGGAAGAGAACGGCCGCCCCGTCGCCAACCGCATCGAGCCCGGCAAGCGCCCACGCTCTTCCATGAGTCCGACGCTGGTATTCGGCCCCGACGGCAAGCTGTTCATGCTGATGGGCGCGCCCGGCGGCAACGCGATTCCCAATTTCGTCGCCAAGGCGCTGATCGGCGTGCTCGACTGGCATCTCGACGTGCAGCAGGCCGTCGCCCTGCCCAACATGGGCAGCCGTAACCGCGGTCTCGACATCGAACGCGGCACCGTGCTGGAAAAAGAGTCCGATGCGCTGCGCGCCATGGGTCACGAGGTTCACCTGTTCGACTTCCCCAGCGGCCTGCACGGCATCATGATCACCCCGCAAGGGCTGATCGGCGGCTCCGACCCGCGCCGCGAAGGCGAGGCGCTGGGCGAGGGCGCACCGCGCTGAGCCGAACGCAAGCGAGAACCCGAGGAGAGAAATATGGACTGGAGTGGTTCACCCGCCACCGAAAACGGCATCGTCCGCCGCGAATTTTTTGTGAGCGCCGAAGGCCGCAAGGTGCCCGGCGCACTGTGGACGCCCGTAGCCAGGAACGCGCCCATACCCTTGCTGCTGGTCGGCCACGGCGGCTCCGGCCACAAGACCTCCCAACTGGTACTTGACTTCGCCCTGCCGATGGCGCGCGCCGGCTGCGCGGTGGCGGCGATCGACGGCCCGGTGCACGGCGCGCGCCGCGCGACCTTCGCCGACGGCATTCCGGTGCGCGACGAATTCCTCGCCCTATGGCGCGCCGGCGGCAGCATCGACCCGATGATCGCCGACTGGAAGGCCGCCATCGATGCGCTCGCCGCGCTGCCGGAAATCGATGCGCGGGCCATCGGCTGGTACGGCGTCTCCATGGGCACCGCCTACGGCCTGCCGCTGATCGCCGCCGATGCGCGCATCCGCGCCGCCGCGCTCGGCATGTGGGGCCTGTCGTATCCCAACAGCGGGCGCCTGGCGCTCGATGCGCCCGAGGTGAAGTGCCCGCTCCTGTTCCAGCAGAAGTGGGGCGATGAAATCTTCACCCGCGACAGCCAGATCGAACTCTTCGACCGCCTGGGCAGCGAAGACAAGCGCCTGAAAATCTATCTGGGCGGCCACAAGAATCCGGAAGGCGAGCAGCTTGACGACATCGGCGCGTTCCTGCTGGGTCGCCTGCATCCCGGCACCTGAGCCGCGTTTCCCGCGAGCATATCGCCGCCATTGGCATAAGGTTTTGACGAAATACCGGGCTGCCGCGTTTGCCCCGACGTGATCTAATCCATAAGCATTTTCTAATCACGAGCGGGGGACGAATGAAGTACCTGGGGATACTGCTGGGGGCAGGGGTGATCGCCTGCGCGCCTGCATCGGCGGCGCCGGCCGCGGCGCAAGTGGACGGTGTCAGCGCCACCGAGATCAGGCTGGGCCAGTCGGCAGCAATGACCGGGGTGGCTTCCGCGCTGACGATGGATTTCAACGAAGGCGCCCGCGCCTGCTTCGAGGCGACCAACCGCGACGGCGGCGTCAACGGGCGCAAGATCAGCGTCAAGACGCTGAACGACGAGTTCAAGCCCGAGCCCGCCGCCGCCAACACGAAAAAGCTGATCGAGGAAGACCGCGTTTTCGCCATGTTCGGCTATCGCGGCACCGCCGGCACCACCGCCTCGCTGCCGGTATTCACCGCCGCGAAAGTGCCGGTGGTCGGCACCACCAGCGGCGTGTGGCCGCTGCGCCAGCCGGTGCCGCCTTACCTGTTCCACGTGCGCGCCTCCACCATCGACGAAGTCGAGACCGCGGTGCGCCAGGTCACCAACCAGGGCATCGTGCGCATCGCCATCGCCTACCAGGACGACGGCTACGGCAAGGAAGCGCTGGGCGCCCTGCAGGCGTCGATGAAAAGCCGCAACCTGACGATCACCGTGGCCGCGCCGGTACCGCGCAATACCGAAGAGATCGGCGCCGCGGCCAAGGCAGTCGCCGCCAGCAATGCGCAGGCAGTGGTGATGGCGATGCAGTCCAAGCCTGCCGCCAAGTTCGTCACCGAGGTGCGCAAGGCCGGCTCCAGCATGCAGTTCATCGCGCTCTCGGTAGCCGGCGGGCTGCATGCCGATCTTGGCGCCGCCGCCGAAGGCGTGCTGGTGGTGCAGGTAACGCCGACGCCTTTCGTCGCCACCGCCGCGCCCATCGTCAAGGATTACCAGGCGGCGATGAGAAAGATCAGCGCCAAAAGCTTCAGCTACGGCAGCATGGAAGGCTACATCGCCTGCCGCGCGCTGGTGCGCGGCGTGCAAAAGGCGGGCCGCGACCTGACGCGCGAGAAATTCATCGCCGGCATGGAAAGCCTGAAAAGCGAAGACCTGGGTGGCTTCTTGCTCAACTATTCGCCGACCAACCACAACGGCAGCGGCTTCGTCGACATCACCATGCTGCGCCGCGACGGCAGCTTCGCGCGCTAACGCGCGGGGGCGCAGGGCCCCGCTTCAGAGCTGCTGCTGCTCGAGGAAGAAATCGACGATCTTCGGCACCTGCGCCTGCATCATCTCGCGGCCGGCCACCGTGCGGCAGCCGCTGGCGGCGGCGAGCGAGAGCAGCGGCGTCTGTTCCGGGATGGTGACGACGTCGAACACGATCAGCTCGCGCGGCAGTGATGTGACTTCCAGCGGCAGGCGCGCGTCGGCAAGCATGCCCACCGGCGTGGCGTTGAGCAGGATGTCCATATCGTCGGCCACCGGCGGGCCGATGGTCACCCGGGTCTGCGGGCTGATGGCGGCAATCGCCCGCGCCATGCGTTCGCAGCGGGCCGGATCAAGGTCGTGGATGCGCATGGCGCGCGGCTCTTCGGCGGCCATTGCCGCGCCGATGGCGCCGCCGGCCCCGCCCAGGCCGATCAGCATCAGGTTCTTGCCGCGAATCTCGTAGCCGCGCTGGCGAAAGGCGGTAACGCAACCCTTGCCATCCAGCATGTCCGCCGCCCAGGTGCCGTCGCGGCGCCGCGCCATGATGTTGGTCGCGCCCATCACCCGCGCCTGCGCGCCCACATGCTGCGCGTAAGGCAGGGCGCGCGCCTTGAACGGCACGGTGAGCACCACGCCGCCCAGGTTTTGCGTTTTCAGGATCTGCGGAAACGCCGCGTCGAAATCGGCGGCGCGCAAATGCAGCGGAAACAATACGCTGTTCAGGCCCCGCGCCTGGAACTCCCCGCTTACCGCCGCCGGCGACTTCACCTGCTCGATCGGGTCGCCGACGATCGCATACATGCGTGTGCGACCGTCGATGAAACTGGCTTGCGGCATTGCGGGGTCCGGCGATTAGAGGGGCTTGAGCGGCGCGCTGCCGTCCGGCACCGGGTGGCGCTTGGTGTTGAGGATCAGCGAGACGAAGCCGAAATAGCCGGAGGTGCAGATCACGTCCAGCATGGTCTTTTCGCCGAAGCGCGCGACGGCCGCCGCGTAGGTCTTGTCGCTGACGTCCTTCTGGTTCAGCATTTCCTGCACGAAGTCATAGAGCAGGGTTTCGTCCGCCGACATGTTGGCCGGGCGCTTGCCCACCTCAATGGCATCGGCGTGCGCCGGGTTGACACCCGCCTCCGCCGACAGCTTGCGGTGCGCGTACCACTCGTACTGCGCCATCCAGAAACGCGCGGTCAACAGGATGACGAATTCGCGCAGCGCCGGCGTCAGGGAATTGCCGAAGCGGATGTAGTCGCCCAGCTGGCGTACGCGATCGGCGAGATCCGGGCTCTGCAGGAGCGCGCCGAAAGGGCCGCGCAGGCCGCCGCGCGGGCCGTTGACCAGCTCGTCGTGGACGCGGCGCTGTTCCGGCGTGTAGTCGGTTTCGGGGATATTGGCAAAACGGGCTTGAGTCATGCAGCTTTCCTTTCAGGGACGAGATGTTACCGGAGATGGCGCTATAGGCCCTGCGCGCCTTCGTATTTCTTCAAATCCTCCTCCGGCAGGTAGCGGGATTCGAGTTCGCGCATGCGGGCGAAACCGGCGAAGGCATGATGATCGCCGAGTGCATGCGTGAGGGACTTCTTTTCCAGGTCGATTTCCGCCGCCGCGCCGCGCTGGCGCAGATCGACGGCGTAATCCCACACCGCCTGCATCGCCACGCGCATGCCGGCGAGCGAAACGGTGATCAGGCGAAAGCCGAGGTCGGCGAGCGCATCGAAGCTTACCGGCGACTCATGCCACTTGAGATTCGACGAGTAATTGAAATACAGCGGCAGGCCGGGAAACTCGGCATGGATGGCAGTAGCGAAGCGCGCCGGTCCGGCGAGATCAGTGGAGGGAAACTCGCACCACAGCATATCGGCCCCGGCACGCGCGAAGGCGAGGCCGCGGCGGATCGCTTCGTCCAACCCACCACCGGTCGCGGCCACCGCGTCGGTGCGCGCGATGATGATGAAGTCCGGGTCGTTCTTCGCTTCCACCGCCGCGCGGATCTTGCCCACCGCTTCGTCAAACGCAATGATCTGTTTGCCGGCGACGTGCCCGCAACGCTTCGGGTTCACCTGGTCTTCGATGTTGATGCCCGCCACGCCCGCGGCCTCGAACTCGCGCACCGTGCGCTGCACGTTGATCGCGTTGCCGTAGCCGGTGTCGGCATCGGCCAGCACGGGAATGTTCACGCTGCCGGCGATGCTGCGCGCGCTGGCGATCATCTCGGTGGCGGTGATCAGCCCGATATCGGGCATGCCCAGGAGCGTCAGCGAGGTGTCGTAGCCGCCCATGTAGGCATAGTCGTAGCCCGCCTTCTCGATGATCATCGCCTGCAGTGGCGTGCTCAGGCCAGGGGTGAAGAGGAATTTTTTCTGCGCCAGGCGCTCGCGCAACATGCGTCCCTTGCTGGGGGTAGCCATGGGTTGCTCCTTGGAAATCAGGCGGCAGGCGCCCGGATCGCGAGAATACGCTCGTGGATGCGGGCATCGAGCTCGATGCCGCTCGCGCGCCGGCGCTCGCGCTCTTCAAAAGCGCGCTGCGACGGAATGCGGATCGACGAGGCGCCCGGCTGCAAGGGTGTGGCCGCCACCCGCTGCAACAGTTCTGCCAGCTGCTTCTTGTATTGCGCCGGCGGCATCAACAGCGCCGGGTCGAACACCACGAACAGGAAGGCGAAATCCTGCACCTGCCCCGCCGGCAGCGCCGCACCCGCCATCAGCCCGAAGGCCTGGATGGTCAGCGACAGTCCATAGCCCTTGTGGCCGCCGAAGGGCAGGATGGCGCCGCCAAGGGCCGCCATCGGGTCGCGCGTCGGCAAGCCTTGCGCGTCGATCGCGCTGCCTTCCGGCAGTTGCTCCTTCAGGCGCCCGGCCAGCACCACGTCGCCGTGGTTGAGGGCGGAAGTCGCCATGTCGAAAATGTAGGGATGCGGCTCGCCCGGCAGGCCGAAGGCGATCGGGTTGGTGCCGAAAGCCGGCGCCCGCCCGCCGGGCGGCGCCACCACCGGCCGCCCGCAGGCGAGATGGATGCCGGCGAAACCGGCGCGCGCGATCATCTCCAGGTAGTAAGCGTTGCGCCCGGAGAGCCAGCAGTTGTGCACGCCCACCAGGGCAAAATGCCCGCCCCTGGCTTTTTCGATGGCGATCTCGGTGGCGCGATGCACGGCGTAAAAGCCGACGTTGTTGCCGCCATCGATCAGCGCCGAAACCGGTGTCTCATACACCACCGAGAGAGGCGTGCGCGGGTTGCGGTTGCGCGGGTGTTCGTCGATGGTGAGGATGCGCGCCAGGCCCAGCGCCGGGTAGCCGCACAGCTCCGCATCGACCAGCACCGTGGCGATGGTGCGCGCCTGCTCGGCGCTGTAGCCGACGCGCCCGAGCGCCGCCGCGCCAAACGCAATGGCCTGGTCCGGCGCCAGCTTCACGCGGCCGGCGGATGGGGAGGCGGTGTCGCTCATTCGAATTTGATGTTCGATTCCTTCACCACCTTGGTGTAGCGGGCGACGTCGCGCTTGACGAAGGCGTCGAAGTCCGCGGGCGAAGTGTCGGCGGGTTCCAGGCCCGCCTTGAGCATGGTGGCGCGCAGCGCAGGGTCGTGCAGCGCGTGGTTGACCACGGCATTGATCTTGTCGATCACGGGACGCGGCGTCTTCGCCGGCACGTGGATGCCATTCCAGCCGATCATCTCAAAACCGGGGAAGCCCTGCTCGGCAATCGTCGGCAACTCCGGCGCGGAAAGCGAGCGCTTGAGGCTGGTGACACCCAAGGCGCGCAGCTTGCCGTTGGCAACGAAAGGCAGCGCCGCTTGCGCGACGATGAAGCTCAACTGCACCTGGCCGCCGATCAGGTCCGTAACGGCGGCGGCCACGCCCTTGTAGGGCACGTGCACCATGTTGATGTGGGCGTAGTTCTTGAACATCTCGCCCACCAGGTGCGCCGAGCCGCCGTTGCCGGAAGAGGCGTAGTTGAGCTTGCCCGGCTGTGCCTTGGCGAGTGCAACCAGCTCCGCCGTAGTCTTCGCCGGCACGCTGGGGTTGACCACCAGCACGAAGGGGATGGTGGCCATCAGGGTGACCGGCGTAAAGTCGTTCATCAGCTTGAACGACACGCCCGGCGTGAAGGTGGCGGTGATGACGAAGGAAGCGGAAGACTGCATCCAGGTATAGCCGTCGGCCGGCGACTTCGCCACCGCCTCCCCGGCGATGATGCCGCCGGCGCCCGGGCGCTGGTCGATCACCACCGGCTGGCCGGTGGCCTCGGTGAACTTGGCGCCGATCAGGCGCGGCAGCAGGTCAGGCGAAGGCCCGAGGATGAAATGGATGGGCTTGGCAGGCCATTCCTGCGCCTGCGCACAGGTAGCGCAGGCGGCGAGGGCAAAGGCGGCGGCGAGTCGATGAAGTTTCATGGCGTTGCGTGTTGCGGTTGAAAATCAGGAAAAGCCGAACAGGCGGCAGGGGTTTTCCCACAGCACCTGGTGGCGGTCGCGCGCCTCCGGCAGCCAGCGCGTGAGCGTGGCGAGGAGTGGCGCGTAATCGACCTGTTGCGGGGTGTTCACAAAGGGCCAGTCGGAACCCCAGACGCAGTTGGCAAGGCCGAAGGCCTCGATGGCGGCGCGGAAGTATTCGTCGGTGTCGAGGTAGGGGGCGCCGGCGCGCGAAATGCGAAACGCGCCGGAGAGCTTGACCACGGCGTTGCCGCTCCTGCCCAGTTCCAGCAAGGCCTGGAAGCCCGGCTGCCGCAGGCCGCGCGCGGCGTCGGGCCGGCCGCAATGGTCGATCACCACGCAGACGCCGCAATCGCGCAAGATCGGCAGCGCCTGCACCATCTGGTCTTCATGCGCCTGCACCTGGCACACCCAGCCGGCGGCCTTGAGCTTGGCGAACAGCGAAGGCGCGTGCGCGCTCATCAGCGGCGCCAGGCCATCGTGGACCAGGTTGAGGCGGATGCCGACGAAGCCGCCGGCCGCCAGGCGCGCGATCTCCTTTTCGCCGATGGTTTCCTGCACCACCGCGATGCCCTTGAGGCGATGCCCGGAACGCTCGATCGCATCCAGCAGGCAGCCGGGGTCGGTGCCATAGGGCCCGGGGCTGACCACCAGCCCGTGCGTCAGGCCATTGGCGCGCAGGGTGGCGAGAAATTCCTCCGGCGTGCCGGCGATGCCGCTCAAGGGTGCATAACCGGCCGGCGCCGTATAGGGATGGCGCACCGGGTCATAGACGTGGGCGTGGCAATCGGCGCCGCGCGGCGGCAGGTAGCCCTGGGTGGTGCTGTTCATCGTCGCGCGCCGCTTACTTGCCTTGCAGGTGCTGCTGCAGGAACTCCACCACCAGCGGCCAGTTCTTGCGCGCCAGGTCCGGCTGGTAGCCCACGGTATCGGGGGAGGCAAAGCCGTGGTTGCCGTGCGCGTAGTAGTGCCACTCCAGCGGCGCGCCGTTGGCGGTGAAGCTTTCCCACAGGCGCTTTTGCACCGGCGGCGTGCTGATGTAATCCTGCCCGCCGTACATCACCATGCTGGCGCACTTCAGTTCTTTCGCCAGGTTGAAGGCGTGGCGCGGGCGCATGTCGGTAACGGGCTCGTCGCGGATCGAAGGGTAGTAGAGCGCCATCGCCTTCACCGCCGGCGTATCGTAGGCAAAGGGGATCGACAGGCGCCCGCCCATGCAATAGGCGATCAGCCCGCAATGTTCCGGATCGACGTTGTCGCGCGCCGCCAGGTGCTGCCAGCCCAGCTTGATCACGGTGAGGAAATCCGGATCGGTGAATTTCTTTTGCAGGTCGATGCCCTGGCCGATGTGGTTGTTGGCGACGATGCCCAGCATGTCGAAGAGGCTGGGCGCAATCACCGTGAAGCCCAGGCGCGCCAGTTCGGCGGCGTAGATCTTGAGCTCGGAAGTCACCCCGTTGGCGTGATGGATGATCATGATGCCGGGGTGGCGGCCGGGCGTATCCGGGTGGGCGATGAAGCCGGGAATGCCATCCTCTTCGACCAGAAGCCTGCGTGCGCTGACTGTCACTGCTGTTCCTTTCGATTGCGCCGGTTCGTCCGGCTTATTCGACCTTGATGTTGCCGGCCTTGATCACCTTGGCCCAGCGTGCGTATTCGACCTTGATGTCGTCGCGGAAGGCCTCCGGCGTACCGGCCACCACCTCGAAGCCCTGCTTGGAAATCACCGTGCGGATTTCCGGCTCGTTCAGCACGCTTTCCACCTCATCATGCAGGCGCTTGAGTATCGCGGCCGGGGTGCCGGCCGGCAGCAGCATGCCCTGGATGGTCTCGGTCTCCTGCCCCGGCACCCCGGCTTCCGCCATGGTGGGTACGTCGGGCAATGCGGGCGAGCGCTTGGCCGCGGTGACGGCGAGCGCGCGCAGGCGCCCGCTCTTGATCAGCGCCGTGAAGGTGGGCAGCACCGAGATCGACGCCTGGGTCTGGCCGCCGACCACCGACTGCATCGCCGGCGCCGAGCCGTTGTACGGCACGTTGATGAAGTTGAGCCCCAGGGTCTGCTTGAACAATTCGATCGAGAGTTGCGAAGTGGTGCCGGTGCCGGCCGACGCCATGGAGAATTTGCCGGGCTCGGCCTTGATCGCCGCCACCAGCTCCTGCACGCTTTTCGCCGTCACCGACGGGTGCACCACCAGCACGTTGGGCGAACTGGCCATGATCATCACCGGATCGAAATCCTTGATCGGATCGTAGGGCGTGTTCGGGTACAGGCTGGGGTTGATCATCAGGCTGTTGGTCACCGTCAGCACAGTGTAGCCGTCGGCCGGCGCGCGGGCGACGATGTTGATGCCGATGTTGCCGCCAGCGCCGGGGTGGTTTTCCACCAGCACCGGCTGGCCCAGGCGCGGCGCCAGGCGCGTCGCCAGCAGGCGCGCCATCACGTCGTTGCCGCCGCCGGGAGAAAACGGCACGATGATCTTGACCGGCTTGGCGGGCCAGGTTTGCGCCTGCAGCGTTCCCGCCGCCAGCAGCAGCGCGGCGCAAGCCGCCGCGCGCCACAGCACTCGAATCACCTGCATGTTGTCTCCTCCTTTTTATATGAATGGCTACGCCGCGCGGCAGGCAGGCCTTACGACGGCACCCACGCCGTCTTGGCGAAGGCGCGGATGTCGCTGGTCACGTCGATCACCACCGGCTTGTTCGCCTTGAATGCCTGCTTCAGCGCCGGGCCAATGCCGCCGGGCTCCTCCACGCTGATGCTCTCGCAGCCCATCGCCTTGGCCACTTCCGCGAAGTTGAACGCGCCGAAGCGGTACAGCTCTTCCTGGCGTCCCTTGCCCTGGCCGCCGTAATTGCGTTCGACCGAGGCGATCTCCTGGTTGTAGGCGGCGTTGTTGTTCACCAGCACCACCACGTTGATCTTGTGGCGCAGCGCCGTCTCCAGTTCGGAGAGGTGGTAATGCATGCCGCCGTCGCCGGTGAACAGCAGCACCGGCTGATCCGGCAGCGCGCACTTGATGCCGATCGCACCCGGCAGGCCCCAGCCGAGCGAGCCGGCGCAGCGGATGTAGCGCTGGCCTGGGTGGCGCAGGTCGACCATTTGCGAAGTCCACATGCCGGCGTGGCCGGTGTCGGAAACCAGCACGCCATTTTCCGGCAGGTGCTCGGAAATCTCGCGGCAGATGCGCTCGGGGCGGATCGGCTTGGCGTCCGAATCGAGCAGCGGCTGCGCGCTCTTGCGCCATTCCGCCACCAGCGCATCGATGCGGTTGAGCCACTGCTCGCGGCTCGACGGCACGCTCTCCGGCGCATGCTCCAGCAGCAGGCGCAGCGCGGTGCGCGCGTCGCCCGCGATCGACGCTTCGTTGGGGTAGTTGCGCCCCAGTTCGGCGCCATCGATGTCGAGCTGGATCACGCGCGTGCCCGGCGCGGGAATGCGCCAGTTGGCCGTCGCCAGGCCGCCGGCAGGCGTGCCGATGAAAAACACCAGGTCGGCCTCCGCCACCGCCTTGTTTACGCACTCGCGCGAATAGGTGCCGACGATGCCCAGGGCGAGCGGATGCGCGTCGGCGATCAGGCCCTTGCCGTTGGGCGTGGTCGCCACCGGCACGCGCAGCTTCTCGGCCAGCGCCACCAGTTCATCGCGGCCGCCGGAGGTATGTACGCCGCCGCCGGCGATGATCACCGGTCGCGCCGCGTCTTTCAGCAGTTGCAGCGCCGCCGTCACGCTCTCGAGTTCCGGCGCCGGGCGGAAGGCCGGGGTACGGGCGAACTGCGGCTCGACGCGCAACTCGGCGTCGAGGTCGCCCAGCGGCACGTCGCCGTGGCGGCCCTGGAAGCGCAGGTGCACCGGCCCCGGCTTGCCGCTGGTGGCGGCGCGGAAGGCCTGGCGCAGCAGGTCGGGCAGGCGGCCCGGCTCATCGACCACCATGTTGAGCTTGGTGACGGCGTCGAACTGGTTGAAGTCCTCCACCTCCTGGTAGGCGTGGCGGTAGCGGCTGGCGCTTACCGGCCCGCCGGAAACGGCGATCACCGGGACGCCGGCGAGATAGGCGTCGCGCAGGCCGGAGGAAAGGTTGGAAGCGCCGATCGGCTGCGACATGCACAGCGCCGGGCCGCCGCGTGCACGCGCGTAGCCGTCGGCCATGTAGGCGGCGGCCTTTTCGCTATGCACGATGACGCGCTGGACCGGCAGGTCGAGCATTTCCAGCTCGACCATCGCGCGTGACGCGATCTGCGGCACGTAGAACACGTGCGTGATGCCATAGCCGTGGATCATCTGGGCAAAGTATTTCGCCCCCGTGGTTTTGGCCATGTGACTGTCTCCTGGTGGGTGCGCGCCACGCGGGCGCCGGGGCTTCCCGCCCCTCTAGAGGTATCCAGCCACCACTTTAAGAATTTCGGCGCCTCCATGCATGTTATTTTGATTTGCCTATAATTCCATAACCAATGCTTATGGAAATGGCGTGAACATCCAGCAATTGCGCTACCTTGCCTGCGTGGCGGAAGAGGGCTTTTCCGTCTCGCAGGCGGCGCGCACCCTCGGCACCTCGCAGCCGGCGGTAAGCCAGCAGATCCGCGCGCTCGAAACGCAACTGGGCGTGGACCTGCTGGCGCGCCGCGGCAACCGCATCACCGGCCTTACCACCGCCGGCGAGGCGCTCCTGCCCACCGCGCGCCGGGCGCTGCGCGAGGCCGACAACTTCCAGCGCATCGCCGATGATCTCAAGCACCGCGGCAGCGGCCGCCTGACGGTTGCCACCACGCATCTGACGGCGCGCTACATCCTGGGGCCCATCATCAAGGAATTCCTGCGCGGCAACCCCGCCGTGCAGTTCGGCCTGCGCCAGGGCACGCCGGTGCAGATCGCCGACTGGGTGGTGGCGGGCGAGGCCGACATGGGCGTGGGCTCGCCGACGCTCAAGCACCACGACGACCTGGTCTACCTGCGCTGCTCGGAACTGCCGCGCATCATCGTCGTGCCCACCGGGCACAAGCTACTGGCGGAAAAGCAGGTTACGCTCAAGACCCTGCAGCGCCACCCCTTCGTCACCATGGACCCCACTTTCACCGGCGGCGAAGTGGTGCACCGCGCCTTCGCCGCCGCCGGGCTGACGCCGCGCATCGTGCTCACCGCCATCGATGCCGACGTCATCAAGTGGTATGTCGAGCTGGGCCTGGGCATCGCCGTGCTGCCTTCCGCCGCCTACGACCCCAAGCGTGACCGCGGCTTGCGCGCGATCGACGCCAGCGGCCTGTTCGACCCGACCATCACCCACGTCGAACTGCGCCGCGATACCTACATGCCCAGTTCCATGCTGAGCCTGATCACCATGATCGCCCCGCAATGGAGCCGCGCCGACATTCGCCGCAAGCTCGCCGCCCCGGCTTGAGGGTCGGCGCTCGAAGGTTGCCCCACTTGGGGGGGGCTCCCCAAGGTTGCCTCGAAGGCCGAGCGCCGCGGCTTTCAGCCCGAACCGGTACCCGGGCTTGCGCCCAAGCCCTGGCAAGCCCCCGGCGGCAAAGCAAAAAAGCCCTAAAGTTTCCCAAACCCTTGCCGATAAGCCCTCAGGGACGGCTTTTTACCGCCGTCAGCAGGTGTATTTGTAGTTGCAAGGGCAAACTCGGCGAAAGCCGGCGACGCAAAGCTTCCGGGCGTACCGGAGGGCCACAAACCCTCCCAGCCAGCGGGGCCGCCGCCCAGGCCGCAAGGCGCGGGTGTCACAGTCGTTGCCCTCTTTGTGAACCAATAAAAAAGAGGTGCTGCAATGAAATTCAGGGTTGGGTTGAACGCTGTTCCCATATGGCTGGCGCTGGTAGGCGCGCCCGCCTGGGCTGGTTGCGCGGTCGAGCAGACCAGTTCCAACGAAATTATCATCCACAGCAGCGTAGGCGGGTGCAACGGCGCCACTCTGCGCGAAAACCTCGCTTCCGCAGTGGCGGGTAGCGACGGCGTGCAGGCGGCCGCGGCGCGGCCGAGCGCGTTTTCCGAGGTGCGCCGCACTTCCAGCCAGGGCGCGCTATGGCGCCTGGCCAACATGAACAACATGGCGGCCCCGACCACCCTCACCATGCCGGGTATCCGCTAGCGGGCGGTCGAAAAGCCCGGCGAAACGGGCGAAGCCGGCGGTGGGCGCACCGCGTCCACCGATCTAGGGCTTGTTGCCCGGCGGCACGCGGCGCAGGATGCGCGCCAGCTCCGCGCCCTCGAGGATGAAGATCTTGTGCTCGCCGGCGTAGCGCCGCGCGTTTTCCGACAGCGCGCTGCCGGCGACGTAGATCGCCTCGTGCGCGGCCTTTGCCTCGCGCGCACCTTGCAGCTCGCGCAGCGGCTCGATGCCGTGGTTCGTGGCTTTCCAGCGCCGCGCGCTGATGACGCCGATGCGCCCCTCCATGGCGAGGGAAAAATCGGCGGCGCCGGCGCCCGGGGTTACCGTGTAACCCTCGCGCTTGAGGGCTTCCTCCAGGAGCACGGCAAAATCCTTCCACGAAAGCGCGCCGGCTGCTTCGAGAGCCGCCGCCGTCTGCTTGGCGCTCGGCGTGCGCCACTGCCTTTTCGCCGCCATCGCCGCGATCACCAGAAAGGGGAAGGCGGTGATCACGCCGTAGGAAGACAGCGGATCCGGAAACGCCAGGCGCGCCAGCAGCGCCACGCCCACGGCCGCCAGCACGCTCAGCCACCACGGCGAGCGCAGCAGGATCGCGAACAGCGAATTTTCCGACATCTTGAACTTCATCGATTTCCTTCATCGCCGCCGGCGACAGGGGAGGCACGGCGGCCGCTTTTTACGCATTTTTGATCGGGAGCAGGTTTGTACCATACGCCGCCGCCGGGCGCCGCCGCTTCTTCCGGTGCGCAAACCGCGGCGGCACCCGCGCCCGGCTTGCCATCGGCCGGCGCGGCGGTTAACCTGATGCCAATGCGGCCGACCGGAGAACAAGCATGCCCACGCCCCACAAGATAGAACTGGCGATACCCGTCAGCCCGATCGACCACCTGCGCGGCGCCGATCACGCGCCCATCACCCTGGTCGAATACGGTGACTTCGAATGCCCCAGCTGCAAGCAGGTGGAGCAGCTGGTCGAACTGATGATGATGCGCTTTCCCAACCACCTGCGCGTGGTGTTCCGCCATTACCCGCTGGAAGGTGTGCACACGCATGCCCTGCTGGCGGCGCAGGCCGCCGAAGCCGCCGCGGCGCAAGGCCGGTTCTGGGACATGCACGACCTGCTGTTCGCCCACCAGCAGCACCTGAAGCTGGCGCAACTGCGCGGCTACGCCGAGCAGCTCGAGCTCGACATGACCCGCTTCAGCGCCGAAATGGGCGACGAAGTCTATCTGCAGCGCGTGCGCGAGCAGATCGAAGGCGGCAAGAAGAGCGGCGTGCGCGCCACTCCCACCCTGTACCTCAACGGCGTGATCCAGGACACCTCCTTCGGCCTGGAGGCGCTGGAAAAAGCGGTCGCCGGCCTGGCGGGGAACTGATCATGGCGCATGCCTGCACCCACCTCGACAGCGTGGTCGTCGATGCCCCCAACACCCGCGGCTGCGAGGAATGCCTGAAGACGGGCGACACCTGGGTGCACCTGCGCCTGTGCCGCGCCTGCGGGCATGTGGGCTGCTGCGACGACTCGAAAAACAGGCACGCGACCAAACACTTCAACGCCACCGGCCATCCCATCATCACGTCTCTTGAGCCGGGCGAGGACTGGAGCTGGTGCTTCATTGACCGCGTGGTGATGGAATTCGAATAAGCGCCGCGCGCGCCCGCGGTGCGGGTGCGTGCGCACCAAAGAAAAGAGCCGGCCGTGAACAACGAGATCTACGAAAAACGCCGCGAGCAGATGTTTCCCCAGCTCTCGGACGCGCAGCGTGCGCGCCTTTGCCCGATGGGCAAGCGCCGCGCCACCGAGACCGGCCAACTCCTCGCCGAACCCGGCGACACACACCGCGACTTTCTCATCGTGCTTTCCGGCAGCATCGAAATCCTGCTGCCCGGCGCGCAGGGCGATGAACTGGTGCACCTGCTGGAACCTGGCGAATTCTCCGGCGAAATGAGCACCCTGCGCGGTGTCGGCGGCTTCACCCGCTACCGCGTGCGCGAGGGCGGCGAAGTGCTGGCGCTGGGTGAAGTGCAGTTGCGCAACGTGGTGCAGACCGACGCCGAGATCAGCGAACTCCTGCTGCGCGCCTTCATCCTGCGCCGCGTCGGCCTGATGACCTCCAATTCCGGCGACGTCATCCTGATGGGTTCGCAGACCTGCGGCGCCACGCTGACCATGCGCGAGTTCCTCGGGCGCAATGCCTTCGCCTACCAGTACGTCGGCGTCGATGGCGACGAAGACGTCAGCGCCCTGCGCGAACGCTTTCATATCGGCCCGCACGACATCCCAGTGCTGATCGCGCGCGGCCAGGTGTACCGCAACCCCGGCATCTGCCGTGCCGCCTCGATCCTGGAGATGAACCCGCCTTTCGAGCCGGAGAAGGTCTATGACCTGGTCGTCGTCGGCGCCGGCCCCGGCGGCCTGGCGGCGGCGGTGTACGGCGCCTCGGAAGGGCTTTCCACCATCGCGGTGGAGTCGATGGCCTACGGCGGCCAGGCCGGCACCAGTTCGAAAATCGAAAATTATCTCGGCTTTCCCACCGGCATCTCCGGGCAGGCCTTGGCCGGCCGCGCCTTCGTGCAGGCGCAAAAATTCGGCGCCGCGGTGCACGTCGCCGCCTGCGCGAAGCAACTGCAATGCGACACCCACCCCTACGGCGTCGAACTCGCCGACGGGCGCCTGGTGCGCGGCCATAGCATCATCATCGCCACCGGCGCGCAATACCGCAAGCTCGCGCTCGCCGATCTCGAGCGCTACACCAACGTCGGCATCTACCACGCCGCCACCGCGCTGGAAGCGCGCCTGTGCCACGGCGAGGAAGTGGTGATCGTCGGCGGCGGCAACTCCGCCGGCCAGGCCGCGATCTTCCTCGCCAACGGCTGCCGCCACGTGCACATCATGGTGCGCGCCGACGGCCTGGCCGAAAGCATGTCGCACTACCTGATCCAGCGTATCGAGAGCAGCCCGCAGATCACCCTGCACACCCGCACCCAGATCACGCGCCTGGAAGGCAGCGGCCGCCTGGAGCGCATCTGCTTTCGCGCCGAAGGCGGCGAGGAAGAGACGCGCGACATCGGCCACGTCTTCCTGATGACCGGCGCCGTGCCCAACACCGAATGGCTGAAGGATTGCGTGCATCTTGACGAGCACGGTTTCGTCTGCACCGGGGCCGACCTGAAGCCCGCAGACCTGCCGGAAGTGCGCTGGGAGAAGGGGCGCACGCCGCTTTCCTTCGAAACCTCGATGCCCGGCGTGTTCGCCGTGGGCGATGTGCGCGGCGGCAGCGTCAAGCGCGTGGCCTCGGCGGTGGGTGAAGGCTCGGTCTGCGTGCAGTTCGTGCACCGCATCCTGCCGCAACTCAAGCAGCTCGCGGGCTGATCCGGGAGCGTGGTCCACGCCGCTTTGTTTGGTCATTCCCGCGAAAGCGGGAATCCAGGATTCGGAAGTACGCGCTGGATTCCCGCTTTCGGGGGAATGACACGTGGAGGCGGGTGTCAGGCAGCGGCCACTTGCCTGTCGGCTTCCCGGGATAGCGCCGTCGAAGTCGGGCGACTCAAAACACCCGGTTGTAACGGATTAACGAGTACACCACCGCCAGCATTGCCAGAAACGCTCCGGCGGCCGCGAACAGCGCGCTGATCTCGGTGGTGCGTCCGCGCCCGGCGGTGAGCCGCGCGCCCAGTTGCGCGTAAATGCGCTTGAGCTCGTTGGCGTTGGCGGCGCGGAAGTATTCGCCGCGCGTGGTCGCCGCCACCTTCTTCAGGCCTTCTTCGTCCAGGCGCACCCGCATCGACCAGCCGTCCACCGAAAGCACCGCGCCATCGCGCGTGCCCACGCCCACGGTATAGACGCGCACGCCGCGCTCGGCGGCGAATTTTGCCGCCGCCTGCAAATCCGGCCCGGTGTTGCCCTCGCCGTCGGAAACCAGCACGATTGCCGCCGACGTATTGGAACCGGGCGGCACCGCCTTGAAATTGTTGATCGCCGCCTGGCGCGACGGGTCGCGCGCCAGCGGGCGCTTGCCGTAGATCACCTGGTCGATGTCGATGCCCGACTCCGGCAGCATGGTCGAAAGCGCGATGATCAGCCCGCTGCCCAGGGCCGAGCCGTTTTGCAGCTGGAAGCGGTCGATCGCGGCATTCAGGTCGTCGCGCTTGGTGGTGGGCGACTGCACCAGCGAAGCGGTGGCCGCCACCGCGACAATGCCGATCTTCACCTCCGCCGGCTGGTCGCTGATGAAAGTCTTGGCCGCGGTTTTCGCCGCCGTCAGGCGGTTCGGCTTGACGTCGGTGGCCCGCATGCTGCCGGAAACGTCCATTGCCAAAATGACCGCATCGACGCGCTGCGGCAGCACCATCACCGCCTGTGGCCGCGCCACCGCGATGATCATCAGCACGATGGCGAGCAACAGCAGCAGCGCCGGCAAGTGGCTGGCGCGGCGCGGCGTGCCGGTCATCAGGCTGTCGACCGCCGCCAGCTTCGCCAGTTGCCTGGCGATCACGCGCTGGCGCGCCATCAGGCGCGCATAGACCAGCATCAGCAGCGGCACCGCCAGCAGCAGCCACAGCATCAGCGGCCAGATGAAGGAAAATTCGCGCAGTTGCGGCATGGCGATGCTCAGGCGGCCGCGCCGGAAAGCCGGCTGCGCTGCTTGCGCAAGTCGATGAAGCGCAACAGCGCCGCATGCATCTCCGCATCGGTCGCCAGTTCCAGGCAATCGACGCCGGCACGCGCCAGGGCGTCGCGCAAATTCTCCTCGCGCGCCTGCGCCTGCTCGGCGAAGCGCTTGCGAAAGCCCGCATCCTGCGTATCGACGAACAACTGCTCGCCGGTTTCCGCGTCCTGCAACACCACCAGGCCCAGCGGCGGCAGCGCCACCTCCAGCGGGTCATACAGGCGCACCGCCACCACCTCGTGGCGCCGCGCCAAAAGCGAAAGTGCCTGCTCCCAGCCCGGCGTGCTGATGAAGTCCGACACCACGAACACCACCGAGCGGCGGCGGATCAACTGCTGCGCACGTTGCAGCAGCGCGCCGAGATCGGTGGTGCGCCCGCTGGGCGGCCCCTTGGGCGGGGACGCCTGCATTGCCTCGATGCGGTCGATCAGGCGCAGCACCTGGGTGCGCCCGCCGCGCACCGGGATCACTTCCTCGCGCGTCTGCCCCTGCGCATCGGCGCCGCCATGCAACAGCGCGCCAACCCGGTTGCCGTGGCGCGTCAGCACCCGCGAAAGCACGCCGGCCAGTTCGGCCGCCAGCTCCCGCTTGCGCATCTTGGAAGAGCCGAAATCCACCGAGCCGGAGAGATCCATGACAAACCACGCCGTGACTTCGCGGTCCTCCTGGAATTCGCGCACATGTGGCACCTGCACCCGCGCGGTGACATTCCAGTCGATGTAGCGCACGTCGTCATGCGTCTGGTATTCGCGCAGGTCGGCGAGATCCAGGCCGAAGCCGCGCAACAGCGTGCGGTAGTCGCCCTGCAATACGCCGTCCAGGCGGCGGATCACCGTCCACTCCAGGCGCTTGAGCAAGGCCTCGGCGCCGCGCTGGCGCGCGGGTTCCTCGGGCGCCGCGGCCGGCGCCGCGTCCTTACCGCGCGTTAGGCGCAGGAACTTGAACATGGGTATTCAGCGGTTTTTCCGGCGCGGTAACGGCCTGCAGGATGCGGCGCACCAGCGCATCCGGCGTCTGCCCGTCGGACAGCGCTGCATAAGAGAGCACCAGCCGGTGGCGCAGCACATCCGGCACCAGGTCGGTGACATCTTCCGGCAGCGCGTAATGGCGCCCGCGCAAAAAGGCCAGGGCGCGCGCGCCTTCGATCAGGTTGATGGTGGCGCGCGGGCTGGCGCCGAAGCTGATGTACTGCGCGAAATCCTTCAGCCCGTATTTCTCCGGCGTGCGCGTCGCCGCCACCAGGCGCACCGCGTACTGGATCAGGTTGGGGTCGACGTACACCGCGCGGCACTCGCGCTGGATCTCCATCAGTTGCTCGGGGCTGGCCACCGCGGCCACCGCCACCGCCGGCCCGGTCACGCGCTCGGCGATGACGAATTCCTCGTCCTCCGTCGGGTAGCCGACCAGGATCTTCATCATGAAGCGGTCCACCTGCGCTTCCGGCAACGGGTAGGTGCCCTCGGTCTCGATCGGGTTCTGCGTCGCCATCACGAGAAACGGCTCCGGCACCTTGTGGGTTTCGCCCGCAATCGTCACCTGGTGCTCCTGCATCACTTCCAGCAGCGCGCTTTGCACCTTGGCCGGCGCGCGGTTGATTTCGTCCGCCAGCAGCAGGTTGGTGAACACCGGCCCCAACTGGGTGGAAAACTCGCCGGTCTTCTGGTTGTACATGCGCGTGCCCACTACATCGGCCGGCAGCAGGTCGGGGGTGAACTGGATGCGCTTGAAATCCCCCCGCAGCGCCCGCGCCAGGGTCTTCACCGTGAGCGTCTTCGCCAGCCCCGGCACCCCTTCCACCAGCAGGTGCCCCTGCGCCAGGATGGCCACCAGCACGCGCTCGAGAAAATGGTCCTGCCCCACCACCACGCGCTTGACCTCGTACAGCACGTTTTGCATCAGGGAGGCGACTTCGCTGCCGCCGGAAGGCGCAGGGTTTGAGCTCATGGGTGATCCTGACAGTGACGGTAGGGGAATGATGCCGCTTATGGGTGCCGCGAAACCGGTGAAGCGCTACTGCCGAGTACAAATACGCAAAATCAGAATGGCGGGATGCCGACCGCCGCCCCCGCGCCTTCGATGGTGACCGCGAACCCGATGCCGATGAAGGTGCCCGCGCCATGCGGATTGAGAATCGCGGTGACGATGCCCACCACCTCGCCATCCATGGTCACCAGCGGCCCGCCCGAATTGCCCGAGTTGGCGGCGGCGTCGAACTGGATCAGGTGCGACAACACGCGGTCGCCCTTGGGCGAGCGGAATTCACGGTTCAGGCCCGAGACCACGCCGGAAGACACCGACGGCCCGATGTCGAACGGAAAGCCCACCGCCACCACCTCGTCACCCGGCTTCAGGCGCGCCGACGAGCCCAGGGTAGCCGCCGGCAGGTCGTCCGGAATGCGCTTGGCGCGCAGCACCGCCAGGTCGTTCTCCGGAAACACGGCGACCAGCTCGGCTTCCGACTCCATGCCGTCGAAAAAGGTGACGTAGAGCTTTTTCGCTCCGGCCACCACATGGTTGTTGGTCAGGATCACGCCCTTGTCGACGATCACCACGCCGCTGCCGATGCTCATGTTGCCTTCGTGCAGGCCCTCGTGCGGCTTGCCCGCGCCGCCCTTGCCGGCCTCACCCTTGCCCGGCTTGCCTTTGCCCGCATCGCCGCGCGCCACCGATTTGTCGTCCGCCTTGCCTGCCCGGTCCGGTTTGCCGCCGGAAGGCGGGTAGGTGTCGGCGCCGGTCTCGTCTTGCCTATTCCTGCCGGGGCCGCGCGCGGTGTCGCGGTCCGCGCCTTTGCCCTTGCCCGCGCTCTTGTCCTTGGGCGCGGCGCCCTTGGCGTTCTTGTCGCCGCCGGCCTTGGCATCGGTGTCGGCGTCTTCGTCATCATCGTCCAGCATGCCGCGCACCCGCACCACCGATTCGCGCACCAAGTCGGCAGCGCGCGCGCTGCGCGAGGGCAGGCTTTTGGTTTCCATGGTGTGGACGACGGCGTCGTCGATATCGTCCTGGGTCAATACCTGCGGCGGAGTTTGCAGGGCCCAGTACACCAGCACCGGCGCGCAGGCCAGCGCCACCGCGCCGATGCCCAGCAAGGGGTAGCGGCGGCGCCGCGCGAAGTCGCGCAGGCGCGTGCGCCAGGTGCGCGCGGGCGCCTCGCCGGCGTCCGCGGCCTGCTCATCCAGCCCGCCGGTTGCAGGCTTGCGCGCGTCCTTCGCGCTGCTGTATAACGCCGCCCTTTTCATCGATCACCCATCCGACAAGGTTCTGGCACTTTTTTCACCCGAAGGTTTCGAATGAATACAACGCTGACGGCAAACCCGTACCGCCATGACGCAACGGTAACACGCATCGCCGCTGTTTCGGAAGTGCGCAAACCGCAATTCGCTTTGCTGCGTATCAAAGGGATCGTGATAAAGTGAATGCGCGGATTCGTGCATCCGCAGGAATCAGCAATTGCTGATCCCGCCAGGAGAATTTCATGCGCTTTTTGTGGCCGGAAATGCTGTGGATGTTGCTGTTCATCCCCCTGCTGGCCGGCGCTTATGCCTACGCCCTGTGGCGCAAGAAAAAAGCGGCGATCCGCTACGCCAGCCTCATCCTGGTGCGCGACGCGCTGGGCAAGCGCCCGGCGTGGCGGCGCCACGTACCTTTCGGCCTGTTCCTGCTGTCGATGACCGCCGCCTTGCTCGCCCTGGCGCGCCCGGCAACCACGATCATCCTGCCGTCTGAAACAATGACCCTGATCCTGGCGATGGATGTTTCGCGCAGCATGCTTGCCGGCGACGTTGCGCCCACGCGCATCAACGCCGCGCAAGTCGCGGTGAAGGATTTCATCAACAAGATGCCGCGCAATATCCGCACCGGCATCGTGTCTTTCGCCGGCTCCGCCGCCGTGGTGCAGACGCCCACCGATTCGCGCGAAGACCTGATCGCCGCGGTGGACCGGTTCGATCTGCAGCGCGGCACCGCCACCGGCGCCGGGCTGCTCGTCGCCCTGGCGCAATTGCTGCCCGAAGCCGGCATCGACGTCGAATCGCAGGTGTTCGACAGCGCCTTTTCCTTTCGCAACAGTGAAGACAGCAAGTCGCTCGACGCCAAGCGCCGCGCCAAGCAGACGGAAAAGAATTTCGTCCCGGTGCCGCCGGGCTCATACCAGGGCGGCGCCATCGTGCTGCTGTCGGACGGCCGGCGCACCACCGGCCCGGACCCGCTGGACATCGCCAAGATCGCCGCCGACCGCGGCGTGCGCGTCTACACCGTGGGCTTCGGCACGCTTAACGGCGGCGAGATTCCCGGCTTCGAGGGCTATTCCTTTTTCGCCCGCCTCGACGAAGAAACCCTGAAGGGCGTGGCCTCGATCACCGGCGCGGAATATTTCCACGCCGGCAGCGCGGAAGACCTGCAAAAGGTCTACCAGAAGCTCAATACCAAGTTCGCGCTGGAAAAGCGCGATACCGAGGTGAGCTCGCTGATGTCCGGCGTGGCGGCGCTGTTTCTGGTGCTGGCGGCGCTGTTTTCCATGCTCTGGTTCTACCGCCCGCCGCCGCAGAATTAAAGGGTGTTAATAAAGGGGGCGCTGCCCCTTTGCAATCCCCCGATTCCGGAATGAAGCATGCGACGGCTCACGCTGCGTCGGGCGCTGGTGCGGCGTTTTCTAAATTACTTTTAATCGCGCTCCGGCGCGCCCAGCGGGAAGTAATGGCGGAACGGCCGCGCCTCCTCGATGGCACGGGCGAACGACGGCCGCGCGTTCAGCCGCGCGCGGTAGGCCAGTACCTGCGGAAAATCCTGCCCGATGCGATGGCTCCAGTCGGCATAGAACAGTGCCGGCGCCGCCGCGCAGTCGGCCAGGCCGAAGTCGCCCTTGCCTGCGCCCGCCGCCCATTCGCGCTTTTGCATGTGCTGCTCCAGCCAGGCGTACGCCGTGTCGAGCATGGCGCGCGCCTTGGCCGCGCCCTGGGCATCGCGCTCGCCTGCCGGGCGCATGGCGTCGGCGACGATGGCCTGCATCGGCGTCTGCACGTAGTTGTCGAAAAAACGGTCGATGAAGCGCACTTCCAGCGCGGCCTTCGGGTCGGCCGGGATCATGCGCCGTGCGCCGGGGTGATGCAGGTCGAGATGCTCGATGATGATGGTCGCCTCCGCCACCGGGCGGCCGTCGTCGACCAGCAAGGGAAATTTTTGCAGCGGCCACAATCTGGCGAATTCCCTGAAGTTCTCCGGCTCCGCCTGGTCGAGCAGGCGCGGCGTGAAAGGCGTGCCGTTTTCATACAGCGCGGTCACCGCCTTCTGGCAATAGGAGGCGAACGGATGGGTGTAGAAAGTGAGGGCCATGGTCAGTCTCCTTGCTTCAGCGATTCATCCAGGTTTTGCAGCCCGATCTCGGTGCCGGCGCGGCGCTCGCGCGCCCCTTCATCGTCGTAGCCGTCGAGAAACACCGCCTGCTCGGTGAACACCAGCACGGTGTGCTTGCCTTCCGGCTTGAATTCGACGGTGGCCAGGGACACCGAAATGCGCTTGTCGCCCAGGTGCATGTCGTAGGCGTAGATGATGCGCGCCTGCGGCACGATGTCCTGGTAGATGGCGTCATAGCGATGCGGCTGGCCGCCCGGCGGGGTGGTGGTGAGGTGCTCGCGCCCGCCGACGCGAAAGTCCAATGTATAGCCGCTGGCCTGCCACTCGTCGTGGCAGGAAAACCAGCGCGCCTTGCGCGCGGGGTCGGACCAGGCGCGGAATACCCGCTCGATGCCGGCGGGGTAGCGGCGCTCGATGGTGAAGGTGGCGTGGTGGCTGCTGGGTTCACTCATGGCTTGCTCCTGCGTTTGCGCGCGGGTGGCGCATCTTCGTTTTCGTCCTCGCCCTCATCGGCGAGAAAGGTCTCCAGGTGGTCCAGCTTCTGCTCCCAACTGGTGCGCCGGCGCGCCACCCATTGCCCGACCGCGCGCAGCGCCGCTTTTTCGACGTGGCAGGTGCGCACGCGCCCGGTCTTTTCCGAGCGCACCAGGCCGCTTTGCTCCAGCACCTGCAAATGCTGCATCACCGCCGGCAGACTCATCGCGAGGGGTTGCGCCAGCTCGCTCACGGTGGCCGGGCCGCGGCTCAGGCGCTCCACCATGCCGCGCCGCGCCGGGTCGGCCAGCGCCTGGAATACCTGGTCGAGCAGGGCGCCGTCGGCGGCCTTGCGGGGAGTGGCTGAATAGTTAAGCATTAGCTTAAGTATTTCATAAAACAAAAGCCGGCGCAAGCCGGCGGAGCGAAGACAAAAAAAGCCCGCCACGAGGGCGGGCTGGGTGCAACGCGCCAGGGTATCGCGGCAGACAGCCGCGATTGCCCGGCGGCAACTGCTTAGTCGTTGGAGGCCGATTCGTCGCCCTTGAAGGCGTGCTTGATGCCGTCCTTCGCTTCGTGCGCGCCGTCCTTGGTGGCTTGCCACGCATGCTTGGTGCCGCGCTTCACGCCATGCCAGGCTTCCTTGGAGCCGCTCTTGATGTCGGACTTGGCGGTCTTGGCGCCGCGCTTGACGTCGTGCGCGCCGTTCTTGATGTCCTGCTTTACACCCGGCTGCGGCGCGGGCTCATAGCGCGGCGGGGGCGGGGGCTCGTAAGCCGGGGGCGGGGTGGCGTAATCATGCGACGCGTCATAGGCGTTTTGCGCGAAGGCCGAACCGGTGATCGCCAGGGGCGCCGCGATCAGCAGGGTTTTCAGTAGTTTGGACATGTTCAACTCCCATCGAGGGTTTGCGGAAATTGAGGCTAGTTTAGGGTTTGCAGGCAGGGCTGGCTATCCGTGCTTGTCCTACAAAATAGTCATTGATAAACAACGTCTTACGCCGTTTTATCCGCCGTCAGCCCGAGCTTTTGCTGCATTTGTTCGCGGATTTTGAATTTCTGGATCTTGCCGGTCACGGTCATCGGGAAGCTGGCGACGAACTCGATGTAGCGCGGCACCTTGTAGTGCGCGATCTTGCCCTGGCAAAACGCCTTCACCTCATCGGCGCTGACTTCCTGCCCCGGCTTGGCGATGATCCAGGCGCACAACTCCTCGCCGTACTTGCGGTCCGGCACGCCCACCACCTGCACGTCCTGCACCTTCGGATGGCGGTACAAAAACTCCTCGATCTCGCGCGGATAGATATTCTCGCCGCCGCGAATCACCATGTCCTTGATGCGCCCGACGATGTTCACATAGCCCTCGGCGTCCATGGTGGCGAGGTCGCCGGTGTGCATCCAGCCCTCGGCGTCGATGGCTTCGTCGGTCTTTTCCTCGTCGTCCCAGTAGCCGTGCATCACCGAATAGCCGCGCGTGCACAGCTCGCCCGGTGTGCCAGGCGTCACCGTCGCGCCGCTCTCGGGGCTGACGATCTTCACCTCCAGGTGCGGCTGCACCGTACCGACAGTGGAGACGCGGCGCTCCAGCGGCGTATCGGTGGAACTCTGGCAATTCACCGGGCTGGTCTCGGTCATGCCGTAGGCAATCGTCACCTCCGCCATATGCATCTCGTTCACCACCCGCTTCATCACTTCGGTAGGGCAGGGCGAGCCCGCCATGATGCCGGTGCGCAGCGACGACAGGTCGAATTCCTTGAAGCGCGGATGATCGAGCTCGGCGATGAACATGGTCGGCACGCCGTGCAGCCCGGTGCATTTTTCCGCCTGCACCGTCGCAAGCACGCTGAGCGCGTCAAACGCATCGTTCGGGTAGACGATCGCCGAGCCGTGGGTGAAGCAGGCAAGGTTGCCCAGCACCATGCCGAAGCAGTGGTACAGCGGCACCGGGATGCACAGGCGGTCCGCTTCGGTGAGGCGCATGCACTCGCCGATGAAATAGCCGTTGTTGAGAATATTGCGATGGGTCAGCGTCGCCCCCTTGGGAAAGCCGGTGGTGCCGCTGGTGAACTGGATGTTGATCGGCTCCTCGGCCGAGAGCGAGCCCTGCGCCGCCGCCACCTTCGGGTCGTCGGCGCGGCCACGCCGCATCAGGCTGGAGAAGCGCAGCATGCCCGGCTCTTCCGCGCCCGCGCCTTCGGCATCGATCCACACCACCGTGCGCAACTGCGGCAGGCGCTTGGCTACCAGGGCGCCGGGTTGCGAGGCGGCAATCTCCGGCGCCAGTTCGCGCAACATGCCGAGGTAATCGCTGGTCTTGAACTTCGGCATGGTCACCAGCGCCTTGCAGCCCACCTTGTTCAGCGCGTACTCCACTTCCACCGTACGGTAGGCCGGGTTGATGTTGACCAGGATGATGCCGGCCTTGGCGGTGGCGAGTTGCATCAGCACCCAGGCCACGTTGTTGTGCGACCAGATGCCGACACGGTCGCCGGCCTTGAGGCCGCTTTCCATCAGCGCGCTCGCCAGCTGGTTGGCGGCGGCCTGCAACTCGCGGTAGGTGTAGCGCCTGCCTTCGTGGCGGCTGATCAGCGCCTCGCGCCGCGGTACCCGCTCGACCATGGCGTCGAAAAAGTCGCCGATGGTTTGTTCGATCAGGGGCGGGGTGGCGGCGCCGGCGGCGCGGCTTTCGGTGAGGGAATGCATGATCGTGGGCTTTCATCTGCCCGGCGCGGATCGCGCGCCGTTTTGTCTGCTTCTGGTTTCATCAACCGCGATTGCGGCCGCCTTTATTGTCGCGCAAACCCGCGGTGCCCGCCGTTTTGTCGCTAGGCTTCGGCCGCGGTCAGGTGCTCGTAGAGTTGCAGGACGGTTGCGGACAGGCCGCGCTTGTCGCGCACCGCGATCATCAGCTCGCGCACCGCCCAGGGTTCGTCCAGTGCGATCGCCTTCAGTTGCATCGCCGGCGTATGCTGGCTCACCGCCGACCCCGGCAGGATGGCGATGCCCAGCCCCGCTTCGACCAGCCGGCAGATGGCGTCGAGGCTCCTCACCTGCACCCGATGCCGCAGGGTGATGCCGCGAACCTCGCAGGCTTCGGCGATCTGCCCGAACAGCGAGGTGTCGGAGGTGAGGCTCACCATGTCGTATTCCGCCAGGGCTTCGAGCTTTACCGCGCGCCGGCGCGCCAGCGCATGCCCGCGCGGCACGATCACGATCAGCTTGTCGCGCCGGTAGATGCGCACGTCCAGGCCGCCGGCGGGCGTGCCGGCGGCGAAAATGCCGATGTCGGCCTCGTCGTCGCGCAAGGCCTTGACGATGGCGCCGCTGACGGACTCGCGCAAATCGATCTTGATGCCGGGAAAGCGCGCGCCGAAGGAAGTCAGGTCTTCCGGCAGGAACTGCGTCAGCGATGAAGTGTTGACGTGCAGGCGCACGTCGCCCGCCACCCCGCGCGCGAACTGGTTCATCTCGCTTTTGAGCTTGCTGGCGTCCTCCAGCACCGTGCGCGCGTGCGGCAGGAGCGCCAGGCCCGCGGCTGTCAGTTCGACACCGCGGGCGCGGCGGTGGAACAGTTCGCAAGCCAGGCTTTCTTCCAGCTCGCGGATGCGCCGGCTTGCCGCCGCCAGCGCCGTATGCACGCGCGCCGCGCCGGCGGTGATGCTCTGGGTTTCGACGATCGCCACGAACAGGCGCAGGCTTTCCAGCGACAGGCGCATGCTTCTCCTTGATGCTCCCTCTGCAAAATGCGTAGCCAGGCTTCCCCAAACAGGGATGGTGCCGGGCTCGCCCGGGCGTTACGATGCACGGCTAGGGCGCGCGCGTCAACCGCGCCGCCACCAGGGAGCCCCATGCATCACCACAAGCAGGACAAACCTTCGATCCGGGCCGCCGCATGAGCATCGCCGTCTGGCTGTGGATCCCGATTACGCTGGCCGCCGCGTTCTCGCAGACCCTGCGCAATGCCGCGCAGCGCCACATCTCCGGCGCCGCCGGCCTGTTGCCCGCGACTTTCGTGCGCTTCGCCTTCGGCCTGCCGTTCGCCGTGCTGTGGCTGTTGTTTGTCACCCGCGTGCTCGGCATGGCGTTGCCGCCGGTCTCCTGGACATTCCTCGGCTGGGTGGCCATCGGCGCCTTCGGCCAGCTGTTCGCCACCGCATTGCTCCTGGCGGCGATGGGCAAGAAAGCGTTCGTCGTCGCCGTGGCGTACTCCAAGACCGAGGTACTGCAGATTGTCGTGCTTTCCGCCGTGCTGATTTCCGAGCGCGTCACCGGCACCTCGCTCACCGGCATCCTGATTGCCTCGGTGGGCATTTTCCTGCTCTCGGTCACGCCCAAGGCTGCCGGCGGTTCTCCCGAAGAGCGCCGCGCGCAGATCGCCGGCGTGCTCCTGGGCCTGGCTTCCGGCACCTTGTTCGCCGCCTCCACCGTCGGCTATCGCGCCGGTTCGCTGCACCTGAACGCCGGTGCGCCGCTGTCGCCCCTGATGGCGGGCGCCTTCGGCCTAGTGTGGGCGCAGAGCATGCAATCGGTCGCGCTCGGCGCCTGGCTGGCCTGGCGCCAGCCGCAATCGTTGCTGGCGGTGGCGCGCACCTGGAAGCTGTCGCTGGCCACCGGTTTTGCCGGCGCGCTGGCCTCCGCCTGCTGGCTGACGGCCTTCGCCATGCATAACGTCGCCGACGTGCGCGCCCTGGGGATGATCGAAATCGTCTTTGCCCACTTCATTTCGCACGGCGTGTTCCGCGAACGCCTGAAGGGGCGCGAACTGGCCGGCATCGCCCTGCTGCTCTCCGGCCTGGTGCTGCTGTGCCTGGCGATGTAGGCCGTAGAATGGCGACTTCACCAGAGGCAAAACGCAGGGGAAGCCGCCATGTCCGCCACCTTCACCGCCAGTATCGCCTGGCAGCGCGGCGACGCCAGGTTCACCGACAAGCGCTATAGCCGCGCCCACACCTGGACCTTCGACGGCGGCGCCGTGGTGGCCGCCTCCAGTTCGCCGCATTCGGTGCCGCTGCCGTACTCCGACCCGCGCGGCGTCGATCCCGAAGAAGCCCTGGTCGCCGCGCTCGCCAGTTGCCACATGCTGTTTTTCGTCGGCGCCTGCGCACGCGACGGCTGGGTGCTCGACAGCTATGCGGATGAACCCGTCGCCGCCATGAGCAAGAACGCCGCGGGGAAGGCGTACATCAGCCGCATCGTCCTGCGCCCGCGCCTGGTGTTCAGCGGCGAGAATCAGCCCAGCCCCGCGCAGGTCGCGGCCCTGCACCACTGGTCGCACGAAGAGTGCTACATCGCCAACTCGATCCGCGCCGAGGTGGTGATCGAGCCGCGCCCCTGATGGCCAATCTTTACCATCCCCTGCCGCCCGCCGGCGCCGAGGAACACTTCACCGACCTGCTGACCCGGCCCGGGGTGAAGATCGAGCGCATCGTCTCCACCGGCCAGGCCAGCGCGCCCGGCTTCTGGTACGACCAGGAGCACACCGAATGGGTGCTCCTGCTGCAAGGCGCCGCCGTGGTGGAGTTCGAAGGCGAGGCGGCGCCGCGCCGGCTCGGGCCAGGCGACCATCTCGAAATCGCCCCGCGCCGGCGCCACCGCATCGTCAGCACCCAGGCCTCCCCGCCGACGGTCTGGCTGGCCGTGCACCTGGCCTGAAGGCGCCGCCGCTTGCGGCGGCCGCCGCAATTGCATACAGTGCGGGCACGGCCCGCGGCGGCCATCACAACAAGCGCACATGATCGGCCAACAACGCGTCTGCGTCATCCTGCCGGCTTACAACGCCGCCCGCACCCTGGAGCAGACCGTCGGCCAGATCCCGCGCGACGTGGTGGACGACATCGTGCTGGTCGACGATGCCAGCGCCGACGAAACCGCCGACATCGCCGCGCGCCTCGGCCTGTGTGTCGAGCGCCATCCGGCCAACCTGGGCTATGGCGGCAACCAGAAGACCTGCTATCGCCTGGCGCTGGCGCGCGGCGCCGACATCATCATCATGCTGCATCCGGACTACCAATATTCCCCGCGCCTGATCCCGGCGCTGGCCGCCATGCTGGCCAGCGGCCACTACCAGGCCGTGCTCGCCTCGCGCATCCTCGGCAAGGGCGCGCTGGAAGGCGGCATGCCGCTGTACAAATACGTGGCCAACCGCGTGCTCACCCTGGTGGAAAACTGGCTGATCGGCGCCAAGCTCTCCGAATACCACAGCGGCTACCGCGCCTGGACCCGCGCACTGCTCGCCGACCTGCCGCTGGAACGCTGCTCCGACGATTTCCTGTTCGACAACCAGATGCTCGTGATGGCGCTCGACCGCGGCTATCACGTCGGCGAAATCTCCTGCCCGACGCGCTATTTTCCCGAGGCCTCCTCGATCGGCTTCGCGCGCGCCGTGGTCTACGGGCTGGGGGTGCTGAAGACTGCCTGCGCCTGGCGCGCCCACCGCCTGGGCCTGATCGACTCGGCCCTGTTCCGCCGGTGAACCGGCTGATCGCGCGCATCGGCAGCATTGCCCCATGGCGCGTGGCGCTGGGACTGCTTGCGCTGCTGGCCGCGCGCGATGCGCAAAACCTGCTGCGGCCCGAGTTCTACGCCGAGGACGGCGTCTGGTACGCGCAGGCCTACACCCAGGGCCTGGCCTCGCTTGCGCTGCCGCAGGCCGGCTATCTCAACACCGTGCAGCGCGTCGCCGCGGTGGCCGCGCAGCCGCTGCCGCTGGCCTGGGCGCCGCTGGCTTTCAGTCTCTACGCCTATGCCCTCTACGCCGCACTGCTGTTGTTCCTGCTGTCGCCGCGCTTGGGCGACGCCTGGCCGCAGCGCGGCGTGCGCATCCTGTTCGCCTTGCTGCTGGTGCTGGCGCCGGCCACCGAAGAGGTGTTCGGCGTGCTCACCAACACGCAATGGATACTCGCGCCGCTGGCCTTCCTGGTACTGGCAAGCGCGCCGCCGGTGCGCGCCGGCGGCCGCTGCTTCGATGCCGCCGTGCTGTTCCTGGGCGGCTTGAGCGGCCCGTTTTTCATCGCCCTGGTGCCGCTGGCAGCCCGGCAGTGGCAGCGCCGTGAAGACCGGCGCGATCGCGCGCGCATGTGGCGCCTGCTGCTGCTGTCGGGCGCGGCCGCCGTGCAGGCGGTCTTTTTGCTGTTCAACCTGGCCCAGCGGCCGGCGGTGCAGGCGGTAGGCGCCGACGGCCAGACCCTGCTGCGCATCCTCGCCGTGATTGCAATGCAGGCGGAACTCGGCGCCCGCCTGGTCGGCCATGTGGTCGCGCTCTCCTCACCCTGGCGCGACGCCAGCCTGCCGGGCATTGCGCTGGGGCTGGCCGCCATCGGCGGCTACGCGCTCGGCTGGCGCGCGGCACCGCCGCTGTTGCGCCAGTTCATGGTCTTTGCCGTGCTGATGTTCGCCGCCGCCCTCTACCGGCCGGTGGTCGATCCGGCGCCGGGCCTGTTGCAGTGGCCCCTGATGGCCGCGCATCCCCCGGCCGGCGGGCGCTACTACTTTTTCCTGCTGCTGGCCTGGTGGGGCGGCATGTTCGCCATCGTGGCGCGCCGGCGCGGCATCGAGGCGGCGCTGGCGCGCATGGCCATCGCGCTCACCCTGTGCGTCGGCGTGCCGCTCGACTGGCCGCGCTGGCACGCCGACGGCCACGACGCCTTCATGGCGCAGGCGCGCGCATTCGCCGCCGCCGCGCCCGGCACGCGCTTTGTCATTCCGGTGCGGCCGGCGTGGTTCACGCCGCTGGTGCTGACCAGGAAATGAGGGGCGGGCGGCGCTAGGCCTTCGCCGCCACCATCTCCACTTCCACCAGCCAGGCCGGGTTGGCGAGTTCCTTGACGATCACCCAGGTCGAGGCCGGCACGTGCCCGGGCTTGAGGAACTGCTTGCGCTGCTCGCGCGCCACCGCCAGGCCGCTTGGGTCGGTCGAATAGACGTTGATGCGCACGATGTCCCCCGGGCCCATGCCGCCGGCGGCCAGCACCGCCAGCGCGTTGTGCCAGGCCTGCTCATGCTGCGCGGCGAAACCCTCGAGCAGGGTGCCGTCCGACTTCACGCCCACCTGGCCGGCGGTGAACACCCAGCGCGCATTCGGCGGCACCACCACGCCGTGGCTATACAGGCCGTTGGGCGGCGCGATGGTCGAGGGAACGAGGGTCTTCAGCATGGGCGGGTCTCCTGGAAGGAAAGGACGGGCCGCGCAGGCAGGGCGGCCGCATCAATGATACCGGGCCGGCCGGCGCACGCCACCGCCTGCCGAAGCTTTCCCCAAGACCTCAGGTGGCCGTCCGGCCATGGGTTATATGAGTTTTACGGACATGTCCTCCTGATGACTTGATTGTCCATGCCATTAGCATTTTCCCTTATGAGGAGCATAGGCAAACCTGTCTGGACAAAATGTCCGGACGCGGCGATTCTATAAGGGTATGTCCACATTTCTGGAGGCGGCGCGTTCGCGTGCGTCCACCTGCCGGAGCATCCAGAACGACGGCTCAACGCCGCGGCGCTACGTCAAGGAGAGATGATGCGCACCCCCAAGCCCTCGCGGGCACTATTGTTGTCACTCGTTTCATTCACCGCATTTGCCGCTGTCACGGCCCAGGCCGAAGAGGGCATCACCAAGGACGCCATCCTGATCGGCCGCAGCGCCGGCATGACCGGCCCGATCGCCCCGCGCATGAAGCCCGCCACCGAGGCCATGACCGCGTACATCGACGCCGTCAACCTGGCCGGCGGCGTCAATGGCCGGCAGATCAAGTTCATCAACCTGGACGACGGCTTCGACCCCAAGCGCGCCATCGAAAACACCAAGAAGCTGATCAACGAAGACCACGTCTTCGCCATCTTCTCCCAGGTGGTGGGCCCGATGACCGCGGCCGTGATGCCCGTCATCACCGACGCCCAGGTGCCGCTGGTCGGCACCTCCTCCGGCGCCGAGAGCCTGCGCAAGCCCAACAAATGGGTGTTCCACCTGAAGTCCGGCTACAGCGGCGAATTCGCCAAGATGGCCGAGCAGCTGAAGACCAC
Organism: Burkholderiales bacterium; assembly: GCA_036498945.1. Lineage (GTDB taxonomy): Bacteria > Pseudomonadota > Gammaproteobacteria > Burkholderiales > JAEUOS01 > JAQGMJ01. Next base: position 4,999 of record DASYEQ010000018.1, on the reverse strand, counting down.
CGGGGTGGACCATATCGCCGTCGTCTACAGCGACGACAATCCCGGGCGCGAAGGCAAGGCGCTGGCCGAGGCCGCGCTGAAAGCCAAGGGCCTGAGCGAAGCCGTCGCCATCGGCTTCAAGCCCGGTGGAGAGAAGGCCGCCATCGACCAGCTGGTGAAGGCCGACCCGCAGGCCGTCATCATGACCACCGTCGCCGGCCCCGCCGTGAAGTTCTACAAGGAATACGTCAAGCTGCCCTCGCACCCGCAGACCTTCACCTGGTCGATCACCGTCACCGAGGCGATCTACAAGGAAGTCGGCGACAAGGCCTACGGCCTGATCGTTTCGCAGATCGTCCCGTCGCCTTCCGACAAGACCTACGCCATCTCGCGCGATTACCAGGCCCTGATCAAGAAGAACAACCTCGCCGACGGCGGCTATTCCGGCATGGAAGGCTACATCTCCGCGCGCGTCCTGGTCGAGGCGCTCAAGCGCGCCGGCCCCGCGCCCACGCGCGAGAAGCTGGTCGCGGTGCTGGAAAACATGCATGACTTCGACCTCGGCGGCGACGTCGTCAGCTTCGGCCCGGACCACGTCGGCCGCCGCTTCGTCGAACTGGCCATCGTCGGCCGCGACGGCCGCTTCCTGCACTAAAAAAGCCGTGCTCCCCCGTCCCCGCGCGAGGACGGCGGCTCCTGGCCACCTGCGCCCCCTTTTTGAAAGGGCGGCGCCGCTACCTTCATTGCCGCACCTGCCTCCATATAGATTGGGCCGGTGCGGATGCCATTCTCCGCTGCTGCGCAGCAATTCAGCCTGCGCTTCATCCCGCAGCCGCCCTAATGCGCCCGATAGGAAAAAGCGGGCGCCGGCGTGAGAACAAATCGATGCGCAGCGCGTACTAAATCTTCACCGCCGAAACTTGCGCGTTATGTGCGGCGGGCAAGTAAATCCCTGATTTGTCCGCGATCTGGTTTGCGGCACCCGCCACGTTCATCAGCAGCGTATCGGGTTAGCCCTTACAGCACTCCCTTAAGAGAGTCCCACGTTTGCGCTGTCATTGGCGTGCGCACGCGTGACTTTGCGGCAAATGTCTTAAAGGAAATGACATGGTCGTACACCTGATTTTCACAATCTCCTCAAGGGGTGGATGCGGGCCCCGCGTAGCGGGCAAATTTTCACAACTTGACACACTTGAGTCCGCCCTAACTCGTTAGCATCGGCCTTTATGTGGATGCGCCGACAAGGCAGGCGCGTGAGAACGGGCTATTCGCGGCCTGGGCGCTGAACGCATCCCATTACCGTGCCGACCTCCAGGAGACAAATTAAATGGAAACCGGAAGCCCGCGTCCGCGGGGTTTCATGAATCGCTTCCACCGGGATTATTACGGTGGCGCACTCTTGATTTTCATCGGCTTATCCGCCGTCTATATGGGATTTGGCTACCACATTGGCGACTTGCGCCACATGGGGCCGGGCTACTTCCCCGTGGCGGTGGGCAGCATCATCGCGGCGATGGGCGTGCTGATCGCCATCGGCGCGCGCAGCCACAAAGAAATCGACGACGAATACCTGGCCCCCGAATGGCGCGGCTGGATCTGCATCGTCCTTTCCATCGTCGCCTTCCTCGTCATCGGCCACTGGGGCGGCCTGATTCCCGCCACCTTCGCCATCGTCTTCATTTCCGCCATGGGCGACAAGCAGAATACCGTCAAGGGCGCGTTTCTGCTCTCCGCGGCGATGTGCCTGGTCGCCTGGCTGGTTTTCGTCTTGGGCCTGCAGCTGCAGTTCCCGCTGTTTACCTGGGGGTAATTCAAAGTGCTCGCACAAACACTGCACGACCTGCTCCAAGGCTTCCACGTCGCCCTCGAGCCGCACAACCTGATGTGGTCCTTCTTCGGCGTGCTGATCGGCAACCTGATCGGCGTGCTGCCCGGCATGGGCGCGCTTTCCGCGATTTCCATGCTGTTGCCGCTGACCTACACCCTGAAGGCCGTGCCCGCCATCCTGATGCTGGCCGGCATTTTCTACGGCTCGCAGTACGGCGGTGCCATCGGCGCCATCCTGCTGAACCTGCCCTGCCACCCGCCGCACGCGGTGACCTGTCTTGACGGCTATCCAATGACGTTGAAAGGAAAAGGAGGAACGGCGCTCGGCATCACCATGATGTCCTCCTTCTTCGCCGCCTCCGTCGGTATTCTGGTGATGATCTTTGCCTCGCCCTTGCTGGTGGAGATCGCCTTCAAGTTCGGCCCGGCTGAATTGTTCTCCATCATGCTTCTCGGCCTCGTCGCCGGCGGCACCATGTCCAAGGGCTCGCCCGTCAAGGGTATTGCCATGACCGCGCTGGGCCTGCTCATCGGCGTGGTCGGTACCGACGTCAACACCGGCACCCAGCGCTTCAACTTCGGCTTCGCCGAACTGTCCGACCAGGTGCAGTTGGTGGCATTGGCGCTCGGCTTGTTCGGCGTGGCCGACTTCCTGTGCAACGTCAACCGCATGCACATCATCGGCAGCGGCATGAAACTGGGCCTGAGAGACATGCGCCCCAGCATGGCCGAGATCAAGGAAGCCTTCTGGCCGATGGTGCGCGGCACCCTGGTCGGCACCGCCTTCGGCGGCATGCCCGGCACCGGCCCCACGATCACCACCTTCATCGCCTACGCCTTCGAGAAGAAAATCTCCAAGCACCCCGAGCGTTTCGGCCATGGTGAGCTTGCCGGCGTTGCCGCCCCCGAGGCCGCCTCGCACTCCAAGACCCAGGTGGACTTCATCCCCACCATGAGCCTGGGCATCCCCGGCGACGCCGTGATGGCCCTCTTGCTGGGCGCCCTGCTGATCCAGGGCATCCAGCCCGGCCCGCAGCTGATCTCCGAACACGCCGACATCTTCTGGGGCCTGATCGCCAGCTTCTGGATCGGCAACCTGATCCTGATGCTGCTCAACGTGCCGCTGATCGGCATCTGGGTGAAGCTCTTGCAGGTGCCGTATCGCTTCATGTTCCCCTCCGCGCTGTTCTTCATCGCAGTGGGCGTGTACAGCACCAACAACTCGATCTTCGAAGTCGGCGAGACCCTGGTGTTCGGCCTGCTCGGTGCGGTGCTGGTTGCCCTGCGCTTCTCGGTGGCGCCGATCCTGCTGGGCTACGTGCTCGGGCCGCTGGTGGAAGAAAACTTCCGCCGCGCCGTGCTGCTCTCGCGCGGCAGCCTGACGGTATTTGTCCAGCGGCCGATCAGCGCCTGCTTCGTCGCCGCCAGCACTGCCTTGATCGTCCTGCAACTGTTCTTCTGGCTGCGCGGCAAGCATATCGCCCGCCGCGACCGCGCAGTCTCGCGCATGCAACACCAGGAAGGTGAAGCCGCCGGTGGCGGCACGCAAAGCGCATGAAATGAAAAAGGGGGCCGGAAGGCCCCCTTACAGGTTCGATAGACGGTTGCTCTTTTTTGGGTGACTTCGTCGCTGGGCCAGGATCGACCATTTATCCGGAATCCCTCACTCCCCGGCTAAATACGATTCTGGTCCCTTTTTTTTGTCCTGCGGGAGCTATTCTAAGGCATTTTCCAGAATCGGAATGTGTCTGTTGGTAACATGGGTTCCAGGCCGGGCATGCCGGCAACAAAACGGACCGCGCTCCTCCCATGACCGTCAAGGATCCCAAAGCCAACCCCAAGGTTGACGCCTTCCTCGCCCGCGCCAAAAGCTGGCGCGGGGAAATGCAGGCCCTGCGCGCCATCCTCCTCGCCAGCCCGCTCGCCGAAGACTTCAAATGGGGCAAGCCCTGCTACACCATCGAGGGCGGCAACGTGCTCGTGCTCGCGCCCCTCAAGGAATACTGCGCCTTCATCCTGTTCAAGGGCGCCCTGATGAAGGACCCCAAGGGCATCCTGGTCCAGCCCACCGAGAACTCGCAAGCCGGCCGCCAGCTCCGCTTTTCCAGCCTGCAGCAGATCACCAGGCTGAAAGCTGCCCTCAAAGGCTACATTGCGGAAGCCATTGCGGTGGAAAAGTCGGGGGCGAAAGTGGCGATGAAGACAGTCGCCGAATATCCCGTCCCCGGGGAATTCCAGGAGCGGCTCGACAAACTCCCGGCGCTGCGCGCTGCCTTCGAGGCGCTCACGCCCGGCCGCCGCAAGGCCTATCTGCTGCACTTCGCCGGCGCCAAGCAATCCGCCACCCGCGCTGCGCGGGTGGCGAAATGCATGCCGCGAATACTGGAAGGCAAGGGCATCGACGACTAGCCGGGCGGCCGCGGAAATGCTGCCTCGCTGATCCACCCGGTGCGGGTGGCCGGGCTGTGCAGCCGTCTCAGCGTGAAGGGGCCATGCCGGCGCCCGCCGGCAGCACGCCCAGTTTCCAGGTCTTGCCCAGCGGGTCGGCATTCTTCACCGTGACCGGCTCGACGTGGGCCTGGTGCTCGATCTCCAGGTGGGCGGCGAGATTGCGCAATTCGGCGTCGCGGGTGTTGGCGGCGCGGTGGATGGCGCTGAGTGCGTAGACGTCGTTGCAAAAGAATTCCTCGACATCCAGCGCCTTGCCCAGCACGGCCTGGTAGAGCTCGGTGAAACGCGTCAGGCGGGCAGTGTTCACATTTCTCTGGTCCATAAAGCACATCCTTTCCTGTTGCTTGCTTCGCGTACCGCGCGGCAATAACGGCGGCAAGTGGCGTGATGTTACATCGCGGTGTCGCGATTTAACAGTGAAAGATATGAAATCTTTTATGGATATGTAAAATTTACTGATTAAAATCAAACGGTTGATGCTCGTGTCATGGAGTAATCCTTAAAAACGAAGAGACTGCCGAAAAGACGTAAAAGGATACCGGGCCACAGTGGTAAGAGATGAACCTACGGGCGGCCTGCGGCATTGGGGCAGGAGGCCGGAGGATGCGCATTTCCGTTGCCTATTTATTCAGCATTTCCCTCTGAAAATCGCCTGAAAAATTCAACCACACTTGGTTGAGCGATGTGCGTATCTTGGGTAACAGTCAACAGTCCTTCACTCTGACGGGAGCCCCCATGCAAG